>CALSME010000001.1:2500-5000 GCA_943787375.1 uncultured Polaribacter sp.
CTTCACCGCCTACCAATTCCTGACAAACTCCGAATGCTATAAAATGTTTCTCAGCAGTGAGGGCATGGGTGCTAAGGTCCATGTCCGAGAGGGAAAGAACCCAGACCATCAGCTAAGGTCCCCAAATATATGTTAAGTTGAAAAAACGAGGTTTGTCTGCCCAGACAGCTAGGATGTTGGCTTGGAAGCAGCCATTCATTTAAAGAGTGCGTAACAGCTCACTAGTCGAGCGGACGAGCATGGATAATAATCGGGCATAAACATATTACCGAAGCTATGGATTTGTATTATATACAAGTGGTAGGGGAGCATTGTAATCAGCGTAGAAGGTGTACTGTGAGGTATGCTGGAGTGATTACAAAAGAAAATGTAGGCATAAGTAACGATAATGCGGGCGAGAAACCCGCACGCCGAAAGACTAAGGTTTCCTCAGCGATGCTAATCAGCTGAGGGTTAGTCGGGGCCTAAGGCGAATCCGAATGGAGTAGTCGATGGACAACAGGTTAATATTCCTGTACTTCTTATAATTGCGATGGGGTGACGGAGTAATGAAAGCACCGCGAACTGACGGAATAGTTCGTTGAAATGAGTAGCTATTGGACCTGTAGGCAAATCCGCAGGACTAGGTGAATCATGATAGTACCACAAAGCTTCGGCTGCGTGGATAGTGTGCCTAAGGGCTTCCAAGAAAAACCTCTAAGCATCAGATTATAAGAACCCGTACCGTAAACCGACACAGGTAGTTGGGATGAGAATTCTAAGGCGCTCGAGAGATTCATGGCTAAGGAACTAGGCAAAATAGACCCGTAACTTCGGGAGAAGGGTCGCCACGCTTTACGGCGTGGCCGCAGTGAAAAGGTCCAGGCGACTGTTTATCAAAAACACAGGGCTTTGCTAAATTGAAAGATGATGTATAAGGCCTGACACCTGCCCGGTGCTGGAAGGTTAAATGGAGGGGTTAGCTTCGGCGAGGCTCTGAAATGAAGCCCCAGTAAACGGCGGCCGTAACTATAACGGTCCTAAGGTAGCGAAATTCCTTGTCGGGTAAGTTCCGACCTGCACGAATGGTGCAACGATCTGGACACTGTCTCAGCCATGAGCTCGGTGAAATTGTAGTATCGGTGAAGATGCCGATTACCCGCAGCGGGACGAAAAGACCCCGTGCACCTTTACTATAGCTTAGTATTGGTTTTGGATAAGTAATGTGTAGGATAGGTGGGAGACTACGAAGCGGCGTCGCTAGGCGTTGTGGAGTCATCCTTGAAATACCACCCTTTGCTTATCTAGAGCCTAACTCAGAGATGAGGACAGTGCTTGGTGGGTAGTTTGACTGGGGTGGTCGCCTCCAAAAGAGTAACGGAGGCTTCTAAAGGTTCCCTCAGCACGCTTGGTAACCGTGCGTAGAGTGCAATGGCATAAGGGAGCTTGACTGAGAGACATACAGGTCGATCAGGTACGAAAGTAGAGCATAGTGATCCGGTGGTTCCGCATGGAAGGGCCATCGCTCAAAGGACATTTCCCCAATCCTAACCCACGAATTTCCAGTGTTTTAAACTGCGATTAAAGAAAGAATAAAAAAGAAACAAAATAAGTAGTGTGGGAAGTATAAATGCGTTGTATATTTGCAGCCGCTAATAGAAAAGCATGAGATTGTTTATTGGGTTTAGCGAAGTTCATTGAATTGTTTGTTGTGTTGAATTTTAAGGGGTTTTTATTAACTATTTTAGTTTAAAAAAAAGCATTAAAATATCCATAAAATAATTAGGAATTAACAATAAACAAGTAGTATGTTTGCAGTCCCAAATTTTGGGTGTTTAAGTAGAATTCCCAAGTAGGAAAAAGAAATAAAAAAAAGTAATTTTTTTTATTGTTGAATCAGAAATAAGTTTTAGATTTGCACCCGCTAATATAAATAGCAAAGACGTTCAGAGAAATTTTGGAAAGGCTTTTAACACTAATTATTAGATGTTAAATAGAAAAAAGGTCAGTTAGTTCGATTCTAACATTTCAACAAGATTAGGAAAAACATTGAGGTTTAAATACCAAATTGAAAGACCTAAAAAGTTCATTGAAAATATTGAAATTGACAGCGTAAACAAAGAGTAGAATAACCACATTATGTAAATAATGTAAAATTCTTTTGAAACTTATTCATTCATATTATTAAAATATACAATGAAGAGTTTGATCCTGGCTCAGGATGAACGCTAGCGGCAGGCTTAACACATGCAAGTCGAGGGGTAACAGGGAGCTTGCTCCGCTGACGACCGGCGCACGGGTGCGTAACGCGTATAGAACCTACCTTTTACAGAGGGATAGCCTTTAGAAATGAAGATTAATACCTTATGGTATTAAGGATTCGCATGAATTCTTAATTAAAGATTTATCGGTAAAAGATGGCTATGCGTCCTATTAGCTAGATGGTAAGGTAACGGCTTACCATGGCGACGATAGGTAGGGGTCCTGAGAGGGAGATCCCCCACACTGGTACTGAGACACG
>CALSME010000001.1:10000-244978 GCA_943787375.1 uncultured Polaribacter sp.
ATGAAACAATTTTTAAGTGTTTTTTTTCTTTTATGCATTCAAAATTTGCTAGCTCAAGTTGGTGGTGAATCTGTATATCAGTTTTTAAATCTTTCCTCTTCAGCAAGACAGATTGCTTTAGGTGGAGAAACACTTAATATTATGGATGATGTAAACCAACCTATATGGAATCCATCAGTCATCAACACTTCGATGGATAATACAGTATCTGTAAACTATTCTAGTTATTTAGCAGGAATTAATATTGGTTCTATTTCCTATGCAAAAACTTTTTCGAGAAGATTTGGGACTCTTCATGGCAGCATTAAATATTTAGATTATGGTACTATTATTGGTGCTGATGAATTTGGTGTTGAAACGGGAAATTTTAGTGCAAATGATATTGCCATTTCTCTTGGTTATGCTTACAACATACCGCGTTCTAATATTTTCATTGGCGCGAATTTTAAATTTATAAATACTACAATCAGTAATTATACTTCAGTTGGTATTGCTTTCGATCTCGCAATGCTTTATTACAGTGAATTTAAACCCTTATCGATGACTGTTGTTGTTCGAAATATTGGAGCTCAATTAAAATCCTATAATGGTATACAAGAAAAAATGCCTCTTAAAATTGCTTTAGGAGTTTCTTATCGATTGAAATATGTTCCTTTAAAATGGTATGGCACCTTAGATAATTTGCAGCAATGGGATATTTCTGTATCAAATCCATCGAATCAAACTGTAGATTTGGAAGGAAATGTGACTAAAGAGGATATAAGTTTCCTAAGCAATATGTTCCGACATATTATAATTGGTGCAGAGTTATTTCCTGATAGTTTGATCAATATTCGTGCTGGATACAATTTTAAAAGAGCCCGTGAATTGGCATTACAAAATGCGAGAACATTTAGCGGTGTTTCACTGGGTTTTGGTATTAAAATGAATAAATTTAAGTTCAATTATGCATATTCTAAATTTCATGCTGCTGCGAATGCGAGTACTTTTAGCTTATTAATTGACTTAGACAAACGATAAATATGGTTGGTAAAATTACAATTGCAATTGATGGTTTTTCATCAACAGGTAAAAGCACAATCGCAAAAGCGTTGGCAAAAAAGTTGGGTTATATTTATGTGGATACTGGTGCTATGTATAGAGCAGTAACACTTTATGCTATGAATCACAATTTGGTTTCTTTTGATGATTTTGATTGGGAAGCGCTTGTTCGTTGTTTGCCTAGTATATCTTTGACTTTTAAATTCAATGCAGATTTAGGTTTTGCTGAGATGTATTTGAATGGTATTAATGTTGAAAATGAAATTAGAACTTTGGAAGTCTCTCAGTTAGTGAGCAAAGTTTCTGCAGTCTCATCTGTACGAAAAAAACTGGTTCTTGAACAGCAAGAAATGGGGAAACATAAGGGTATTGTAATGGATGGTAGAGATATTGGTACTGTTGTTTTTCCAGATGCTGAAATTAAACTTTTTATGACAGCTTCTGCCGATACCAGAGCTCAAAGACGCTATAAAGAATTGATAGCTAAAGGAGATACTGTTAGTTATGAAGAAATTTTACAGAACGTAGTTGAAAGAGATCATTTAGATTCTACTCGTAAAGATTCTCCATTGATTAAAGCAAAGGATGCTATTGAAATTGATAATTCTGATCTTGGATTAAATGAGCAGTTTGATAAAATATATGCCCTTGTAAAAAGCGTATCATCGATCAATTAAGGAATGTTCAGATATTTGTGCGTTTGCAGTGATATTTTCCATTTCGGATTTTTCATTACATAATCGACAATTAGTTCCGTCATTTTTTCCTTTCGACTCCATTCTGGTTGTAAAAACAATTGACATTTTTTACCAACCTTTTCGGCTTGAGCTTCAGCAAATTCAAAATCTGATTTGTTATGAATAATCATTTTCAATTCATCAGCTTCTTTGTAAACTTCTTCCAAAGGTAGTTTTGTTTTTTTTGGAGATAAACAAAACCAGTCCCATTTTCCTGAAAACGAATAGGCTCCAGAGGTTTCAATATGCGTTTTAATTTTGTTCTTTTGAAGTAACTCTGTAATGTAATCCATAGACCACATTAATGGTTCACCCCCAGTTATAACAACGGTATTGGCGTGTTTCGTTATGTTTTCAACTATGGTATCTGCTAATGTTGGTGGATGCAAATCTGCATTCCAACTTTCTTTTACATCACACCAATGGCAACCAACATCACAACCACCAACTCTAATAAAGTAGGCGGCAGTTCCAGTATGCGCACCTTCTCCTTGTATTGTATAAAACTCTTCCATAAGCGGAAGCATAATACCTTGATTTACTAATTCTTGTGTTTTTTTATCCATTGCCATTATAATCTCCAAAGAGGTTTTAAAAAACGCAAAGGTAGTTTTTTGATTAGCAACAATAAAAAGAATAATAAACTAATTCTAAAACCTTAAAAATCAAATGATTTTTGTAAATTTGCACTCCTTTTTACGGTAACAGATTTAAAAAAGGAACGAAACAAATCATTTTATAAAAACAACTCTTTGCGTTTTTATCGTTAAAAATCTGAAAAACAATAAGATACAAAATTTATTTTCGGACATGTCTGAAGAAACAAAAAACACTGAAGAGCAAGTAGTTGCTACGGAAGTACAAGAAACAGTGGTAGAAACTGTAAATCCAGAACAATTTTTAGCAGACTTTAACTGGCACAAATACGAACAAGGTATTGAAGCTGTTGATGAAGCGAAATTAGTAGAATTTGAAAAAGCGTTGGAAGGAACTGTAGGTTTCGTAAACGAACGTGATGTAATCGAAGGTACTGTAATTAGAATTACAGACAGAGATGCAATCATTGACATCAATTCTAAATCTGAAGGAGTTATCTCTTTGAACGAATTTCGTTACAACCAAGCATTAGCTGAAGGAGATAAAGTAGAAGTATTGGTAGACAAGAGAGAAGATTCTTCTGGTCAATTAGTATTATCTCACAAAAAAGCAAGAGTTATTAAGGCATGGGAACGTGTTAACAATGCGCATGAAACAGGTGAAGTAGTTAACGGTTTTGTTAAATGTAGAACTAGAGGTGGTATGATCGTTGATGTTTTCGGAATCGAAGCATTCTTACCAGGTTCTCAGATTGATGTGAAGCCAATTAGAGATTACGACCAGTACGTAGAAAAAACAATGGAATTCAAAGTTGTGAAAATCAACCATGAATTTAAAAACGTTGTTGTATCTCATAAAGCATTAATTGAAGCTGATATCGAAATCCAAAAGAAAGAGATTATTGGTCAATTAGAAAAAGGACAAGTATTAGAAGGTGTTGTTAAAAACATTACTTCTTATGGTGTCTTTGTTGATTTAGGTGGTGTAGATGGATTGGTCCATATTACTGATTTATCATGGTCAAGAATCAATCATCCAAATGAAGTTGTTGAATTAGATCAAAAATTAAACGTTGTAATTTTAGACTTTGATGATAACAAATCTAGAATCCAATTAGGATTAAAACAATTATCAGCACATCCATGGGAAGCTTTAAACACTGACTTAAAAGTTGGCGATAAAGTAAATGGTGAAGTTGTTGTTTTAGCTGATTATGGAGCATTCGTAGAAGTTGAACAAGGAGTAGAAGGGTTGATTCACGTTTCTGAAATGTCTTGGTCTACACACTTACGTTCTGCACAAGATTTCGTTAAAGTTGGAGATAAAGTAGAAGCGCAAGTTTTAACTTTAGACCGTGAAGACCGAAAAATGTCTTTAGGTATCAAACAATTACATCCAGATCCTTGGACCGATATTACTACGAAATATCCAGTTGGAACTACGCATACAGGAACTGTTCGTAACTATACCAACTTTGGTGTATTTGTAGAATTGGAAGAAGGTATCGATGGTTTGGTTTATATTTCTGATTTATCTTGGACTAAGAAGATCAAGCACCCATCAGACTTTGTAACTGTAGGTGATAAATTAGAAGTTCAAGTATTAGAATTAGATGTTGAGAACAGAAAGTTAAACTTAGGTCATAAGCAAACTCAAGACAATCCTTGGGATGCACATGAAGCTACTTATGCAATCGATTCTAAGCATGAAGGAACAATCAAAGAAAAGAATGACAAAGGAGCAGTAGTAACTTTTGCTGATGGAGTAGAAGGTTTTGCACCAAGTCGTTTCTTAGAAAAAGAAGATGGTTCTAAATTAGATAAAGGACAAACAGCTGAATTTGTAGTTTTAGAGTTTTCTAAAGAATACAGAAGAGTTGTTGTTTCTCATACTTCAATCTTCAAAGTGCAAGAAAGAAAAAATATCAAAGTAGCGGCAAAGAAATCTGCTGATGCTGAAAAAACCACGTTAGGTGATATTGGAGGTCTTGCAGCCTTAAAAAAGAAAATGGATGAAGGTAAATAATCATTTACATTTCATATAAGTTTTAAAAGCCGATACAATTTGTATCGGCTTTTTTTTGTTAGTGATATACATTGGGATCGGTGTCTTTTTTAATTTTTATAAAGTTGTGAACGTATTAATTATTGAAAGTTTCAGTTTTTTGTTTAGAGATCATATGTAAATAAACTATTCATTTACAATTTTTTAATTTTTTAATTTCATCAATTTTAAAATTACCACTTATTCCTATATATTCCCTATTATTACGAATAACTCCCACTTATTACTTAGCGTATGTATAACTTTTTTCTTTTTTGCACCTTCGTATTATTATTGATTTTTTGACTAGGTTCTTGGAACTTATAATGAATAGAAAAACGAATTATTTCAACTAAAAAAACCATTCTGTCGAACTTTTTTTGACAAATAGTTTGTAACAAAGTTTTAGTATTAAAAAAAGAACAAATGATGAATTCCATTTTTTTTGATTCGAGCACTTATTTTATTGATGACAATATCAATTATTTTAAGCATGGGAATTGCTTTAGAGTATTTAACGAAAAAGGAATTCAGGTTGGCTTTATTAGCGATGAAATTTCAAGAGGACATAAATTTATTAAATATTTCTTAAACAAAAATATAGTCCCATTTCAATTTGAAATTAAGGACAGTAAAGGCAATTTACAATCTTCCATTTTTAAAGGTTGGACACTCATGCTTTCGCCTATTGTAATAAAAAATGAGAAAGCGCTTACAATTGGTTTTGTAAAACGAAAAATTAAGTTATTTAATACTACTTTTTCAATCTATAATAATAACAATCAAGTTTTAGCAAATATAATTGGAACTTTTACCAATGACTTTTTTCAAATACAGGATTCAACCGGAAAAATCATTGGAAGTATCAATAAAAAATGGGACGCAGATATCACTGGGTTCTTCACCACTGCTGACAAATGCAATATCATATTGAATTCTAGTGCTTTAGATCATTCAAGTAAAAAAACCATCTTATTGGGTGCACTGATCATTGATAAAGTTTTAAAATAATATATTCAAATGCTTAAGATTAATAGAAATCGTTTATTTTTAAAATGTAAAATATTAATAATCACATTATTTTTTATAGCTTGTGACAATTTTTTTGAATATAGTGTTTATGAATCAAACATTACATCAGAAAATAAAAATACGACAACTAAAAATTTACACTTATTAAAAAGCATTGATGTAACTGCAGCTAATTTTAAATTTGCTTTTGTTACAGACAATCATTATTTCTATAAAAACCTAAGAACGGTAATTGATGATATTAATAAACGAGAAGATATACTTTTTGTAATTTTTGGCGGTGATATTGCAGATCAAGCATTATTAAAGGAATTCGAAATTTTTCATAGTGTCATGAAAAACCTTAAAAAACCTTATTTAACTGTCATTGGAAATCATGACTATCATTCAAATGGAGCTGCAATTTATAAAAAGATGTTTGGCGATTATAATTACTCGTTTGAATTTAACGGTAATAAATTTATACTCTTCGACGATGTTGTGTGGGAAAGTAATAAAACACCAGATTTTGATTGGTTGACAAAGGAGTTAGCTAATAATGAATTGTACAAACAAGTATTTGTAATTGCTCATATTCCACCATATGGGGATCAATTTGATATAGATATAGAACAAACTTATAGATTACTAATGGAAAAAAATAAAGTAGCTCTATCGATACATGGACATACACATAGTTATTTTTATGAAGAAAATAGGGTGAGTTATCTAACAATACCTTCACTTAAAGAACCAACTTATTGTATTATCAATGTAGAAAGTAATTCTTTTAGTACAGAATTGATCGAATTATAAACTATGATGATCATTAGACTTTTTTTTTGGGGGCAACTGTTGATTATGTCGACCTATGGTCAAATTGTGACATCAACCAAGTTGGAACAGAATAAACCCGCTTGGTATATTCCAGATTATGCAAAAATGCAATTTGCAGGAAATATTGGGTTTCTTTCTTTTGGTGTTGGTTATGAAATTTTTGAAAATGGATGGTATTCTGAATTGCTATTTGGCTTTGTACCCGAATCTGTATCTGAAGTAAAAAAAATACATTTAATAACGATTAAGAATACATTTCCTTTTTTTACAAAAGAAGTTGGTGATTTTACCTTATCACCAATTTATGGATTTACAGCTAGCCTAGAGACTGGAAACAATTCATTTTTGAAACTTCCAAATAAATATCCCGATGGTTACTATATTACCAATGCTGTACATTTTACTTTATTTATTGGTGTTTCTGGACATAAAAACTTTGTAAATTTAAAAACCATAAAAGGGATCGATCTTTATTTTGAATTGGGTACTGTTGAAACCTATTTATGGTATGCAATAACTTCTAAAGAGGTTCAATTGAAAGATGTTTTTAGTTCAGCCATTGGTGTAAATATCTATTTATAATCAATAAACTTTACATATTAGTATTCGCTATCGATCAATTTTATTAATTTCCAATCTTTTTTAATGTTGGGCATCGTTGATGATTCTCATTTATTTAGAGCGGTAATCTTGTCTTTTTTTTACTTAAATAAAGGAAGTAGATTAGAATCATTTATCTTTGTTTTTTATAAAAAAATACAAATGACATTAATAAAATCAATTTCAGGTATTAGAGGAACTATAGGAGGAAATACAGGAGATAATTTAACACCAATTGATGCTGTAAAGTTTGCCTCGGCTTATGGTGCATTCATCTTAAATAGAAATTCAAATAAAGAGCAAATAAAGATTATCATTGGAAGAGATGCGCGTATTTCAGGAAAAATGATTTCTAGTTTGGTTGCCAATACTCTTGTTGGACTGGGAATTGACGTGATAGATTTAGGCTTGTCTACAACCCCTACTGTTGAAGTTGCTGTACCCTTGGAAAATGCAGATGGTGGCATTATTATCACTGCTTCCCACAACCCAAAACAATGGAATGCGCTAAAGTTATTAAATGAAAAGGGAGAGTTTTTAAATGGCGCTGAAGGAGAACAAATATTAGCTTTGGCAGACAGTGAAGGTTTTTCCTTTGCGGATGTTGACGATTTAGGAACTTATACTAAAGACAATACTTATTTACAAAAGCACATTCAAGAAGTTTTAAATTTAGAATTGGTTGATGTAGCTGCGATTCAAAAAGCAAACTTTAAAGTAGTCGTTGATGGAGTGAATTCGACTGGAGGAATCTTTATTCCAGCTTTATTAAAAGAATTAAATGTAAGCTGTGTCGAATTGTATTGTACTCCTAATGGTCAATTTCCTCACAATCCAGAACCTTTAAAAGAGCATTTAACAGATATTTCCAATTTAGTCGTTGAAGAACAAGCAGATTTCGGAATTGTAGTAGATCCAGATGTAGATCGATTGGCTTTGGTTTCCGAAGATGGTTCTATGTTTGGTGAAGAATATACACTTGTAGCATGTGCAGATTACGTTTTAGGTAGATTGGGAGGTGGAAACACGGTTTCTAATTTGTCTTCTTCGCGAGCATTAAGGGATGTTACTCAAAAACATGGCGGTGAATATACTGCAAGTGCTGTAGGTGAAGTGAATGTGGTTATTAAAATGAAAGAAACCAATACGGTAATTGGTGGTGAAGGAAATGGAGGTATCATTTATCCAGCTTCACATTATGGACGTGATTCTTTGGTAGGTGTTGCTTTGTTCTTATCACATTTGGCACATAAAAAAATATCTTGTAAAACACTTAGAGATTCCTACCCAAGTTATTTTATGAGTAAAAATAAAATTCAGTTAACGCCAGAAATTGACGTAGACAAGATTTTAGAATCGATGGCAAAAAAGTATAAAGATGAAGATGTTAATACCATAGATGGTGTAAAAATCGATTTTGATTCACAATGGATTCACTTGAGAAAGTCGAATACAGAACCGATCATCAGAATTTATACTGAAGCCACTTCACAACAAGCTGCTGATGATTTGGCAGTTCGGTTTATCAATGAAATAAAAGAAATTATTTAATAATTTTAAAGATGAATTTAGAGCAATATTTTGATCAATTCCGTAAAAACATTGTTGGTATCAACCAAACTTTTCTTTCTCCTTATGGAGAGAAAAAAATGATGTACACCGATTGGACTGCAAGTGGAAGATTATACCATCCAATTGAAGAAAAAATGCTGCATAAATTCGGTCCTTTTGTGGCAAATACCCACACCGAAACTTCTACTTCAGGTGCTGCTATGACCTTGGCATATCATGAGGCTAGAAATATGATTAAAAACCATGTGCATGCAGATGATAATGATGTTTTAATAACTTCGGGTTCTGGAATGACAGGTGTTGTCAATAAATTTCAACGAATTCTAGGGTTAAAAGTTTCTGAGAGTTTAAAACCTTACACATCGGTACCTGAAGATTTAAAACCGATTGTTTTTATTTCTCATATGGAGCATCATTCGAATCAAACCTCTTGGTTGGAAACGATTGCAGATGTTGTAGTCGTTCCTTGTGATAATGAAGGTTTGGTATGTTTAAAAAGTTTTGAAGAAACGATCCAAAAACACCAGCATCGAAAAATTAAAATTGCAGCTATTACTTCTTGCTCAAATGTTACTGGAATAAAAACACCTTATCATAAAGTGGCCAAATTAATTCATAAATACAATGGATTGTGTTTTGTAGATTTCGCTTGTTGCGCACCTTATGTAGCCATTAATATGCACCCAAAAGAGGCGGATGAATCTTTAGATGCGATCTTTTTTTCGCCACATAAGTTTTTAGGGGGTCCAGGTAGTTCAGGTGTTTTAATTTTTAATAAAAATTTGTACAAGAACACCATTCCAGACAACCCAGGAGGCGGCACCGTAAGTTATACAAACCCTTGGGGAGAACATGATTATTTTGACGATGTTGAAACTCGAGAGGATGGAGGTACTCCTGCCTTTTTACAAACGATACGAATTGCACTTTCTATTCAGTTGAAAGAACAAATGGGAACGACAAATATTAAAAAAAGAGAAGATGAAGTTAATGAAATACTCTTTGAAACTTTAGAAAGCTTATCGGGTGTGAAAATTTTAGCACCAAATCATAAAAATCGACTCAGTATTTTTTCTTTCTATTTCGAGAAATACCATTTCAATTTAGTTGTTAAGTTGTTGAATGATCGATTTGGGCTACAAACCAGAGGTGGTTGTTCTTGTGCAGGAACTTATGGACATTTCTTATTAAATGTAGACCAATCAACCTCCAATATAATTAAAAGTCAAATTTTAGAGGGTTGTTCTACAGCAAAACCTGGTTGGGTTCGGCTGTCTGTACATCCAACAATTACGAATGAAGAAGTTACTTTTATCTGTAATTCTTTAAAAGAGTTAACGAGAAATATTGAAGAATGGTCAAAAGATTATTCCTATAACGCTCAAAAGAACGATTACGTTCACAATACTCAAGCACCTGTAGAAAAGGAGTTGGTTGCAAATTGGTTTACGTTATAACCTTTACAGAAATTCTGTAGGCACTTTATCACTATGTTTAAAACGTTTGTGAGACCAAAGATAAAATTCGGGTTGCTCTAAAATATTTTTTTCAGTTAACGCAATGTATTTATCTGTAATTTTGTAATCTTCAAATTCTTTAGGAGTATCCGTAATTAATTGAAATTCTGTTTCATAGTACCCTCTTTTTATTTTTTTTGTAATGTAGTTGATGACGACTAAATCAAATTTTTTAGACAGCATTTCTGCACCCGTATGAATGGGTACCTTTATTCCGAAGAACTCACTCCAATAATAAGTTTTGTGTACTTGTGGAGATTGATCACTCAATAAAAGATAGGCTCCTTGCTCTTTGTTGGCAAATCGTTGTTGCATTCCTTTCACCATTTCGGAGGTTTTATAACCAATGCACCCAAACTTTTCTCTTGATTCACGTACCCATTTTTCAAAGTACTTATTACTAAGTCTTGTGTAGGCTCCGTAAATCGGAGTGTCTAAGACTAAAGGGAGGCTAATAGACCATTCCCAGTTTGCTTGATGCGCTCCCACCAAAGCAACACTTCGTTGCTTTTTATAATATTCGTTTACCAATTCAGGGTTTTTGTAAACATACCTTTTAGAAATTTCTTTCTTACTAATCGAAAATGCTTTAATGCTTTCTACAAATAAGTCTGTAAAATGTGTAAAAAATTGTTTTGCGATTTTCTTTCTTTCAATTGCCGTTTTTTCTGGAAAGACCAATTTTAGATTTTCTAAAACAACCTGCTTTCGATATCTGAAAACAGTATAAATTAAAAAATAAAGGGCATCAGATAAAAGGTACAATATAGGCATTGGTAATCTAGATAAAATCCAAATTATCGGGTATGAAATTACAAATAGAAGAAACTGCATCGATATGTTTTTGTTTTGCAAATATCGGATTTAAATTAATAATGATATCGTTTTCTCAAGTTCATTTTAGTATGTTTGTTTTAGATTAAAGAATATGAATCAAGTCGTTTTATTTATTATCATCGCAAATGTCTTAACCTCTATGAAGGGGTTTAAAGATTATTCATTTATAAATGCCTATAAATTTCAAGTCAATCGGATTTTGGCAGGTGAAAAAATAAGGATGCTAACATCTGGGTTTTTGCATGTAGATTGGACACATCTTGGTTTTAATATGTATGCATTACACTTATTTGGAGGGATTGTAACAAATGGAATGGGAACTCTTTTTTTTGTGATCATTTATATAGGGAGCCTAATAACAGGGAGTTTATATACTTTAAATTTTCATAAAAAAGAACCTTATTATAGTGCAGTAGGCGCTTCAGGAGCAGTTTCTGGGGTTTTGTTTTCTGCAATTATTTTAGCTCCCAATAAACTATATAGCTTTATTTTTTTTCCATTCATAGATATTCCAGGGTATATCCTTGGAGTTGGCTACTTGATATACTCAATTTACGGAATGAAAAAACAACTTGGAAACGTTGGGCACTCTGCGCATTTAGGGGGTGCAATGGGTGGTTTTTTATTGACTTTAATTTTAAAGCCTGAATTATTCGCTATCAATAGTTTAAGTGTCTTTTTATTGGCAATACCAATTATTTTACTCTTATTTTTTGGTGATAAGTTGAAAAATATTTAGAAGAAAGATTAGATATATCTCCATTTTATTTAATAGAATTTTTTCCCTTAAGAATTGTGTTTTGTGTTTGAAAACAGAACAAAAAAAAGACTTCATAATTAAATGAAGTCTTTAGAGCGAAAGACCAGGTTCGAACTGGCGACATTCAGCTTGGAAGGCTGACGCTCTACCAACTGAGCTACTTTCGCGTGGTATAGAGAATGCAAATATAGCACCCTTTTTAATTTACACAACCTTTTTTTGAAGAAAATTAATAAAAATTACTGTCTTTTCTTACAACTTTTAAAAAGTGGAATCCATAAACATTATACCCTTCATTATAAAAAAACTTGTGTGATTTTGTGTTGCTAGTATATGAGTTTAATTCAATTGCTTTAAATCCTTTGTCTTGCACGTGTGTATGTATCCAGTCAAAGAATTTTTTACCAAGTTTTTGCCCTCTAAAGGCGGTTTTAATAAACACATGATCTGCTTCGATCGTTTTTCCAATATAGTGTCTTGTAGAATACCACAGACCAGTAATACCAACTAGTTCATTATTTACATACAATGCAGCACACTCATAATGGGGTAATTTTACCATTTCAAAAACACGCTTTTCTAATATTTCTTTGGGTGTCTTGGTATTTAAAACAGCTAATAAAGGAAGTATCTCCAGAATTTTTTCGGATGCTATAATTGTGAAATCAATTTTCATGTAGCATCGTATTGTAAGTAAGGTTTTTAATTAATGATGAAAGTAACGAGAAATAGGTATTGAATACAAAAATAATATTTCTCTAAAAACAGCCTAAAAAAAGAGATCAATTTATTGGACTCATTTTAAAGAACACTACTTTTATTCTGTTTCAAATCAATTTTGGGATTGAATTAGAATAATTTTGACGTTTAAAAAGCAGAATAAAAATGCTGTTAAGGCTACAAATACATTAAAATTTATTCAATAAAAAAGGGAGGAATTACGATTTTATTTTCTTCTTTTATATGGGTATTAGTTGTTGTAGTAAGAGGTGTAGGAATGCTGTTTAAATTAAGCGTCTGGTAATCAGTTTTTAATAAAAAACCCCAAACGTTTGTTTGGGGTTTTTTTGTAGCGAAAACGGGATTTGAACCCGTGACCTCAGGGTTATGAATCCTGCGCTCTAACCAACTGAGCTACCTCGCCATTTGTTCTTTGGGCTGCAAATATAATTGAATTTTACAGACTAACAAGAGCTGTTTTTATATTTTTTTAAAATAGAATAAATAACTATCTTGTGAGTTCAATAAAATACCATGAAAAAAATAAAGTACGAAATTGAGATCCCTATTCATGCCTCGCCAAGAATGTTGTATCAATACATTTCTTCACCGTCTAATTTACAAGAATGGTTTGCTGATAAAGTGAACTCTAGAGGCAAAGTTTATAGTTTCTTTTGGGAAGGTGTAGAGGAAAAAGCAGAATTAATCACCAAAAAATCAGATGATAGAATTCGTTTTAAATGGTTAGAGAGTGAAGGAGATGACAGTTTTTTCGAAATTAAAATTCTAGTAGACGCATTGACAAAAGATGTTTCTTTAATCATTACCGATTTTGCAGATGATGAAGATGAAGTTGAAGAATCAAAACAACTTTGGGAGAATCAAATAGATGAATTAAAACACACAATTGGTGCATAAAGCGCAATTTAATAATAGTGTAAAACTCGACAAATCGTCGAGTTTTTTTATGCCTCATTATGTCAAAAAACATTAATTTTACACTTTAAGAAAACGAATGATGATAAACTTTAATGGGACTTTAGAATCTCCAGAAAATTTCACTTTAACAATAAATAACAGAGCCTTTAAATATGGTGATGGAATTTTTGAAACGGTTAAGGTGTTGAATAATAATGTTGTTTTTTGGGAAGATCACTATTTTAGATTAATGTCTTCTATGAGAATGTTGCGTATGAAAATACCGATGTCTTTTACCTTAGAGTTTTTGGAAGCAGAAATTTTAAAAACGATTAAATCGCAAGAAGCGTCAACTTCCTTTAGAGTTCGTTTAAGTGTATACAGACAAGACGGTGGTTTGTATACGCCAGTTACAAATAATATTGATTATTTAATAGAAGTTTCCCCACTAGAAATTCAAGAAAAAGCTTCTTATATGGTCGATTTATTTAAAGATTTTTATAATTATTCAGGTTTGCTTTCAACAGTAAAAACAAATAACAGGATGCTTAATACCCTGGCAAGTGTTTTTGCTTCAGAAAATGATTTAGACAATGCTATTCTTCTAAATGAAAAAAAAGGAGTCGTAGAGGCTACTAATGGAAATATATTTATCGTAAAAGGAAATACAATTAAAACTCCTGCCTTAACTGAAGGTTGTATTAAAGGAATCACACGAGGTAAAATTATAGAAATTATTACTAAAAATGTTGATTTTGAAGTTGAAGAAACCTCAATTTCTCCCTTTGAAATTCAAAAAGCGGATGAAGTTTTTATTACCAATGCTATCACAGGTGTCCAAATTGTTACCAATTATAGAAAAAAAGTTTTCTCAAGAGTTGTAGGAGACAAATTATTAAATTCGTTGCTAATTTTACAGGTCTTAAAAAAATAATTAATTTAGATTGATATCACTAGGCGCATTAGCCCATAGTTTATATTCACCTCCTTTTTGTAGTAATTTGTTTTTCCAGAAGGTTTCATTATTAACAGCAAAAATATTTTCAAAATCGTTTTCTGTTATAAACCAAGAATCTGTTGCTATTTCATCTAGAAGTTGATGCTCATTCCAGCCAGAGTATCCCAAGAAAAAACGAATTTCTGTAGGATCTAAAATGTTGTTTTGCAATAATTTTTTTAGAGAACTGAAGTTTCCGCCCCAATAAATCCCGTTACTTACAGCAATACTGTTAGGAATTAAATCTGGAACTCGATGTACAAAATAGAGATTATCTTGTTCTACAGGGCCACCTTCATAAATTATAAACTGAGAATTTATGTCTGGAAGCAAATCTTGAATTGTAAATTCTAAGGGTCTATTCAATATAAATCCAACCGCATTGCTTTCTGCAAATTCGGTAAGTAAAATGATGGTTCTATTAAATGAGTTGTCATTTAATATAGAAGGTTCTGCGATTAGTAAGTTTCCTTTATTTGGTTTGATAATCTCTCTTTTTATAGAATCTAATATACATATTTTAACCCATAAAAAAAACTCTCTTAAAAATAAGAGAGTTTTGTATAACTTAAAGTATTGTCTTAGTTTACAGCTTCGCTTAAACCTGCACCTGCTTTAAATTTTGCTACATTTTTAGCAGCAATCTGAATTGTTTTTCCTGTTTGAGGGTTTCTACCATTTCTAGCAGCTCTGTTAGAAACAGAAAATGTTCCAAAACCAACTAATGCAACTTTACCACCACCTTTTAATGCTGATGTTACATTACCTGTAAAAGATTCTAATGCTGCCTTAGCTGCTACTTTAGAAATTCCTGCATCTGCAGCCATTGCGTCGATTAAATCTGACTTGTTCATAATTAATAGATTTTTTAAATTAATATTTTATTTTGCTTTATAGCTTAACAAATATAGACGGATTAAGGTGTCATGCAAATTTACGCTCTAAAAAAGGCGTGTTTTGTTAATAAATACAATCAAATTGTTAATAACAGCTATAAAAAAGAAGTCTCTTTCTCGAAAACCAAGCTAGTAGGGGCTTTACACCAATTTAGCATTTTCTGTGAAAACATATCCATTTAAAAGACTTTTTGCATCCATCTTCTTCTTTCCAGCAAGTTTAATTTCTCCAATGACAATATAGCCATTTTCTACGGCCACTTTTAACTCTTTTTTAGTATAAATTAATTTTCCAGCTTCATGTTGGTGAAGTGCTATTTCCTTTCCGATCTTATATATCTTTGCAGATATTTCCTCCCCATTGTTATGAATGTTTGTCCATGCTGCTGGAAATGGATTCAATCCGCGTATTTGATTGTAAATGACTTCTAAAGAAGCGGTCCAATCTATTTTACAATTGCTAGGATCTAGTTTAGAAGCAGATTTCTCTTCTAATTCAGGTTGTTTGTAGGTGGTTACACTATTATTTTTAATCAGAGCAACTGTTTCATTTACAAGTTCTGCTCCTAAGTGCATTAATTTATCATGCAAGGTGCCAACAATCTCGTCCGTTTCTATTTCAATTTCCTTTTGAAGAATTATTTCACCAGTGTCAATTTTATCATCAATAAAAAAAGTGGTTACCCCTGTTTTAGTTTCGCCATTTATAATTGCCCAATGTATTGGAGCAGCTCCTCTGTATTCAGGTAATAAGGAAGCGTGAAGATTAAACGTACCATAAATTGGCATTTGCCACACTGCTTTGGGTAACATTCTAAAAGCAACCACTATTTGTAAGTTGGCGTTTAAGCGCTTTAGTTCTTTTTGAAAATCTTTGTTTTTTAAATTTTTTGGCTGTAAAATGGGGAGTTTTTGTGATAAAGCATACTCTTTTACAGCGGATTGATGTATTTTTCTTCCTCTACCTGCTGGTTTGTCTGGCGCAGTAATAACACCTGCAATTGTATAATTGGCTGCGATTAGGTTCTTTAGAATGGTCACAGCGAAATCGGGTGTTCCCATAAAAACAATGCGTATATCTCTCATTATTTATTATTTAGGTAGAATTTATTTTGATGGTTGAGTGCAATCTTTCCTTCTGATAAAAGGGTTTGCAAATGTATTAAAATGTGCTTCTCATTGGTGTCTATAAGATGGCATATTTCTAATGAACTTATTGCTGTTGTTTTGGAAAGTAGTTTTAAGATAGTATTTCTTAAGGAAGGAGGTGCTTTTTTGTTTGACAAACAAACATCGCAAATACCACATGCTGTAGTTTCCTTTTCATCGAAATAAGTTAGTATTTGTTTACTTCTACAAAGAGTATTATTCTTAATAAAGTCAATTAAGTCTGCGGCTTTCTTCCTTTTCTGATCTAAGTACTGTTGTATTTCTTTAGCATTTCTATTTATGGTCTTTTCATCTTCTCTTGGGTGTAAAAACAAAACTTCAGTGTTTGACTCCGCTTGTTTGTATATCAATACTTCTGCATCCGCTAGTTTTTTGAGGTACTCCCTTACTTGTTGATTGGTGATCCCTGTTTTTTTTGCTAAGTAATATTCATCAATCTTCGTTTCTTGTTCAAAAATACCCCCATAACTTCTTAATACAACTGCGATAAACTGATGAAGTTTGTCGTTGTTTTTGGTAAAGTTGATGACTTTTTTACTCGTAGTCGTAAAGTGCACTAATGATTTCTTGTTGAAATCGGTTTGAACCGTTACAATTCCTTGATTACTCAACAATTTTAAACAGGTAGTCACTTTGGAAGCACTAAACCCATATTTTTCACAAAATTCTAAAAAATTAAATTCAAAAGGAGTCTCTAGTAATTCTCCATTTCCAATTTGAAAATGCTGGAACATTTTTTTGTAAATTTCTTTGATTTCTTTAATTGTAGGTAAATTACGTTCCAATTGTTCTTTAAAAAGACGAATATCGGTATCATTTTGCAAGACTACTGAGAACGATTTTTCACCATTTCTCCCAGCCCTTCCTGCTTCTTGTACATAGTTTTCGATACTAGAAGGAATATTTAAGTGAATGACAACACCAACATTTGCTTTGTCGATACCCATGCCAAAAGCATTGGTAGCAACAATAATGGGCGTTTTTTCTGTTATCCAATTTTCAAAAGTACTTTTCTTTATTTCAGTTGATAATCCAGCATGATAAAAACTACTACTGAGATTATTCGCATTTAAAAAATTCGAAATTTCTTCTGCCTTTTTTCTTGAATTGATATATACAATTGCAGGTGTCTTTGTTTTTTTGAAAATTTGTAAAAGACGATTTAGTTTATCTTCAATTGTAAAGATTTGATAGGCCAATTTTTCACGCTTAAAAGATTGTTTAAAAAGGACTCCATCTGTTAGTTCTAAATTTGAAAAAATATCCTCAATTACTTTTTGATTTGCGGTGGCAGTCAGTGCAATGAAATTGACATTTGGCAACAGTTCTCTTAGAATATTTATTTTTCGGTAAGAAGATCTAAAATCATGACCCCATTCAGAAATACAATGCGCTTCGTCTATGGCAACAAAAGAAACAGTTAGTTCTTTAATCTTTTGTTGAATGAATCTTGATTGGAGTCTTTCTGGTGAGATGTACAAGAATTTAAAATTTCCAAATTTTAAATTATCAAAAAGAGCAATCATTTCGTCTTGAGAACTTTTTGCAGGAATTCTCATTGCTTTAATTCCTTTTTCTTGTAAACGCGCTACTTGATCTTCCATTAAAGCAGTCAATGGAGATATTACAATACAAATTCCTTTTAAGAGCATTGCTGGTACTTGGAAGCAAATTGATTTTCCTCCTCCTGTCGGTAACAAAGCTACCGTGTTTTTTTGTGCTAAAATAGCACCGATAATTTCTTCTTGTAAAGGTCTAAATGCTGAATGGCCCCAATATTCTTTCAATATTTCTCTCGGAGAAATCATCGTTTTATTTCTAATGAGTTGAGAATAAAATTGGTGCGGTCTTCAATACTTCCAAAAGGAACTAGGATCAATTCATACCCTATTTTTTGGTATGCTTTTTCAAGAAAAGTATGAATAGCTATTGCTTGCCCAAAAGTTTCATATCGTTCATTGTCTGAAGTATATATTTCTTCCCATGGAGAAAACATAAAAACCTTGTCATATAAAAGTGCTTTACTTTTATCGATGAAAAATGAAGGATAAGAGGTTTTAAAATAATCCATGTAGGCAAAAACATCAGGAATTCCGCGATCAAAAAAAACAATTTCTTCCGCTGTTTCGGTAGCTTCATGATATTGTCTTTCTCTACCTTCCAAGAGCTTATCACTAAAAAGTAATGGCGCGGTTAAAAACAACTGGTCGATGCCATCTTCCTTCGCTTTTAAAGTGACTTCTCTTGAAACTTCGTGCATGCAAAAAAAACCTTTTTGAATCAAGGCATTTAGTACCGAAGTTTTGCCAGTTCCTGGCCCACCAATTAAAACTATTTTCTGCTGCATTTCACAAAAATAAATCATTCCCTTTATAAAACTAATATTTAGTGTAATTTTGTGTATTGTTATTTATAAATTACAAACTAAAAAATTCAATTTATGGTTAATGAAAGAGAAGCATTTTATGCAAAGTTAAAAGTACAGTTAGGAGAAACTAGTAAGTTTCCTTCGGATTATATGTATAAGTTTATTGTGCCTTCTACAGGTAATCAAGTGCAAGAGGTTAGAGATCTCTTCAGTGGAACGAATGCTGAAATAAAACTTAAAAAGTCAAAAACAGGAAAATACGAAAGCGTATCGATCGTTTTACAAGTAAAAAGCCCTTCTGAAATTATATCGTATTATAAAAAAGCAGAAAAGATAAAAGGAATAATCTCTCTATAAAAAAACTATGAAAAAAAGTATTCTACTCCTCATGCTAATTGCGCATGTTGTCGTGTTTTCTCAAAAGAAATCAAAAACGTTGGTTACTATCAATGATTCAAAAATAACAGTAGCAGACTTTAAAAAAGTTTATGAAAAAAATTTGGATGCAATTGATAATGAGGAATCGAAAAACGTTCCGTATAATTTAGACTTGTACATCAATTATACGTTAAAAGTGAAGGAAGCGTATCAGCTTAAATTAGATACTTTACCTTCCTACATAAGGGAGATTGAAACCTATCGAAATCAACTTTCTGCCCCTTATTTGCAGGATAAGAGTTTTACAGAAAAATTAATAAAGGAGGCTTATTTTAGGACTAAAAATGAAATCAAAGCAAAACATATTTTAATTCGGACTAAAAAAAATGCAACGTCAGCAGATACTTTAGCGGCATATAATAAAATTCTAAAAATTAGAAATAGAATTCTTGCAGGCGATGATTTTGAAAAAGTAGCAGTGGCAACTTCAGATGATGATTCGGCTAGAGACAACCCGCAGAGAAATTTTAAAGGAAATAAAGGGAATTTAGGTTATTTTTCTGCTTTTAAAATGGTGTATCCTTTTGAAGAGGCTGCATATAAAACACCAGTTGGAGAAGTATCAATGCCTTTTAAAACAAGATTTGGATATCATATTTTAAAAGTTGATGAAATTAGAGTTTCCAAAGGAGAGGTAGAAGTTGCCCATATTTTGGTTACAGATTTAGCCCCAACGGGTAAAACAAAAATAGACGAAGTATATGCTAAGCTAATTGAGGGTAAATCCTTTGATTCTTTGGCAAAGACATATTCTAATGACAATTCTTCAAAGAATAAGGGAGGCAAACTAACCAAATTTGGAACCGGAAGAATGGTGCCTTCTTTTGAAAAAGTCGCTTTTTCTTTACGTGACATTGGTGATTTTTCAAAACCCTTTAAAACCCGTTTTGGATGGCATATTCTCCGCTTATTAAAAAAACACCCTCTGAAGTCTTTTGAAGCGATGAAAGCGACGATTACTGCAAGTTTAAAGAGAAGTGGTCGAATGAAACTTTCTGATGATGCCGTTCTAAATAAATTGAAGAAAAACTATCGCATTATAGAACATGAATCAGCAAAGTTACTACTGAATAGAAAAGACATTAGAACGATTTCAAAAGATTCTTTACAAAACATCCTTCTCAGTATTAATGAGCGTACGTTTACGCAAGCAGATTTTGTTTCTGCCATTGCAAATAAAAAACAACAGCCTATTGGCATTCTTTTTGAAAACTATAAAAATCAACAAATTGTAAAGTATTTTAAAGAAAATTTGGTTAATACGGTTCCAGAATATGCAACAATCCTAAAAGAATATGAAGATGGTTTGCTTCTGTTTGAACTAATGCAACAAAAAATATGGAATAAATCTTCAAAAGATACTTTAGGGTTGAAGCAATTTTTTACAGACAATAAAAAAAACTATGACGCGCAGGAATTAACTGAGATAAAAGGAGAAGTAATTAACGATTATCAAAATTTCCTTGAACAAAATTGGATTGCTGATTTAAGAAAGAAAAACAAGATCAAAATCAATAAAAAACAACTAAAAAAACTAATTAAATTTTACGAGAAAAAAGAATGAAATTTGTACGTGTTTTATTGTTTTTATTTCTTTTTTCATCCTGTAACTATTTTGGTTTAAAAAAAGAAACAGCTCCCAAAGACATGCCTATTGCAGCTGTTTTTGAGGAGGAATTATACAGGGGTGCGCTACATAATTTAATTCCAACAAATATCTCTAAAGAAGATAGTTTGGTATTGGTTAAAAGTATTATTAACAATTGGGCAGTAAAACAATTGATGCTTAAAAAATCCTTAGAAAATAATTCCTCTCAAGAAAATACAGCAATTAATGAGCTGGTAGAAAATTATAAACACAGTTTGTTAATTAACAATTATAAAGAGCAATTGATAAAACAACAACTTGATACAATTATTTCTGAAGCTGAAATAGATACCTATTATTCTTTAAATAAAAAAAATTTTAAATTGAATGAAGAGCTCTTGAAAATTAAATTTTTAAACTTCAATAACAATTTGATAAACAAAAAAGAAGTGGTTGCTCTGTTTAAATCAGATGACTTAGAAGCTTCGGAGGCTCTTGAAAAATACCATTTAAACTTTAAATCTTTTCAGTTAAACGATAGTGTATGGACGCCATTAGATAACATTATGTTAAAAATCCCTTTTTTGAAGGAAAAATTGTTAAAAAAAACAAAATTCATTCAGAAACAAGATTCATTAAGTTTATATTTGGTCGCTGTAAAAGATGTTTTAAAAAGAAATGATCTTGCACCCAAGAGTTATATAAAATCGACCATAAAGCAATTAATTTTACATCAACGTAAAATTGAACTAATAAGAGAAATAGAACAAATAATAGTTAAAGATGCCCTACAAAACGAGAATTTCAAAATATATTAAATCAATCACATTATTTACCTTCTTTGCAATTTCAATTCAAGCAACAATTGCTCAAAAAATAAAAATTGATGGTGTTGCTGTTGTCATTGGTAAAAATATTGTGTTGGATTCTGACATCGATAAATTTAAACAAGAAGTTTTAGCGAATAGTGAAGGAAAGATCGAAATTTCAGATTGCGAAATGTTAGAACAGTTAATGTTGCAAAAGTTACTTTCTCATCATGCTATCGTAGATAGTGTGATCGTTTCAGATGAACAAGTCAATGCGAGCGTTGAAAACAATATTGCTTATTTTAAACAACAATTTGGTTCTGTCGATAAAATGGTTGCTGCTTATGGTTTTAACGATGAAGAGGATTTAAAGAAAGAGTTATTTAAAATCGAAAAAGAGAATGCACTTATTAAGCAAGAGCAACAAAAAATTACAGAAAAAGTAGATGTTACTCCCGAAGAAGTTCGTTTATATTACAAAGGGTTAAAAGAGAATAATGAATTGCCAGAATTTCCAGCAGAAATAGAATTGGCTCAAATTGTTATAAATGCAGAACCAACTGAAGAAGAGAATGATCGAATTGTTGCAAAACTCAATCAAATAAGACAAGATATCTTAGACGGGTCTAGCTTTAAAATGAAAGCAATTATAAATTCGGACGATCCAGCTGTAACGAATAATGGGGGGAAATATGAACTTACCAAAGAAACACAATTTATCAAGGAATTTAAAGAAGTCGCGTTTACTTTAGATACAGAAGGTCAGATTTCAGCACCTTTTAAATCTTTATTTGGGTATCACATTATTCAATTGCATAAAATAAAGGGAAATACCAGATCTGTTTCTCATATTTTAATGCAACCAGAAATACCTGAGGAGAAGTTAAAAGAAACAGAAAAGAAAGTTGCAGATATCATTAAAGAGATTGAAGAAGGAACGATTACTTTTGAAGAAGCTGTTAAAAAGTATTCTCAAGATAAAGACACTAAAAATAATGCAGGCCTCCTTATTAATGGCCAAACAGGAGAGTCTAAGTTCGATTTAACGAGAATGGATCCTGCTTTGTACGCTAGAGTTAGTGATTTGACTCAAGGGAATATGACGCCTCCGTTTTATGATGAAACGAGAGGTGGTGAGAAAATGTACAAGTTCTTCTATATGAGAGAAAGAACGGATACGCATACGGCAGACTTAGTAAAGGATTATGAAAAAATCCAAAACTTAGCCCTTCGAAAAAAGAAAGAAGAATCGATTGCAAAATGGTCTAAAGAAAAGATTTTTGAAACCTATATTAAATTGAACAATAAGCACGGTAAATGTACTTTTGAGAGAAATTGGAAAAAGGAAATTAGTAAATAATGTCAGACGTTGCAGCAGTAAATAATTTAGTAGAAAAGTACCATCAATTAAAAAAGGAAATTGGAAAAGTAATTATTGGGCAGCATGAAGCTGTAAATTTTACCTTACTGTCCGTTTTTTGTGGTGGTCATTCGTTATTAATTGGTGTGCCGGGTTTGGCAAAAACACTTTTAGTAAATACTGTTTCAGATGCTTTAGGATTGAATTTTAAAAGAATTCAATTTACCCCAGATTTAATGCCCTCAGATATTTTAGGAAGTGAGATTTTAGATGAAAATCGTCAGTTTAAATTTTTAAAAGGGCCTATCTTTTCTAATATCATCCTTGCGGATGAAATTAATAGAACCCCACCCAAAACACAGGCAGCGCTACTAGAAGCTATGCAAGAACGTTCCGTTACGATTGCAGGAAATCAATATCAATTAGATTTACCATTCTTTGTACTTGCAACTCAGAACCCAATAGAGCAAGAAGGAACCTATCCTTTGCCAGAAGCACAATTGGATCGGTTTATGTTTTCGATCAATTTAGAATACCCAACCTTCGAAGAAGAAGTAGCTGTTGTAAAAAACACTACATCTTCCATTATTCACCAGGTAAACTCTTTGTTTTCTGCCCAGGAAATTGTTGCTGTGCAGCAATTAATTAGAAAAATACCTGTCGCAGACAATGTGATTGAATATGCGGTAAGATTAGTGGGCAAAACGAGACCAAACGCTACTGAAGCAACACCGTTAGTAAAAAAATACTTGGATTGGGGAGCAGGCCCAAGAGCTTCACAAAACTTAATTTTAGCAGCAAAAGCACATGCAGCAGTCAACGGAAAGTATTCTCCAGATATTGAAGATGTAAAAGCTGTAACCATCCCAATTCTATCGCATCGTATTGTAAAAAATTACAAAGCAGAGGCAGAAGGAATTACCCTCTCAGAGATTATTAATTCTTTGTTCTAATCAATAAAATTCGCTCATTTATACGCACAAAAAAAACAGAAAAAGCTGTTTTTTTTAAATTCCTTTTGTTCTTAGTATTCAAAAAAGCTAAAGACATTTCCGCCATAGCGTTTGTCATAAGAGTGCTTTTCGTGTTTTGTTAAATCAGTATGCTTAGAATGTTCTATAATTAAGACCCCTTCTTCCTGTAAGAGTTCTTTTTCAAAAACCAAATCAGCAATTTTTAAAAATTGTTCCTTTTCAAAATCATAAGGAGGGTCTGCAAAGACGACATCGGCTTTAAGCGCTGTTTTTTCTAGAAATGTATAAACGTCGTTCTTGTATGCGTTAATGTCTAAATCCAACTCTTTTGCTGTTTCATTAATGTATTTGATACAACCAAAAAAAGTATCAACAGCATAAACTTCTTTTGTGCCCCTAGAGGCAAATTCAAAACTAATATTCCCTGTGCCTGCAAATAAATCAATTACACGAATGGCATCAAAATAATAGGAGTTATTTAAAATATTAAACAAGGATTCTTTTGCCATATCCGTGGTTGGTCGTACTGGTAATTTTTTGGGAGCTTTTAAGCGTCTTCCTTTATGTTTCCCTGATATAATGCGCATATAGTTTATCCTAAAAGTATAAAGTTTGTGTGGTTCAAAAAATTGGAATTCATGAAAATAGGGTTCTTACTGTGTAAGAAATCTACATTTCGAATGTATTGATAGGTAATTTTATAAATTTCAGTTTCTTCCAGAATATCTCCTGTAAAGAACAATGGAAATTCATTGGTGTTTAATTTCAGTTGCTCTGCTGTAAAAAGAAGGTAATAGATGAAATCTTCTTTTGATGTAAAGGAAAAGGAATTCAAAAATAATACTTTTTTATCTTCTAAAACAACAACAGATATCTGATCTTTCCAAACATCAACAAACATGGTCTTTTCTGGAGTGGTAGTTGTTTGAAGTAATTTTTTGATAAAAGTGGTTGTTGAATGTTGGTACTCGAATTCTCCAAAATTTTGGAACAAATAATTGTTTACATTCACAAAGGGCACATATACGTTTTTCGCAGCAAGTTGATCGATGCTGTCAAAAGCAAAGAAGTCAGTTTTTAAAGTCTTGATATTAAAATCTAAGTACTCTTTAAGATGTTCTTCACGAAAAAGTATATTGGGCACTAGTGTTGCTAAGTTATTCTGGTGAATGACAAAAATTTCTTTAAAATCTTCTTGTAGGTACTTGTCTTCTTGAAAAATAGTTTCAAAATGAGCTACTAATTTTTCGGGAGTTTCTAATGTTTTTGGGAATGTATACGCACAAAAATGTATTGTTTCTTGTGAGTCTAAATTAGTAATGCAAAAAGAAAATCCATCCAAAGTAAATTGGATGGATAATTTATGATTATTAGATTTCTCTAATGTTGTCTTAATTGTCTTTTTTTGCACTTTTTTTGTCGTATAATGGAGGCCAGTTTCCACCAGTAGTCACCTTGTTTAATGAACCTACTGAAACGAAATCTCCTTTGATTTCATCGGTCGCATTTGCTTCTAGTTCTAATTTCACTAAAGAAGGATTTAGGCCTTTTAAAATCGCTTTCTTTTCAGTTCTTGCTTCAAAAGTTGGTACAATTAAACCTTGGAATTTTTCGATAACTCCAGTTTGCAGTTCAAATGTTTTACCTTCTACACCAGGTACTACAAACATGGATTTGTAATCAACATCTTTAAAGTACTTTGAAACGGGTTCATAACCGATCGTATCTTTGATTCTCATTTCTACGTCTACCATGATTCTCCCCCAGGTATTGTTACTCCCTTTATTCACTCTTACAACGGTATCTCTAATTTCTGTTAAAGCAAGTTGCGCAGAATCGATAAATTGAATTAAAGCATCTTTGTCTTTGGTATAAACACCGTTTACTTCATGAAATCTAACTTCAGCATTTCTGATAATTTTTAGCTTCTCAACTACTTTTGCATAACGAACTACCTTTTCTTTGTTGAAGTTGATTGGTTCCATGATACCATCATAGATTTTTGATACTAATAAAACAGTACATAATAATAATAGCAAGGAAGCTATCCATCTAAATTTTAAAGGTAAAAATTTAACCACTACAATAGCTAGCACAACTGCAACTAAAACCGCTGCTAAAATCTGTAATATTAATCCCATCTGATATTTTGTTTTTTTATAGTCTTACGGCAAATCTACAATTTTTTTTCATTGATAAAAATTTTTATTCGCAATTCAATGTATCTTTGATCTTTTAATAGATTTATGATAAAATTACCTGCCGATTTTTATAAAGAAATCGTAAATAAATTTCCTTTTAATTTAACAATCAAACAGCGTGCCTTATTTCGTTTGTTGTCAGATTTTATTTTTAATGAAGACAAAAGTGCTGTTTTTATCTTAAAAGGGTATGCAGGGACTGGTAAGACTACCACCATAAGTACGCTCGTTAATAGTCTCTGGAAAGTTGAAAAAAAAGCGATTTTATTGGCGCCAACAGGTAGAGCTGCCAAAGTAATAGCCGTATATTCTAAAAAACCGGCCTTTACCATTCATAAAAAAATCTATTTTCCAAAAAAACAAAGTAATGGAGGAGTACGTTTTGTTCTTCAACCCAACAAACACACTGATACTATATTTATTGTTGATGAAGCATCGATGATTCCAGATAAAGCTCAAAATGGTCAACTCTTTGATGCTACCTCATTATTGGATGATTTAATTTCCTATGTATATGCGGGTAAAAACTGTAAACTAATTTTTGTTGGAGATACCGCGCAGCTCCCCCCTGTAAAACTAGACATTAGTCCAGCCCTAGTTTCAGATACATTCGAATTGGATTATCAAAAAAATGTAGTTGAAATTGAGTTGGATGAAGTCACACGACAACACGAAAATTCTGGAGTTTTGGCAAACGCCACTTCTTTAAGGTTGCACATTCAGCAAGATACCATTGATTTTAAATTTGATTTAAAATTCCCAGATATTGTTCGTTTAACAGATGGCTATGATATCGAAGATGCTTTGGTATTGGCATATGACTATGGCGTGGAAGATACCGCATTTATTGTACGATCCAATAAAAGAGCCAATCAGTATAATGAACAAATACGATATCAAATTAGAGGTCAAGAAAATGAGATTTCAACGGGCGACTATGTGATGATTGTTAAAAATAATTATTATTGGTTGGATGAATCTTCAGATGCTGGGTTTATTGCCAACGGAGATATTTGTGAGATTGTAAGAATCAAAACAATTAAAGAATTGTATGGTTTTAAATTTGCTGAAGTAGCAATAAGGATGATCGATTACCCAAATATGAATCCTTTTGATACCGTGGTGATGTTAGATACGCTCTCAAGTGAAACGCCCTCTTTATCGTATGAGGAATCCAACAGATTATATGAAGCTGTAAAAGAAGACTATGCCGATGAAAAATCGAAATACAAACAATTTTTAGCCATAAAAAGGAATAAGTACTTCAATGCTTTACAAATTAAATTTTCTTATGCGATTACCTGCCACAAATCGCAAGGAGGACAATGGAAAACTGTTTTTATAGAACAGCCTTATTTGCCTGAAGGCCCGTCTGTAATTTATTATAGATGGCTGTACACTGCTATTACGAGAGCCCAAGAAAAATTATACTTGATTGGGTTTAAGGATGATAATTTTTGAGCTAGTTGAATCGGTAACTTAACTGAATACTCCCATAATAATTACCATTACTAAAACGCAATCCTTCTGATTTTCTACCAGTGTGTATGTACGCGAATCCTAGGTTAAATTGATGAAAAGTAACGCTTAGTCCAAATTCTAAGTCGAGATGAAATGGAGTAATTTTATTGGTGATTTCACTTCTTTTGTTAAGAAAACTACCTTGTAACGTTGCATCGTATAAAGTATAATGAACAGTTGTTTTTGCATACAAAAATGCTTCTTTTTCACTTTTGTACCCCGTATTAGAGTTGTTAAGACTTGTATTAAAAGCAATTGAATTCATCATTTCTTGTAAAGGAAGCATGCCGATTCTTGTAAAAAAGCCAGTAGATAAATTGGTAAATACGGTTCCTACTTGTGCTTGATTTGTCCAAGCAAGATCAAAATGACTTGTGTTGCCTTTTATTAAACCTTGACGGTAAGAACCCTTTAAGTTTATTCCAGGGGCATTTTTTATTTGATGTTTCCAACCAATCGCTTTTTTAAAATTAAAATAGTGATGTATTAAATCTTGCAATTCTTCTCCAAGTGCACTAGGACCAATAACTCCTAATTGTAAATTTAGAGTTAAAATTTTATTTTTATAAATATGCTGTTTGCCAAAACTACCATATAAATATCCAGCAAAAGGTCTGTCATGCATAGAGATATCTGAAACCGTTGCTTTAAAAGGAGAATACATTTTATGGCCTACTTCCCATTCAAAAATGGTTTTCTCTAGTTTATTTTTTGTGTTTTTAGATAAGTGTCTGAATGTAAGAAATATACCATTTGTGTAATAGCGATCTTTACTTGGAGAAACATACAAATCATTGTCTGTCTTAAATTGAAATTCTTTGCTCATTTTTTTTTGTGAAAAAAGAATCGAAAAAGAAAAGAGTAGTAAAAAGGTGAAAACGATTTTCATAGTACACTCAAATATAAAGATTGTTGTTTAAATTGAGTATTTTTTAACAATTTTATCAAAAAAAGGAATTACTTTAGACCTTTAATTCGCGTATATGTCTGCACAAAAAAATAAACTGTCTTTAGCTGATTTTGAGAATATTGAAACAAATAAAGACTTATTAAACGTATTAGAACATAAAAAAATATCTTTTCAGAAAGTGCAAAAAAGAATTTTGTACAATGAAGAGTTAAGATTGTTACAGATAGAATTGGTGAAACTTCAGCAATGGATATCCAAAAATAAAAAACGAGTTGCCATTGTTTTTGAGGGGAGAGATGCTGCCGGAAAAGGAGGAAGTATTCGACGTTTTATGGAGCATATGAATCCAAGGTCTTCCCGTTTGGTCGCTTTAAATAAACCTACAGAGGTAGAAAAAGGACAATGGTATTTTCAAAGATATATTAAAGAATTGCCCAATCCAGGAGAGATTGTTTATTTTGATAGAAGTTGGTATAACAGAGCTGTTGTAGAGCCAGTCATGGGGTTTTGTACCAAAGCACAGTACAAAGATTTCTTGGTGCAAGTGCCAGAATATGAACACATGATGTATGAGGACGGACTTATTATTATTAAGTTTTGGCTTTCCATCTCAAAAGAAGAGCAATTGAAACGATTTGAGGCACGTAAAACAAACCCTTTAAAACGATGGAAGTTTAGTCCCGTAGATCAAAAAGGACAAGAACTTTGGGATTCTTACACAGATTACAAAGATGAAATGTTTAGTAAAACCCACACTTCTTATAGTCCTTGGATAATTATTAAAACAAATGATAAAAAGACGGCAAGATTAGAGGCAATTCGACATGTGCTTTCTAAATTCAATTATGATGATAAAGGAACTGTGGCCACTACACTAGCACCAGATCCAAATGTTGTGATGCGTTACTTTCGTTCTAATGACCAAATTGATTAATGATGAAAAAGTTACTAACAGAAGCAGATTTAAAAAAGCTAAACTCAAACAAAGGGCTTTTAGCATTGTTATCTAAAGGTCCAATAAATACAGATAGGGCCTTGCGGTATGTAGACTATGAGAAAAAACTAGTCAAATTACAAACCGAATTGATTCGATTACAGACTTGGGCAATCGAAAAAAATGAACGGATTATTATTCTTTTTCAAGGAAGAGATGCAGCGGGTAAAGGGGGCGCAATTCGAAGAGTTACCGAAAGAATAAACCCTAGGCATATGCGAATTGTAGCACTGCAAAAGCCAACAATAGACGAGCAAACACAGTGGTATTTTCAAAGATATGTTGAGCAATTTCCGAAAGCAGGAGAAATTGTCTTATTTGATAGAAGTTGGTACAACAGAGCAGTCGTTGAACCGGTGAACGGTTTCTGTACACAAAAACAATACGATGTTTTTATGAATCAAGTGAATAATTTTGAGCAGATGATTTTAGAGTCTGGGATTCATTTGGTTAAGATTTACATGTCAATTTCTAAAAAAGAACAGGCAAAACGTTTTGAAGATATTAAAAGTGATCCATTAAAACAATGGAAAATGACTCCTGTAGACGAAAGAGCTCAAGAACTCTGGGATGATTATACGATTTATAAAAAAGCCATGTTTGCCAAAACAAATACGGCAACATCCCCTTGGAAAATTATTCGAGCAAACCGAAAAACAGAGGCAAGAGTCAATGTAATCAATCATATTCTAAAAAGCATTCCCTACGATAAGGACATTGAAGTTTAAACTAAACGATCACTTACTTTCGTGAATATGTAAAAAAGCTCCCCCGCAATTTGTTGGCTCGTTTTTTCATAAGTTTCGTGCGCTGCCTCTGTGTTATCAGAAAACTTAGGATCTACAAAAGGCAAATGAAAACGATGTGTTGCAGTAGGAATAAAAGGACAATTCTCATCGGCATTATTACAGGTCGTAATTGCAATAAATGGATTTAGATTCTGAGCATCATCAAACAACTTTGAAAATCCGAGTATCGTTTTATCAGTGCCTTCAAATGAAATTGAATATTTCGGGTTTTGATGCGAAAAATCGATAAGTTCAAAATGAAACCCTTCCGACGCTAAGGTTTTTACTGTGTTTTTAAAAAAAGCAGTCACTTCTGTACCGCCAGAAAATGTATGGATGTTTAAATTGAAGTATTCCGCAGCAAAAAAGGCCCAAACTTGTCCAAACTGACTTCTTCTCGAATTATGTGTGCAAATAAAATTTAAGTTCACAGTTCCTTCTTTCTGGTATTCTTTTGCAATGTTTTCTGCAATGGTGTCTAGTAATTGTCCTCTCTCATTAGAAATAGCAATTGTATTTCCTGCATTTTCGAAGAAATTTTTGGTAGAAGTAGTAGAAGTCTTTGGCATCTTATTATTTTTGCACAAAAATAAGACATAAAAATACGTCTTAAATTAATTAATTGTTAAATATGCATTTCAATATTGGTCAAAAAGTAGCCGTTTTAGATGATATTCTAAAAGGAGAGGTTGTTTCTATTCATGGGAGCGTCATCGCTATTAGAGACCCAGAAGGAATGCTGTTTAATTTTGAGGCCAATGAATTGGTTCTTATTGAAGCGCGGCAATCCGAACTTTCAAAATTTTCAGACATCAATCATCCTTTACTAAAACAAAAAATGATCGACGTAAAAAAGAAAAAATCGGCATTCATCACCGAAAAAAAAGAAGTGATTTTAGAGGTTGATTTACACATCAATCAATTGACAAAATCAACTCGCGGAATGGATAATTTTGATATGTTGACCATGCAATTAAATACCGCTCAAAGCAAAGTGGAATATGCCATTCAAAAAAGAATTTCTAAACTCGTTTTTATTCATGGAGTAGGAGCGGGTGTTCTAAAAACGGAATTGAATTACTTACTGAATAAATATCCGGTAAAATATTACGATGCATCCTATAAAAAATATGGACTCGGCGCCACGGAAGTGTACATTTACCAAAACCCAAATTAATACGTATTTTTGTATCATGAAATTAATTTATTTAGACAGTGCGGCCACAACTTCTATGGATCCAGAAGTGATTAAAGTAATGCAAGCCTCTATGAAGCATAACTTTGGGAATCCTTCCTCTACCCATCAATTTGGAAGAAAAGCCAAATCTGCTATAGAAACTGCTCGCAAAAATATTGCCCATCATTTTAATGTTACCCCAAGTGAGATTGTCTTTACTTCTGGAGGAACAGAAGCAGATAACTTAATATTACACAATGCTGTTTCCCATATAGGTGTGCAAAGAATCATCTCTACAAAAATTGAACATCACGCAGTGTCACATACTATTGCGCATTTACAAGAAAAGTATGGTATTGCTGTTGATCATGTGAATGTTGACGAATTTGGGACGGTTGATTTAGTCCATTTAGAGGCTTTATTAAGCAATACAACTCATAAAACATTGGTGAGTTTAATGCTTATTAACAACGAAATAGGGAATATTTTACCAATAGAAGCTGTTTGTGATTTGTGTAAAAAACACAATGCGTTGTTTCATTCAGATACTGTTCAGGTAGTTGGGCATTATCCGTTGGATTTACAAAAAACGCCAATCGATTTTATGGTTGCCAGTGCGCATAAGTTTCATGGACCTAAAGGAGTGGGTTTTGCTTTTTTTAGGAAAGGTTTCGGAATCATGCCGATGTTTCATGGGGGAAATCAAGAAAGAGGTGCGAGGTCGAGCACTGAAAACGTACATGCTATCTTAGGAATGGAAACGGCATTGGACATTGCCATTGGAGGAATGGAGCATGATAAAATAAAGATTCAAAAAATAAAAAATTACTTTATTAAGGAACTTAAAAAATTAAATTCAAAGATAGCGTTTAATGGGCTTTCTGCAGATGCGGATAAAGGAACTTACACGATTTTAAACGTTCGTTTTCCTTTTAATAATGATATGTTGCTTTTCAGTTTAGATTTAGCAGGAATTGCTGTTTCTGGTGGTTCTGCCTGTCAGAGTGGAAGTAGTTCGGGTTCTCATGTTTTGCAAGAAATTTTAAAGGATACAGCATCCAATAATACCTCCATTCGATTTTCTTTTTCAAAACTGACGACACAACAAGATATTGACAATACGCTTTTAAAGTTACAAGCACTTTTGTAGGAATTAGTGTTAGTTGTATCTAATGTTTATGCAGTCGTGCAATTCACTGGTAAAGACAAATCCAATATAATTTTAATGAGTGAATGTACAAATAATCTCATGTTGACGGTCAACTTTAGCTTGTATTAAGGTTCTTTTTTTGATTTACAGTTACTTCGTTTGTAATTATTTGTCAGTACTACTGTTGTAGATTTTAAGTGATGAAATTGATAATAGCGTTGTGTATTGATAGTTTTGGTTTTATTCTTAAACCATACAGAATATTTTTTTTACACTACATTTTGATTAAAATAAACAATCATATTTCTTTTTTGATTAATTTAGTAGCCAAACAATTCAAAATAATGTTCAAATTTATTCAAAGAATAATAACGGTTTTATTTTTCTTTTTTGTGTGCCATGTTAGTTTTTCACAAGCGCTTCCTCCGATCAATATTTTCACTACAGAAGAATACAGTGCTGAAAATCAGAATTGGGCAATTTCACAATCCGACAATGGGTTCATGTATGTGGCTAATAATTTAGGGTTGTTGGAGTTTAACGGAGCAAGTTGGCAACTCTATGAAACCCCCAACAATACGATCATACGATCTGTAAAAGCATATAAAGATAAAATCTTTACGGGTTTTTATATGGACTTTGGTTTTTGGAAGAAAAACAAGTATGGTGCACTTGAATATTCTTCGGTAGTAAAAGACAAGGGAATTAAGATGCTAGAAGATGAGCAAATCTGGAAGATTATCGAGATAGAAGGTTGGTTTTTGTTTAAGTCGCTTCAAAGAATTTATCTGTATAATTTAGAAACAAAAGAAATTAAAATTATTAACGGCGAAAATAGAATCCATGCACTTACAAAAGCAAAAGATATTATTTATTTTCAAGAAGATAATAAAGGAATCTTTAAAATTGAGAATGGCAGTCCAACATTAATTTCAGATGCTCCTGTTTTCAAAGAAAACATTATCGTAGATTTCTTTGAAAAAGAGAATGCCCTATTAGTTTTAACTCAAAAAAAAGGTTTCTATCTTCTGAATAATGGAAAAGTAACAAAATGGAAGTTGCCCTCAAATGTTTTGGAGGACAAAACAATTTACAGTGCAGTACAATTAAAAAATAACAACTTTTTATTAGGGAGCATTTCTAAGGGGATTCTACATTTAAATGAAAACGGATCCGTCAATTATCAAATGGATAAGAATTCAGGATTGAGTAATAATACCATTCTTTCTGTTTATGAAGATAAAAATAATAATATTTGGTTAGGGCTAGATAATGGCATTAATTGTGTCAATAATACTTCTGTATTTAAAAAAGGAAATGAGGAGAGTGACTATTTAGGAACTATTTATACTTCAATTGTTTATAATGAAAATCTTTATTTAGGAACCAATCAAGGGCTGTTTTATCGAAATATAAAATCAAAAGATGCTTTTCAATTGATCAAAAACACACGAGGTCAGGTTTGGAGTTTAACTCAGATAGATGGAGCGCTTTTTTGCGGGCATGACTCTGGAACCTTCTTGATAGAAAAAAATCAGGCAAAACAGATTTTTGACAAACAAGGAACTTGGAATGTTAAAAAAATAAATGATACAACTCTCTTGCAAGGATGTTATGATGGCTTATATGTATTGGAAAAAAAGAATCAAACTTGGGAGCTTAAAAATAAGATCCGTGGTTTTAAAAACTCCAGCAAGCATTTGGTTTTATGGAATAATAAGGTTTTTGTAAACCATGAATACAAAGGAGTTTTTAAATTGGATGTGGATGCAAGCTATACAAAGATTAATAAAGTTGAGAAAGATACCTCTTTAGAAAAAGGAGTACATTCTAGTATTATTAAATATCAAAATAAGATCTTGTATGCAAGTAAAAAAGGGGTTTTTGTGTATGATGAAGTAAATGATTCTTTTAAAAAAGATACTGTTTACAGTAGTTTAATTGATGCTGATAATTTTATTTCTGCAAAATTAATTCATGACCCTGTAAAAAATAGGTTATGGTCTTTTACCAAAGAAGAAATTAAATACTTAACTCCAGGAAAATTAAGTAATAAGCCAAAAGTAAATTCTATTTCAATTTCAGAATACATACCCAAAGCAGTTTCGGGATATGAAAACATTACCTATATAGCGTCTTTAAAATACCTTATTGGAACTTCCGATGGATTCATTCAAATGGATCTAAATTCATTAAAAAAACCAGCGGACTTTATTGTGCATATTAATAGCATCAATAGTTTTAAATTAGATGGCATTAAGAACAGTGTCGACCTATCAACGGTCAAAGAATTTTCGAATGATGAAAATAATATTGAGCTATCTTTTAGTACCCCTAACTTTAATAATATCTCGGTAACGAAGTATCAATATCAGTTATTAGGTCAAAATAAAGATTGGAGCAGGTCATCCAAATCTTCCTCTGTGTTATTTGAGAACCTTCCTTATGGGAGTTATACCTTCAAAGTTCGAGGGATTATAGCTGGAAAGATGAGTGCTAATGTTGCCAAATATCAATTTAAAATTAAAAGACCCTGGTACTATTCCAACCTCTTTATTTCCGGATATGTTAGTTTGTTTTTGTTCTTTATTTACGGACTGCATCTTACCTCCAAAAGGTATTATAAACGTCAAAGAGAGCGTTTGTTAGACAAGGCTCAAAAGGAATTAGAATTAAAAGAATTGGAAAGTTCGCAAACCATCATTAAAATTAATAACGAAAAACTGCGCAATGATATTGAAAATAAAAATAGAGAGTTGGCTATTTCAACCATGAATATTATTAAAAAGAATGAATTCTTAAGTTCCATCAAAACAGAATTAATGAAGTCTGATGTGAATAAAAATTCAAGTGTAGTGAAAATTATTGATAAAAATTTGAACAATACAGATGATTGGAAAATGTTTCAAGAAGCGTTTAACAATGCCGATAAAGACTTTCTGAAGAAAATGAAGAGTATGCATTCAGATTTAACACCCAACGATCTTCGATTGTGTGCTTATTTGCGATTGAATTTATCCTCCAAAGAGATTGCACCCTTATTGAATATTTCACCAAGAAGTGTAGAAGTAAAGCGATATCGATTACGTAAAAAGATGTCTTTACCCCACGATGCGAATTTAACAAACTATATTTTGGAAGTGTAATGATTTAAGTCGTGTTGTTAAACCATACAAGACCACAACATTCATTAAATTAAAGTCTTCGTCTTTTGTTTTTTTTCAGCTATTATTGAGTTAAACTATTTTTTTGCGATGTATGTTTTTAGTTGCGGTTATTTTTTTGATATAGCAATTTTTCTGCTCTATATTTATGAAATCAATAATCAAAAACAATTTTATGCTTAGAAAAATCACATTATTACTTTTTGCATTTTCAACACTGTGTGCAACTGCACAAAAGATGGATGTAAAAGGAATTGTTAAAGATGCAGCGTCAGGAGAAATTCTTCCAGGGGTTAGTATCGTTATTAAAGGTAGTAATACTGGAACTGAAACAGATTTTGATGGTCTGTACAGTTTGAACAATGTAACAAAAGGTGCAACCCTTATTTTCAGATACTTAGGTTACAAATCAAACGAAGTAGTTGTAAATAGCACAACTATCAATGTCTCATTAGAGAGCTCAGCAGAGACCCTAGATGAGATTGTTGTCATTGGGTATGGTACACAACGTAAAAAAGAAGTTACCGGTGCAGTATCTGTCGTTTCTAGTGCATCCATAGAACAATTAAAACCAACTCGAATAGAGCAAGCATTACAAGGACAAGTTGCAGGTGTAAATGTTACAGCTTCTTCAGGTTCTCCTGGTGCCGCTTCTAACATTCGAATTCGAGGGATTTCTACCAACGGAGACAACCGACCCCTAATCTTAGTAGATGGTAATATTATTGAAGATTTAAGTGTTGTCAATCCATCCGATATCGAATCCATCAATGTATTAAAAGATGCAACGGCTGGTATTTACGGAGTTAGAGGTGCTAACGGGGTTATTTTGATTACCACCAAAACAGGGAAGAAAGAAACAGATTATAAATCAACCTTGAACTACTATGTAGGTTTCCAACAAACCACGAAAGAGATTTCATTGTTAAATGCAACTGAATATGCTTTGCTTGCCAATGAAGCTTTCGCTGCCAATGGAGAAGCATTGCCATTTCCAAATGTAAATGGTTTAGGACAAGGTACGAACTGGCAAAAGGCCGTTTTTGATACCGCACCAATTTATAGTTTGGATTATACTTTAAACAAAGGAACTGAAAAATCTACCTATTCATTAGGAATCTCTGTTTTAGACCAAGACGGTATTGTTGGAAGAGACAAATCCAACTTTAACAGAAGAAATGTGAAGTTCAACTACAACAGAGACCTTACAGATAAGTTGAAATTATCAACGTCTACCATCTATACAAATACCAATAAAAAGAATTTAATAGAAAATGCTTTAGGATCTGTTTTGTTCAATGCCTTAAACATGCCAGCAACTACGCCAGTTTATGATGCGAACGGTGATTTCTCTTTACCTCCAGCAATTGGAACGGGTATTGAAGTTGCCAATCCACTCGCTCAGGTAGATAATAGCTATAACCGAACTTGGGTGAATAAAATCTCTGGTTCTTATGGATTAAATTATCAATTTTTAGATGGTTTCTCTGCAGAAGCAAGATACCAATTCAACCATGCGAAAGTAAATGGAAAATCATTCTCCCCAATAGCTTATTTTGGGAATGGTAGTGTTTTTAACGTAGATGTACCCGGTGTTAACGAATATAGCCAAACCTATAAGGATTATACTTTTGATGCTTTTGTAAGTTATGAAAATACTTTTGATGAAGATCATAATGTAAAAGTATTGTTAGGAACTTCTGTGTTTAGATCTCAAGGATTTAATGATACGAATTTTACTCAAAACGGGGTGACTGGTACGGACCTAAACAGTGTGAGTATTACACCAGGTGCTCAAGACAATTTAGCGTTGAGTAACAATCCAAGACAATTTTTTGACAGCCGATTGTTGTCTTATTTTTCTCGTTTGCAATACAACTACAAAGGGAAGTACTTAATGTCTGCCGTTATAAGGAGAGATGGTTCTTCAAATTTTGGACCTAAAAACAAGTTTGGTTTTTTCCCTTCAGCCTCTGTGGGTTGGGTAGTGTCGGATGAAGCTTTTCTAGAAGATTCAGAAGTTATTAATAACTTAAAATTAAGAGCTAGTTATGGAATCATCGGAAACGATCGAATTGGATCTTTTGGTTTTGTTTCTTTATTAACAGGAGAAGGTGTGTATGCTTTCAATAACCAATTGACCTATGGAACAGCTTTAGGCGCAATTTCCAATCCAGAAATTAAATGGGAGAAACAAATTCCATTGGATTTCGGTCTTGATATCAGTTTGTTCAACAACAAAGTAGATATTACTGCCGATTACTTTAAAAAGACGACAGAAGACTTATTATTAAGACCTCAAGTGTCAGGAATCTTAGGAGTTTCTGCTCCTGGAGCTTCTGCACCTATTGTAAATGCAGGTTCTGTTGTCAATGAAGGATTTGAGTTCTCTATCGGATACAATCATACCGTATCTGAAGATTTCAAATTTAGTGCCAACTACAACTTTACCACATTAGACAATAATGTAACTTTTGTAGGAAACGCGACGGGTGTAATAGAAGGTGGATCTTTTGGAGTAGGGCAACAAGCACCCTCTAGAATGGAAGCTGGTTTCCCAATCGGTTATTTCTACGGATACGAAACCAACGGAATCTTTCAGACCCAAGCAGATGTTGACGCACATGCTACACAAACCAATGCAGCGCCTGGAGATTTGAGATTTGTAGATACCAACGGCGATGGATCCATTACCAATGAAGATAGAACGTATATCGGTGATCCGATTGCAGACATTACTATGGGGATGAACTTTTCGTTCAATTACAAAGCTTTTGATTTCAATGCCTATGCTTTTGCTTCTTTAGGAAACGAAATTGTAAGAAGTTATGAAAGAAACTTGCCTTTGACCAATCGACTAAGCTATGTTTTAGACCGATGGACGGGTCCTGGGACAAGCAATACTTCTCCAAGAGTGACTACCGGTGCAACAGGAAATACCTTGTTCTCTGACTTTTATGTAGAAGATGGTTCTTTCTTAAGGTTGCAAAACATACAATTGGGATACACATTTGATGCGGACCAATTAGAGAAATTGCAATTTGATACAGTACGTTTTTATGTGTCAGCTAGCAACTTGTTTACATTGACAAAATACAAAGGATACGATCCAACAACATCTAATGGAAGTCCAATTGGTGGTGGAATTGATCAAGGATTCTATCCAAATCCAAAGACCTTTTTATTCGGAGTTAATCTTAATTTTTAAAATAAAGAAAAATGAAAAAAATAAACATAAAGATTTTATCAGCAATCGTTCTTCTTACACTTGGTTTTTCGTGTAGTGATGATTTTGTGGATGTAAAATCTCAAGCAGAGAATTCAGAAGACTATTTCAATACTGAAGAAGATTATCAAAATGCATTAATTGGTGCTTACGATTTATTACAATCGAGTTACATCAATGTAATGTTAGGAGAAATTGCTTCTGACAACACCTTAGCGGGTGGAGAAAGCGCTACTGACGTTATTGGAATTCAAGAAGTAGATGACATGACACACACGCCTGTAAATGCTCAATTAAGAGATATTTGGGGATGGATGTTTTCAGGAGTCAACAGAGCGAACTATATTTTAGAGTTTAAAGACAATATCGATTTTGAAGGGAAAGAAGAAATTCTTGCACAAGCTCGCTTTTTAAGAGCTTACTATTACTTTGAGTTGGTGAAGTGGTTTGGAGATGTACCGTTAGTGGTGGATCAAAGAATTTTATTTGGAGATCAATTTAATGTAGACAGAACTCCAAAAGCACAAGTATATGCACAGATTGAATTGGATTTAATCTATGCTGCGGACAACTTACCGTATACCCAAGCTGAAACTGGAAGAGTTACAAAAGGGGCAGCACAAGCTTTATTAGGAAAAGCGTATTTATATCAAGATAAATTTGACGAAGCAGCAGCTGTGTTGGATAATTTGATTTTAAACGGCCCTTATGATTTGGTAACCGATTACGACACCATGTTTGAAATGGAAGGAGAAAACAACATCGAGTCTGTTTTTGAAGTACAATACTCAGAATTAGAAGGTGCTGGTTTCGGTTGTCTTCAATGTAGTGAAGGAAATGTAGCAGTTGGTTTTAGCGGGATTCGTAATTACTCTGCAACTCCAGGATCTGAAGGAGATATTTTCTCTTCAGGATTTAGTTTCAATGTACCTGTACAAGAAGTTGTAGATGCATTTGAAGAGGGAGATTTAAGAAAAGATGTTGCTGTTTTAGACATTGATGCTTGGGCGACACAAACCGGAATTACCTTCGGAACAGGGAATGAGCATACTGGTTTTTTCAACAGAAAATACATTCCAAGAAAAAGAAGTGATGCGGCGCAAGGAGATCGAAACTTAACCAATCCAAATAATTACAGATCGATTCGTTTTGCAGACGTTTTATTAATGGCTGCAGAAGCTTTCAATAGAGGTACTGCTTCCAATGATGCAAAAGCGCAGAGTTACTTAAATAGAGTACGTCAACGTGCTTTTGGAGACATGATGCACAATATTACTGCAACAGGAGCTACACTTACAGAAAACATTTTTCAAGAAAGACGAGTAGAATTGGCTGGAGAAGGACATCGATTCTTCGATTTGGTACGAACAGGAAAAGCAGCACAAGAAATTGATGGTTTTGTAGCAGGAAAACATGAAGTGTTTCCAATTCCAGTAATAGAAATTCAATTAACAGGAAACCGTTGGTCTCAAAACCCAGGATACTAAAATATAGCACCATGAAAAAAATAAAAAATATATACAAAACAATTGCAGTGTTGCTATTAATAGCAGCCTGTACAGATACTGATGAAAGAGAGTTGTCGTTTTTAGACAGCATGTCTGCACCAGCGAATTTAGAAATGTTGTTCAGCATTACACAAGATAACACAGGAGCAGCTACCATCACACCCAATGCGGATGGTGCATCTACTTTTGATGTTTATTTTGGCGATGCAACTCCAGATCCATTAAGAATACCTAATGGAGAAAATGCACAACATGTGTATGCAGAAGGTACTTATGACGTAAAATTAGTAGCATACAACACCAAAGGGGATGCTACAGAATTGACAAAACCTATCGTAGTTTCTTTCAGAGCTCCAGAAAATTTGATGACGACCATTGAAAATGATGCAGCCGTTTCGAAACAGGTAAATGTGAGTGCATCTGCAGACTTTGCCATGATGTATGAATTTCATTCAGGCGAAGCAGGTGTAACACAACCCGTTGCAACCGCAAATATTGGTGAAGCATTGTCTTACCAATATGCCGATGCAGGTACCTACACTGTTCAAATTATTGCAAAAGGGGGTGCGATTGAAACAACAACCTATTCGGTTGATTTTGAAGTCACTGAAATTTTAGCACCAACAGCAGGTGCAACAACGCCACCAGCAAGAAACGATTCAGATGTCGTTTCAATCTTTAGTGATGCTTATACAAATGTTACATTGGATGAATTACCAACAGGTTGGTCTGCATCAGGTTTTGAAGCAACAACGATTGGTAGTGACAATGTATGGAAGTTAACGAACCTAGATTTCGTAGGAATGGTAACTAACTATGCAAATGGAATTGATGTTGCTGATATGGAAATGATGCACATTGATTATTGGGTTCCTGAAGGAGTCACTAATGAATTACTTGTTAAAATCGTAAATACAGTAGATGGTGGTGAAGATGTAGAATCTTTAGGAACTACCGTAACTGGTTCTTGGCAAAGTGTGGAGATCGATATGGCTAATTTTGATGGGAATCTTGCAAACAAAAATAAAATAACACAGATATTAATCGACTCAGACGGCGTTGCAGGTATCGTATATGTAGATAACTTTTATTTTTATAAAGCACCCTCAAGTGTTGTTACAAGTTCAGTTCAAGATTTTGAAGGAGCCGCACCTACAATCACACCTTTTGGTGATGCAGCTGCAGCAATAATTTCAAACCCTGATGCTTCAGGAGCAAACACAACAGCTACTGTAGTTGAATTTACAAAGCCAACAGGAGCGCAAACATGGGCAGGAGCAACTTTAGACCTTACAAGCCCATTAGATTTAACAAACTTCTCTAAGATAAGTGTTAATACATGGTCTCCAAAAGTTGGAGCTGTGGTAAAAGTAAAAATAGAAAACGCAGACGCTAGTATTACGCATGAAGTGGATATAAATACAACCACTACAAGTTCTTGGGAAGAATTAATTTATGACTTTAGTGCAGCGCCAGCTGCTGACTATGTAAAATTAGTGGTATTCTTTGATTTTGGAAATGGGGGAGACGGTTCCGTTTATTATTATGATGAAATCAATCTCGTGAATGATTCAGGAGTTGTAGCATCTTTAACTTTTCAAGATTTTGAAGGAGCCGCACCTACAATCACACCTTTTGGTAGTGCAGCTGCAGCAATAATTTCAAACCCTGATGCTTCGGGAGTAAACACAACAGCTACTGTAGTTGAATTTACAAAGCCAACAGGAGCGCAAACATGGGCAGGAGCAACTCTAGATGTTACCACTCCATTAGACTTTGCGACTTATTCTAAGATAAGTGTTAATACATGGTCTCCAAAAGTTGGAGCTGTCGTAAAAGTAAAAATAGAAAATGCAGATGCTAGTATTACACATGAAATAGATGTGAACACTACAGTTGCTAATTCTTGGGAAGAGCTTACCTATGATTTCAGTGCAGCACCTACTGCAGATTATGTAAAAGTTGTTGTATTTTTTGACTTTGGAAATGGGGGAGATGATACGGTATACTACTATGACGAATTAAAATTAACAAACTAAAACAAATACAATGAAAAATATTAATTATATAAAAACAGTATTGTTTGCAGTTGTTTTTACTTTTTTAGGCTGTCAAGAAGATGAGTATTCTTTTGGAGACATTGTGACGCCTTCAAATATTGTTATTACAGCTGAAATTGTGGGAGCAGATGCTGCAAACCCAAATGGGGATGGTAGTGGTGTTGTAAATTTTACAGCAACCGCAGACAACGCCGTTTCTTACAAATATGTATTCAATGGTGAAGAAACAGTTTCTTTGTCTGGAAACAATAGTATTAGCTTTAGTTCTTTAGGACTAAACACCTATACGGTAACCGTAGTTGCTTCTGGAACTGCAGGAGTCTCTTCAAGCAAATCCATCGAAGTAGATGTATTGTCTACCTATGCTCCACCAGCAGATTTAATTGCTAAGCTCTATGGATACGATCCAGCAGACCCTACAGCTGTAACATCTAGAACTTGGAAAGTGCACTCAGCTAAAAACAAACACTTTGGTTTAGGTCCAGTAGGAGGTCAAGTTCTAACCGAATGGTATGGAGCTGGTCCCGATGAAAAAGCAGGAACAGGAATGTATGACGATCGTTTTACCTTTAGTTCTGACGGTACCTTTACTCACGTTACCAATGGAACTGTTTTTGGTAGAGACCCTTATATCGTGAATGATTTAGGTCCCAATGCATCTGGAAATGTAAACGGTGCAGATATTGAAAACTATGCCTTTGACGATTATACTGCATCTTGGACCCTTACAGCACCGGGAGGAACCGAAACGATTAGTCTTTCGGGAACTGCATTTGTAGGATACTATACGGGTGGAAATCACCAATATCAAATCTTTGACAGAGAAACTCCTAATGAAATGATCTTAAAAACAACCGATGCAAATGCTGAATTTGACTGGTGGTTTATCATCACTTTAGAATAAGGTTGTTCTTTAAATATTAGGCAACCCTTTGTTAAGGGCTTGCCTACCATAAAAAAACTCAAGACAATTTGTCTTGAGTTTTTTTACTTTTAAACAATAAGCTGGTATGAAACACTGATGGAATTAGTTGCTGAATTTTTAGAATTACTAGCCTACTCCAGCCGCATAGGATCTAATTACCTCCCTGAGTCTCCTAGACTATGCGTTTGTGTCTTTATCAATGCTTTTAATATGAAATAATGTGTTTTGGGAGCATCCATCATTGTACTTCCTTGTTTTTATGTTCCGCTATGTCAAACACTTTGCGGAGTGGTCAATTTTATTTTCTACTTTGGCTTTTATATTCTAATTGTTTTTTTCCTATTCAATAAAAACATTCAGCGATAAAACACCTTTTAAAATTTCAATAGAAAGCAAAAAAAAACTCCAACGAAATTCGTTGGAGTTTTTAAGATGTAGTAAAAGAAATGTTATCCTTTTACTTTGTTTTTGAAGTTTTCAAACTTTGTTTCTTCCTTTTTAGGCCAGCTATTGTTTGAAGTATCTACATCCGCAGTTTCTTCATCTGGATCTATTTTAAAGCTTACAATTTCTTGAGTAGCCGAGAACACTCTTTTTACAGAAGTGTCATCCTGCATCCATATCTGAGCAGGACAGGTTTGTCTTTCTGTAGTTCCATCTGCATAGGTCAATTCTACAATGATTGTTATTAACGGTTTTGTATATGGAAAGTAGCAGATTTGTGTGTGCTATTTTTCGGTTTGAAAACAAAAATAGCAGAAAAGACATGAACTTAAAGTTTAGCTCTTAACTGCTATTTTTTATATACCGTGTTATGCCACGTTATTTTTATCTTTCAAATTGTTTACGTGAAGATAAATAAAGACTCCTAGAGAAATTAAACCTAACACAATAGAAGAAATTTGATTATATATCAATTCACCTGTTTTGAAGCCAGTAGCAATTATTCTATTAATAAATAAAGCTAAAAAACAAATTGTTAAAAAATTCAAGCCAAATGTAGATAGAGGTGATGAGAAAATTTTAATAATTTTGATGTTTTTTTCTTTTGTTTTTAGGTTAATACTAATCAAAATTCCTGTTATTAAAAGTAATAAAAAAATAGTCTTTAGGTTTCTATAAAAGTCAAAAGAATTACTGTAGTTATAGAATAAAGCTATTGATAATATTAAGACTAATAACAAAACAATCTGTAATACAATTCTGTAAAATATTTTTGGTAGTTTCATAACTTACAATTTTTAATCTAAACCAGCACCTGGTGTATCAGGAACACATTCAAGAACCAAATCAGCTGTTGCAGCTAATAAAGCAACTGTAGCTAAAGCACAAAGGAATACTGTCGCGCAACCACCAACAAACCCTACAATTGCAGCTACCCAAACAATAAAAGCTACAATACACGCTATGATGCCTCTTTGCGCTACATTTGAATTTTTTGATGTTGATGAATCAAATAAAGATGGATTTTCTTCATCTACAACCTTTAAGCTATTAGCAACGTCATTATACTTTTCAAAAGTTGACTGGTCAAGATTAAGTAATACAACTTTATTTTCAAAACTTACTAATGCGTCATCTAAATTTGTGGCTTGAATATCAGATGCTAATTCATCAATCATATCTATTTCAGATTGGTTTAATAACCCGTTCGTTAAACTATACGCTTTCATATCATCAACATTATAGTCAGATAATTCAAGCATTGGGTCGGAAATATCTAAGTTAGAATTATATTGTTGATTAATTTGCTCTAAAATTTGTCTTTTTAAAGATAAATTAGAAGTTCTATTTCTTAGAGAAGATGCAATTAAGTCTTTAGTGGATTTACTTAAAGGATTGTCCTTGTATGCTTCATATATTGCAAAGTCAAAAGCTCTTTCTTGGTTTAAATCATATTGAGAGCAAGAAAAAATTAAAAAGCAAATGGCAGAAAAGCCTATTAACTTAGAATTTCTGAAAAATTTTAAAATATTCATAATTTCTATGTTTTTGAGTTAGAAAAATGTTTTACTCTTTTCGATTTTCAAACTTATGCTCATAACATTCTCGAATTTACTGTTTTTTAATGTCATTTCAAAATTATTCCGACTTTGGATGGTCAGTCCATTTTCGACCGTTATGTTTGTTTTATGTGGCATAACTCGTTATATCCTTCTATTTTATGCGCTTATTCCTATTACATTTTCGAGATAACGTTATCTTTTGTTAATCGTATCAATTTGGAAGTTGAATAGATTTAGTTATTGTTTTCATGATTTTTTAAACAATACTTTTTATTTAAATGTATGTTAATTTTAATTTCAGTTCAAATATATATAAAAAATAACACATATTTATATTTCACTTGCTTTTTTCAATTCAATAAAAACATTCAGCGATAAAACACCTTTTAAAATTTCAATAGAAAGCAAAAAAAAACTCCAATGAAATTCGTTGGAGTTTTTAAGATGTAGTAAAAGAAATATTATCCTTTTACTTTGTTTTTGAAGTTTTCAAACTTTGTTTCTTCCTTTTTAGGCCAGCTATTGTTTGAAGTATCTACATCCGCAGTTTCTTCATCTGGATCTAGTTTAAAGCTTACAATTTCTTGAGTAGCAGAGAACACCCTTTTTACAGAAGTGTCATTCTGCATCCAAATTTGAGCAGGGAAGGTTTGTCTTTCTGTAGTTCCATCTGCATATGTCAATTCTACAATGATTGGCATTACCAATCCACCAGGTTTTTCAAACTCAACAGAATAGATAAAAGATGGTACTTCTTTTCCATCTACATAGGTATCCATCGCTTTCGCATTGGCATCTTCCTTTTTGTCGGTAATGTATACCAAGTCTCCAAGGTTGTCGAAATACTGCTTGTATTGTTCCTTTAATTGGGTCATTCTTTCGTTTGGCTTGTCGGTTAAATACAAAGGCTTTACAGACTTAATTCCGATATCCGTTACATCCGTAGTATAGAACCATCCTCTCCAAAACCAATCTAAATCCATTCCAGAAGCATCTTCCATAGAACGGAAGAAGTCAGCCGGTGTTGGGTGCTTAAACATCCATCTCTTCGAATAGGTTCTAAAAGCATGGTCAAACAATTCAGGACCCATAATGGTCTTTCTTAACATGTACAATCCAGCAGCTGGTTTCGAGTAGGCATTCGGTCCAAATTGCTTTACATAATCTCCTTGAGACATGATTGGGGAAATATTCGATTGATCTCCGCCCATATAACGCGTAATTTCTTTGGTTGGGTTGGAAGCAAACAATTCTGCATCATACACATCTTCTGCTAAAATTTCTACAAAAGAATTCAATCCTTCATCCATCCAAGTCCATTGTCTTTCGTCGGAGTTTACAATCATTGGAAAGAAGTTGTGTCCAACTTCATGAATAATCACACCAATCATTCCTTTTTTGGTTCTGTCTGAATAGCTTCCGTCTGGATTTGGTCTTCCAAAATTGAAGCAAATCATTGGGTATTCCATTCCTTGTCTTTCTGAGTGCACAGAAATTGCTTTCGAATATGGGTAGTCAAACGTAAGTTTAGAGTATTCAATAAGTGTGGTTGCAACCGCTCTAGTAGAGTGTTCTTCCCACAAAGGGTTTCCTTCTTTCGGATACAAAGAAACCGCCATTACTGTTTTTCCATTAACATTAGTTGCCATAGCATCCCAAATGTATTTTCTAGAAGTCGCAAAAGCAAAATCACGCACTTTGTCTGCTATAAAGTGCCATGTTTTTGTTCCAGTAGCACGTCCTTTTTCTGCAGCTTCCGCTTCCGCTTGGGTCACAATTAAAACAGGATTGTCAAAAGTTTTTCTTGCTTTTGCAAAGCGTTGACGTTGTTTTTTAGACAATACTTTTTTCTCATTTTGTAAATCTCCGGTTGCATCTAAGATATGATCTGCAGGCACGGTAATTTTTACATCATAACTTCCAAATTCTAAGGCCCATTCACTACGTCCCCAGAATTGCATATTTTGCCATCCTTCTACGTTGTTATAGACTGCCAATCTTGGAAAAAACTGTGCAATGGTGTAGTTGTTGTTTCCGTCAGGAAATGTTTCTAAACCAGATCTTCCACCGTCTTTATTAATGTCGTTAATCTTATAATTCCATGCAATGCGAAATTTAAACTTTTCTCCAGGCTGTAAAGCATTTGGTAAGTTGACACGCATCATGGTTCTGTTGATGAAATGGGATAGGGGAGCACCATTACTTTCTACTGCCGTAATATTGAATCCAAATCCTTTCTTTTCATTCATATAAGTACTCTGAAAATTCTCTGGAGTAATAAAAAGAGAAGCACCGTTCGATTTCGCCAAGGGTGTTTTAGAATCGTCTGCTCTCATGTTCTGATCTAATTGTACCCATAAGTAGTCTAAAACATCTTTAGAATTGTTGTGATAGGTAATGTTTTCATCACCATAAATTCGATTTGCACTTTCATCCAAACGAATGTCCATTACATAATCTACTTTTTGTTGTGTGTATTGGTTTCCTGGAGCTCCGGATGCTGCATGCTGATCATTTGGTGTTGCCAAAACATCTTTCATTTGTCTGAATTTGTTTTGATCGGTGTGTCCTTGTTGTGTTTTCTTTTTTTCTTTAACAGGCGCTTGTGCAAAAGAGGCAGTCGCCACAAAGAATAGTGAAAATACGAGTACAGATAATTTTCTCATTTTTAATTGTTTTTTGAAATGGCGTCTAAATTAAGAATTTGTATTTAAATGAGTTGAAAAATGTTAAAAAATTAACAAATCTTTACCAAAATAAATGTCAAAATTGGTCATAAAAAAAGCGAAATCAATTTGATTTCGCTTTTTAGAGATAAAGGTCTTTTTTAACCTTTCATTTTCTTTTTGAATTGAGTAAACTTCGTTTGTTCTTTTCTTGGAAAACTATTGTTTGAAGTATCTACATCTGCCGTTTCTAAATCTGGATCCAATGCAATATTTGTTATTTCCTTTTCAGAAGAGAAGGTTTTTGTAATTTCTTTGTCATTGTATCTCCAAATTTGTGCTGGATACGTTTTTCTCTCTGTAGAACCATCTTTATAGGTAAATTCTACAATGATTGGCATTACCAATCCACCCGGTTTGTTGTAGGTAATTTCGTAGTGAAATTTTGAGTTGGCATCTTTTTTAGCAAAGGTTAAACCTGCTGTGGTGTCTTCAATAAATTCTACGGTGTCATTTTCACCTGTTTTCGTTTGAAACTTTTTTACACTTTGAATTCCGATGTCTGTTACGTCTGTTGTGTAAAACCATCCTCTCCAAAACCAGTCTAAATCCATTGCAGAAGCATCTTCCATTGAACGAAAGAAATCGGCCGGAGTTGGGTGTTTAAATTTCCAACGTTGCGAATAGGTTTTAAAAGCATGATCAAACAATTCTTTCCCCATAATGGTTTCACGTAGAATCCATAGGGCAGTAGCTGGTTTTCCATAGGCGTTGTTACCAAAACTATATACATGGTCTCCTTTGGACATGATAGGTGCAATTCTAGATTGATCTCCATTCATATATTTGACAATATTTTTTGGATACCCTCTCGTAATTGGAAAATCTTTGTCATACGCCAATTCAGCTAACATTTCCATATAGGAATTCAATCCTTCATCCATCCAAGTCCATTGTCTTTCGTCCGAATTTACAATCATTGGAAAGAAATTATGTCCTACTTCATGAATTGTTACTTTGATCATTCTGTATTTTACACGGTCAGAATACGTTCCGTCAGCATTTGGTCTACCGGGATTGAAACAAATTTGTGGATATTCCATTCCCATTTGTCCATCTACAGAAATTGCTTTGTGATATGGGTAGTCAAAAGTATATTCAGAATAGGTTTTTAAGGTTTGTGCTACTGCTTTTGTAGAATGGTCTCCATACAATGGATTTGCTTCTCTAGAGTAGTATGAATAAGCCATAACGGTCTTCCCGTTAATGTCTACAGCCATTCCATCCCAAATAAATTTTCTTGAACTTGCAAACGCATAATCTCTTACGTTGGTTGCTTTAAATTTCCAAGTTTTGGTTTTCGTAGCTCTTTTCTTTTCAACTTTTTCAGCTTCTTCTTGAGATTGAATGATCACAATTTTATCAAAAGACTTTTTAGCTTCTGCTAATTTTTTTAATTGCTTGCGCGTCAATACCTCTTTTTCATTCAATAATACCCCCGTTGCACCCAACATATGGTCTTCTGGAGTGGTAATGTTTACGGTGAAATCTCCAAATTCTAGCGCAAATTCACTGCGTCCCCAAAATTGATCATTCTGCCATCCTTCTACATTGTCATACACACACATTCTTGGATAAAATTGTGCAATGACATAGTTGTTGTTTCCATCAGGAAAATGCTCAAAACCAGATCTCCCTCCTTGGGTTCTATGATTGTTGATGTTGTACCACCATTTTATTTTGAATTCAAATGTAGCGCCAGAAGGCAAAGGTGCTGTAAGATTGATACGCATCATGGTTTGATTGATCGTGTAGGACAAGTCAGAACCATCTATATTGGTAACTCCTTCAATTTTAAAACCTCCATCGAAAGCTTCAGAAGGAAAACTTCTATCGAACCTACTTTTACTTAGTTTGGTAGGTATTTTATTGGGTTGAATGTCTGGCGTTTTAGAATCTGCAGCACGCATGTTCTGATCTAGCTGAACCCATAAGTAAGTCAGTTTATCCACTGAGTTATTGTGATAGGTTATGGTTTCGTTTCCATAAATTCGTTGATTGTCATCATCTAAGACAATGTCCATATTGTAATCTACCTTTTGTTGTGTATAGGCAATACCTGGAGCACCAGAAGCTGTATGTTGGCTGTTTGGGGTTGCCAATTCATCTTTTAACTGTTTGAATTTATTCTGGTTGGTGTGTCCTTGTTTTGTCTTTTGCTGTGCAAAATTCGCTCCAGCAATAAAAACAAATGAAAACAATAGCATGCTTAGTTTTTTCATTTTAATTGATTGTTTTAAATATTTTCCTAATTTATGAATATCTATTAATATAGGGGCTTTAAATTTTTAATATTTTAAGGTTTCTGAGTAATTTTCTGCATCCAATAAAACACTTTTGTTGACTTTACCAACTTTCGATTTTATGAGATTTTCTTGTTTTGGAAAGTGTTTGATGAGTATTTTATTGGAGATAGTTATTTGATCGACGGCTTTAATATTTTCAATCTCTAAATAAAAATACACCAATTCTCCCTCGTATTCTTTACCTATATAACTAAATTTTTGGTCAATAGCATTTACTTTAAAATGCAATTTTTCGTTCAAATACTTTTCAAAATAAACATCATTTCCTTTGAGTTCTTTCTCGGTGGTCAATTGTAAATCAATATTATAATCTTTGTTCAAAGCCGTTTCTATGTCATCCATAAAAACATTGATAATTATTTGTACCGATTTTGATTTCGGACTAAAGTTTATTTGAGTAAGACTCAAGTAATATTTGTGTGCAGAAAAAGACAGTAATGGTAAGAAGAGTAAAAGCAAAAAGGTTTTTTGTAGTTTCATAGAAGAAGCAAATCAATTAGCGAGCCAAATTACTGTTTAATATATTAAATTCGATGGCTTTTTCTTCTAAGAATTTAATAAGCGCAAATTCATCGTTAAAGAGCACTTTGTTAAACATGCTATCGGTTCTACAAAAATACAAGAAGCGTGTTGTGTTCTCTTTTAGAATGTTGAAATTTTTTTCCAAATCATAATTGTATTGCTTTAACAAGACTTGAACATCAATGTCTTCTTCAACAATCACTTTCTTTTTTCGCAACATTTTTATTCTACCAGACAAGGTGTTTATTATATGGTCTAAAGAAATACCGCCACTACTGGTGGTCGCTGTGTAAATTTCTCGGTCTACTTTTTTCATTTTTTTTCTTCCTGCATTTGGGAGCCCTAAGGTGACAGCACTTATTTCATTCTTCTTAATCACTTTTTGAACATCGATGCCCAAGCGTCCAGACAAATTATGTTTTTTTAATTCAAACGCTTCCAAGACAGTCGTCTCAATGAGCAATTGAATGGCGATCTTTTTACGCGTAAAAATAGTCTTAGAAATGTAGATAATCTTTGTAATGTGCTGTACAGAAGAGAGTCGCAACGAATCTCCCAACCGAACGCGAATCTCAAAAACTCCCTCATCATTGGAGATTGTTCCTCTTTTTGTGCTTAAATTTAAAATAGTAGCGTCGGAAATTGTTCCAATAGAATCTTTAAGATGTCCCATTATCAAAGTACTTCTTTGTGCGACCATTCCATTTGAAGCAAAGCCGAAGAGGAATAAAATGAGCACTGTCTTATACATAGATAATTCTATTTTAGAAAAAATGATACACACAAAAATAAGAAAAAATAGTCCTCTTTTAAGAACAAAGAAAACACAATCAATTTCTTAATTGTTTGAAGGCAGGTATAATTTTTTGTTAAAGAACCCCTTTAATTCTTTAAATTCGCAAACGATAAACATCTCAATTTTGAAAAAAATAATAATTGCAAGTACGTCAACGGTATATGGTAGTGACTATTTAGAATATCTTCTACCCACATTAGCTTCATTCTTTGAGGGGATATCTACATTGTTATTCATTCCATATGCAAGACCAGGAGGCATTTCATATGACGCATATACTAAAATAGCTGCGAATGCATTTACAAAAATAAAGATCGATGTGAAAGGGATTCATGAATTTGAAAACCCCAAAGAGGCAGTTCAAAAAGCACAAGCCATCTTTACCGGTGGGGGAAATACTTTTGAGTTGTTAAACCAACTCTATCAACATGACCTCATTACAGAATTAAAAACTGTTTTGGAAAACGGAACGCCCTATTTAGGAACCAGTGCAGGAAGTAATATTTGTGGTGTTTCTATTCGCAATACCAATGACATGCCTGTAGTGTATCCGCCAAGCTTTAAGGCATTGGAGACGATACCTTTCAATATCAATGCCCATTATTTGGATCCTGTTAAGGGATCAACGCATATGGGAGAAACGCGTGAGACACGTATCCAAGAATTTCATGTCTATAATGACACACCTGTTTTAGGTTTGCGAGAAGGAAGCTGGCTTGAAGTGATTGATCAAAAAATTATACTAAAAGGAGCTTTGCAAGCAAGATGGTTCCAAAAGAAGCAACTTCCTTTAGAATTGGCATCGGGGAGTGAAATAGCTCTTTAAAGAAAAAAGCTGTAAAATGAATTACCGCTTTTTTATAATATAAGGATGAGGGTCGGTTTATTTTAATCCACCAATCATTTCTTCAGGTTTTACCCAAGCATCATATTCTTCAGGGGTTACATAGCCTAAACGAACTGCCTCTACTTTTAATGTAGTGCCGTTTTCATGCGCTGTATTTGCAATTTCAGCAGCCTTGTAATACCCGATTTTTGTATTTAAAGCCGTTACTAACATTAAAGAATTGTTTACCAATTCTGTAATTCTTGTGTGGTTGGGTTCAATGCCCGCAGCACAGTTTTCATCAAAAGATTTACATGCGTCTCCTATTAACTGCGCCGATTGTAAAACATTTGCGGCCATCATAGGTTTGAAAACATTCAATTCATAGTGTCCTTGCGTTCCACCAACAGTTACAGCAACATCATTTCCCAGTACTTGTGCACACACCATAGTAATGGCTTCTGCTTGTGTTGGATTGACTTTTCCTGGCATGATAGAAGAGCCAGGTTCGTTTGCCGGAATGATCAATTCTCCAATTCCAGATCGAGGTCCAGACGCCATCATACGAATGTCGTTTGCAATTTTATTTAAAGAAACAGCAATTTGTTTTAACGATCCGTGTGTTTCTACAAAAGCATCGTGAGCTGCCAATGCCTCGAATTTGTTTTCTGCGGTTATGAAGGGCAATCCCGTAAACTGGGCAATGTACTTAGCTACTAAAACATCGTAGCCAGGAGGGGTATTTAATCCCGTTCCAACGGCAGTACCTCCTAAAGCTAACTGGCTTAAGTGTGCTAAGGTATTTTTCAACGCTTTCACACCAAAATTTAATTGGGCTACATAGCCAGAAAACTCTTGTCCCAAAGTTAGTGGAGTTGCATCCATTAAATGTGTTCTTCCTATTTTTACAACGTCTTTAAATGCTTCTGACTTTAATTTTAATGTATTTTTCAGTTGCTCGATGCCCGGAAGGGTGGTTTCTACAATTTTTTTGTAGGCTGCGATGTGCATCCCTGTTGGAAAGGTATCGTTTGAAGATTGTGATTTGTTTACATCATCATTGGGTTGAATCGTCTTTTCGCCTTCACCTATAACATGTCCTGCAATTTCATGGGCTCTGTTTGCAATCACTTCATTCACATTCATATTTGATTGTGTACCTGAACCCGTTTGCCAAATGACTAATGGGAATTGATCATCATGTTTCCCGGCCAAAATCTCATCACACACCTTTGCAATTAAATCTCTTTTTTCGGAGGTTAGAACACCCAAATCACAATTGGTATAAGCTGCTGCTTTTTTAAGATAGGCAAAACCATATACAATTTCAAGAGGCATCGATCCTGCTGCCCCAATTTTAAAGTTGTTGCGAGATCGTTCTGTTTGCGCTCCCCAATATTTATCTGCTGGAACCTTTACTTGTCCCATGGTATCCTTTTCTATTCTGTAGGTCATGTTTGTGTGAATGAAATATTAAAACACAAATTTACAAAAACTAAGATGAAAGCTATTATGAATCGCTTTTAAAAACAATTGAAAAATTTTCATTTTACATAGTAGAATATGAAAATATGTATTATTTTTGCTGTAATAATTTTTCAAATAAAAGCAAATGTTAGATTTTTCTCAATTTTCAGGATTAGTTTTATTCATGTTTATTTTTACAGCCGGTTTCTGGTTGTTGATCTTCCTGTTAACATTTGTCGTACCTTATTGGATTGGTGGGACTATTTGGGAAAATTTAAAATTAAAAAGAGAAGCAAAAAAAGCTGCGGAAGGTAAATAAGTAGCGATTTCATATGGATCGTATTATTTCAATACTATTCAAGCAAAATTAAAAAGGCAATAATCGTAAGATTACTGCCTTTTTTTATTAAATACGCAGCATTTTTGGAATTGGAAAGAACGCATTTTTACTTTTTTATAGTTTGGATGTTATCAAAGAATCCCAAACAAATCAAAATAAATATTTAAAATTGAGCTTTCAATTTTAATGCTTTCTGTTAAGGTATTGTTCTCCAAATCCCTTTAATACAAGGTAGTTTTTCAGAAAACCAGAACGCTACATATATTTTCTAAATTTAAATTCTCACAACAACTTAGAAATAAGCAATACAATACCACAACAATTATTGCGAGTGTGTTTTTTTTACCCTGAGAATCGTAGTTGTTTTGGCGCTATCACTATGATTTTAGTTTATTCAAAATTGTATGTTTTTTATTGAGGTATAATTCTTAGACTGAACATTTATAATACCTAAATTTATGAAAATTAATAAAAGTAGAAAATTTTGTTCTCATTCATTTGAGTAAAATAAGTGTCTGGATGTAAATTTAGATTGTCTACAAAACAAATAAAACATATGAGGAATTATTTTTTAAGAATTATTTTATTATGCTGTTCTTTGAACTTATTTGCGCAAGCAAATAGCGTTAAAATAATTGACAATGAGCAAGGAGTTAAATTGTCCGTTAATGGAAACGATTTTATGATTAATGGTATGAATTGGGACTATTTTCCAATTGGCACCAATTATTCATACAGTTTATGGAATCAATCCGAAGATGTTATAAAGGCAGCTTTAGATACAGAAATGAGTTTGCTTAAAAATATGGGTGTAAATACGATTCGTGTATATACAGGGATTCAGCCAAAATGGATTACTTATATCTACGAAACATACGGAATTCATACCATGCTTAATCATTCATTTGGTAGATATGGATTGACGGTCAATGGCGCATGGGTTCCTAAGACAGATTATTCTGATGCTACCACACAAGCCATTTTATTGAAGGAAATTACAGCCGTTGTTAATGAATATAAAAACACGCCTGGTTTACTCATGTACCTATTAGGAAATGAAAATAATTATGGATTGGTTTGGAAAGGAGCCGAAACGGAAGACCTACCCATCAATGAAGATGATTATTCTGTTGCCGCTAAGTATCTATACCAAATGTTTAATAAGGCAGCAGTAGCTATGAAAGAAATGGATCGTTCGCATCCAGTAGCGATCTGTAATGGCGATTTAGGTTTTTTGGATATTGTTTCAAAAGAATGTAAAGATGTAGACATTTACGGAACAAATATGTATCGCGGAAAATCTTTCGGAGATGCTTTTAAAAGAGTAAAAAAAGAACTAAACATGCCCATCATGTTTACCGAATTTGGAGCGGATGCATTCAATGCAGTTACCAACGAAGAAGATCAGAAAATGCAAGCGCACTTTATGGTTGAAAACTGGAGAGAAATTTACCAAAATGCTGCCGGATTAGGAAAAGCAGAAAATTCCTTAGGTGGTTTTACGTTTCAGTTTAGTGATGGTTGGTGGAAATTTGGTCAGACAAAAGACTTAGATGTTCATGATAACAATGCTTCTTGGTCCAACGGAGGATATTATATAGATTTCAAAGAAGGAAAAAATAATATGAATGAAGAGTGGTTTGGAATCTGTGCCAAAGGACCCACAAACGCGGCAGGATTGTATACTTTATACCCTAGAGCAGCTTATTATTCCTTACAAGAAGCACATCGCATCAATCCATTTGATGAAGGAGTTACATCTACTTCAGTAGCAAAACATTTTTCGAACATTAGTTTAATGGACGGCGTTTTAAGAGCAAGAGGCGGTAATGCTACAATGGGGAGTAACGAAAAAATAAGTCTGAGTAATTTAAGAGCAGAATTTACAACGTTCAATACAGGAGGAGATTTATTAACCACGCCAAGTATTGCAGATCCAGAAAACACAGGCTATCCAAATAGAACTGGTTTCGATCACATGCAATCTTATTTTATAGGAGTGCAAGCACAACCCTCTGCAAATATGAGAGCAGAAGTGAATGTCAATGTCCTAGGGAATGTGGCTGCAAATCCGATTGATGAAATATTCTACGAAAATAGAAATCGTCCGGTAGTGGTTAACACAGACAATGGAAACGTAACCCTTACAGACAATAATAGAGTCCAAGTTTACAATGCATCTTTCGATTGGAAATCAGATGCTTTTGATGTGAGAGGATTTTATAGAACAGGTCATTACCATTGGCAATATGAAGGTGACGTTTTTGGGTTATATCCAGAAGCAAATTATGGACCGAATTTAGATATTTACGGAGGTGAGATTTTAGGTATTGAAGTAGATGGTAAAGGGGTTTTGGAAGGATTAAAAGCTGCTTTTGGACCTCAGTTATGGTGGGGAGCAAATCCAGCATTGCTTTTAAAATACAGTACAGAAATCGGGAAATACACTTTTACAAGTGTGTTTCATGAAGATGTTAATAAAAGAGATACTAGAGAAGCACAAACATCTGGTTTTATTCCTTTACCTCAAACACGTAGATTGACACTAGCATTGGAAAGAAAATATGATAATTTCGGATTCCAATTAGGAGGTATCTGGGGAGGTCAACCCTTAAACGGAAGAGAATACCAAGATATTAGATACAATAATGATGGCACAAGTGATGTTGTGGTAGATCGTGTGAAAGCAGCTGATAACTGGGGAAGTAAATTAAAAGTGACCTATACCAAAGGAACTTTTAACTGGTATGCACAATCTGCTGTAATGGGACTTGTTGCAAACGGAGGTGCCGATGCAACCACTACTTTTACAGGCTGGAAATTGAAAGACAATGGAAGTGGGAATCAGGCAAACTTTTTAACAGGATTTACATTCAGTTCAGGGAACTTACAAATAGCACCCAACTTTTTATGGCAAAAACCCCTTGTTGCTGCCATGCCAAACGGTATTGATGCTCCAGGAAGATTAAGAAATATACAGGCAGATCCATTTGTGGTAAGAGGCAATAGAGAAACGACTGCAGGAGAAATTTTATTTACTTATGATCCAACACCAGGAACTTGGATGTATGAGTGGGATAATGACCGTGCAGAAGACGCCAATTTTGCGATGAATTTAGGATTTGTATACAGACACCTTCCAACAACACAAGATGCTGCAATCGGTTTCTTTTCCAATCGATCAATTTTTGCATTTGGAGAATCAGCACCTGCTGAAGACCTTTGGGAAGTAAATTCAAGAATTGTTTCTAAAATGAGTCCAGATTTTGGGTTTATTGCCAACCTCTATTATGGAAATGGTCAAGCGAACGGAAGTGATGCACGATTGATAACAAGATCGGGTGGAGACCTTCGTATGATTTATAATAAATTGAAAGTAACCGCTACCGCAAAGTTTAATGATTGGGGACCTTTTGATTATCACCGAGATTTTAATTTAACATATCCTACACAATTAATGTTGGATTTCTCGACCACTTTAGGAAAGCCAGGTTGGTTTGTTTTACCAAATACCAAAATGGGAATTCGCGGAACTTGGAGATCCCTAGACCAATATTCTCCGAGATATACTTTTAGCAGTACAGATGCTTCTACTTTAAACCTAGCAGGACAGTCAAACGGTTCTGAATGGGAAATTAGAACATACATTCATATTAATGTTGGAAAACAATAAACAGTTACAATCATGAAAACTAAAAAACAAATTTATTCAAAAATCACCCTTCTTTTAAGCTTACTCTTAGTAGTAACTACAGGGTGTGAAAGAGCACTTTCAGAAGATGTTGTATTGGCAACCTATTCTCCATCTCCAGATGTTTATATCGATGGTTTTAGTAGTGGACTAGAATACTACCCGTATTTAAATTCTAAATACGAAGCCTTTTCTGTAGACATCGAAGAAAAGTACAAAGGAAGTTCTTCGATGCGTTTTGATGTACCTGTAGAAGGAGATCCTGCCGGAGGGTATGCGGGAGCTATTTTTAGAGATGATAATGGTGGACGAAACCTAACAGAGTACAATGCTTTAACCTTTTGGGCAAAAGCAACACAATCGGCAAAAATTAATGATATTGGTTTTGGACAAGATTTTGGAGAAAATAAATTTGAAGTAAGCAAACGAGGATTGCAATTAACCACAAATTGGGTAAAATATGTAATCCCAATTCCAGATGCCTCTAGATTAGTGCAAGAAAAAGGAATGCTTTGGTATGCAGAAGGCCCAGAAAATGGAGAAGGATATAGCTTTTGGATTGATGAAGTGAAGTTTGAAAAATTAGGTACTATTTCAGATATTGAAGCTTTAATTTTAGAGGGAGATGACAAAGTAATTACCTCTTTTAATGGTGTACAAACAACCATAGATGGAGTTTCTGCTACCTTTAACTTCACAGATCAGATCTCTCAAACCATCTCAATCTCTCCAGCTTATTTAAACTTTAGTTCTTCGAATACAAGCGTTGCTACTGTTGATGAATTTGGCGTAGTAACTACACTAAATGCAGGAACTGCAGTCATAACAGCAACCTTTAATGGGCAGCAAGTAGCAGGAAGCCTAACCATCAATTCTTTGGGAGCATTTTCACATGCACCCATTCCAACACAGGATCCAGCAAATGTAATTTCATTATTTTCAGATGCTTATACCAATGTGCCAGTAAACTATTATAATGGATATTGGGCTCCTTGGCAAACAACTTTGTCTGATGACTTTACGGTAGATGGCGACAATATATTACAATACACCATTTTTAATTTTGTAGGTGTAGAGTTCAGTTCACCAACGGTAGATGCTACATCCATGTCTCATTTCCATTTAGATGCATACATTCCAGGTCCAATTGCTCCAGGAAGACAGCTTAGAGTATTGTTGGTAGATTTTGGTGCGGATGGCGCCTACGGAGGTGGAGATGATACCAGGCATTCAACAACCTTTACAGCCCCTACTTTAGTGTCTCAAAACTGGATATCAATCGATTTACCTTTTTCGAGTTTAACAGGTTTAGGCAGTAGATCGAATATGGCGCAGTTGATATTAGAAGGTGGAGATGGCTCCAAAATTTTTATTGACAATCTTTATTTTTATAACTAAACAAATAAAAGAAATAGTAATTTAAAAAGTAAAAAACATATATAGAATATGTTTTGAGATGTATTATATGACGAAGAATCCGATTTTTTTAGGAAAAAATAGCGCTTATAACCCTTCTTTAGAAGTGAGCGGAACCCAAGTAATTATAGAAGGCGAGGTCTATTATAAAATTTCGAATAGCAATAAAATGAGACCGTTTTTCATTAGTCTCGTAAGTAATTCCGATCATTGGATGTTTATTTCAAGTAATGGAGGTTTATCTGCTGGTAGAAAAAATGCTGAGAAAGCTTTATTTCCTTATTATACAGACGATAAAATAACAGAATCTTCAGACACTACAGGAAGTAAAACCATCCTTCATGTTCACAAAGAGGATAAAACATTTCTTTGGGAACCGTTTTCAGATAGATATGAAGGCGTATATGCTATCCAAAGGAATTTGTACAAAAATAATTATGGAAACAAACTTATTTTTGAAGAAGTTAATGAAGATTTAGGAATTACTTTTCAGTACCAATGGAATACAAGTACAAAATTTGGTTTTGTAAAGAAATCTACGATAGAAAATAATAGTACCACAGCTGTTGAGGTTACTATTTTAGATGGTATTCAAAATATTTTACCTTACGGAATCGCTTCAGATTTTCAAAATAGCACGAGCAATCTTATCGACGCCTACAAAAAATGTGAATTAGAAAAAGATACCGGTTTAGGAATTTTTGCTTTGAGCGCTGTGATTGTAGATAAAGCGGAACCAAGTGAAGCTTTGAAGGCCAACACTGTTTGGTCTACAGGTGTTAAAAATCCGACCTATTTAATTTCGTCATTGCAATTAAATGCTTTTAGAAAAGGAGAAGAAGTTCATCAAGAAGAAGATATAAAGGCAGAAAAAGGGGCTTATTTTACAGTGCAGAATCTCACGTTAGCGGCTAACAATCCAATTTCTTGGATGTTGGTTGCAAATGTAAATCAGAACCTTATTTCGATACAAGAAACAAAAGGAATCATAAAAAACACTCCAGATGTTACTGCCTTTCTCCAAGAAGATATTGAAACAGGAACTGCGAAGTTGGTGCAGTTAGTTGCTGGGTCTGATGGATTGCAATTGGGAGAAAATCAACCCAGAAACACAAGACATTTTGCCAATACCCTTTTTAATATTATGAGAGGTGGTATTTTTGATAATAACTATCAAATTGAAAAAGAAGATTTTATAAAATACATTTCAAAAGCAAATAAGAAAGTTGCCAAAAAGAAAGAAGATGTTTTAAAGAATTTACCAGAATTTTTCAATGTTGATTTTATTAAAAACCTTGCAGATACTGATTACGACGCCAATTTTAAAAGGCTTTGTTACGAATATTTACCGTTAAAATTTAGTAGAAGACATGGAGATCCAAGTAGACCTTGGAATAAGTTTTCTATCAATACCCGTAGCGAAATAGACGGTTCAAAAATTTTAGATTACGAAGGAAACTGGAGAGATATATTTCAAAACTGGGAAGCCTTAGCGCATTCTTATCCAGAGTTTATTGAAGGAATGATCTATAAGTTTTTAAACGCAACAACTTTTGAAGGTTACAATCCGTATCGAGTAACCAAAGATGGTTTCGACTGGGAGATTATTGAAGAAAATGACCCTTGGTCTTATATTGGATATTGGGGAGATCATCAAATTATTTATTTGCTGAAGTTCTTAGAATTTATAGAAAAATATTATCCAAACAAATTGTCTAAAAACTTTACAGAAGATGTGTTTGTATATGCGAATGTACCTTATGTAATTAAAAGTTACGAGGACACCTTAAAAGATCCAAAAGACACCATTGATTTCGATGCAAAATTAGACCAAAAAATTCAAGAAGAGAAAGAAAGACTTGGTGCTGATGGCGCTTTGTTAAGAGACGAAAATTTCTTTATACACAAAGTGAATTTAATCGAAAAATTATTGGCCACTGTATTGGCGAAAGTTTCCAACTTTATTCCCGAAGGAGGTATTTGGTTAAATACACAAAGACCAGAATGGAACGATGCCAACAATGCTTTAGTAGGAAATGGGGTTTCTATGGTGACACTATATTATCTAAGAAGGTTTATTAATTTCTTTGAAAATATTGTAGAAAAATCTTCGGAAGCATCCTATGCAGTTTCAAAAGAACTAACACACTTTTTCCAATCTGTAGCTTCAGGATTACACAGTCAACAGGGGATATTGTCAGGCAAAATTTCAGATACTGACCGTAAAACACTTTTAGACATCCTTGGAAAAGCAGGAAGTACCTATAGAGCCACAATATATGAAACGGGTTTTACTAGTGATAAAGAAGCAATTACGAAAGATGATTTAACTTCGTTCTTCAATGTGCTTAAAAAATATTTAGACCACACAATTGTTGCGAACAAACGTACAGACAATCTGTATCATGCTTATAATCTGATGACGGTAGAAAACGATGCTGAGGTGTCTATTTCCTACCTATCAGAAATGTTAGAAGGTCAAGTAGCTGTTTTAAGTTCTGGTTATTTATCTGCAAAAGAAGCCTTATCTGTGTTGGATGGTTTAAAAGCAAGTGCTCTTTTTAGAGACGATCAATACAGTTATATTCTATATCCGAATAAAGACCTGCCAAGGTTTACTAACAAGAATATCATTCCAGCAGCATCGGTAGAAAAATCGGAATTATTAAATCAACTCCTTGCAGATGGTAATACACAGATCATCGAAAAAGACATTACAGGCGCTTATCATTTTAATGCCAATTTTAACAATGGTATTCGATTAAAAGAAACGTTGAATACACTTTCAGATAGGTACCAATCATTATTAGCAAAGGATGAAAAACTCATTTTAGCAATTTATGAAGAAATGTTTGATCATAAATCCTTTACAGGAAGATCTGGAACATTTTTTGGCTATGAAGGTTTAGGATCTATTTACTGGCACATGGTTTCGAAGTTGTTAATCGCAGCACAAGAAAACTGTTTATTGGCAATTAATGAGAATGAAAGTGAAGTAGTAATCGGAAGATTATTGGAGCACTATTATGAAATAAATGAAGGGATTGGAGTTCATAAGTCTCCTGAATTGTACGGAGCATTTCCAACAGATCCTTATTCTCATACCCCAGCAGGAAAAGGCGCACAACAACCAGGAATGACGGGCCAAGTGAAAGAAGATATTCTCTCGAGGTTCGGTGAAATTGGTGTTTTTGTAAAAGAGGGACAGTTGCAGTTCAATCCGAGGTTATTAAGAAAAGAAGAGTTTCTAACCGCTTCGAAAGATTTTACCTATGTCGATCTTGACAGCAGCAAAAAGACGTTGCACTTAGAAACAAATACTTTTTGTTTTACCTATTGTCAAATTCCAGTCATTTATAAGATTTCAGAGAAGAAGGGTGTTGAGGTGTTTTTTGAAGATGCATCCACCAAAGAATTTAAAGACTTAGTTGTAGATACAGCGGTAAGTCAAAAAATATTTGAAAGAACTGGTGAAGTAAAAAAGATAATCGTTTATATCAATAAGTAGAATGCAAAAGAAGCGAATGATTACATACCGAAATCCCAGAAAAGCAATACTCAGTATGAGTATAGCTCTTGTGGTCTTGGTTTTTAGTCTTTCGTGTACCACCTCAGTTCCCAAAGATGTAATTGTCAAAAAGACATCCAAAACTGCTGCACAGCTATTAGGAAATCCTAATTATTTGGCAATGTCATATGGAGGATACAGAGAGAATTCAAGAGAAATACAGCCGACGATATCAGGATTAAAAGAAGATTTAAAAATTCTTTCTGCAATGGGGGTTAAAATTATTCGAACCTACAATGTACAAAATCAATTCCCTCATGCAGCCAATGTTTTAAAAGCAATTTCCGAGCTTAAAAAAGAAGATTCCAACTTCGAAATGTATGTGATGCTGGGCGCTTGGATTGATTGCTTAAATGCATGGTCTGCATCAGTACCAGATCACAACAAAGAAAGTTTGCAAAACTCTGGAGAGATTGACAGAGCTGTTGCTTTGGCAAAACAATATCCAGATATTGTAAAAGTAATTGCAGTGGGGAATGAAGCGATGGTGAAATGGGCCACAAGTTATTTTGTTCAGCCTAGTATAATTTTAAAATGGGTGAATCACCTTCAAAAATTAAAAAAAGAGGGTACATTGTGTAAAGACTTATGGATTACAAGCTCCGATGATTTTTCTTCTTGGGGTGGAGGAGATGCTAGTTATCATACCCAAGATTTAGAAGCTTTGATGCATGCAGTAGATTATGTTTCAATGCATACCTATCCGTATCATAATTCTCATTACAATCCTTCTTTTTGGAAAACACCAGACCATTTAATCAGTTTTTCAGAAAATGAAAAAGTTGATGCTGCCATGATGCGCGCTCTAAATTTTGCAAAAAATCAATATTACGCAGTTTCAAACTATATGAAAAGTCTAGGAATTGAGAAACCAATTCATATTGGTGAAACCGGTTGGGCAACGATTTCAAACGGACACTACGGAGTTGATGGATCTAGAGCAACGGACGAATATAAACAAGGGTTGTATTATAAAGCACTTCGAACATGGACGAATAAAGAAGGTATTTCTTGTTTCTTTTTTGAAGCATTTGATGAACCCTGGAAAGATCCTAATAATGTGAGTGGTTCCGAAAATAATTTTGGTTTGATTACTCGAGATGGCGCTGTAAAATACGGGCTATGGGATCTCGTAGACAAAGATGTCTTTAAAGGACTAAGCCGAAATGGAAATCCAATTACAAAAACATTTAAAGGTGATAAAAAGGAATTAATGAACACCGTATTGGTTCCTAACACAGCATATAAAAGATAAATATAAAATTGTATGAAAAAAATAACCCATATTTTTCAAATAGCATTCCTATTGATGCTCATAAGTTGCAATCAAAAAGGAAGTGATTTGAGTGTCACAGTATATGAAACTTCGGAAAGTGGAAATCAGTTAACAAAAGTTTCGGGTTTCACAGCAGTTGAAAACGCGGCAACCATTGTTTTAAATCCAGCAGAAAAATTTCAAACGATTTCGGGATTTGGCGGTGCGTTTACAGAATCATCTGCCTATTTACTAAACCAATTAAGTAAGAAAAATAGAGATACCATTATTCAAGCCTATTTTGGAAAAGAGGGTGCCAATTATTCTTTGACTAGAACCCATATGAATTCATGTGACTTCTCCCTGTCTCAGTATTCCTATTCTCCTGTTGCGGAAGACATGACATTAGAACATTTTACGATTCAAGAAGATCAAGATGACTTAATTCCGATGATTAAAGAAGCTATGAAAGTTTCTGAAGACGGCTTTAAAATAATCGCTTCTCCTTGGACAGCAGCACCTTGGATGAAAGACAATAAAAAATGGGTAGGTGGGAAGTTATTGCCAAAATACTATGATACTTGGGCTTTGTTTTTTTCTAAATACTTAGATGCCTACAAAGAAGAAGGAATTGATCTTTGGGGTTTTACAGTAGAAAACGAACCTCATGGCAATGGTAATAATTGGGAAAGCATGCATTATTCACCTAAAGAAATGACCACTTTTGTGGAACATCATTTAGGACCAAAGTTAGAAGCAGATGGTTATGGAGATAAAATTATTTTAGGATATGATCAAAATAGAGCCGGTATCAAAGAATGGGTAGATGTAATGTATGCGACAGAAGCCTCTTCAAAATATTATGATGGTACTGCGATTCATTGGTATGAAAGTACCTATGAAGTTTTTCCAGAGGCATTGCAATATGCGCATCAAAAAGCCCCTAATAAATATTTAATAGAAACAGAAGGTTGTATTGATTCTCAAATTCCTGAATGGAAAAATGACGCTTGGTATTGGTCAAAAGAAGCGACAGATTGGGGTTGGGACTGGGCATCAGAAAAAGATAAGTATTTGCATCCAAAATATGCGCCTGTAAACCGATATGCGAGAGATATTATTGGTTGCCTAAACAATTGGGTAGACGGATGGATTGATTGGAACATGGTATTGGACAAACAAGGAGGTCCAAACTGGTTTAAAAACTGGTGTGTTGCACCCATATTAGTAGATCCAGAAAAAGACGAAGTTTATTTTACGCCGCTGTACTATACCATGGCACATTTTAGCAAATATATTCGACCCAATGCACAAGTAATTGGTTTGGAAAGTACCGATAAAGATTTACAAGTTACTGCAGCAAAAAATCCAGATGGTTCTATTGCAGTAGTTATTTTTAATGAAGGGAAAAAAGAAAAGGATTTTAAACTACGCTTAGGCGAAAAAGAAACCACAATTCATATCAATGCACAAGCATTGCAAACGATTGTTATAGCATCAACCCAATAAAAAACAACAACTCATATGTCGAATACAAATACTTCTAAAAAAGTCCTGATGGGACAAAAAATAGCTTTTGGTTTGGGAATGTTGGCCAATCAAATGTTTCCTGCTGTCATCAGTATATTTATGGTTGTTCTTGTTCAGAATTTAGGATTTCCAGGATGGATGTGGGGATTCGTAGCTTTTCTACCAAGACTTTTTGATGCAATTACAGATCCAATTATGGGCTTTATTTCTGACAACACAAAATCTAAATGGGGAAGAAGAAAACAATATGTTTTATCAGGAGCCCTCATCATGGGGATTTCTTTCATTATTATGTGGCAATTGAACGGAGCTAATTCGATTGATTATAATTTTGCATATTTTCTTTTTTGGTCATTAGTTTTTTATCTGGGTTTAACAATTTTTAGTGTTCCTTATGTAGCAATGGGATATGAGATGAGTGACGATTTTCATGAGCGTACCAATATTATGGGGATTGCTCAGTTTATAGGTCAATGGGCATGGGTAATTGCTCCATGGCTATGGGTGATTATGGATCCAGGGCAAGGTTTCTTTGAGTCAGGAGAAGTAGCCGTAAGAGAATTAGCCATTTGGGTGGGACTAATCTGTATGATTATAGCGATCGTCCCTGCAATTTTCATTAAAGGAAAATCAACTTTAAATGAAAAATACGACAGTATTACTTTTGACAATATTTTTAAAAATTTGCACACAATTTTTGTAATTAATTTTAAGCAAGCGCTCAAAATAAAAGCATTTAGGAAATTATGTATAGCGACCTTTTTAGTATTCAATGCCTTTAATACAGTGGCAGCATTTTCTTATTTTATAATTCTTCACTATTTATTTAATGGTTCTGGAGCTGGTTTGTGGCCAACCCTTTTTGGTTGTGTAGGTGCATTAATCACTACTTTTTTAGTGATTCCATTCGTTACACAGATTTCTAAAAAAATTGGTAAAAAGAAAGCTTTTTTAGTTTCTCAATCTATTTCCATTGTCGGATATATCATGCTTTGGTTCTTGTTTATACCAGGGAAACCCTATTTATTCTTATTAGCATTGCCATTCTTTTCGTTTGGTATTGGAGGGCTGTTTACCTTAATGATGTCCATGACTGCTGATGTTATTGATTTAGACGAATTAAACACAGGGAAACGACGCGAAGGAATCTTTGGAGCAATTTACTGGTGGATGGTGAAATTTGGCTTTGGAATTGCAGGTGGTTTAACGGGGTTGATTTTTTCTATTATTGGATGGGACTCTGGTGCAGAGACTCAAACTGTTGAGGCTGTTACTGGATTGCGCATATTTTTCTCAGGATTACCGATGCTTGGAACTATAATTGCCATCTATATAATGTGGGATTACGATTTATCAGAAGAAAAGGCGATTCAAACAAGAGTTCAGTTAGATGCAAGAGCCGCGGAAGACAAGTCATAGAAAAGCACTTTTTTTATATTATCAATGAATGATTCCAATATATATTGGAATCATTTTTTTTAAATAAATATCGAAGTAACCGTTCTTATTTCTCCATATTTTCTGATTAAAGATTAAAAAACGGATAATATCTCCTTATTCTTACTTTTTTTGAATCGATCAATTCGTTAAATATCAATACAATACCCCTACATTTCAATTTGTTGAAATTAAACAATTTCCACTTATACCCGTATTTTACCACTTATTCTCTAAGAAGACCAGTTATGTATTTATACATGAATATTTCCTCTTGTATGTTTTTTGTTTGGTTTCATTTTCTACATTCTTCACTAAAATTCATTAACATTGGTTTATAATTTTAAATCAAAACTTATGAAAAAAATTACTTTATTATTTATCTTATTGATAACATCAATTGGGTTTTCGCAAGAAGTATTGCAAAATTTTGAAAATGGAGGCTTAGGCGAGGCCTTTGGCAGAGCTACTGCATCTGTGGTTGCAGATCCTGAAGCAGGAGGAGCAAGGGGGAACGTTGCGCTGCTCACTGCAGTATCAACCGGTGAAACCTGGCAAGGTATAAATATTACACTTACTAAGAACGTACAATTAACTACAGATAAAACAATGTCATTAGATGTGTATTCAAATTCAGCCATTACGATCGCTCCAAAAGTTCTTGGAGGTTTGGATAGTGCTCCCGCTTCTACTGGAGCCGTAACTCATACGGGTTCTGGCTGGGAAACATTAACATTGACTTTTAATCAAGGTTTAGACAATACAGTAACAGCAAATGGTGTTTACTCGGCTTTTGTAATCTATTATAATTGGGATGCAGGCACAACTAATTTTATAGACCCTGCTATTAACAGAGTTTTTTATGTAGATAATATTTCAGGAAATACAGTTCCTACAGAAACAGATGCAACAATAAGTGATCTACAGGTTGACGCAACGACAATAAGTGGTTTTTCTCCCGCAGTTACAAGCTATGATTATGAAGCTATTGCTGGGGCTACAGTACCTACTGTTACAGCAACAACAACAGAAAGTGCTGCGAATGCAGTTATTACGCAAGCAGCTCAAATTCCAGGCGATGCAACAGTGGTTGTAACTGCTGAAGATGGAACTTCAACAAAAACATATACGGTATCATTTGTTGTAGTTCCAGCCCCTACTGATGCGCCAAATTCACCACCAGACAGAAATGCTTGGGATGTAATTTCGCTCTATGGTGAGGCTTATGGAACTGAAATTGGTTTGGCGAACACTACTTGGGATAATGGTGCTGATTCAGAAGAACTAACAATTGCTTCCAATAAGGTATTGAAAGTTACTAACGGGACCGGTCAATTTGTAGGTTTTGATATCGCAAATACGAATGGTTTCGTAAGTGCTACCAATATGACACACTTTCATGCAGACTTCTGGATAGTAGGAGATTATATTACAGGGCAAACTTTAAATACAACGCTTTCCAATCATGCTGGAGATATTGGAACGGAAACGAATGGAATTGTATTGTCCAAAGCGATCGCAGGAGATGGTTCAGAAAATGAAAAATGGGTTTCTGTTGATTTGGAAATTGGTACAGATGATAGAGAAAGACTCGCACAATTGCTCTTTACCTATTCTGCAGCTGCAGGAGCAACTCCTGATTATGTTTATTTTGATAATATTTATTTATACAGAGCTGCAACCGCAGACGTAGACAAAAACAATCTGTTAAATGTAAGCGTATCTCCAAGTCCAACTAAAGATGATTTAAAAATAAGTGCACAAGAAATCATTGAAAATGTCACTATTTACAATGTGTTAGGGAAAAGCGTGTTTAATACAACAATCCATAAAAAAGAAGATATCATTGATGTGTCTTCTTTACAAACAGGGATCTATATTTTAAAATATACCATGAACAATGCGGTGGGAACTCTAAAGTTTCTAAAAGAATAAGTTATATTTTATTCTATAAAAAATAAAATCGCTTGCATATACTGCAAGCGATTTTTTATTATTTGAGTATTCGTAATATTTAATAATTGCGAAAACAACCTCTTTTTTTGCTGTCAACGAATTGAAATTATTTTAAACGGATTGATTTAGAATATTCTTGTGCATTTTTTTAAATAATAAAAATGGCTGACAGCTTGAGTCTGTCAGTGCTCACCAATACAAAAACCATACAAATGGTTTCAATCTTAAATTATAAAAGTTACGGAATTTCAATGCATCCCTTTATAATCCTTGTTTTTGAGGTTTTATTTTTTTAATAAAATTTAATCTTTAATGTATGTATTTTATATAGGTCCACATTATCGTATTAAACAAAAAAATATGATAATATTATGAAGTTAAATCAAAACAACTATTTATGAAAAAAATTACTTTATACTTTGCAATGATTTTATCATCATTGATGTATGCACAAGCACCAGGGAGTGCAGCAGCAGAACCTACAGCAAGAGATGCTGAGAATGTAATTTCTTTATTTACACAAACAACCGATGCCACAACAACGGTGTATGACGATATTGCAGTGTCAGATTTCAATCCAAATTGGGGATCTACCTCTGGAAATGTTACAACAGAAACACTCAACAGTGACAACGTATTAAAATATCCGGCTTTCAATTATCAAGGAATCGTAATTGGTTCTGAGATTAATATCTCAGGAATGACAACAATGCATGTAGATATCTGGACAAACGGACTTTCTCCAAATGTATTTTTAATAAGTGCAACAACAGGAGAAAAATCTGTCAATGTTCCTGCAAACGCAGGTTCATGGTCGAGTGTAGAAATTCCTTTGTCGGATTTTACAGACCAAGGAATGTCGATTGCTGATATCAAAGAATTGAAATTTGATGGTGGAGATTCTACCACAGACATTTATATAGACAATATTTATTTTTGGAAAGAACCTGTAGCTGAAGGAACCGATGCTTCTTTAACTAACTTAAACGTCAATGGAGCAATCGTATCAGGTTTTAGCCCTACAACTTTTGCATACACTGTTGGAGTAGCAGTTGGTGGAGCTGTTCCAGAAGTTACTGCAACCGCAACAGATGCCAATGTTACAAGCATTACAATAACACAAGCGACTTCAGTTCCTGGAGAAGCAAGTGTAGTGGTTCTTTCTCAAGACGAATCAGCAACGAATGAATACACAATTTCATTTGTAGTCGAAGGTCCATCAGAAGCAGCTCCAACTCCACCAGCAAGGAATGCAGAAGATGTAGTTTCTCTATTTAGTAATGCCTATACAGACATGCCAATTGATACTTGGTCTGCAACATGGGATGATTCTTCGATTGAAGACATTCAAATTCAAGGAAATGATACCAAAAAAATAAATTTCGTAAACTTTATTGGTGTAGAATTTCAAGATGCTGGAAGAGTAGATGCAACAGAATTTACGCACTTTCATATTGATATCTATACTGAAACTGAAACACTTGATAAAAGTTTCAATTTGAAGTTTTCTAACTGGGCAGGAGGGACTGCTGAAGCCAATGCTATTGAATTTTCAACAACCAATGGAAGTTCACCTGCGTTACCAAACCCAAATCCAGGAACATGGATTTCTTTAGACATTCCATTTTCAAGTTGGGGAGGAGTAAACGGTATTTCGAGAAGTGATTTGGCACAATTTATCATTACCTCTAATTTAGGACAAGTATTTGTAGATAACATTTACATGTATAAAATACCAACCGCAACGGCTCCAACTACAGATGCCCCAACACCACCAGAAAGAGATGCATCAGATGTTATTTCGATTTATAGTGATGCGTATACTAATATAAACGTAACCAACTTTAATCCAGGTTGGGGACAGTCAGGCGCTGTAGATGCCGCTTATGATCCTACAGGAAATGGTGTAAACACGGTTTTAGAATACTCAAACTTTAATTACCAAGGAACAGAATTTGATGCCACAGACGCATCTGAAATGGAATTTGTTCATATCGATATTTGGACAGCCGATGCGACCAATGTACAGTTTAGTCCGATTAACAATGGTACAGGTACAGGTGAGTTTTTAGTGGATGTTCCTGTTGTTACAGGAGGATGGAGTAGTGTTGATATTGCAATCGCTGATTTTACAGGGATGACATGGGATTCTTTAATTCAAATGAAATTTGATGGCCAAGGAGGTTCAAATCCTTCCACAATCTATATTGACAATGTATACTTTTATAAAGCACCAGCCTTTAATGGAATTGCTTTGCCATTTGATTTTGAAGATGGAGAAAATCCATTTACAGCAAATCCAAATGTTGGGTCGGTAATCGAAGACCCTACAAACGCTTCAAATAAAGTCCTAGAAATCGTAGGAAGTGCTGGAGATTGGGACAATGTAATTTCTAGTTTAGATTTAAATGTGAACTTATCAGACGATGATAACAATACCATTACTTTTAGAATCAAACCAATGAATGGAACTGGATCTGGAAATCACTTGTTAAAATTTGAAGGAGAAGCTAATGCAGGACCGAATACAGAATTAGCATTCAACACGACGGGAACCGATTGGGAAACGATCAGTTTAAACTTTCCAGCAGGTTTAGGTAGTTATTCAAAACTAGTACTCTTTACAGATGCTGGAAGTGGAGCTACAGATACCTATTTAGTGGACGATATTGAAGGCGGTACCAATGTTGCCCCTCCAACAGACCCAGAAGCACCAACAGTTGCTGCACCCACCCCTCCAGCAAGAAACGCTTGGGATGTTGTTTCATTATTCAGTAATGCATATGACAACATTACCATAGACGCTTGGTCTGCAAGTTGGGACACTGCTGCAATAGAAGATCTACAAATTGTTGGAAATGACACGAAGAAAATTACTTTTGAAAACTTCTTAGGTGTTGAATTTCAAAACAGCAATCGAATAGATGCAACTCCATTTACTCACTTTCACTTAGATGTTTTTGTAACCGAAGCAACTTTAGACAGAAGTTTTAACTTGAAATTTTCGAATTGGGATGGTGGAACTGCCGAAGCAAATGCCATTGAGTTTTCTGTAACAAATGCAAGTAATCCAGCGATTCCAAATCCGAATCCAGGAACTTGGATTTCTTTAGACATTCCTTTTTCTGATTGGACAGGAATTGGAAATGATTCAAGAAATGACTTGGCACAGTTTTTAATAACCAGTGATTTAAATGTTGTTTATGTAGACAATATCTATATCTATAGAGCGGCAACTGCTAGCGTAGACACAGACAACTTATTAAATGTTAGTTTGTCTCCAGTTCCAGCGAAAAATGAACTAAGAATTAGCGCACAAGACCTTATTGAAAATGTAACCATTTACAATGTCTTAGGAAAAAGAGTCGTGAATGCAACCATCAATAAAAAAGAAGATGTACTTGATGTATCTTCATTGAAAACAGGTGTTTACATTTTAAAATACACGATAAACAATGCAGTAGGAACGATGAAGTTTATTAAAGAATAAACAAACATTCCTTTCATAAAAGATAAAATCGCCTACAGCAATGTAGGCGATTTTTTTATGAAGAAAAAAATAATAATTTAAAGATTCAGAAGTCTTTTAGCAGCATTAAAAGGTGTTGTTTTTCCATTTTCTAAAGCAAGAATTTCTTCAGATAATGCCGCTTTGATCAGTGGGTTTTGGTAAAAACTCGCTTTTAATTGCTGTTCAATTGTAGACAAAAGCCAAAATTTATTCTGTTCATTTCTTTTGTTTTCAAAGGAAGCATTCTGTTTTGTTAATTGGATGTACTCAGAAATTAAAAGTTCTATTTCAGCAATTCCATGATTTTCCAAAGCACTTGCTGTGACCACCTTTGGTTGCCACTTGCTTTCCTTTAAAGGATATAAATGCAAAGCGTTTGTAAATGCTACTTTTGCCATCTTCGCTCGCTGAACATTATCACCATCCGCTTTGTGAATCACAATCGCATCCGCCATTTCAATAATGCCTCGTTTCATTCCCTGCAATTCATCACCAGCTCCCGATAGTTTCAATAATAAAAAGAAATCGACCATCGAGTGCACTACCGTTTCAGACTGTCCAACACCCACTGTTTCAATAATAATCGTATCAAAACCAGCAGCCTCGCAAAGAATGATACTTTCCCGTGTTTTTTGAGCAACCCCTCCCAAAGAAGTCCCAGAAGGAGAGGGCCTGATAAATGCATTTTTATCAGCAACCAATTCTTCCATGCGAGTTTTGTCGCCTAAAATGCTTCCTTTGTTTAGTGAACTACTTGGGTCTATTGCCAACACCGCAACTTTTCTCCCCTGTGAAGTTAAATGTTTGCCAAAAGCTTCAATGAATGTACTTTTTCCAACTCCAGGAACTCCTGTAATTCCAATTCTTACGGAATTGTTCGCAAAGGGCAAACAATGCTCCAAAATAGCATTCGCTTTCTGTTGATGTTTTACTGTTGTGCTTTCTACCAATGTAATGGCACGACTTAAAAAAGGAATGTCTCCTGCCAAAATATTCTTTACAAACAGCTCCACAGAATACAGTTTTGCTCTGCTTAATTTTATTTTTTGAGCAGCGCTATCGTTGGTGGTTTCCGGTAGAGAAACCCCTTCATTTTCAGTCAATGCAGATACTCTTTTATCCATGGCAACAGCTAATATGTAAATTTAAGTATATTTTTTGCAACATCCTCAAAAATAGATCGTCTATAGTATAAGAAAGTAGCCATGAGTTCAGCGAAACAACTTCATCAACCGATCATTGATCTTTGTAAAGAGAACAATAAAAAAGCACAAATGCAATTGTATAACTTGTATTGCAAGGCAATGTTTTTAGTATCGCTTCGGTATGTAAAAGATCGCTTTATTGCAGAAGATGTCATGCAAGACGCATTTATAAAAGCGTTTAAAAATATTAAAAAGTATAAAAATGAAGTTCCTTTTGGTGGCTGGCTAAAGAGAATTGTAATCAATCAAAGTATTGATCATTTAAAGAAAAATAGGTTAGAATTCGTTACAATAAATGAGGATGTGCTTTCCATTGAAGAGGATGCAGATTGGAAAGTAGAAAGTACAATTTCTGTTAATGACATTCTAGCGAAATTGGAGCAATTAAAAGAAAAATATAGATTGGTCGTCTCTCTGTATTTAATAGAAGGACATGATCATCAGGAAATTGCCACCATTTTAAATATTTCAGAAAACACTTCAAGAACTCATTTATTAAGAGGAAGAAAATTATTAAAAAAAGCCCTAAAAAACACCAGTTATGCTACAAGATATTAGAGATACCTTAAAAGATTTTAAAGTAGAAAAGGGAACGCTAACAAATAATCACTCTAAAAAGTTTGAAGCGTTATTAATGCAAAAACTGCACACGAAACAATCCAAAACAACTCAATACAAAAAGCTCTCTATTGCAGCCGCTATCCTCTTATTAATAACAGTTGCAATTCAAAATCCCTTAGAAAAAAAGATTGAGAATCTAAATGATACTAAAACAAGTTTAGTAACCGAAGAAATAAGTTTAGGGAGTATTTCTCCAGAATTCAATACCATAGAAATTTACTACACAAATAGTATAAATTTAGTAATGAGTGATTTAAGAGTTACTGATGCAAATGAAGAAATTTTAGCAGGTTATTTATCAAAAATTAAAGAATTAGCACAGGAGTACAAAGCATTAACCAAAGAACTCAATACAAAAGGAATTAATGATAATACCATAGATGCATTAATACAGAACTTACAATTACGCTTACAACTTTTGCAGCGGTTAAAAAAACAACTTAAAAATTTAAATACACATTCAAATGAAAACACAATTATATAAATTTATTATTAGTCATATCGCGATTTGTTTCCTAGGAACAGCATTTGCACAAAAAGTAGAAAAAAAATTTACAGAGAATTTTAATGTAAATAAAAATGTAGTAATAACGATAGATGCTACTAATACAGCAATTGATGTAACTACATGGAACGAAAATAAAGTACAAGTAAATGCTTTTATAGAAATAGATGGCTTGTCTAAAAGCGAAGCTGATGAATATATCAAAAAATGGAATTTTGAAGCTTTAGGCAACAAAAACAAAGTAAGTATTACCTCTAAAAGTGCTACTAAAAATAACTTTGAAGACAATTTTATTTTCTTTAATGAAAATACGTTCAACTTTCCAGTAATTGATATTATTGATTTTGATTCTTTAAGATTTCCAGAAATGAATTTTGATTTTGAAATGCCAGATTTAGATATAATTTTACCAGAAATGAATTTTGATTTAGATGAACTAACCGGGAAGGATGATAATTACAATTTAGAATGGAATGATGGTGTAAGAAAAATTATTATTAAATCTAAAAAAGAATGGGAAGCTTTTAAGAAAACAAAAGAATACAAAGCGTTAAAAAAAGATTTAAAAGAGAACAAGAAAAAGTTTAAAAAAGATTGGATGAAATCTAAAAAACAGCTTCAAAAAATCAATAAAAAAGAGATAAAAGAACAGTTAGAAAAAGTCAAAATTGAATTCCAAAAAGTAGATAAGGAAAAAATTAAAAAACAGTTAGCAAAAGCAACAGAAGAGCTAAAAAAAATGAAGCTCAATTTCTCTTCGGAACGTAAAAATAGAGACCTAATTATAAATGGTAAAAAAGTAAAAATTAAAAAAAGATTAGAAATTAAAGTGCCGGCAGGAGCAATGTTTGATCTTAATACTCGCCATTGTAAAGTAAAGATGCAAAATACAACTGTCTCAGGAAAAGTTAATTATGGTTCTTTTGATGCTCGTAGCTTGTATGGTGGAAATCTGAAAATCAATTATTCGTTAGTAACCATTAATGAGTTGAGCGATTTTAATTTACGTCTAAACAATGTAACGAATGCGACAATATCTTCCGTTGAAAATTCGATTATAAAATCAAATTCTGGAAGTTTATTTATAGATCAAGTGAAAAAAAATAATGAGTTATTTCATAATTACGGAGAATTAACCATCAAGTTGATCAGCCCTGAATTTGAAAAATTGAAAGTGCATTTAAACTATTCAGAAGTAACTTTACCGCTAGAAAGTTTACCAGCAAATATTGAACTAGATACAAAAAGAACAAAATTTTTATACCCTTCAAAAAAAGAGCATCTTTTTTCAAAAATGGTTGATAAAATAATCAAAAAAGAAGACTTAATTATAAATGAAAAAATAACTTTCGGCAAAAAGACAAATAATTTAGTGAAGTTAAGCGCAAATTATAGTGCTGTAAATGTCGAATAAGCTAAAATCTACTCTTTTAAAAGGTCAAACTTCACTCAAATTCTATTTCGCTGTTCTTTATAAAGTTCCTATATTTATCAACTGTAAACAGGCACTTTTTTAATGGAACGTTACAAAGAAAATCAATTGAAAGTATACAATTCGCTTTCTAAAAAGAAAGAGGATTTTAGAACCATAACAGACGGATATGTAGGTATGTACGTTTGTGGACCCACCGTATATAGCAATGCCCATTTGGGCAATGTAAGAACCTTTATGTTCTTTGATGTGGTGTACCGTTACCTATTGCATTTGGGCTATAAAGTACGTTATGTGCGTAATATAACCGATGCTGGACATTTAGAAAATGACGCAGATGAAGGCGAAGATCGCATTTCTAAAAAAGCTCGGTTAGAAAAAATAGAGCCGATGGAAGTGGTTCAGAAGTACACCGTAGACTTTCACGATGTTTTAAAAAATTACAACTTTTTACCACCAAGCATAGAACCTACAGCAACAGGACACATTGTAGAGCAAATAGAAATGATTAAAGAAATCATTGAAAAAGGTTTTGCATACGAAGTAAATGGATCCGTTTATTTTGATGTTTTGGCCTACAATGAAGACAGTCATTACGGAATTTTATCTGGTAGGAAAGTAGAAGATTTAATCCATAACACCAGAACGTTAGACGGACAATCAGACAAGAAAAATCCACAAGACTTTGCCCTTTGGAAAAAAGCAGATCAAAGACATATTATGCGTTGGCCTTCTCCTTGGTCAGACGGATTTCCAGGTTGGCACTTAGAATGTTCGGTAATGAGTACAAAATATTTAGGAGAACAATTTGACATCCACGGTGGTGGAATGGATTTGAAATTTCCGCATCACGAATGTGAAATTGCACAATCTCAAACCTGTAGCGGTGTAAAACCCGTAAACTACTGGATGCACACCAACATGTTGCTGTTAAACAGCCAGAAAATGGCAAAATCTACCGGGAACTTTATTTTACCCAATGAGATTTTATCAGGAGAAAATGACATTTTACCAAAACCATTTTCGGCAAGTGTAGTGCGTTTCTTTAATTTACAAGCCAATTATAGAAGTATTTTAGACTTTTCTGGAGAAGCCTTAGAGGCCTCAGAAAAAGGACATGCTAAGTTGATGGATGCCGTTCGTTTTGTAGACAATGTTGCAGCAGCAAAAACCTCTACTTTTGATGTTCAGAAATGGGAAAAGGATTGTTATGCTGCCATGAATGATGACTTTAATACGCCAGTTTTAATTGCTCATTTGTTTGAAGCCGTAAAAGCAATCAACCAAATAAAAGAACAAAACGCAACACTTACTGCCGCTGATTTAGCAATTCTTAAAACCACCTTAAACGCATTTGTTTTTGATGTTTTAGGATTGATGAATGAAGCCAATCAAGACAATTCAGAAAAAATAAACGGAGTGGTAGCGCTGTTGATTAAATTGCGAAAAGAAGCAAGAGAAAATAAAGATTGGGCATTATCAGATCAAATTAGAGATGAACTGATTGCCTTGGGCATTCAGTTAAAAGATGGGAGAGAAGGAACCACATTTTCAATGCAATAATTTGAAAAAAAGAATCACATATCCATTTATTTTGTTGGTTCGTTTTTATCAAACAGCCATCTCACCTTTTACGCCATCTACTTGTAGATACAGTCCTACATGTTCTCATTATACCATAGAAGCTTTGCAAAAACAAGGATTGTTTGCAGGAGGTTGGTTGGCCTTAAAAAGAATTTTTAGTTGCCATCCTTGGGGTGGAAGTGGCTACGATCCAGTGCCAGAAAAAAAGAAGAATACAATCTTAAAAGATTGAAGTATAAAATAGATAACCTATGAGTTTTTTAGCAATTAATTGGAATTGGAATCCCGAAATCATAAACATCGGAGGAATTAGCATCCGTTGGTATAGTGTCATGTTTATCACCGCTTTTTTATTGGGCCTTCGGTTGATGAAAAAAATATACATCCAAGATAAAATTTCATTAGAAAAATTAGACCCATTGTTTATGTACGTCTTCATTTCTATGTTAGTAGGAATGCGTTTGGGAGAAGTCTTCTTTTACAGTTGGGACAATTACCAAGACAACTTATGGCAAATTATATTGCCTTTTAGAAGGCAAGAAGGCGCTGCCATGATTTTCGGTTTGATTGAGGGCTGGAAGTTTACAGGAATTTCAGGATTTGCAAGTCATGGTGCAGCCATAGGAATCCCGATTGCAATGTATTTTTATGCGAAAAAACACTTACAAAAACCTTGGTTGTTTATTTTAGACAGACTTGGGATTATGGTCGCTTTGGCAGGGTTTTTCATCCGTTTTGGAAATTTTTTCAACTCCGAAATTTACGGAAAAGAAACCGGATCTAGCTTTGGAGTAATTTTTGAAGTTGCAGGAGAAACACTTCCAAGACATCCAACGCAACTCTATGAAGCCTTTAGTTATTTGGCATTATTCTTTGTAATGTGGCACCTATATTGGAAAACCGATAAAAAACAAAAATTAGGCTACTTATTTGGTCTTTTTACCGCTGTTTTATGGTCGCTACGTTTTGTGATTGAGTTTTTAAAAGAACCGCAAGTACAAAAAAGAGGCGAAGAATGGTTCTTTAGCCCATTAAATACTGGGCAAGTGTTAAGTATTCCTTTGGTCTTATTAGGCCTTTGGTTGATGTTTCGGAAGAAGAAGTAATCACCACCTTACCCTATTAAAAAAAACCTCGTTCTATTTTTAGAACGAGGTTTTTTTAAATTTATGTTTTGAAGTGTATTACCCTTCAAAACCTTCTCCACCATCGCCATCGTTTCTACCACCTCTTTGCGCTTCTTTCTTTTTTTGATTGAAACGGTAACTAAAGTTTAAAGATATTTGACGCTGTCTCCATTGGAAAGTTTGATCGGAAATATTCGTTGGGTTGTCTCTGTTGGGCGTATAGTTTATAGAATTTCTCTTTCTTGAATTGAATACATCACTCACATTCAATACTAAGGTACCTTTTTCTTTTAAGACCTCTTTACTGAAGGCTAAATTGGCAGAAAAGATTCCTTTCGTCACACTTTGTGCGCTTTCATTGGGGCCTCTGTAAGACAATCTTGTTTGCCATTCTATTGCATAAGGCAGCGTCACACGTGCATTAAAACGAGCTCTCCAGCTAGTATTGCTGTTGCCTAAATCATCTGTGATGACTGTAGTTTCATTGGTATCTGGATCTAAAAAGTTATAGGTGTAGATTCCTTCTGTTCTAGAGTTGAATAGGTTGAAACTACCATCAAAACGCACTTTTTTAGAAGCGTTGTAATTAGAGGTAAATTCAAAACCATACCGATCTTCTGTAGCTAGATTAATTGGCTCTCTGATAAGAACAGATTCATCATTCCCGTTAATTTCTCTGATTTCTTGACGCGTAACTCTACTGATATTATTCGTAGAATGTTGATAATACACAGAAGCGTTTAGTGTTAACTTTCCTATTCTGTTTAAATACCCCAAATCGAAAGAATTTGTAAACGTAGGAATCAATGCTGGATTTCCTTTAAAGATAATGTTTTGGCTATTTCGAGATTCAAAAGGATTCAAATACCAAAAACGAGGTCTTCGCAAACGTCTGCTATATCCTAAGGTATAACTTTGCTTTTCGGTGGCTTCAAAACCAATATTGACCGTTGGAAATAATTCGGTATAACTAAAATCATTATTTTCATTGGTGCCTAACAACCGTACTTTTACATCGGTGGTTTCTAAACGCAGTCCCAATAAGAATGAAAACTGCTTCAACTTATTTCCATATTGAGTATAAAAAGCGTGAATGTCCTGACCAAATTCCAAGTTGTTGGAAGGATCAAAATCGGGGTCAGATACAGGAGTCACTATAAAGTCAGAAGTCAAATTCTGAAAATCGCCACGATATCCCGCTTCAAACTGGGTGTTTTCTCCAATAGGCAACACATAATCTGCTTGTACCAATGTATTCGTTGAAGCTTCATTGGTAATGTTGGTTTCGTCTGTAAAACCAGGTTCTGTATTAATTGCTTCTTCGTTTTCTTTGCTATCACTGTATTGAAAGTCAACTGTTAACTTGTGGCCATCCTTATTAAAGTTGTTGGTGTAGTTTAAAGAGTATTGTATTGTTTCATCGTCTCCATCTTCATCTTGAATACGAATCGCATTGTCCGTGTTGTTGAAATTTTCATCAAATTCCTCAATGGTGTTTTCTGAATAATTACTGCCTTTTGTATTTCGATAAAAGACTGTTCCAGTAAGATTGCTTTTTTTCGTTAGAAAATATTCCAAGCCAACATTGGCATTAAAACTGTTTCTTCTTCGTTGCCAGATTCGGTCTTCAATTCTCGAACTTGTAACAACGCCATTCGTAAAATTTCTTAAATCGGTAAAAGAATTTCCAGGCCCTTTACTGTAACGATATCCAAAGTTAGAAAAGAGATTGGTCTTTTTCCCTCGTTGATTTAAGTTGGTCGCTAATTGAAATTGATCTGGCGTTCCAACTGTTGAATTTACAGAACCATTAAAGCCCAACGCTTTTCCTTTTCGTAAGACGATGTTTAGGATTCCTGCGGTTCCTTCAGCGTCATATCTAGCAGAAGGAGACGTAATGACTTCTACTTTCTCGATGGCATCTGCTGGCAATTGTCTCAGTGCATCTGCACCACTTAAGCCCACCAGAGCAGATGGTTTTCCATCAATTAAAATACGAACGTTTTCATTGCCACGCAAGCTTACATTTCCTTCGACATCAACACTTACAGAAGGCACATTGTCCAATACATCAGAAGCGTTTCCACCTTTGACGGTCATGTCTTTTCCTACATTGTAAATCCGCTTGTCTAGGCGTATGTCTACCGTCGATTTTTCGGCAATAATCACCACCTCATTCAAGCTGTTTGCATCTTCAGAAAGTTTGATGATTCCAAAATTTTTGTCTGCTGTTAACTTTTGAGTTGGCAATTGAATGCTTTTAAAAGAAATATATTCCACACTTATTTCATAGGTTCCAGTAGGAGTTTTAATGTCGAAAAATCCTTTTTCATTGGTAATTCCGCCAGAAATATTTTGAGTTACTGTGTTCTTTAAAACAATGGTTGCATATTCTAAAGGCGCGTTGCTATTCGCTTCCACAACTTTTCCCTTTAGAGAGATGTTTTTTGTATTTGTAGGTTGTTGTGCGAATAATAGTGTGGTAGTAAAAAGGCTAAAGAGTAGTAGGGGGAGTTTTTTTATCAAAGCTTAATTTTAATTTTTATTAAGACAGCAAAGATTACACAAAGTTTAATGCTCTTTTTGTTAAAGAAACGTTAAAGAATTTATTTAATTGATGTCTAAATAATTGATAAAATGTCAGAAGTAGGTCTTCCAATTATGGCCTTGTCTTTATTGACAACAATCGGCCGTTCAATTAATTTTGGATTGTTGACCATGGCGCTTACAATTTCATCCTCTGACATTGGAGTTCCTTTGAAATTTTCTTTCCAAATTTTTTCATTTTTTCGAACCAAATCAATAGGAGCGATGTTCAGTAAATGAAGCACTTCAATCAATGTTGCCTCAGTGAACTTAGTATCCAAATATTTGATGATTTCAAAAGCTTTTCCAGTGTTTTCTATAAGTTCAACACCCTGTCTTGATTTCGAACATCGTGGATTGTGGTATATTTTGATCATTTTTTAAGTTTTGATTACTGACAACTGATAATTGATAACTGATAACTGACAACTGATAATTGATAACTGATTACTGATAATTGATAACTGATTACTGATAATTGATAACTGATTACTGATAATTGATAACTGATTACTGATAACTGATTACTGATAACTGATTACTGACAACTGATAACTGATAACTGACAACTGACAACTGATAATTGATTACTGATAACTGACAACTGATAACTGATAACTGACAACTGACAACTGATAATTGATAACTGATTACTGATTACTGATAATTGATAACTGATAACTGAACCCTGATCTCTATTATAAATCAACCTCTTTCTTCTGTCCAAACAACATTAAATAGGATTTTAAAAACGGGTTAATTTGCCCATCCATCACATTGTCTACATTTCCAGTTTCATGACCCGTTCTCACGTCTTTCACTAATTTATAAGGATGCATTACATAATTCCGTATCTGACTTCCCCATTCGTTTTTCATCTTATTCGCTTCAATATCATCTCTTGCTGCTTGTTGTTTTTTGAGCTCAATTTCATACAATTGAGATTTTAACATTTTTAATGCTGTAGCTCTATTTTCGTGCTGAGAACGAGAGTTTGAACACGAAATTTGAATGCCCGTTGGTTTGTGTGTTAGTTGAACTTTTGTTTCTACTTTATTTACATTTTGACCACCCGCCCCGCTAGATCTTGCGGTTACAATTTCGATGTCTGCTGGATTAATGTCAATTTCAATAGAATCATCAGCAACAGGAAATACATAGACAGAACCAAAGGTGGTATGTCGTTTTCCATTGCTATCAAAAGGGGAGATGCGAACCAAGCGATGTACACCATTTTCACCCTTCAACCAACCAAAGGCATAATCGCCTTCAATTTCTATGGTAATGGTTTTAATTCCAACCACGTCTCCAGCTTGGTAATTGAGTGTTTTTAATTTATATCCTTGTTTTTCTGCCCACATGGTATACATTCGAGAAAGCATTTCTACCCAGTCACAACTTTCTGTTCCACCCGCTCCAGCAGTAATTTGTATGGTAGCAGATAAAGAATCTCCAGGTTCAGAAAGCATGTTTTTAAACTCAATATCTTCTAAAAAGGAACGCACATTTTGAAATTGTTCTGCTACTTCATTTTCTTGTACTTCCCCTTCTTTGTAGAATTCATACAAAACCTGTATGTCCTCGTTTAAAGAAATTACTTTTTCATAATCTTCAACCCATTTTTTCTTAAAACGAAGTTCTTTCATGATTACTTCTGCTTTTTTAGGATCGCTCCAAAAATCTGGATTAGCCGTTTTTTCTTCCTCATTGGCAATTTCAATCCGTTTTTTGTCAATCTCTAAATAAGATTTTAATTTCTCGATTCTTGTAGAAATATTTTTTAGTTGTTCTTGTGTAATCATATGCATCACAAAAATAAATGAATTTTTAAGATATCTTCTTTTAAAACTGCTCCTTATTTTATAGATTTAACAAAAATATGTTTCTCATGAAAAAAGCAGTGTTTATTCTTTTTTTTATCTCAATTTCTTTTAATGGATTTTCACAGTTTTTTACTGAAAAATCAAGTAGTAAGCTTCAGAAAGGGATTACAAAGTATGAGGGGTTTTATGATTTTTATCATGATGAAAATACAGATAAGCTTTTTTTACAAATTGAAACGTTAGACAAAGAATTTCTTTACGTGCGTTCTCTTTCCGAAGGTATTGGTTCCAATGACATTGGTTTAGATCGCGGACAGTTGGGCGACGGTGTAGTGGTTTCTTTTAAAAGATTTGGGAATAAGATCATGCTAATTCAGCCCAACCAAGATTACAGAGCAATTACAGCGAATAAGGAGGAGAAACAATCCGTAAAAGAAGCCTTTGCAAAATCAGTTTTACACGGTTTTGTCATCAAACAAGAAAAAAATGGTGTGTTTTTAGTCGATGCGACTTCTTTTTTCATGCGAGATGCTCATGGAGTTGCCAAAACATTGGCAAGAAATAAACAAGGAAATTATAATTTAGATACGAGTAAGAGTGCTTTTCATACGCAAAGAACAAAGGCATTTCCTAAAAATGTAGAATTTGATGTGATGCTAACCTTTAAAGGGTCGCCAAAAGGAGCATTGCTTCGAAGTGTTACGCCCGATGCGAGTTTGGTTACGGTACATCAACATCACTCTTTTGTAGCATTGCCAGACAACGCCTACAAACCAAGAAAGTTCGATACCCGTTCAGGCGGATATGCGATGTCATATTTAGATTATGCAACCCCTGTAAATGAATCCATTACGCAACGTTTTATTTATAGACACCGTTTGGAAAAGAAAAATCCAAATGCCGCTGTTTCAGAAGCAAAAGAACCCATTGTCTATTATTTAGATCGAGGAACCCCAGAACCGGTACGTTCTGCTTTGTTGGATGGTGGACGTTGGTGGAACCAAGCTTTTGAAGCGATTGGTTATAAAAATGCTTTTCAAATGAAGCTATTACCAGAAGGAGCCGATCCGTTAGACATTCGGTACAATATGGTGCAATGGGTGCATCGCTCTACGAGAGGGTGGAGTTATGGTGCGAGTATTTCAGATCCAAGAACGGGTGAAATTATCAAAGGACATGTGAGCCTAGGAAGTTTGCGAATTCGTCAAGATTTTTTGATTGCGCAAGCTTTACAAGCGCCTTATAAAAACGATACGATTGATGATTCTTTTGCCTTGCAAATGGCCATTGCTAGAATTCGTCAGCTGTCTGCACATGAAATTGGGCATACTTTAGGCTTTGCACATAATTTTGCAGCAAGTACCAACAATAGAGCTTCTGTAATGGATTATCCACATCCAAAATTCACTTTAAATGAAGATGATGAAATTGATTTTTCAGCTGCATATGATACCAAAATTGGCGCATGGGATAAGGTAACCGTAGCTTATTTTTATCAAGATTTTCCTGCTGAAGAAAATGAAGAAATTGCGTTGAATTCGATTTTAGAAAATGCATTTTCTAATGGATTAAAATATTTATCAGATGCGGATGCGAGATCGGGAGGAAGTGCTAGTGCTACTGCCCATTTATGGGATAATGGAGGAAATATTCATGATGAATTGTACAATGTCTTAAAAATTAGAAAAACAGCGATTGAAAACTTTTCAACCGACAACGTCAAAATAAACACCCCATATTCTGTCTTAGAAGATGTTTTTGTACCCTTGTATTTTTTCCATAGATACCAAACAGCAGCAACGGTTAAATTAATTGGTGGGCTCAGCTACAATTATGCAGTTACAGGAGGAAATCAAAAAGTAGTAAAGCGTGTTTCTGGAATTTCGGAACATATTGCATTGCAAGCTGTTTTACAAACATTACAAGTGGAAGAAATCGCAATTCCGAAAGAGAAATTAGCCTTGTTCCCCCCAAGATCAATGGGGTATGGGCGAACAAGAGAATCTTTTAGTAGTAAGTTGGGTGTTGCTTTTGACCCTTTTTCGGCAGTAGCCACGGCATCAGAAATGACCTTAAGTTTACTATTGCATCCGCAAAGAGTTTCGCGCTTAATTGCACATAAAAGTTTAAACAAAAGACAATTGGGTTTGGTAGAATTGTTGGATGAATTAATTGCTAAAACGATTAAAAAATCTCATAATGACCCCTATTATCAAGAATTGCAAAACACGATTAATAATAACGTATTGGAACAATTATTTAGGCTTTCAACAGTAGAAAATCAATATCCACAAGTGCCCGCTATTGTTTACTTTAAGTTGAATGAAATAAAGGAGTACCTCCAACAAAAAAAATCGGAAGGAATTCAGAAAATATTCGAGAAAGCAATGCTTCAAAAGGTGGATCAATTTATTAAAAATCCAACTTCTTTTAAAAAGACATTTGTACCAAAAATTCCAGATGGTTCTCCAATCGGGAGTGACCATTAAACGTCAATTACACGAAGTTCACGAATTATATAATTTTTTTGCCATTCGTCAAAATCGTGATTAAAATAAAAATATGACAATAGACTTAATTTCAGATACGGTAACAAAACCTACTCCAGCAATGATGGAGGCAATGATGCATGCGGAAGTAGGAGATGACGTTTTTAAAATGGATCCAACCGTAAATGCTTTGCAAGAGAAAGTTGCCAAATTATTTGGCATGGAGGATGCACTATTTTTTCCTTCGGGGACTATGGCAAATCAAGCCGCTATAAAACTGCATACGCAACCCGGAGATCAATTGATTTGCGATAAATATGCCCATGTATATAACTATGAAGGGGGTGGAGCTGCGTTTAACTCTGGAGTTACTTGTAAACTAATCGATGGAGATCGAGGGATGTTTTCGGCAGCGCAACTTGCCGCAGCAATTGCAGGAAGAGCAGACATTCATGTGCCGTTTTCAAGATTGGTATGTATTGAAAACACGACTAACAAAGGGGGAGGTGCCTGTTGGGATTTTTCTGAATTAGAAAGGGTTCAAAAGGTAGCGAAAGACAATAATTTAGCGTTCCATTTAGATGGCGCCCGGTTATTCAATGCTTTGGTGGCAAAAAAGGAAACTCCAGCCCAATACGGTGCTTTGTTTGATACAATTTCTATTTGCTTGTCAAAAGGATTGGGCGCACCAATTGGGTCCATTCTCTTAGGTTCAAAAGTACATATTGCAAAAGCATTAAGAATTCGAAAATTATTTGGAGGTGCCATGCGACAAACCGGTTTTTTAGCCGCCGCGGCAATCTATGCGTTGGATCATCATGTTGAAAGGTTGGCAGACGATCATTTAAAAGCTAAGCAATTAGGCCGTGTTTTACAAGAGGTTTCCTATGTTACTAAAGTAGAACCAATAGAAACTAATATCATTATTTTTTATGTAGATGAGAAGATTGGTGCAACCCATTTTATTGAGATAATGAAGGGTAAAAACATTCTTCTAACACCAATGGGAGAAGGGAGAATTCGAATTGTTACACATTTAGATTATACAGATGAAATGCATGAAACACTCCTAAAAGAGTTAAAAAAAGATCAATTTTATTGATCCAATTTTGCCAACTCGATATAGTTTCTATTTAATTTATTCAATAAAATTCCATAGAGGAGTTGATAGAATCCCCAGAAGAGTAATAACATAATTATAGTGACAAGCATCATAATCAAGACAATGAGCCATCCGGGAACATTATGAAAGCTTCCTTGTGGGGTCATGACCATTCCAAAAGTCAATATTGCAGCTATGTAGACAATGCAAAGTAAATTAAAGATGACATAATTTCGAACTGTTTTTCTTGTTTTTCTGATTTTGGTCATCAATTTTTTTGTATTGTCGATACTCGAAATGTTTTTATAATTTTTATAAAACAGGAAGAGGAAATATATGAGTACGGGAATGACCAAATATTGCGATATTTGAACAAACTCGTAAATCCCCATTTCAACTAAGATTTTTTCTTCATTAGAAATATCAAAACTAAAAGTAGACAGGATCATAAAAGCAAACTCTAAGAGTCCAATCACAAAAATCCATTTTACAATTGATGATGATTTTGCCTGTGTCATTTTATAAATTTCTAATGCAGAAATTCTCTTTATTTCTTCGGGTTGATTGTCCCAAGCTTTTTTATAATTGTCTAATAAATCCATGAGTTATGGGTTTAATATGTTTTTAAGTTTTTCCTTTGCTCTATTCATTTTTACTCTCGCATTTCCATTCGAAATTCCTAATGTCTCCGATATTTCTTTGTAGGGTTTGTCTTCTAAATATAAAAATATTAACGCTTTTTCGATATCACTCAATTGATGAATTGCATTGTATAAAGCTTTTAATTGTAGCTCTTCTGTATCATCATAAGTATCTGCTTTTATTTTATATTCAAAATCACTAATATCCTGTGTTTTTACCCTTCTAGTCGATTTTCTATATAGGGAAATAGCAGTATTTAAGGCAACTCGATACATCCAGGTACTAAACTTTGCTTCGCCTCGAAACTTTTCATAGTTTCTCCAAAGTTGAATAGTCACTTCTTGAAACAAATCATTATGCGCATCTCTATTTGTAGTGTACATTCTACAAATTTTATGAACGATATTCTGATTTTTTTCAAAGTCCGATAAAAATTTAGATTCTAAATCTTTCAGCACTCTTGTAGTTGATTTGATTATAAGTCACAAAAATGTACAAAAAGTTACAAGTTTTGAAACAAAACTTCCTTTTTTATTAAAAACAAGTATCTTTGTCTGGCAACCAATAAGATAAGTTTGAATAATATTAAGCAAGACTTTACGATAAGAGATTTACAAAACATCTCTGGAATCAAAGCGCATACGATACGAATTTGGGAAAAAAGATATAATTTATTACAACCCAAAAGGACAGACACAAACATTCGTTCTTATTCACATCAAAATTTAACCAAGCTGTTAAATATTTCTCTACTGAATAAAAATAACTTCAAAATTTCGAAAATTGCCGAGATGTCCGAAGCGGAGATTATTCAAAATGCGAGAGATCTTGCGTTTGAAGTTGCGATCAATGATGAAGCAATGAATTCATTGAAATTGGCAATGTTTCAATTTGATAAAATTTTATTTAATGAAACCTACAACAAATTACTTCACCAAATAACCTTTAGAGATATTTTTAAAGAGGTATTTATTCCTTTTTTAGAACAAATCGGTTTGCTTTGGCAAACAGAAACGTTACTTCCTGCACACGAGCATTTTATCTCAAATTTGATTGCGCAAAAAATACAAATAAATACAGAAAAGTTACAGTCAATCTCTTTAGATTCTAAAAATACCTATGTGTTGTTTTTACCAGAAAACGAAATTCACGAATTGGGCTTATTGTATTTAAATTACGAACTTGTTTTAAGAGGAAACCATACGATTTATTTAGGACAGAGTTTGCCTTTAAATAATTTGAGTTATTTTTTCAAAAGTGATCGAGAAATTACTTTTGTCACTTCACTTACAATACAACCCTATGATGATAATATCACAGGTTATTTCAATGAAATAGATGCTATTTTAAAAGATTCTAAGCATCATTTCATTGCAATTGGTCAAAAAACAAAAGTAGTACAGGGATCTGATTTCAAATCGAAGATTACTTTATATGACTCTATAAAAGATTTATTAAAAGTGTTGTAAATCTTTCTTTAAATATTTAATATATCGTTATATTTGTTGAACAACTAACCCCTTTCTTCAAATATTTATTATTTGTTGAGCAAATCAATCAATGAAAAAACAAGTTTATATTATTGGCTCTGGATTCTCGTCACTATCTGCTTCTTGTTATTTAGCCAAGGCAGGCTATAACGTTACTGTTTTAGAAAAAAACGACACTTTAGGTGGGCGTGCGAGACAATATAAAAAAGAAGGATTTACCTTCGACTTAGGCCCTTCTTGGTATTGGATGCCAGATGTATTTGAACGTTTTTTTGCAGATTTCGGAAAAAAACCATCAGATTACTACACCCTAGACAAATTGTCTCCAGGTTACGAAGTGTATTTCGGTGATAATTCTTCCGTAAAAATAGCAAGTAAATTGGATGAAATTTATGATTTATTTGAAAAAGAAGAAAAAGGAAGTGCCAAACATCTAAAAACATTTTTAGATTCTGCAAAAGCAAATTATGATACGGCCATAAAAGATTTGGTTTACAAACCAGGAATCTCTCCCTTAGAATTAGTAAACACCACTACAATTTCTAGAGTTACTCAGTTCTTCTCAACAATCAGAAAGCAAGTAAGAAAAAATATAAAAAGTTCAAAATTAATTCAGATTTTAGAATTTCCTGTTTTGTTCTTAGGCGCAAAGCCTGACAATACTCCTGCATTTTACAATTTCATGAATTATGCAGATTTTGGATTGGGAACTTGGCATCCAAGAGGTGGAATGTATAAAGTAGTGGAAGGTATGGTTGCATTAGCAGAAACCTTGGGCGTTCAATTTAAAACCAATGCAACAGTTTCTAAAATTTTAATTAATGCAGACAAAAATGTAAATGGTTTGTTGCTTAATGGTGAAAAAATTGAAGCAGATTTAGTTTTAAGTGGTGCGGATTATCACCATACAGAAACCTTACTAGATGAAAATGTGAGACAGTATTCAGAAAAATACTGGGAAAAAAAAACGTTTGCACCTTCGTCATTACTTTTCTATGTTGGTTTTGATAAAAAAATAAAAAATGCGAGTCATCATACGCTCTTTTTTGACACCGATTTTGATGCACATGCTGAAGAAATTTATGACAATCCAAAATGGCCAACAGATCCGTTGTTTTATGCAAATTTTACATCGATGACAGATTCTACTTCAGCACCAGAAGGAAAAGAAGCAGGTTTCTTTCTAATTCCATTGGCTCCAGGGATCGAAGATACAGAAGCTTTAAGAGAACAGTATTTTGAGAAAATAATGGACCGTTTCGAAAAATTGACGCAACAAGAAGTTAGAAGCAGTGTACTCTTTAAAAGATCATTTTGTGTAAATGATTTTAAAGAAGAATACAATTCTTACAAAGGAAATGCATATGGTATGGCAAATACATTGCTGCAAACTGCCTTTTTAAGGCCCAATATTAAAAGTAGTAATGTGGGTAATTTATATTTTACCGGACAATTAACCGTTCCGGGTCCAGGAGTGCCACCTGCATTAATTTCAGGAAAATTAGCTTCAGAATTAATTATAAAAAAACAGTCGTAATATGAAAGATTTATTTGATGATGTTTCCGACGGGTGTAGTAAATTAGTGACACAAAAGTATAGCACTTCATTTTCTTTGGCGGTAAATATGTTGTCTCCAAAAATAAGAGCTGATATTTATAATATTTATGGTTTTGTTCGTTTTGCTGATGAGATCGTAGATACTTTTCATGATTATAATAAAGTGGACCTCATGGCTCACTTTGAGAAAGACTATTATACTGCTAAAACGCAAGGAATCAGTTTAAATCCTATTTTAAACTCTTTTCAAAAAACGGTATCTAGATATGATATTCCGGATGAAATGGTGCAAGCATTTTTGAAAAGCATGAAAGCAGATTTGCACAAAACAGAATATACTACCAAAGAAGAATATGATGAATACATTTATGGATCGGCAGATGTTGTTGGTTTAATGTGTTTGAAGGTTTTTGTAAATGGGGATGATAAAATGTATAAAGATCTTAAAGATGCCGCTATGCGTTTAGGTTCTGCCTTTCAGAAGGTGAATTTTTTAAGAGATTTAAAAGATGATTATGAAGTATTAAATCGCTCCTATTTTCCAAATATTGATTTAGGGAAGTTGGATGCTGCTTCAAAAGATTTAATTATTGATGAAATCGAAGCTGATTTTGAATATGCTTTTTCAAATGGAATTTTAAACCTTCCTACTGAAGCAAAATTTGGAGTTTATATGGCCTACAGATATTATAGAAGGTTGTTGAAGAAATTACATAAAATTCCATCTGAAAAAATTATGGACTCAAGGGTTCGTATTTCTGATCCAATGAAAATTAATCTTTTAGCAAGAAGTTACGTAAAATACAAATTGAATATTATCTAATGATATACGCATTAATTACTTTAGGTGTTTTTTTAACAATGGAAGGAGTCACATGGTGTACTCACAAATATGTAATGCATGGTTTTGGCTGGTTCTTACATGAAGATCATCATCAACCCAAATACAATGGTTTTGAGAAAAATGATGCTTTCTTCATTGTATTTGCGATCCCAAGTATTGCGTTGTTCTATTTTGGAACCTACTCTGCACACACGTACTTGTTTTTTATTGGTTTGGGAATTTTGTGCTACGGATTGGCTTACTTTTTAGTGCATGATGTGCTAATTCATCAACGTTTTAAATGGTTTAAGAACACCGATAATTCGTATCTGAAAGGTTTGCGTAAAGCACATAAAATTCATCACAAGAATATGGGAAAAACAGACAGTCAATGTTTTGGGATGTTGTTTGTTCCTTTTAAGTATTTTAAAAAACCGAAATTAAATTAATTGTAGCGTTTATTTAATACGTTACATAGTCTGTAATTTCTAGACCATATCCAATCATACCTACCCGTTTTGTTTGTTTGGTATTGGTTACAAGTTTTATTTTGCTGATATGAATATCATGTAAGATTTGCGCACCAATCCCAAAGTCTTTATTGTCCATTCCTATCGCTGGTGCTTTTAACTGTCCGTTTGCCTGATTTTCCTTTAATATACCCAACCTTCCTAATAAATTTTGTGATTGATTCTGTTGGTTGATAAATAGAATCGCTCCTCGGCCTTCTTCGTTGATCACTTGAAACATTTGATCTAACTTTTTATCGGCATTATTGGTGAGCGTTCCAAGAATATCATTATTTACTAGGGTCGAATTTACGCGTGTTAAAATCGCCTCCTCTTTGGACCAAGTTCCTTTGGTTAAGGCTAAATGTACTTGATTATTAGTGGTTTGTTGATAGGCTCTTACACGAAATTCACCAAAACGAGTTTCTAATAGAAAATCTTCTTTCTTCTCAATCAAAGAATCATACTCCATTCTGTAGGCGACCAAATCTTCTATCGAAACAATTTTAATATCAAACTTTTCGGCAACTTTTAACAGTTGAGGTAGGCGCGCCATCGTACCATCTTCATTCATGATTTCTACAATCACTCCAGCGGGTTCTAAGCCAGCTAGGCGTGCAAAATCGATGGCAGCTTCGGTGTGTCCTGTTCTTCGTAAAACACCCCCTTCTTTTGCTTTTAGAGGGAAGATATGTCCTGGTCTTGCGAGGTCGGCTGGTTTTGTTTCTTTGTCAACCAATGCTTTTATAGTAAGTGCTCTATCTGCTGCAGAAATACCTGTGGTTACTCCTTTTCCACGGAGGTCTACCGAAACGGTAAAAGCAGTTTCCATGGGGTCGGTATTGTTTTGTACCATCATTCCCAAGCCTAATTCTTTACATCGGTTTTCGGTGAGTGGAGTACAAATCAATCCACGACCATGCGTTGCCATAAAGTTCACCATTTCTGGAGTTGCCATTTCAGCTGCTGCCAAAAAATCCCCTTCATTCTCTCTGTTCTCATCATCTACAACAATGATTACTTTTCCTTTTTTTATGTCCTCAATAGCAGCTTCTATCGAATTTAATTTGGTGTTACTTTGTGTTTTTATAGGGGTCATATTTAGTGGGTATTTTTGGACGTAAATTTTTAAAAAACTGAAGAATAGGTTGTGTAAAAATATCAATATTAAAGAGCCCTTTGTCTTTGGTGGCTCTTCTTGTTAGTAAAATTGCTATTGGTAGCATTATTAAGATGGCTATCCAACCTCCAAGCATGGAGGAAACCGTACTTTCCTCCGCTAAATTTTTACCAAATGTATTGCTAAAAAAATAAATGACATAGATGGATATTGCTAATATCATAGGCAATCCAAAACCTCCTTTTCTTATTATAGATCCTAAAGGAGCTCCAATAAAAAACAATAGCAAGCAAGATAACGAAAAAGCTATTCGATTGTAAAATTCGGTATCGTAGAGATTTAAATTTTTCCTTTTGAATTTGAAATTATTGGTGTTCGATTTTATATTATTTTCTGCTCTACTTGTAACCGCAATTGCATTGTTGAGAATATTAATTTTATTATTTAAATTAAAATTCTCTAATAGATTGGATGCAATGTTTTTTGTCTTTAGTGAATCTTGATATGCGTATAGCTTTTTAACTTTCAAAATTGAATTCAAACTTTTGGTTCTTAAGCCAACATATTCATCATAATTGTTTTTTAAATCGGGCAATGTATCATTAATCTGTTGAATACTGAGCATGTTATGACGCCCTTTGTACCTTTCATCATCTAAATCTTCTTGGGACAATGAAGAGATATCAATATTCATTTCATATTCTTTAAAAGTAGCATTCGATGAAGGCATTCGCTTCCTTTTTATAAGAGATGATCCTGATTTAATATGTTCTTCATAATAATTGCCATCATAAAGAATAAAGGTCATGTACTTACTTCCTTCTTCTGAAACAATTTTGCCTCTTTCTGCGGTAATTACTTTCTGATTTCCTTTTCTACTTTTAAGGTCATAAATTAAAACCTTCTTCAGCAAGTTTTCATCTTCCCCATATTTTTCTTCAAATTTTATTTGATAATTAGGGATTTCGGTATTAAAACTTCCAGGTATTAATGCCATTGCTGGCTGTTTCTTTTTGATATTCTGTTTTAAGTTTAATTGCTTAAATACTGCATATGGATATACGTTATTTAAAAACAAGAAGTTAATTCCACTCAAAAAGATCGCTAAAATTGCTAAGGGCCTTACGAGTCTTTGTAGGGAGATTCCTGCAGATTTTGCGGCGGCAAACTCATAGTTTTCACCCAAACTCCCCAATGCCATAATCGAAGAGAGGAGCACTCCAATAGGCAATGCCTGTGGAATGATCATTAAGGCAGTATAATATAAAAACTTAAAGATAAAAGTTAAACTGATACCCTTGCCAGCAATGTTTTCAAAAGTTTGCCACAATGCTTGCATGACCAAGACAAATAAGACAATTAGAAAAGTTGCGAAAAAAGGTACTAAAAAACTTTTGAGTATGTATCTATCAAGAATTTTCATCCATGCAAAAGTAGTTTCTTAAACCATAAGATGCTACTAATTTTCTGTTAATTGAGGGTTAATCTATTGTATATCCATTTTCCTCAGAATACTTTTGGGTATCGAAAGAAAATATTTTTTCTGGTAATTTTTGATTGGGCTTAAATGTGGTAATGCTAAAGGTGGTTTTAGAGCCGTTTTCACCAGTTTGTGTTAACTGGTAAATATGTTTTGTCTTCAGATCAATTACCAATTCTACTTTTATAATGTTGGATGTATTGTCCATTGGAAATAGGTTGACAAACTGAAGGTTGCGTCCGTTTTTCTGAATTACTTTACCCATTGCATAGGTATATCCTTCTTTGTAAAACGTTGCTAATTTTGATGGATAAATAAAACCATCTTCTCCATCAATATCTCCTTTTGAAACTGTAACTTCTTTTTCTTCTTCGTTAATTACATACATTGTAAATCCGTTAAAAAGAAATGTATTTCCCAAGTATTCCAAATTATATTTTTCTTTTTGAAGGATAATTTTTCCAATGATCGGAGGTTCGTCTCCATCATAAATGCCAGCATCTTCATTGATTAAAGTTTGACTAAATTTAATTTCCATATTTTCATAGCCCTCCATCTTTGTTGCTACAGCGTCCAAAAGCAATTTTGCCTCATCGGAGCTTTGCCCCAAAACGTGTAAGGACATAAAAAAACTGATTATTACGATTCCAAAATTTTTCATTTATAAAAATTAATAGCTCTATTAAAGAGTGTTATATATTGTTTTCGTTTTCTAGGAGTTGATCTAATGCCACTAAATCGGTCACTAAAACCTGTCTTGCTTTGCTGCCCTCAAATCCACCAACAATGCCTGCTGCTTCTAGTTGATCTATCAATCGACCCGCCCTGTTATATCCGAGTTTTAATTTTCTTTGCAATAAAGAAGCGGAACCTTGTTGTGCAATTATAATAATTTCAGCAGCCTCTCTAAAGAGTTTGTCACGATCTGCGATGTCTATATCAACAGTAGTGCCACTTTCATCGTCAATGTATTCTGGTAATAGATGCGCTTCTGCATAGGCTCTTTGCGAACCAATAAAATCTGTGATTTTTTCAACTTCAGGAGTGTCTACAAAGGCACATTGAATTCGATTGATTTCATTTCCATTGGTATATAATAAATCTCCACGTCCAATCAATTGATCGGCACCTCCTGCATCTAAGATCGTTCTAGAATCTATTTTTGAAGTTACTCGAAAGGCAATTCTTGCAGGGAAATTCGCCTTAATAATTCCTGTAATTACATTTACGGACGGTCTTTGTGTGGCAACGATTAAATGAATTCCAATAGCTCTTGCCAACTGTGCCAGACGTGCAATTGGGGTTTCTACTTCTTTTCCAGCAGTCATTATTAAATCTGCAAATTCATCAATCACCAAAACAATATATGGTAAAAATTGATGTCCATCATTCGGATTTAATTTCCGTGCTTTGAATTTGGCATTGTATTCTTTGATATTCCGAACCATGGCATTTTTTAGCAAATCATAACGATTGTCCATTTCGGTACACAACGAATTTAAGGTGTGTACAACTTTGGTGGTATCTGTAATGATCGCTTCTTCTGAGTCGGGTAATTTTGCCAAATAGTGGCGTTCAATTTTATTGAACAAAGTCAGTTCTACTTTCTTTGGATCTACCAAAACAAATTTTACCTCTGCTGGGTGTTTTTTATAGAGCAGCGATGTTAATACGGCATTCAATCCCACCGATTTTCCTTGTCCGGTAGCTCCTGCCATTAGTAGGTGTGGCATTTTTGCCAAATCGACAACAAAGGTTTCATTCGAAATTGTTTTTCCCAATGCAATGGGCAACTCCATAGTTGACTCTTGAAACTTCTTAGACGCAATCACAGAATGCATGGATACTATGGTTGCTTTTTTATTGGGTACTTCAATACCAATGGTTCCTTTCCCTGGAATGGGTGCTATGATACGAATTCCTAATGCAGACAAAGACAAGGCAATATCATCTTCTAAGTTTTTGATTTTTGAAATTCGAATTCCAGCATCGGGTACAATTTCATATAAGGTAATCGTAGGGCCTACGGTTGCTTTAATTTCTACAATCCCAATCTTGTAATTCTTTAACGTTTCAACTATCCGATTCTTATTCGCTTCCAATTCTTCGGGATCTATAGAAATGGTTTCGTTGTATTGCTTTAAGAGGTTGAAGGTTGGGAATTTAAAATTTGACAATTCTAGCGTTGGATCAAATTCACCAAAATCTTTTACAATTTTATCGGATAAATTCTCTGCAACGCTCTTTTCTTCTTCTATTTCTTCAATTTCAATTTCTAAAGAAGGTACTTCCACTTCTATGGAAGGACTTTTCTGCTCTTCTACATTCAATAGAATTTCTTCTGTTTTGGTAACGGGCTCAGAGTGTTTTGAAATGGTGGGTTGTAAGTTTTCTAAAGACAATTCAAATTCAGATTTCAATGGGTCTTCAGTTGCTAGATCACTGGCTATAGCATCCGTTTCTTCTGAAAGAATAGGTGCGGTTTCATCGGTTGCAGTTTTAAACGCCGCCTTTTTAGCATTTCTTTCTCTGAGTTTTTCAACAAACCGATCTGCTGTTAATTTGTAACGAATGGCTAAATAGGTAATTAAAAAGAAGGTTAAAACGATGGCCAAGCCTGTTTTTCCTAAAAAGCGTTGTAGATAATCATTTAGTTCATATCCAATGGTTCCTGAGAGAAGGGCAGAGGAAGCGTCCATAAAACCAAAAGCAATGGAAATCCAAAGCATCCTTAACAATCCCCAGTTCCAGGAAACGATAATTTTACTAATTTTCTTTTGAAAAATTAAATACAAGCCTGAAATTCCTAATTGAAAAGCAAGGATAAATGCGCCGATTCCAAAACCTTTATAAATGAAAAAGTGACTCAGATTTGCGCCGATTTTGCCAAGAAGGTTCTTACTCAATACTTTTTTATTGGTAAGTTGGGTAAGCGTACTTTGATCTTCTTGCCAATTAAAAAAGAAGGATACAAAAGCAATGGCTAGAAAGCAGGCAAATAAAATTAAAAACGCTGCAATAATGGTTTGAGACTGCCTTGTTTTTAGAAATGCAAAAACGGGTGTTTTGGGTGTCTTGGTAGCGCTGTTTTTAGTTGCTTTTTTAATCATTGAAATTGCTCATAGATAGTAGGTAAAGATACCTTTTTATTAAATTAATTCGATCATTCTTTGGCCATAAATAAAACCTGCAACAATGAGCGCAGTAAATGCAGCAAAACTTGGCGCTCCTGCAGCAATGTCTTTTATAAAACCAATTTTTTTATGGTAGTCTGGGTGGACGAAATCGGCTAATTTTTCAATAGCAGTATTCAATGCTTCTGCAACCAAAACCATTCCAATGATTAAGGATTGAATCATCCATTCTGTGTTTGAAATATTAAAATACAAACCAAAACCAACGGCGACTGCTCCAAAAAATAATTGTGCTTTAATACTGTCTTCCGTGGTTATTAAAAGCCACATCCCTTTCAAAGCGAATTTTAGACTGCGAAGCCTTCCTCTTAAAAAACTATCTTTCGGGTTTTTCATGTATTTAAAGTGCCTTTAATGCAGCGTCGTAGTTAGGCTCTTCAGCAATTTCCGATACTTGTTCTGTATAGACTACGGTTCCTTCAGTATTTATAACGACAATGGCTCTCGAGTGCAAATTTACCAAAGGACCATTGGTAATTTCTAATTGGTATTGTTTTCCAAAACTACCTGTTGCAAAATCAGACAACATGGCTAGGTTTTCAATTCCTTCTGCGCCACAAAAACGTGCTTGTGCAAAAGGTAAATCTCTCGAAATACAAACAACTACGGTGTTTTCTAAACTGGCTGCTTTTTTGTTGAACTCTCTAACAGAGGTTGCACAGGTTCCAGTATCGATGCTTGGGAAGATATTTAATACAATGTTTTTTCCAGCATAATCTACGAGGCTTTTGTGACTTAAATCAACTGCTGTTAAGTTGAATTCTGGTGCTTTTTCGCCCGTTTTTGGTAAGCTACCTATTGTTGTTATCGGATTTCCTCCTAATGTAATGTTTGCCATTTTTACTGAATTTTAGTAATTTCAAAAATACATTTTTTTGTTGAATTTAAACTGTTACTCTTTTGTTAATATTCTTCAGTTATTATAAATACCTTTGTCCTCCTAAAATCAGTAATTAAACGTGAATATTTCCCAATATACTTCAGAATTTAAATACAATTGGAAGCTCGCTGCTCCCGTAATGCTCGGTATGTTGGGGCATACTTTTGTCAGTTTTGTTGACAACATCATGGTTGGACAAATTGGGACTGCAGAATTGGCTGCGGTTTCCTTAGGAAATAGTTTTATGTTCATTGCCATGTCTGTTGGTATTGGTTTTTCTACCGCTATTACCCCTTTAATCGCAGAAGCAGACAGTGCCGATAATTTTGATCAAGCAAAATCTACTTTTAAACATGGACTGTTTTTATGTACCGTTTTAGGAATTGTTTTGTTTTTAGGGATCTTTTTTGCAAAGCCATTGATGTATTTGATGCAGCAACCTGAAGAGGTGGTAGCATTGGCAATCCCGTATTTAGACTTGGCTGCTTTTTCTTTAATTCCTTTGATTGTTTTTCAAGCATTAAAGCAATTTAGTGATGGCATGTCGATGACTAGGTATCCAATGTATGCAACATTAATCGCCAATATTGTCAATGTCGTTTTAAACTATTTGTTAATTTTCGGAAAATTTGGTTTTCCAGCATTAGGAATTGTTGGCGCTGCATATGGTACGGTAATTTCTCGTTTTATCATGCTTGCATATCTTTGGTGGCTTTTGGCAAAGAAAGAACGCACGAAAGTATTGGTTACGAATATTAAGTTTTTTGTTTTAGAGAAATTAATGCTTCAGAAGTTAATTAATTTAGGAGCGCCCAGTGCAATGCAAATGCTTTTTGAAGTGGCTATTTTTACAGCTGCTATTTGGTTGAGTGGCTTGTTGGGGAAAAATGCACAAGCAGCAAATCAGATCGCCTTAAATCTTTCTACGATGACTTTTATGGTGGCCATGGGCTTAAGTGTAGCCTCTATGATTCGGGTTGGGAATCAAAAAGGATTGCAAAAATTTAAAGAATTGAGAAGAATTGCTTTTTCTATTTTCCTATTAGGAATTTTGTTAGCGATTTTCTTTGGGACTGTTTTCTTCTTATTCCACAAGAGTTTGCCAAAAATTTATGTAGATTTAACAGATGCTGCCAACTATGCAGACAATCTCGAAGTTGTATCCATTGCTTCACAACTTTTGTTTGCGGCCGCTATTTTTCAAATTTCGGACACCATACAAGTGTTAGTTTTGGGGGCCTTACGGGGTTTGCAAGATGTTAAAATACCTACCATTATTACCTTTGTTTCTTACTGGGTCATTGGGTTTCCAATCAGTTATTTTTTAGGAAAAGCATCCATGTATGGTAGTTTTGGGATTTGGCTAGGTTTGTTAGCTGGCTTGTCTACCGCAGCAGTTTTATTATACATGCGTTTTAATTATTTAACGTTAAAACTAATTAGAGAACAACAGAATTAACCTTACATTTGTAATCTTAATACGATATTTATAGCACTTCAGTTTCGACATTGTTCAAGCTGATCTAAAAAGCAACTCATGGAAATTCCAAAATTTTTATTAGCAGACAATAGCAAGTATCCAGAAGATATTTTTATTCTTCATACCGAGTATCCCCGTTTTTTAATCAATCTAAAAGACGATCAAATCGAATGGTTTGAAGATTTAACCGGAGAAAATGAAGAAGATATTGCCACCGAATTGGCCGATTTAATGGACAAAGCGGGACTTTTTTATGATAAAGAAATTGGGCAATACGACGGTTAAATTTTACACTTAAAATATTTTTTCATTTCTTTTTTGAAATGCAATCAAAATAATATCCTATAGAACTACGAAAAGCAATTTTCGTAGTTTTTTTATGCACTACTATTAGACCTCAATTCCCCAAATTTTATTTTGGGTTTCTCCCTTTTTTCGACAGTTAGATGTTCTCTTTTTTAAAAATGAAGCCATTCATCGCTTAATTATTTCCTAATAAAACTGTTCACTATTTTTTATTTAAGGAGCATATGTGTTTTCGCTATTTTTATATCAAACTACTGTAATATAGGGAGTTGTCATTTTTTTAAAATTTATTAAGTTAACATAGATTTATATGTTTATTTTTTTTATTTTGGCCCTATAAAAGTTGAAAAGCCATTTTTAATTGTTTCTTCTTTATAATTGAAGCTGTTTTTGTGGTGTTTTTTCTGAATGAAATAAGAATCGTTTAATGGTTAAAAAATAAAAAAAAGAAATTTTAGCTCTCAAAGCGCAATTCGAACAATTCGAAAAATGGATTCAAAAAAACTAATTTATTTATGAAAAAAGCATCACTTCCATTGGCCATCATTGCAATACTTATTGCGCTTGGTTCCATCTTTTACAATCAGAATACATCAAAATTTGTTTATGTAGATGTCAATAAACTCTTAGACGGCTACAAAAGAACCAAAGTGGTACGTGCCGAGTTTGAGGCCAAAGCCAAAACCTTAAAATCCAATGTAGACAGTTTGGTTGCGGGCTGGCAAAAAGAGTTGAAGCTTTATGAAAAAGAACGCGCTAAGATGAGCAAAAAAGAATTGGCGCTAAAACAAGAATTGTTGGGCAATAAGCAACAACAGATTAACAATTACCAGCAAGCGATTCAGCAACAAGTGCAAGAAGAAGACAAAAAAGCTACACAAACGGTCATTAATGATATCAATGATTTTGTAAAAGAATACGGAAAGAAAAAAGGCTATCCAATTATTTTTGGCGCTAGTGGAAGTGGAAACATTATGTATGCAGATGAAAAAAGTGATTTAACAGAAAAAGTACTGGAAGGCTTGAATGCGGAATTTGGAAATTAGCGAATCTTAAAAAGAAAATAGCGAAAAGCGAGCAGCGAAAAGGGAATAGTTTTATAGATACAGTCAGTAATGGTTGATTGGTAATTTGTAAACAGCGCAAAAAAATATGCAAAAAAGAACAGTATTTCTGATTTTGATTTTAGGGGTTTACCTCTTGGTATCCTGTGCGCAAAAATCTTTTGAAACCCAAGAAGCTTTGTGGAGTTATTTAAAAGATGAAGACAATGGGTACCTGCAACAAAAAAACATCAATGGCTATGATTTTTCTTTACTCTATAAACCCACCGATTTGTTGGTAGCCCAAGAATTGGGAGCGAATAGGTCTCAGGAAAAAATTGCAGCATTGCGAGAAAAATATAAAAAACAACTGTATTTCATATTGTCTATGTCTAGAAACGGAAAAGAACTCCTGAGCACAACCCCAAAAAACCGACAAGAGTTTGGCGCCATGGTCAATCAATTGGCTTTTGGAATGCGAGACAAGGTGCATTTGTTTACACAAAAGAAGGATACCCTAGCTATGCTCGATTACAATTACCCACGCATGTATGGCATGAGTCAGGCCACCACGATCTTGTTTGTGTTTCCAAGGAAGGATAAATATTTAAGTGAAGAAACTTTAAATTTTACCATACAAGATTTAGGCAACTATACGGGAGAAGTAAAGTTTAAAATACAAATTGATAAAATTAAAAAGGAACCAGAATTAAAGTTCCAAAATTAAAAAAGAATAGAATGAAAAAGCCATTTCAAAAAAACATACCAATAAAAATTGTATTCATACTACTAATTTGTTTTTCAATTTTTGTAAATGAATCACATGCTCAAGGACCTAATGCACCAGAAGCAGCAAGTTTTGAACCTGTGGATGCGACAGATATGGTGAATTTAGTAACAGGTAATTTAAGTTATGTATTACCATTATTAAATATTCCTTCTCCAGAAGGTGGGTATCCAATTTCTTTGTCTTACCACGCAGGAATTGCAATGGAGCAAGAAGCCAGTTGGGTAGGTTTGGGTTGGAATATTAATCCAGGGTCTATCAATAGAGGGGTAAATGGGTATCCAGATGATTGGGGGAAAACTAATATTTCAGAATTTTTTTACGATGAAGGATGGGAAGAGGATTATTATAATTTTTCTGCAGGATATACTATTAGTGACAAGATTTCAGTAGGTTTAGGTCTGTCGTGGGGTTCAAATCAATCTTTAGGAGGTTATGTTTCTGCGAGTATCGGTGTTTTACCACAATATGGAGATAGTACCGCTCGTATAGGAGGAAGAATTGGAACAAATGGCGTTAGTGTTACGGGATCACACATTAGTGGTTTCTCTGGAAGTATAGGCACTAGTGGTATTGGATTGGGGTATGGAACCCGTGGAAGTGCAAGTTTAGGTGTTCAGTTAAATTATAACTATAATTATGGTCTATCAGGAGGAGCATCAATATCTGCTGGTAATTCTAGTTTAGGTATAAATATGAGTTCTAGTGGGTTTTCTGCAACAGGAAGTATAAGCGGTGCTGGAGTGGGTATTAGTAATTCTGCTGGACCTATTGATTCTGGGGACTATGATAGGGTTATGAGCGGAGCAATGTTTTTCATTCCTTATTACTCATTCTTTGCTAGTTTTAGTCATATAAATGTAAAATATTCATTATTTAAAGTTAATAATTTATATACTTCAGGGGTTTTATACCCAGTAAAAGCCAATGCCTTAAAATTACAAGAGAATAGTAGTAATTTTTCAAAAAGAATGAATGAAAATCATTTTATGGATATAAATTCTGTCCAACCTTTTGGAAAAACAGATATTTATGATGATTTAGTTGATAACGGTGGCTTAAACGACCGTAATAACTTAACGCTTCCTAGTTATGATAATTATAGTGTAAATGCTCAGGGTTTGGCTGGAAATATTACTCCCTATTTAGATTTTGAACTAAATTTATCTGGAAGAGGCAGAGGGGAACAAAACAATGATAAAGAGTATCTTCAATATTTAAACCACTCATTTCAAGAGTACGAAAACAACTCAATTCCTGGTTTTTCAGGAGATTTAGCAACGTCAAAAAAGTTTTTTACTTTTTCTAGCTCGTACAGTTCTTTTTTAAGAGTCGATAAAACCAATTTACCTGTTGTATTAGATATCCAAGATCATAATGTGACCGATTTCACAGTTTTAAATACCTATAATTATTCTGAAAGTAATACTTTTCAAAATACAAACAGCATAATTAATCGTAAGAAAAGAGAGGGAAACCATATTATAACCTACACAAATAAAGAAATAAGAGAAGGAAATTTAAATGGTTTTATTGAAGCAAAAGAGGGAATTGGATTTTTAGCTAGAAGTGATACCGATATTTTTTTAGATGAAGGGATTGGTGCCTATAAAATAACTTCGATGGATGGCAAAACCTATCACTACTCATTACCAGTATATCAATATGAAAGTACTTATAAAAATTTTAGAAATGAAGATTATAATGAAGAAGGCGAAGATGAAAATTTCTTTGAAATTTATAAAGATACACCTTATGCTACACACTGGTTATTAACAGCCGTTACTGGTCCTGACTATTATGATAAAAATGAAAATGGGAAGGTTGATAAAGAAGATTACGGCTATTGGGTTGAATTCGATTATGGAAAATGGTCTGATGGTTATATATGGCAAACTCCCAACGGCAGATATGAAGAAACTACAGATAAAGATGATGCAACAAAAAAAACCTACTCTTACGCATGGGGACGTAAACAAGTTTATTATTTAGATGCTATTAAAACAAGAACACATACGGCTTTATTTGTTAAAGAACTAAGAAATGATAATAAGGGGAACTCTAAGAATTATAGTAAACAACTGTCCTCTTCAGATAGAATAGTAGCAAAACCAGGGGATAATTTTTTTGGTGTATTTACGGGTACTACCTCCAGTGATTTGGATAGAGTTCAAGCAGCTTTTAACGTTACAAATTTGGTTAATAATAGTTGGTGGGTTGTTCCAAATCAAGTGCCTGGCCCTCCAAATGGCATGACCCCAACAAATTTAAATTATTATAAAGGTTATAAAACTAAAGTTGTTGATTATGATTTAAAAGAAAACTTAAGCTTAAAGCTAAGTAAAATAATTCTATTAAAAAACAATGAAAATTTTAATACATTAAGAAATAATGGAATACACGAAGGTCTGCAGAAGACGAGTTCAATGGAAGGTTATTTTCTTATAGGGGGAACAGGAAGTTTTTCTTTTAGGTACTTTGCTGATGCTATTAGTTTTGATGTTTTTAATACTAAATTATACTTGAAAGACCCAGCTACACATTTTAAACAATTTAACATCCACCAACATCAAAATGTTTTAGACATCAAAGATATAGAAGGCTTAAATATAGAATCTCAAGCATTACAAGTAATAGATTTCGACCACGATTATAGTCTAGCAAACAAAGTTCCAAATGCAGAAACAGGAAGATTAACTTTAAAAGCAGTAAACTTTAAAGGAAAATATGGTAAACAAGTAGTACCCCCTTATAAATTTGAATACAAATCCCCTTGGAGAGATTATAATAAAGATGATATTGATGCTTGGGGCTATCATAAAGTAGACCCATCTGTTTGGAGTTTAAATAAAATCACTACCCCAACAGGCGGTAAAATTAATATTGATTATGGAAAGGACAAGTATATATCTGAAGCAGCATATTCTGAAAAAGTGTTTTCAAATTTTTCTTCATTAACAACATCGGGAAGATTTTATTTTACAGAGAACTCACCTATAGTTTCAGATTATTTTGTAATAAATGAATATTATAGAATATGGGGAAATGATGAAATACAAATACCTGGAACAGATGTACCTGCATTTGATGCTTCTTACAAACTAACAAATTTTAGTAGTAATTGGTTAGAATTTGATTTAAGAGGTGATGCTCCTATTCCTCAAACTCTAGAGCAGGTTAAAATTTATGGGAAAATTAATAGTTTATTATCATCTCCTGAAGAAGGCGGAGGAATCATAACAAATAGTATTACAATAAATGACGGTATTAAAGATATTGCAACTACAGAGTATATATACAGAAATGGAATCACGTCCTATGCTCCCTCAAAAGAGCCCAAAGGAATCCCTTATGTCTCAGAATTACCAGCACCAATGGTTTTATACGGAGAAGTAGCGATGAATACTACAGATGGTAATCGTCATCCTTTGGGTAGTACGGTCTATGAATTTGAAACTTTAGAACCAATAAAAGAAGAAGACGGGTATCTTTTTAGTTTGGGTGAAGTATTTAGAGTAAAAGAGAATCAAAACACCACTTTTGAAGGAGGCAGAGTAATTACCAATAAATATACGATTGAAAGCAGGTTAGGGAATATCGGTAGAATAAAAACTATTAAAAGTTATAATACGCAATCACAATTGTTACAAAAAACAGAAAATTTTTACAAACAAAATTTAGATGCAGATGGAGAGATTGGGGTCACACAAGAATCTCATATGAGTTATAAGAGGTACGAGAAAGATGATGTTGAAACTTTTTATGTAAGTTCTACCAGTAAGATAAATTACCCAAGTGTTCTAGAGAGAATAACTACGAGTCAGGGTAATTTTAATGTTACTAAACATTTTGACAAATACGATTTTCTAACAGGTCAAGTATTAGAAACAAGAACCTATGCTAGTGATGGAGTAGCTTTTAAAAGTAAAATTATACCTGCATATGAAAAGTATCTAGAGATGGGCTCTAAAATAGACAATGAAAATTACTCAAATATGTTAACACAACAAGCTATGAGTAAAACATATCTAAAAGAAGATGGTAATTGGAAAGAGATATCTGCAAACATCACTACTTGGAACAATAATTGGAGTTATCGAAATTTTTCAGGTGCAGAAACTTCCCCGACAAATAATGATGAAAAGATTTGGCGGAAACATAAAAACTATTATTGGGACGGAAATAGAGATGCCAATGGTCTGTATGCCGATTTTAACACTGAGAACGATGATGGATTTAACTGGGGGATTGGAGCAAATCAAAGCCCTTCTTCTAAATGGAAATGGTCTTCTGAGACTACAAGGTATGATCATTTTTCAATGGCATTAGAGCATCGAGATCTCAATGACAATTATGCAGCCACGAAAATGGGAGATAACAATTCTAAAGTTTTAGCGGTATCCAATGCCGCTTATGTAGACATGTATTACTCGGGCGCAGAATACTTAGTCACCGATGTGCATGGAGATCCTACAGGCTATTTTGATGGAGAGATTCAGTTTACAGGCTACAATCCAAGCAGTACAGCACACACAGGAACGCACATCGTTGCCATTAGCGCTGGTCAAAATGCTTTTGAAGTAGCGGTTCCGGCAAGAACTGGCAGAAATACCCCCAAAAAGCAACGTTTTAAAGTATCGGTTTGGATACGGACACCTCAAAAGGACAAAGCACGAATTAAAGTAGGGAGATGCCACCGTCAATTTTACCGCCAATGAAACCCAAACAGCAGGCGCTTGGACATTATTAAATGGGTATATCAATATTCCTGCTGCGGGGACTACCGTTGCCATTATAAGCACGAATGGTTCGATACAATTAGACGATTTTAGACTCCACCCCATTACCGCTTCCATGACCTCATATGTATACAATGAATTTGATGAAGTGAGTTACATTATCGGAGCTTCAGGATTAGCAACACACTATAAATATGACAACGCAGGCAGGCTCTCGGAAACTTGGACAGAAATTATTGACAATCCAGCTGCAAATATTACTGGTGGATTTAAAAAAGTACAACAACATAATTATAACTTTAAAAACCAATAAGGGCTATGAAAAAGAGCATCATTTACCTCAGTATTTTGTTTGTTTTTAATGGATTACAAACAATAAATGCCCAAGACATTCACTGGTCGGAACCCGATGGTTTTGAGCAAATAAATGCACAGGAGTTAATCGCTCCTGTACAAAAAAATAGTACGATTTATAGTAGCGAAACAGTGGCCATGCTTCAAAACCAACATTGGTTTGAACTCAACAACTTTCAACTGGTTCAAAAAGAGCTTCAAAAAGATCCAATCACAGGAACTGTAGTCGCAAACCTAACGGCATTTCCTAATGGACTTCCAATCAATAAAAATATCGGAACAAAAAATCCGCCCGATTACTTTTATTTTCCAACAAGCTATCAAGTAGGGGTTTACTTTGTGCATAAAGATCAGGTATGTACTGGCAATACCATAAAAAATAATGGAATTTTAGCTGCTGAAACATCAAACTCAGTAACAGGGCAAGAATACATTAGCAATGTTTCTTTTGACTATGAGGCTGCCTTTGTTTTAGAAAACAAAACGGGTATGGATTTTAGAGGTTTTAAAGGACGTTATTCCCCACAATTAGCTCCCTTAAAGAATAAAACAACACTTATTGGATTTAAAAACAGTAGCACCAGTAAGATGGCTTTTAACCAACAAGAAATTACTTTTACTGCCAATAAAAGCATTCGCATTCAACGAAGTGGAAATACGATTCACTACCGCTATGACGGACAGGAAATTTTTACAACAACGCTCGAACAAATTCAAGACTATCGCATTGTAATTGCTATGTATTCTCCATTAGCAAATGAAAAAATTGCACCAGTAAATGTTCAAACTCTTGGAAATACTCCTTGCTTGACTGTTTCGGAACTATTTGGATTTGACCCCAAAAAAACAATTATTGATCAAAGATACCAATGGTTGGCTTTGGGAAATAATGAGCGACGGTTAGCCTATAAAGAAGCCTGGAGTTCTTTTTACAATTCTTTTGACTACAACTTTTCACAAGAACATCAAATAACGGCAAGTTCCTATTGTAAGTGTGAAGACATTGGCGATAGAAGAGAAAATTACAACACCGCATGTACTTATGACATTAGAGGGAATTTAAAAAGCCAGCGGATTGGTTATTTTGATAATTTGGGCAAAGGAGTTCAAACACAAAGTTTAGACTTTAAAACAGGAAAATTATGGCTAAACCAAACCCTCTATGACAACCAAGGGAGACCCGCCTTTCACTCTTTAAGCGCTCCAACCCTCGGGAATTTTAAATTCTTACGAAACCACAATTTTATAAAAACTACGCAGTTAAGTCAGGAGTCTAATTTTACTTCACAGAATTTTGAAACAGGAAATATTTTAGCCCCAAGTACCATCAGTCCAACTCCAAATACTTTGGGTTGGTACTACAGTGCTGCCAATACAGACGAACCTTTACAAGACATTACCAACAGGCCCTATACTAGAAGTATTTACAGCAATTTGTTTCCTGGTGCCGTAAAACAAGTTATTGGAGGAAATCAACAAAACGGCGCATGGCGAAAAGGGTACACGTTTTCAATGCCTGCTGGACAAGAGTTATCGCAAAATGTTGCTTTTGGGGAAGCTCGCTACAATGCTATTGAAACCTTAAAAACCGTCTCCAGAGATATTCATGGCGCAGAAAGTGTTGTCTTTACAGACACCGATGGAAAAACATTGGCGGCCGCAAGAAGTGGTGGTTTGCTAGCAAGAAACATGTCTTTAGTAATTGGAGAACAGGGGCATGTAGATGTTCACGTGCCCGAAAACACAACAGGATTTACCATACACAAACCCTCGAATATTCAGGTTAAAATTTATGACCTGATCACAGAACAACCTGTTACGGCAGCTACCACCTCTTTGCCCAACGGTTTTTACAGAGTCGCCATTACCAATTTGGCAGCTTTTCATCCAGCAACCATGACTGTGCGTGTAAATTATAAAGAAAATTACTACGACTATGCACTGAACGAATACAATAAGATTGGGCAATTGATTGCTTCATACCAACCTGTGGGCACCACCAAAGCCGCCAAACCAAAAACAACTTTTGTGTATGACGGTCTTGGCAAACTCATTAAAACAACCAGCCCAGATGAAGGAACAGCGAGTTTTAAATACAGAAAAGACGGGCAAATTCGTTTTTCGCAAAACAGCAAACAAAACGGCATTAGTACAATTATTGAAGATGATTTTTCGGTTGATCATGGAGGATGGACTCCATTTGGAAGCCAAATATCTATTATTGATGGAAAATTAAAGGTACAAGTAGATGGAGCTTGGGAAGGCGTTAAGCATAGTTTACCTAATATAACTACATCTCCTGGGGAAACATTTAAAATAAAATTGAAATTTAACAAAGGAAATACCCAATCTAGCGTTCGATTGTATCTTCAGGAAATGGATGCTGCTGGAAATCATTTAATGTTTGTGTTTTTAGATGGAAATCTTACAACAGGAACCGAGTACAATTATACAGTAATAGAAGGAAAGAAACTTAGTTTGAGAGTTGCTAAAAACAACACCAATACCAACACCGAAACCTACTTTTATATAGACCATGTTAGTTTAAGTAGAGAGATCGATGTTGAAGAATCGTTTTCATACACCAATTACGATGAATTTGGTCGGCCTGTAGAAAGCGGAGTGGCTACTGGCGCCTTTCTGGACTTAGACCCAGATACCTCTTTGGTTACTGGAGATCGAGAGCAACATTTTACCCAATTTGACTTCTTAAAAAATCCAAGTGAGCTAAACGCAGCACCTACTCCCTACAGGAAACCTTCTTTTTTAGCGGGCAATGTTGCAAAAACATGGAATACCGATGCAAACGGAAACCTCATCTCGGCAAGCTATTACAGTTATGATGTGTATGGACGTGTGCAATGGATTGTACAAAACATAAACGGTTTGGGGTTTAAAACCATCGATTATGAATACGACCCAGTGACTAGCCAGGTGTTAAAAGTCATTTACCAAAAGCAGAATGCAAACGAAATCTTTGCCCATCGGTATACTTATAACAGTACCACCAACGAGTTAGAAAAAGTTGAGACATCTACCAACAACAACAATTTTACAACCCACGCCAAATACAAGTATTACCAAACGGGCGCTTTAAAAAGGGTTGAAATTATGAACGGAGTAAATGTGTTACAGGGCATCGATTATGTATACAATATCGCAGGGCAACTAAAAGCCATTAACCACCCAGACCTCAATGCAACAAGCGACCCAGGGAATGATAGCAACGATTTCTTTGGAATGAAGATTGACTATTACTCCTACGATTATTTAAGACAAAATAGCATTTACAGTGGAGCAACTGCCGGGCAAGACCAATTTAACGGGAATTTAAAAGCAACTGTTTTTAATACCAAAACACCCAATAGTGCAGCGCCAAAAGCAACCTATTTATACAAGTACAATAAAAAAAATTGGTTGGAAGAAGCTGTCTTTCGTGGAGGTAATGCCGCTGCAGCTACAGATTATAAGGTCTATGGCATTACTTACGATGCCAATGGAAACATACAAACCCTGAATAGAAATAAGAATACCGAAAATAGCAGCAATGCCATGGATAAATTGACCTACCAATACCGGTCAGACAAGCCCAACCAGTTAAAAAGAGTAGACGATGCCGTTACCTCAGTAACCCATGCCAATGATATAAAAGACCAAGTCACAGAAAATAACTATATTTATAACTCCATTGGACAATTAGTAGAAAATAACGACGAAAACGTAAAATACGAATACAATGCCAGTGGATTGGTCACCAAGGTTTTTTATAATAACAATTTAAAAGTGGAATTTTACTACAACGACAAAGGATTTAGAGTGCAAAAGAAAACCTATGCAACAGACGGCATCTCTGTAGAAAAAACTACACATTATGTTCGTGATGCTTCGGGCAGCACTTTGGCCATTTACGAAAACAACCAACAGGTAGCAATGCCTATTTATGGGGCAAGTCGTTTGGGGGTTTATAAAAAACCAAGCAGTACCAGTGTGTATCAACTTACAGACCATTTGGGCAATGTGCGGGCAGTAATTGCCAAAGACGGAAATGGCAATGCAGCTGCCTTGGTAAGTGCTACGGACTACTATCCTGGCGGGATGGTCATGCCTAACAGGCAAATCATCAATGGAGAAGCTTATAGATACGGTTATCAGGGAGAATATGCTGAAACTGACCCAGAGACAGGAAAAGTTGCATTCCAATTACGATTGTATGACCCGAGGATAAATCGATGGTTGACAACCGACCCAGCAGGACAATACCATTCTCCATATATGGCTATGGGAAACAATTTTATGAACGGAGTTGATGCAGATGGAGGGTGTTGGGATTCTGAAGGTAATCCTTGCCCACCACCAGCATCAGGTAGTATTGACGACATTCTTGGTTCTACAGTAGATGGTATGGGTGAGGTTTGGAATTGGGTTGATGGAGATTGGACAACAAACGCATATGATGCTGCTGGTATAAGTATGACTTTCTATAAGTCTATAGATTCTCATCTTAATGCTCTTGTAACAGGGTTTAGAAATGGACAATTAAAAAATGCTCAAAATTTACAACAAGCCCACGAACATTTTATGAAAACAGGTGCAATTGTTGAAGATAATACTTTTGTTGGTCTTGGTATTGGTGGAAAAATGTTTAGAAATTATTTTACTGCTACTAATACACCTAGGTATTTATATCACTATACAAATAAGACAGCAGCTGATAATATATCTAAAGTTGGATTACAAACTAAACATAGTAGTGATGGTTTTTTGTATTTAACTAGTAAGAAAAATTTATCACCGCTTCAAGCTCAAATTGAATTAGCATTACCTGCCAATAGAGTTTTGTCTAGTTCATTATTGAAAGTTTATACTAAAAATTTATCTCCTGAGATTGTTAGAAGAGTTCAAGGTAATTTGCATGGTTTAGGTGCTGGAGGAGGGAAAGAATTTTTATTTAACCTAGATATTCCTGCAAGTTCTATAAAAAGTATTAAATGACAGAAAAGCAAATAAAAACAGCAATTGAATTTTTAAAGATTGGACAATCATTTAGAATAGAAAATTTACGATTAGGTGTTGAAAATTCTAAGACTTTATACATTACAGGATGGTCTAATTATAGTTATATTGAAAATTTAACTAAGGAAATCGCCTTAAGGGAACTTCAAGAGATAAAAGTAATGTTTAAAAAAATTTTAGCTATCTCAAAAGAATTAAGAGATTTTATAGAAGATAAAAGTTTTGAATATAATTTAGCCTTTAATTACGGGCAAGGTTCAATTGGGATTTGCTCTGAAAAAAAAGGAAAAGTAACTTGGGAAACATCTTTGAAATAATGTATGAAAAGGATTAGACATTACTTGTTTTTAATACTGATTATTGTTTTTTACAATAAAGTTAATGCTCAAACTCTAAATGAACAATCCTATTTTCCTTTAAAAAAGGGATTAAGTAAGAGATTGACTTGGTATAATAGTAAATACAGAGAAGTAGTAAGAGATACAATTATTATAAAGGCTAAAATTTATAACGAGGTATCTCAAATTTTTCCTCCCAATAAAGTTATAAAAATATACTTACGAAAGTCAAATGATACAATTTATTTTTTTAATAAAAAACTAAATAAAGAAGTTGTCTTTTTTGGGATATCTCCAGTATTAGGTAGAAAAGTAGGTAATGGTACAATAAAAGGGATTGATGTGGCATTAGAAACTCCTTCGGGTAATTTGACAGGCTTGCTATGTATAGAAATGAAATACCCCAATGGAAGTTCTGATAACAGATATTATAAGAAAGGGTTAGGTTTGGTAGCAACAATAAATGATAAAGGCTTAGTCTCTTATTTTATATCTGATTAAAACCCGATGGCGGTAGTGTCCTAAATTGGCGCTTTTGGGAAATGCTTATAGGTAGTTATTGACAATCAGGGTTTTACAAAAAAAAAGGCCCGCTTTTTTGAGAGGTATACACGTTCATTGAAATAGTAAAAGTTCCTTAGCGGTTGTTATTACTGGGTTTCTTTCCACGTCGTGTCCTAAACTGGCGCTTTTGAAAAGGCAAGAAATGGAGCTAGTAAAAATCAAAATGAATTAGTATCTTTATTGGGTGCTACGGACTATTATCCTGGCGGTATGGCGATGCCAAATAGACAAATTGTTGGTGGAGAGCCATATAGATACAGTTTTCAGGGGCAAGAGAAGGATGCGGAGACCGGAAAAGTTGCATTCCAATTACGTTTGTATGACCCAAGAATAAATAGATGGATGACACCTGATCCTTATAAGCAGTATCCAAGTCCTTATATGGCAATGGGAAACAACCCTATAAATAGAATAGACCCCAATGGTGGAACTGATGGTTGCCCTAAAGGTCAGATATGTGGAGATGGTTATGTAAATCAATTAGACGAGATTGTTATTGGTGGTAGTGGTAGTGATTTTTCTATGCCTGATTTTGATAGTGATTTTATGACAGGATTTAATTTTCTTAATTCTGGAATTTCATTAGGGGTTGGAACACATTTGAAGAGTATAAATTATTCTAATTTATTAAAAACCCCATCGGGTTCTTTTTTGGCTAATTATAATGGAGTTAGTGTGTCTTGGAGCAATAATTTTAGAGGCAATGGGAATGTTACAGGAGATTTTGTAAAGCAAGCAAAACTCGATTTTGCAAATAATTTAAGTAAAGGAAAGAGTTTAACTAATCTCAAAGCGGGCGCTTCGGTATTGGGAAATGGTTTAACTGGTTTGAGTGTGTATTTGGATGCCCAAGATTATAGAAATGGAGAAATTAGTGTTCATCGGTTTAGTTATAGAACGGGAGTTAATGCTAGTTCATATTCGGCAGGTTATTTTTTAGGAGCAGGACCTGGTATTCTGATAGGAGTGGCTGGAATGGCTGCTGAAGAAGGGTACAATGTTTTGGTAGATCCTAAAGGACCAGTTTGGAGTAATTATGGTTCTTGGATACCAACAGATGGATATAGTATAATGAGAGGTTTTGGAGGAAGATGATGGCAAAAAATAAGATTTATAAAAATTTACCTTATAAGAAAATATACCTTTATCGTTTTGTAGTTTTAATGATATTGATATCCTTATTGATACCTTTGTTTGGCTTGTTAAAGTCAGGTACAATATCCTTATTTGCAACATTAGCTATGTTAATATGGACTATTTCTTTTTACCTCCTTCCAATGCTTATTTTATATTTCAATTACCGTAGCTATAATAAGTACACGATTCTTCAAATTTCCAATAATGGAATTACTTATAAGGATGGTTTACAAAAGAGAGCGTTTCCATTTGAAGAAATAGAATATGTAGAATTTAACTTGTCTTACCCCCTTTATGAAAATCGATGGCGATTGGCTTTTTGGGACGAGTATTATTATGCATTGGTAAAGCTAAAAGACGGAGAAAAATATATTATCACTTGCTTGTTGTGTGATGAATTGAAAGAGATAATTCCTATTGATTTGATTAAAAAAAGAAGAAGAGTTTTTCCTTTAGTTCAAATTAAAGAAAAAATAAAACTAAGTAATCTCGTTAATGACAATATTTTATTTGAAAAAAAAGTACAGAGTTTTATAATAAAATTTAAAAATAAATCTGAGTTAGAATTACAAAATATTGTAAAATCTAAAAACGAGTATCAATCAGAAGCTGTTCAGGCAGCAAAGAAGTTACTAAAATTAAAAGAAGTTATTAGTCCAGTCGGTCAAACTTTATGACTTAGCGACAACTAAAAAATAAAGTTCAGCAATTTTTCATAGAAGAAGAAACCATCGTTTAAAAGCGGTGGTTTTTTTATGCGTATGCTTTTTTAGCGTTAAAGTCTCTAATGAGAGCATCTATAACCATAAAGATTTTTTCTCTTTCTTCTTCATTTAGTTTAGAGACTTGTTCAATACGTTTTAAGGTTTGTTTGTTGAGCTCTAAAGAAGTTTTCCCTACAAGGTTGTAAGAATTTTTTTATATATTTGGTAAGCCTATGATAATGTAGAAAGGACGTTCATTAAAAAAAAAGTTTTTAGTAAAGAGGTGTCTACTAAAAATGGTCAACCGCAAAAAAAACGTATTAGATTACTTTTCATTTGGGATGCCCATGCCAAATAGGAAAATTGTAAACGGAGAGCCGTATAGATATGCCTACCAAGGACAAGAAAAAGACCCTGAAACTGGCAAGGAAGCGTTTCAATTAAGGCTTTGGGATAGCAGGATTGGGAGGTGGTTAAGTCCAGACCCATATAGGCAATACTACTCTCCATATTTAGGGATGGGTAATGACCCAATTAATGGAATTGACCCTGATGGTGGATATAAAACTAAATGGGACAGATTTTGGGGCTGGGTAGGTGGAGGATTTAAGGGTTCTTTCACAAGTAGTGATAACCCTGGTACTGAATGGCACAAGTATGGAATTGTAAAAAATACGGGGGATGGCGAATTGACTTTTGATTTTGGTTTAAATAATGGGGGACGTAAAGAATTACTTGACTACGGGTATCAAACAAATGGAACTAATTATTTTAATAGTGGTTCTGGTTTTATGAGGGCTACGAAAGTTGATTGGGTTGATAACTGGTCTGAATCTAATAATATACTTGCTAAATTTTCATATGAAACGATTGACGGAGTTAGTGTAATTGGCCAAACTTTAAACCCTTTTGATAATCAGCTTACTCGTTTAAATGGAAATGGAATTGCTAGGGGAAGTAATGAGCACCTTGATTTGAGTGTTAATACTGCTGCAACATTTATTCCAACTGCAAGAGGTTCTGTATCAGGTGTAAAAGGTTTAGGTTATGTAGGCAAGTTAAATACAGCTCAATTTTCAAAAGTATTTAAAGGGAATTTAAGTAAACTTTCTCCTAAGTTGAGGGGGTTTACTAATAAGTATATCATTAATAGTGGTATAAAATGGTATAATAACCAAATTGGTAATGGAGTAGTTTTATTAAAACTTAAAAGTTTAGCACCTAAAGATAATTAAGTTATGGATTTTTTGATTGAAATTGTGTTTAGGGGTATTATAGTTCGTTTCTTTGGAATTTATACTAGATACTATTTTTGGAATTTATTCGGTAAAAAATTTACTCTTAAACAGTTAAAAGGAAAAGAAGACACAAATAGTCAATATTCCCAAGATTTTTTAAATGCATTTGTAGGATTAACTATATTTTGTTTATTGTCATATTTTATTGCTTATCTAGTATTCAGTTAATAAAATTTTAAGCCAACTTATCGGTAGTGTCCTAAACTGGCGCTTTTGAAAAGTTAAGAAATGGAGCTAGTAAAAATCAAAATGGAATAGTATCTTTATCAGGTGCTACGGACTATTATCCTGGTGGGATGGCGATGCCAAATCGGCAAATTGTGAACGGAGAACCGTATAGATATGCGTATCAGGGAGAATTTGCAGAGACCGACCCCGAAACTGGGAAACCTGCGTTCGAAGCTCGTTTATACGATCCAAGAATTAATAGATGGTTAAGTCCAGACCCAATGGGACAATATCATTCGCCTTATATGGCAATGGATAACAGATGGAATATGTCTATAGATCCTACTGGAGGTTGTACGGTAGGTGTAGATTGTCCTGAAGATTTTGACTGGATGGGTAGTGGTACTGTTGTTTTAGACGAAATTGTACTCGGTGGAAATGGGGAATTTTCTGCGGGAATTCCTTATGAAACATCTGGTTTGGATTTTAGATCGCTTGAAAATATGTTTAGCAATGTCAATCTTGGAAGTATTCGTCCTGCAAAATATGATTGGACTGATAAGTGGGCTGAATCTAATAATTTACTTGTTAGTATTCCTTATGACATTGTTAATGGCTTTTATGTTACTGGGCAAACTCTTAATCCTTTTGATAATCAGTTACAAAATTTTGATGGTTCTGGTGTTACTAGAGGAAGTAGTGATCATTTGGATAGTGGTGTTGAAGCTTTAACATCATTACTACCCATCGGAAAAGTTAAATATGCAGCAGGTCCTTTAAAGCAATGGATTCGTATAGGGGCTTCTTATAGTCAAATATTAAAAACTAAAACAGCGTTATCGATTAAATATGGAGCTTCTCCTAAATATTTACATAAAATTCCAAGTAAGTTTTTTCAAAAGCTGAATAAAAAGTTAAGAAAATTTAAATTGCCTTGGGAGTCTAATAACACTATTGATCCAGGTCATTATCATATAAAGTTTTAAAAGAAATAGATAATTCGTTATGATTTATATATCAATAAAAATCGAATGTAGTAAAAAAACTAAAAAAACAAACACTGTAGTTGAAAAAGTATTATCCTTTTTTTTACCAAAAGCTAATCCTGATTTTGATAAAGAAATAGATTTAGTATCTCAATGGCTGTTAGAGTTCGAAGATGAAGATTCAATTCCAAATCGCGAAATTGGTTTAAGTTCTAAAAATAAAGCTTTGATGAAAATGCCTTATAAAAATAATTATGGTTATTGGTCTGATAATAGCTTGACTTATAGTGATTTTAAAAAATCGTTTAGTGTATTACCCGTTAATGAAGGTCTATTTAATAAAAAATGGAAGGAGGTAGGGTAGTGTCCTAAACTGGCGCTTTTGGGAAATGCTTATATGTAGTTATTGACAATCAGGGTTTTACAAAACAAAGGCCCGCTTTTTTGAGAGGCATACACGTTCATTGAAATAGTAAAAGTTCCTTAGCGGTTGTTATTACTGGGTTTCTTTCCACGTCGTGTCCTAAATTGGCGCTTATGTAAGCGTTTTCTTATTTACTGTTGCGTGAAGTAATCGTAATCTGTGAGTACAACATTCAGAAAATTAATCGGCTTTAGATCCGTTTTAATTCCAGTAATTTCAACCACACGTTCATGTAATTTTAAAATAATGGCATGCTTTCTTTTTTGAAGCGCAGAGTGGTACAATTTTTTTATGGTTTGAGCATCTGCATCCGAAAGTAAAGTTACTTGCGGAAAAGTAGGGGTGTAGTCTTCTGGTGCATCTGCCAAAAGAACTTCCTGCAAGGTCACTCTTTTCTTTTCACTAATAATGGTAGTGCCTGCAGCAATGTCTCCCAAACGTTGCCCTTTTCCATTCAATAAAATAGTTAAAACAGCAACAGAGCCCGTTGCCATTTGAATGTCAATAATTCGCATTAACCATCGCAGCACATAACTGCCCAAGGTAGGTTTAGAACCGTCTAATTTAACCACTCTAATTTTATTGGCCCATTTCCCTGGTGTTTGTCCGTTCCATAAGGTTTCAAAAATCAACGTATAAAATAGAATCGGCAAACTTAGAATGAGTGATATGGCCCATTGTTGCATGCCAAACTTAAGGTCTAACCAAGAAATTAAAAACGCCAATGAAATGATATAACAAATGATAATGAGTAGGTCTAATAAAAAAGACCCAAGACGTGTTGTAATGTGCGCAACATTTTGATGAATGCTAATATTTTGAGCAGTTTCTATTTGAAAGTTATCCATTTTTCCTTTTATTTGTTATACCAACTTTTTTAAAGAAGTGCTAAGGTAATAAGTTTCTATGATTTCTGAATTTCAGTATTTAGTTTTTAACAATAAAATATCTTTCTGTCTATGAGAGAGGCTGCTTTTGTTCGAAAAAATAAAGAAAAATGGGCGCTTTTTGAAAACGTTCTTTCAAAAAAAGCACAGGTTTCTCCAGACAAATTATCGGATTTATACATTGAGATTACCGACGATTTAAGTTTTGCCAAAACATTCTATCCTAGAAGCAATACAACGAACTACTTAAATACAGTTGCCGCTTCGGCTCATTTAAAAATATACAATACAAAAAAAGAAGGAAAAAACAGCATTGTCAATTTTTTTAAAATTGGCTTTCCAACCGCTTTTTATCAGCATCATGCACAATTGGGAATTGCATTTCTAGTGTTTGCTTTTTTTACACTAATTGGCGCTTTTTCAGCCGCCAATGACATCGATTTTGTTCGACTTATTTTAGGAGACGGCTATGTAAACATGACCTTAGAGAATATTGGAAAAGGCGATCCGATGGCAGTTTATAAAGATGCCAATGAAATAGAAATGTTTTTAGGAATTACCATCAACAATATTCGAGTTGCCATGTATGCCTTCATTTTTGGAATGCTTTTTTCTGTTGGAACTCTTTATATAATGATGCAGAATGGCATAATGCTGGGGTCTTTTTTATATTTTTTCTATGACCAAGGTTTGCTATGGGAATCTTCTCGAACCATTTGGATTCATGGGACCATTGAGATTTCTGTCATCGTAATTGCTGGTTGTGCTGGACTGGTTTTAGGAAACGGTTTACTATTTCCGAAAACATACAGCCGTTCCGAATCTTTTAAAAGAAGTGCAAAAGCAGGTTTAAAAATTATGGTTAGCACCCTTCCTTTTTTCGTAGTTGCAGGTTTTTTAGAAGGATTTGTTACCCGACACACAGAAATGCCCGATTGGTTGGCTCTATTTATCATTGCCACCTCATTTTTTACAATAATTTATTATTACATCGTATATCCAATAAAATTAAATCATAAAATAGAAACAGATGGAAGCACATAATTTTGTAACATTCAGAAAAGAAAGAGATTTAGGCGCTATTATTACCGACACATTTAAATTCATTCGCTTGGAATGGAAGCCCTTTTTTGGCTATATTCTTAAAATTGCAATTGTCCCAATTTTATTAGCAGTAGCCTCCGTTTTATATATTTCCTTTGCCAGTACAAAAGTATTTTCGGGGATAGATGTAGAAAATTTAGGTACATTTAATGATGGAAACCTATATGGGGATTCTGTAGAAATTATTGTTGCTGTTTTTTTAATGCTAATTTTTTATTTAGTTGCCTATGTGATGGTTAATATTGGTTCACTCTACTACATTAAATCATATATTGAAAACAACGGGCAGGTAAATTTTGAAGAGATTAAACAAAAGGTAGGAGAAAAATTTTGGGCGTTTGTTGGCTTAGGTATTTTAATAGGACTTATTGTTTTTGTGAGTATGATTCTCTGTTTTTTTCCAGCAATTTATACAGGTATTGTTTTGTCTTTAGCCTCTTCTATTTTAGTTTTTGAAAACAAAACCGTTTTAGATACTATTGGAGATAGTTTTAATTTTATAAAAGGGCATTGGTGGGAGACTTTTGGAATTTCGATTGTTATTGGTATTTTAGTCTCAATTTTAGGGTATATTTTTTCAATACCAGCCGTTATATATCAACTAATTCAAGGAATGTCTTTGTTGGGTTCAGATGATCCATCTCAGATGATGAGTATGTTTTCCGACCCTGTATATTTAGTGTTAAATATTATTGCAAAGTTAGGACAGTTTTTGTTTGCTAGCATTACTTTAATTGCAACAGTTCTCATTTACTTTGACATCAACGAACAAAAAAATGCCGCAGGGACAATCGATCAAATAAATAGCTTAGGAAGATAACCAGTGCTAAAAAACCTCATTTACATATCGTTTTTGTGCTTTACAATCACTCTTTTTTCACAAGAAAAAATTGCGGGTATTCGTATAGATTCCACAGAGGTAGCACAAAAAAAGTTTGACCAAAAAGTGTTGGAGAGTTTTAAAACTCAGGACGATTTTAATTATACATTCAAGCCAGTAGAAAAAAATGTATTTGAAAAAATGTGGGCATGGTTGGGCAGAGTGGTGAAAAGAATGCTATCCTTTATTTTTGATGATATTGGTCCAGCTGTAGGCGTGTTGGCGGCAATAGTAAAAGCAATTCCATGGATCGTTTTAGGCCTATTACTGTTTTTTATACTCAAGTTTTTCTTGAAAGTAAATACTCGAAATGCAACCGATGTACTCGAAACAGTACCCTCCATTCAATTGACCAATGATGAAGAACTCATAAACAATTTGCAGTTAAATGAATTGATTGCGCAAGCGATTCAAGAAAAGGACTACCGCCTAGCAGTTCGTTTTTATTATTTACTAATTTTACAAAAGTTAACAGACAAAGAATTGATTGTTTGGCAGCAAGAGAAAACAAACGAAGATTTTATACGAGAAGTAGCAAAGCTCAAAATTGCCTCAGATTTTACAGAAATCACCCGATTGTATGATTTTGTCTGGTATGGTAATTTTGAAATTAATGAACCCGAATTTTTAAAAGCAACCACTTTATTTAACACCTTGAAAAATAAAATTCTTGGATAAAAAACTCAAAATATACATCGCTCTTTTTATCGCCATCGTTGGGGGATTAATGTATGCAGATGCTACAAAACCAAAACCAATTAATTGGTTTCCAAGTTTTGTTGCAACGCATAAAATACCTTATGGTACTTATGTTTTAAAAGCGGAGTTACCAAGTTTGTTTCCCAAAACGATTGTTAAAGAAATTCATCAATCGCCATTTCAATTTTTAACCGATACCACAACATCGGGTACCTATTTCTTTGTAGATGGATTTCTCAATTTTGACAAAGCAGAATTTAAAAAATTGCTGGCTTTTGTTGCAAGAGGAAATACTGTTTTTGTTGCCACCAATGGTGCTAATATTGATACATTGGGGCTAGAGACCCAACAAATGATTACCACAGAATTGGAAGAGAATTTTGAAATAGGATTATTAAATCCAGCTTTTAGTGAAGCTACTTTTACCTTTGACAGACCTTCTACAAATTTAATTTTCTCTAAAATAGATACTTTAAAATCAACAGCTTTAGGGAAATTAATGGTTACAAACCAAGAGAGGGAAGTGGTTGCAGAAGGCATTAACTTTATCAAACATCCGCATGGAAAAGGGAATTTTTACTTTCATACAGCCCCATTGTTATTTACAAATTACAATCTCTTAAAAGAGAACAATGATACCTATGTAGCAAATGTACTCTCTTATATAGATTCCGATCAACCTTTTCTATGGGATGCCTATTATAAAAACGGAAAAAGTAAAATATCCTCACCAATGCAATATGTTTTAGGTTCAGAAAACTTAAAATGGGCCTATTATATGGCATTGATTGGAGTTCTTTTCTTTGTGGTTTTTAAGTCAAAAAGAGTGCAAAGATTAATTCCTGTTGTGGAGCCTTTAAAAAACCAAACCCTTGCATTTACCAGAACGATTGCAAATATGTATTATGAGAAATCCGAACATAAAAACATCGCAACACACAAAATAACGTATTTCTTAGAACATATTAGAACAAAGTTACATTTGCCAACAAATGTTATGAATGCGTCGTTTTACAATCATTTAGCCGCTAGAAGTGGTAATAAAAAAGAAGACATTCTTTCGTTGTTTAAAACAATAGCCACTATTGGTCAATTAAAAAATATCACAAAAGAACAGTTAGTCAGTTTAAATAATAAGATTGAGTCTTTTGTGAAGAAGCAATCAAGATCATAAAAAATAATAAGAGTATGGAAAATACAGAAAATAATGCCCAAGAAGACAATTCATTTTCAAGTAGAATCGATTTATCCCAATTAAAAACAGCCGTTTTAGCCATCAAAACGCAGTTAAGAAAAGTGATTGTTGGACAAGATGATTTTATCGAATTGTTGTTGGTTTCCTTATTGGCAGATGGCCATGTTTTAATTGAAGGAGTTCCAGGAGTAGCAAAAACGATTACTGCAAAATTACTAGCAAAAACAATTGCAACCGATTTTAGCAGAATCCAGTTTACACCCGATTTAATGCCCTCAGATGTTTTAGGAACCTCTATTTTAAATATGAAAACTTCCGATTTTGAATTTAAAAAAGGTCCCGTATTTTCGAATTTAGTGCTCATTGACGAAATCAATAGAGCGCCTGCAAAAACACAAGCAGCCCTGTTTGAGGTCATGGAAGAAAAGCAAATTACCATCGATGGCACTCAGTATAAAATGAAGCCTCCATTTATGGTGTTGGCCACCCAAAACCCCATTGAACAAGAAGGAACGTATGCACTTCCAGAAGCGCAATTAGATCGTTTTTTGTTTAAAATTAATGTTGGCTATCCAAATGTATCGGAAGAAGTTCAAATTATAACGGCACACAACAAGCGAAGAGGTGCCGCGCCACAAACCTTGGTGAAACCGGTATTGACAGAAGCCAAATTAGGGCAGTTTAGAGACCAAATATTTGATATTCTAGTCGAAGAAAACATCATACAATACATTGCGGCAATCATTTCGAATACTAGAAATCACCCGCATTTATTTTTAGGAGGTTCTCCAAGAGCAAGTATTGCTGTTTTAATGGCTTCAAAGGCATTTGCAGCGATCAATGGGCGCGATTTTGTGACTCCAGAAGATGTGAAGAAAAGTTTATTCCCTGTCTTAAGACATCGTGTAATGTTAACCCCAGAAAGAGAAATGGAAGGCATGACCACCGATAAAGTCATCGATATGATTATTCAATCCGTAGAAGTACCAAGATAATTTGAAGTTTTATAAAGCACTCTATATTCACAGTCGTTTTTTCGCTTATATAAGCGGAGTTGCTGCGCTATTTTTAATTTCGTATTGGTTTCAAGTTTTTTACAATCTTGCTTGGGTAGCTACACTCATTTTAGTTGTTTTTGGATTGTTTGATTTGTTTTTGCTTTTCAAGACAAAAAAAGGAATTCTTTCCAGGCGAACCCTACCGGACAAGTTTTCCAATTCCGATGAAAATCAAGTTGCTGTTTTTTTGGAAAATAACTATGCGATGCCTGTATTTTTATCTGTGGTAGATGAATTGCCCATACAATTTCAAAAAAGAGATTTTGAATATACAACTACTCTCAAAGCTTCCGAAAGTGAAACGTTTCAGTATGCCATAATTCCTTATGAAAGAGGGGAGTATTTTTTTGGGAATATCAATGTCTATGCTTCTACTTCCTTGAAAATATTTGCAAAAAAGTATCAATTTGATAACGAGAAAAAAGTAGCCGTGTATCCTTCTTACATTCAAATGAAAAAATACGAATTCTTAGCCATGAGCAATCGTTTGACTGAATTTGGGTTGAAAAAAATACGAAGAATTGGACACACCATGGAATTTGAAAAAATTAAAAACTATGTTGCCGGAGATGATGTTCGAACGATTAATTGGAAAGCAACTGCGAAGCGAGGCGCTTTAATGATCAATCAATATCAAGATGAAAAATCACAGCCCATCTATTCTATTATAGATACCAGTAGGGCGATGAAAATGCCTTTTGAAAAATTGAAATTATTAGATTATGCCATCAATGCAACCTTGGCATTTTCTAATATTGCGTTGTTGAAAAACGACAAAGTGGGCATGATGACCTTTGCAGAGAAGGTTGATAATGTAGTTACAGCGAGCAATAAAAAAACAAACCTATCGATTTTAAATGAAGTTTTATACAATGTAAATACGGAGTTTAATGATGCCGATTTTGGATTCTTAAATGGCATGATAAAACGAAAGATAAACCAGCGAAGTTTACTTATTTTATATACCAACTTCGAACATATTTCTGCTTTAAAAAGACAATTGCCTTACTTAAAGTCGATTGCAAAAAAGCACTTATTGGTTACAGTATTTTTTGAAAATACAGCATTGGATGCAATGATTAAAGAAACTGCAAAAGATGTTCAGGCAATTTATCACAAAACCATTGCAGAAAAGTTTTCTTATGAAAAACGCTTGATTGTAAAAGAATTGGAGAAGTCGGGAGTACATTCCATTTTAACAAAACCAAGTCTGTTGTCTGTAAATGTGATTAATAAGTATTTAGAATTCAAATCGAAAGGGCTCATTTAAAACAAAAAAAGAGAAGCAGATGCTTCTCTTTTAAAAAGTTACTCGTTTTATAATTATTCTTCTGTTGTTGCTTTTGGCGTTTCAATATTCAACTTCACCATTACCAATTCCGTAATATCAAAGGCACTATCAACATATGCAAACTCATTTCCCTGAAGGGTTAAAATTTGTGTATAGTTGTTTTCTTTGGCGACTGTTCTAATTGCTTCACCCAACTTTTTGTACAAAGGCTTCATTAACTCATTTTCTTTTTGCCGCATTAATTGTGTTCCTGCTTCCTTTGCCTTATTCATTTCAGCTTCATATTTCTGAATCTCAATTAATTTTAAAGTTTTTGTATCCTGAGAAATACTATCAGCAATATCTCTAAATTCGTTCAAACTATTCTGATAGGCTGTTACTTTTAGGGCAAAAACCGAATCCAATCTTTCTGCATATCCTTTGGTTAGCTTGACAACGATTTTACCTTCGGGCATTACACTCAGTAAGTAATCACTGTTTACGGTTCCTACTTTAGATTGTGCAAGCGCAATACTACTTATTAAGATAGCAATTAAGATACTAATTTTTGATTTCATGTTCTTTATTTTTGTTCGGCAAAGATATAAAAGGGATTGACTTAGAAAAAATTACTGCTCTTTAAAAGTGTTCATTTTTTCTGAAATATCAGTAATGATTTTATCTATGCCTGATTGAGAGTCAAACCAGAGGGTTTCTTTGTCTCTTTTGAACCAGGTTAATTGTCTTTTAGCAAAACGACGTGTATTTTTTTTAATTTCTGATACCGCAAATTCTCGGGTAAATTCTCCTTCAAAAAAAGAAAACAATTCTCGATAGCCTACTGTTTGCAATGCATTGAGTTCTTTGTGCGCATGTAGGGTTTTTGCTTCTTCCAATAAACCATTTTCTAACATACGGTCTACACGCAAGTTGATGCGATCATATATAAAGGGTCTTTCTGCATCCAATCCAATTTTAATGGAAGTAAAATTTCTTGGTGCTTTGGGTTTGTTCTTAAAGGTAGAGTAGGGCAGTCCACTGCCTATACATACTTCAAGGGCTCTAATGACGCGTTTCGGGTTGTCTATCGCAATATCTTCATAGGTTTCTATGTCCAACTTTTTTAATCGATTTTGAAGTGATTCCAAGCCTTTGGATTCCAATTCTAAATTCAAATTTTCCCGAACGGAAGGTGCTACTTTTGGAAATGCATCCAAACCAGTTAATACAGCATCTACATACAAGCCACTTCCACCCACCATAATTTGCACCGAATTATCTTGAAATAATACTGCCAGTTTTTTAAGGGCATCTCTTTCAAATTGCCCTACATTATAATCGTCAAAAATACTTTTATTTTGAATGAAATGATGCTTTGCTGCGGCCAGTTCAGTTTTTTCTGGCACCGCAGTACCAATTTTCATTTCTTTAAAAAATTGACGAGAATCACAGGAGATAATATCGCATTTAAAATATTTTGCGAGTACAATACTCAGTGCAGTTTTTCCAATGGCTGTTGGACCAACAATGGTGATTAAAAATTTTTGTGTGTCTTTCATTCGTTTAAAATACTTCCGCAGTGATCGCAAAATTTTGCTTTGTCTTTATGAGTATCTTTCAAACAATTGGGACAGGACTGTGTATTGCTGTCGATTTTGTTTGTGTTTTTAGAAATTTCAGAACTTACAATCCCGGTGGGAATAGCGATAATTCCGTATCCTAAAATCATAATGATACTTGCGATGAATTGCCCAAGGGGTGTTTGCGGAGCAATGTCTCCAAAACCAACAGTTGTAAGGGTTACTATTGCCCAATAGACACTTCTTGGGATGCTCGTGAATCCGTTTTCTTCTCCTTCAATCATGTACATAATGGTTCCCAAAATAATACAAACGATGACTACGAAAAATAAAAAAACTGCAATTTTGGCTCTGCTAGATCTTAGGGCAACCAACAAGGTATTGGAAGCGCCTACATAGCGTGTAAGTTTTAAGATCCTAAAAACTCTTAATAGCCGCAATGCTCTTAATGCGGCCAAGTGATGCGAACCTACAAAAATAAAAGAGAGGTATTTTGGGATGGTCGAGAGCAAATCTATAATGCCATAAAAGCTGAAAATATATTTGAAAGGTTTTTTTATTGAAATCAAGCGCAAGATATATTCCAATGAAAAAAGCAATGTAATTATCCACTCAGAAATGTCTAGAAAGCTGTGGTATTTAGCATCGAAACTTTCAATACTCTCCAGCATTACGAGTAGGATACTTGCAATAATAGCAATTAAAAGAATGACATCGAAGAGTTTTCCTTCTTTGGTATCTGCTTCATAAATAATTTCATGAAGACGCTGTTTCCAAGTTGTTTTTTTTATTGTTGCTTTCAAGTGTTCTATTTGTGTGTTTGAAGTAACGAAGTTATGCTATTTTTATCAAAATTTATTTTGAAAGAAGATTATGGTGATAAGCGTATTATTTTTTGAACATTGTTTTTTTTGAGGTAGTTTTTTATAATTGTTTTAGAAATTTCTTTATTTTCAAAAGGCGTTAGCACTTTTTTTAAGATGTCAATTTTATTTTCCTGGTAGGCTAGGTTGGTATACCCGTATCCAAAAACAGTATTTCCTTCCACTAAAATAATGGCGTTTTCTCCCAGCTCACGCCCTTTTTCAATAATTAAAAAATCGTTATTATTAAAATGGTCGTTGATGATCTTTATATTTTTTTTGAAGTTGAATTTTGGGACCAATGTCGCCAACTCTGTCTGGTATCTTAATTTTGTAAATAAGTCATTCCCAGTTTTTTCAAAGGTAATAGAGGCGGTTCTATCTTGAATTTTTATCGCTCTTTTGGTTTCTTTTGTAAATAACTGATTTACCGCTGATTTTATGTTTTTTCCTTTTCCAATATAGATGATTGTTCCCCCTTTATTGTGCACATAAAAAAGCCCTTGTGCAGTGGGTAAACTCTGTAAAATGAATTGAAACTTTTCTTTTTCTGTTCTTTTATCAAAATACTTGATGGTATTTTGTAGGATGTCCTTATGCACATCTTTCTGAAGTAATAGCTTGAACAACTGTACCGTGGCCAAAGCATCTCCATTTGCTCTGTGTCTATCTGTAATAGGAATCCCGAGCGATTTAACCAATTTTCCAAGGCTGTAGGAGGGTTCGTCTAAAATAAGCTTTTTGCTTAATTCAACCGTACATAAGGTGTTTCTGTCAAACTCAAACCCCAATCGAGAAAATTCAGTACGTAAAATGCGATAATCAAAAGACGTATTATGAGCCACCAATATACAGTCCTTGGTAATTTCTACAATTCGTTTTGCAACCTCATAAAACTTGGGCGCGTTTCGCAACATTTTACTATTTATACCTGTTAGCTTTACAACAAATTCTTGAATTTCTTTTTCAGGATTTACCAAACTTATAAATTGGTCTACAGTATTTAGACCATCAAATTTATAAATGGCGATTTCTGTAATGCCTTCTTCATTAAATTTTCCTCCGGTAGTTTCAATATCTAAAATTGCGTACAAATTTCTTTTTCTTTAATGATAAATTTAAGCAATGTAATTGCGACTACCAAATATGGCACTCCCTACACGTATCATATTGCTTCCGTTTTTAATTGCCAACGGGTAATCTCCACTCATTCCCATAGAGAGTATTTTTAATGCGCAATTGGCACGCACTGTTTTTACTTTTTGAATGTCAAAGAATTGCTTTAAAGCGTCAAATTCTGCTTCTAATTGTTGTTGATCGTCTGTAAATGTGGCCATCCCCATAAATCCAACAATGGAAATATTTTCTAGCGTTGCCAATTCTTCTGAAGTAATAATTTCTTCAATTGCATCAAAAGACAATCCAAATTTAGAATCTTCTTTGGCTATTTTTGCTTGTAACAAACAGTGAATTACACGATTGTGTTTTTTTGCTTGTTTGTCAATCTCTTTTAAGGTTTTAAAGGAATCTACGCCATGAATTAAATCGACAAAATGGGCCATGTATTTCACCTTATTACGCTGTAAATGACCAATCATATGCCATTCAATGTCTTTGGGTAAGGCTTCAAACTTTTCTGCCATTTCTTGAATTTTATTCTCTCCAAAAATGCGTTGCCCTGCATCATAGGCTTCCTGTAAGTCTGCAATGGGTTTTGTTTTTGAAACAGCTACTATGGCTACTTCTTCTGAGATGGATGCTTTTATCTTCTGTAAATTGTCTTTAATCATTTTCTTTTGTTGCTTAACGCAATAGTGCTATAATCTGACTCGCCAACTCCGTACCAATTCGATCTTGCGCTTCTTTGGTCGCTGCGCCAGTATGTGGAGTTAAAGAAAGTTCTGGATTCATTAATAGTTGCATTTCTGGAGTCGGTTCTTTTTCAAAAACATCCAATCCAGCAAACAGTACTTTTCCATCTTCAATGGCATTAACTAGGGCAACTTCATTGAGTACACCACCTCTAGCAGTATTTATGATTCCAACACCGGGCTTCATTTGTTGGATTTCTTTTTCGTCAATTAAATACTTTTCTGTGCTTGGTGTATGAATTGATATAAAGTCGGCTTCTTTGAATACTTCCTCTTTTGAGACTGTATCGATATTGAAATTCACTTTCTGTCCATTGAAAAAGTCCAATGTAATGGTCGCTTTTTCAATAAAAATATCGGTAGCAATTACGTTCATACCAATTCCTAAAGCTATTTTTGCTGTTTCTTGACCAATACGTCCAAAACCAATTAGTCCAAGTGTTTTTCCTCGCAACTCTATGCCTTCTGCATACATTTTTTTCAAATCATTGAAACGAGTATCTCCTTCTAAAGGCATTTCTCTGTTTGCTTGGTGAAGAAAACGCGCCAATCCAAACAAGTGTGCAAACACCAATTCTGCCACAGCACTTGAAGAGGCAGCTGGGGTGTTGATTACATGAATCCCTTGATCTTCTGCATACTGCACATCGATATTGTCCATGCCTACACCACCGCGTCCAATTAATTTAATACCTGGACAGGCTTCCAATAATTCTTGACGAATTTCGGTTGCACTTCTTACCAAAACAGCATCAATACCGTTTTCATTGATGTAGCTTTCTAATTGATTTTGTGCCACTTTTATGTTAAGTACTTCAAAGCCTGCAGCTTCTAAAGCGTCAATTCCATTTTGTGAAATTCCGTCGTTTGCTAATATTTTCATGCTAAAATTCTTTCTAAGGTGAACATTTTAAAAGTAAATAATGGATGCATTATTTCTTTAAGTTGCTTAATTATTTATTTTTTTCTAATGCTTGCATGGTGTTTACCAATACTTGTACGCTGTATAGTGGTAGCGCATTGTACATGCTTGCTCTGTAGCCACCAACACTTCGATGCCCTGTTAAACCATTGATTCCGGCTTCTTTCCAAAGGGTATCAAAGGTATCTTTTAATGAAGGGTCTGTTAAGACAAAAGTAGCATTCATCGTACTTCGGTCTTCTTTTGCGACCACACCTTCAAACAAGGGGTTTCGGTCTATCTCTGCATACAGCAGTGCTGCTTTTTTATCATTTACTTTTTCTATAAATGGAATGCCTCCTAAATCTTTCAACCATTGCATAGTTAATGTAGCAACATACACGGCAAAAACAGACGGTGTATTGAACATGCTGTCTTTATCAATATGCGTTTGGTAATTGAGCATTGACGGGATGTGTCTGGTTACTTTACCCAGAATTTCTTCTTTAATAATGATCAAGGTGGCTCCGGCAGGACCCATATTTTTCTGCGCTCCCGCATAAATTAAATCGAATTTTTCGAAATCTAATTGACGTGAAAAAATATCTGAACTCATGTCGCAAACTAAGGGTGCATTGGTGTTTGGAAATGTTTTCATTTGTGTACCTGCAACGGTATTGTTACTTGTACAGTGAAAATAGTCGATATCTTCTGGTAGAGAATATCCTTTTGGAATGTAGGAAAATCCTTTGTCTTTAGAGGAACCTACTTCAACCACTTCTCCGAAAGCCTTGGCTTCTTTAATGGCTTTGTCTGCCCAAGTACCGGTATTTAAATAGGCTGCTTTTTTCTCTAGTAAATTATAGGCAACCATTAAAAATTCTAAACTGGCACCTCCTTGTAAAAACAGGGCTTTGTAGCCTTTGTTTTCGAGGCCTAATAATTCCAATGCCAATTGTCTTCCTTTTTCCATAACGCTTACAAATGAGGCACTACGGTGCGAAATTTCAATCAATGACAAATTATCATCATTAAAATTGAGAATCGCTTCCGATGCTTTTTGCAATACTTCTTGTGGCAGAATACAAGGTCCTGCGCTAAAATTATGTTTTTTCATTTTTTGAATTGTTAATGTGTCACTTTTTTAAATTCCAGCTAAAAAATATAAGGTATTAATTCCATCTGCATAATCCCATAATTGTGGATGCTGAGTTTCACCAAAAGCAATTTCATTTGCTATAAATCCGTTCGATACAATACATTGAATTTTATCGCTGTCGGCTTCTAATTTACTTTTTAAAGCGCTTTCATTTTCATAATATTCATAGAAAATAGTGGCAATAGGAGAGGAGTAGCTTTCATCTTCTTTAATCATCAAGAAACCATTTTCTAATAAATCAAATTCACTCATTAAATAGACTGCCTTGTTGTAATCGTAATTGTTGGCGTATTTGGCATTGTTGATAATCTCTCTTTGGTTGTACATGCCATTAAAAAAAGCATCAAAATTATATCCTTTTGGGACATACAATTTGGATACACTTCTACAACCCAATCCAAAGTAGTTAAAAACATCTTCAGAGAGCTTTTCCAATTCAAAATCAGATTCCTTTCCTGTTAACACAGCAACAGAATTTCTGCTTTTTCGAATGATATTGGGTTTGTTTTTAAAATAATATTCAAAATATCGTGCAGTATTATTGCTTCCAGTAGCTATTACGGCATCAAAATCAGCTAATTTATCTTCTGTAAAAGTGATTTTTTCTTTAAAATAGGGATCTATATGTTCCAAATACTTTGCCAAGAACGGTAATAAGTGTTTGTCGTTTGAAGATTGTTTTACCAAAACAGCATGTCCAGCAACTAAGACCGTCAAAAAATCATGAAAACCGACCAAGGGGATATTCCCTGCCATTACAATTGCTACTTTTTTGGAGGATGTTGAGGTGGATTTATATTCCTTGGTAAATGTGTGTAAATTACTATCTGTAAGTGCCATAGACCAGCTGAAGAGCGCTTCTAAAATAGCCTCTTTCGTAAACCAAGAATTGTGTTCTTGGGCTATTTTAATTTGATGTTTAAAGCCGTCAAAAAATAGCTCATTTAAAAGAACGGCTTCTTTTTTTTGGATGCCCTCTTTGGAAAACTGACTTAAAAAATCACCTAATTTTACAAAAGCATTTATTCTATTTTCAATACGATCCATTATATTTTGGTTGTCTGTTTTATTGGCGTTATTTTTGCAATTGCAAAGTTACATAAACTCAAAGAAAAAAACGATGGCAATTATAATTACTGATGAATGTATTAACTGTGGAGCATGTGAGCCAGAATGCCCGAATACAGCAATTTACGAAGGAGCCGATGACTGGAAACATGCTGATGGTACAGATTTAACAGGAAACATTGTTTTGCCCAATGGAAAAGCAATGAATGCAGACGAGGCGCAGGAGCCTATTTCTGATGAGATCTATTATATTGTAGCCGACAAATGTACAGAATGTGTTGGTTTTCATGAAGAGCCACAATGTGCTGCAGTTTGTCCGGTAGATTGTTGTGTCCCAGATGATGATCATGTGGAAACCAAAGAAGCATTGTTGGAAAAACAAAAATTTATGCATTCGAATTAAAACGAACTGTTTATATCATTATAAAAATCCTGAAGAAATTCAGGATTTTTTTTTTTCATAATTCACTGAAACTTCTTCCAATAAAAAACACCCAACACATAAAGTGTTGGGTGTTTTCATTATAAAGTACTTATTTTATTCTTACATCGTAGGATGTCTGATTAAAATTGGTAGTTTAATGATAAGTTAAACATGGTACCTAATTGGCTAAAGTGAGATCCATCATACGTCATTTGAGAGTAACGACCATTAAAAGTAATGGCATTAGCTTCATTCTCAAGTTGCGTTAATCCAGAACCACCATCTGCAATAGAAATGATACTTGTATCATCTATGATTGCTTGTCCTGCAGCATTGTCTGCTTTGAACGCCCATTCTGGTAATACGTTTAACAAGTTATTTACATTTAAAGCAATTGATAATTTATCAGTTGCTTGATAGTTAATTGCTAAATCGGTAACAATTTTAGGTGTAAATTCAGTTCTTAAGCCTTCGCTCATGAATTTTTGTCTAAAGGTTGTTTTTCCGAAATACGTATTGTTTAAAGCAAGACCCCATTTATTGATATCATAGTTTGCACCTAAGATCCATTTTGTTTTTGGTCTAGAAGTAAACATTAACGCTAAGTTCGATCTATCAAGTACTGGATAATCAGTTCCTTCTACGTTAATAGTAGGTACCTCTTCTGTTCTCTTGTTTTCAATCGTGTAGTTTCCAGAAAGGTTTAATCCTAACTTTCCTTCACCGATCTCAATATTTGAAATTCCTGAAACAAAATCAATACCAGATGTAGTAGTATCGAAACCATTAAGGAAGAATTGATTGCTACCAATTTGGTTTGTGTAAATTACTCTGTCTTCTACGTCAATTTTATAATAATCAACTGTAAAACTTACATTGTTTGCTAATTTTCCACCAAAACCAACAGTAAGGTTTGTTGACTTTTCTGGTGTTAATTTAGGAATTCCTAATTCTCTAGCTTTAGGAGATACGTTGTTTACCAATCCAACAACTTCAATTCCTCCACCATCAGCAAAAGAATACTGAGATTTTTCAGTATAAATTTGATGTAAACTAGGTGCTCTAAATCCTGAAGATACAGAACCTCTCATGGTTAATTTGTCAGACAATTTGTAACGAGAACTCAATTTGTATACGAATGTATTTCCAAAATCAGAATAGTTTTCACCACGTACCGTACCACTTATTAAAAAAGCATCAGATACATCATAATCTAAACTAAAATATCCTCCTAAGTTATATCTGTTAAAGATTCCAGAGTTTACTGGGTCATTTCCAGCAAAAGAATCTGATCCACCACCTTCATAAGAAGAAAGTTTACCTGCAATAATTTCGAAATTTTCATTTCTAAACTCTGCACCCATACCAATACTTACTTTGTCAGACAATAAACGAGAAACATCTAAATTTCCAACAATGTGATTAAAAGCAGTTCCTCCTGGATCAAAACTAGTAGGACTTAATGCTTGATAGTTTTCACTTGCGTTGTGAGAATTGTTCACTTTGTACGTTTGTTCATTTCCACCAACAGTAACACTTGAATCTATGTTCCAGTCATTTACTTTACGAGTAATTCCAACAGTCGCATTGAAGTCGTTTAAGATTCCTTCAAAAGTAGGAACATATCCATCAAATCCACCAGCTTGGTTTGAAGGGAATAAATCTTGTAAGTAAGCAGATTCTCCTGTTGCTACTTTCCAATATGGAGTTCTGTAGTTTGCATACGAGTTTACTTTTTTAAATACATAGGCTGCATTGAAGTACAATCTAGACTCTTCAGATAAATCATAAGCACCATTCACTAAGAATTTTGTTGCTACTGTTTCAGGAGAACCGTTAATGTTTCCTGCATCTGGTTTACGTGCTAAAAATTCTTCAACAACCGCTAAGTCAGCACCAAATCCAGTTCCACCAAAAGCTTCTCCTTTTGCACTTACCATACCTGGTCTGTTTGCCAATCCAACTTTAGAAAAATCGATTGTATAGTTTACAAAACCTTTATCGTCTCCGATAGAAGAACCATTGTTAATGCTAATTCCAAACATTTCACCATCTCCTTCAGAAGTAACTCCTGATCTTAATGTTGCAGATCCTCTACTTACATCGTCTTTTAAGATAATGTTGATTACACCTGCAATTGCATCTGAACCATACTGTGCAGAAGCACCATCTCTTAATACTTGAATACTCTTAATAGCATCTACAGGAATTGCAGAAATATCTGTACCTGTTTCACCACGTCCAGGAGAATCTTGTGTATATAATAATGCACTTACGTTTTTACGCTTTCCATTAATTAATACCAATGTTCTACTTGGTCCCATGTTTCTAATTTCGTACGGATCTAATAAAGAAGTTGCATCATTTACTGGTGTTTGTACCGTGTTAAATGATGGAATTCTAAATTGTAACGCTTTGTCAAAAGTAGTTTGACCTGTAGACATTAATTCTTTCACACCAACAACATCTACTGGCAATGCAGTATCTGCATTACTTCTTGGAGCTGTTCTAGATCCTACTAAAATAATTTCGTCTAAAGCATTGTCTTCTTTCATAACAATTGTTAGGAATGAAGTACTTGTAACTTCAATTGTTCTTGAAGCATACCCCATAGAAGAGATTACCAATGTAGATGGTAAGCTTGCTACTGTAATCGAAAATGCTCCTGAATCGTCAGAAGTCGCTCCGTTAGCTGTTCCTTTTTCTACGATATTCATGTATGGCAATCCTTCACCAGTTGAATCCGTTACTTTTCCTTTTACGGTTTGTGCTAGCATCCCTAAAGGAAGCATCAAAAGAAAAGCAATTGTACATAATTTTAATAAATACTTTTGTTTCATAAATAATTTGTTAGTTAATAAAAAGTGTGATATCACCTAATTCCAGATAAACATGGATGGATGATTTATTTTAATAAGTAAGTGAAGAGTTTTTTATACTCTTTATTTTTTCTTTTTTTTAAAGAAAAATCAAATTAGATATCAAAAAAGGAATAATTTATAGGTTGAATGTTAGTCTTGTGTAATAAAAAGCACCATTTGTTCCCATTTGTGTAGCGTCCCATAAACCACCACTATCGGTATAACCATTCTGTCTTGAAGGATAGATATTGAAGATGTTATTGGCACCTAGTTGTAGGTTTGTAGCAGTGTTTAATTGATAATTAAAATGCAAGTCAGTAGTTACTTTTGGTTTGTAAATATCTGTTGCGGCGTTGAGTCGTTCGGAAGCCGAATTATTGAAATTGGCAACATCTTCTCGTATTTGCCAATCAATTAATTTGATACGACTAAAACGAGTAAAGTTGATGGAGGTTTCTAATTTTTTAAATTCGTAGCTAAAGCTCAAATTAAACTTACTCTTTGGAGCCGACCCTAATAAAAATTGTTGGTCTCTAGCATCAAAAAAAGTGTCTGCATCCAATTCGTTATTTTTAATTTCGGTCAGTTTCATATAATTGACGTTTCCCGATAGGTGTATCGAAATTTTACTATTGTCGAGCACTTTTTTCCAATTAAGAATCATATCGAGTCCTTTGGTTTCCGTGTCTACACCATTTGCAAAAAACTGCACGTTGTCCAATCCAAAACCAAGCGATGAAGCATCAAAATTACCACTTAAAATAATTCGATCCTTTATGGCTACAAAATAAGCATCAACAGAAGCACTAAAATTAGGGCTTATTTTGGTAGTAAACCCAACACTAAAATTTCTTGCCTTTTCTTCCTTTAATTGATCAATATTAAAAGAACGGGCAATCGGATTGTTATTTGCAATTAATAGTGATTCTGTGGGTACATTCCCAATAAAGTTGGTAAAGGTTAAATTGTAATAGGTTTGTGCCAAAGACGGAGCTCTAAAACCGGTACTATAGGAACCTCGGATATTTAATTTTGGAGTAACTTGATATCTGGATGCCAATTTTATATTAAGTGTACTCCCAAAATCACTGTAATATTCATAACGCAACGCCATACCAATCATGAATTCTTTTGTAAAATCAAGCTCCGTGTCTGCATAAATACTAAAATTAGAACGATTCCGATCTACTTCATTTTCCGGAGCATATCCAGGAAATCCTTGTGCACCTCCTGGGCGAATGATACCATTGAATGTTTTGTAATTTGCAATGGGGGTTTGAGATGTAACCAGTTCATCATAAATATCATAGGATGCATAAGAAGCTTCTTCACCAGCAAAAATTGCATACTTATCGATACGGTATTCGAGTCCTAAAGCAATGTTGTATCCAAGTGACTTGGTATAAAAATATTTAGAAAAATCAACACTGGTTGTATTTTGAATTAACTGATGTCCACCCGCATCAAACTCTGTAGGAGAGTTTTCCTCTAATGTTGCATTCAATGTGTTTTTTATAAAGTAGTGAAAATTATTTCGACCAAAAGTATTATTAATATCTACATTCCAATCTTTAAAATTAGTGACGAATCCGAATGAAAATGAATTGTCGGTGATGTTGGAGGTAATGAGTGGATTAAATCCTTCAGGATAGATATCTAAAACATTTCGTTCACTATTGGTAGCTCTCGTAAAAGCAAATGCTTCTGTGTCTTTATAGTTAAACCCACCATTCACGTAAAACTTAGTAGCTGCGTCTATGGGGATTTTAGCATTTAAAAAGAAACTCACATTTTTTACCGAAGCCTGTCCAAATTTTTGTCGACTAATTGTTCCTGGTCGAATTGTATTGTCTGAAGACAATGCTTCTGTTGAAAAATTTATAAATCCATTTTTAGCAATTTTAGCGCCATAATTCAATGCTAATTTATAGGTGAAACCATCTATTTTAGCGGGAAGTGTACCTGTGTTATTTGCATTGTGAAAGCCAATTGTAGAACTTACATTCAAATCGTCATCTCCATCTTTTAAAACGATGTTGAGAACCCCTGCAATGGCATCAGATCCATACTGTGCCGATGCTCCGTCTCGTAATAATTCAATTCTCTTGATCGCAGAAATTGGAATGGCATTCAAGTCGGTTCCAGAATTTCCTCTACCTCGAGTTCCATATAAATTTATTAAGGAAGCCTGATGCCTTCTTTTTCCATTGATCAATACCAGTGTTTGATCGGGCCCCAAACCTCTTAATGTGGCTGGATCGATATGGTCTGCACCATCTGCACCCGATTGTTTTGAAGCATTAAAAGAGGGAATCGCATATTGCAAAAATTGATTGATTTCTACTTGGCTACTTTTTGCTGCTGAATTTTCGATGTCAATAAAATCAATAGCTACGGGAATATCGTTTGCATCCCTGTTTTTATTTCGAGAGCCTACAATTTTGACTTCATCCAATTCTTGTCCAGAAGTTAATACAATGGTATGAAACTTTTTTGCCGTTAATTGAAGTGTTTTCGTTTCATGCCCCAAAAACCCAACCACGATATTGTTGTCTCTTTGAATGTTAAATTGAAAAGTTCCATCTGTATCCGTTGTAGTGCCAAAAAACGATTTATTGTCTTTTAAAGTAGCACCGTTTAATGGAATGTTATCGGAGCTAAGAACAATACCGCTAACGACAATGTTTTTATAACTAAACGAACTGTCTATATCAATTGTCGTATAATTTGAAACGTCTGCTTTGGATTTGTTTCTTCGCTTTAACGCCTCATCTTTTGAATAAACAACATAGTAGCTGTTCCCTAAATCATCAAAATTGAATGGGGTTAGTTTTTGTAATAAAGAAATGGATTCTTTTATGGATAAATTGAGGAACCCACTTTTTTGTATGAGCCGATTCTCAATCAATTTGGTATCGTAAGTAAAGAATATTTTATGGGTATTGCTTATCTTATCTAGCAATTTAGAGAGTTCAATCTCCGTATTTTTTTTAATTTGAGCATTCGTAGAAAGGCAAGTTGAAAAGAGACATAGCATCCATACTAATTGTAAGAATATTAGTTTCTGTTTCATTGGTTGGGGTAGTATTGTATTTACTTCTTTTTAATTATAAGCGTATTGTCTTCTTTTAATATGGTAACATTGGCAGATTTTTCAATTGCATTTATACAAATATCGATATTTGTATTTGGAACTGCTCCAGTAATTAGAATATTTTTACTGTTCTTGTCTTTAAAAACAAAGGAATATCCATACGTTTCTTCAATTTTCTCCATGACATTTTCTAGAGAAATGTTTTCGAAGAGCAATGAACCATCTTTCCAGGAAGTTTCTACAATTGGATTATAAATATTGATATCTTCTAAAATTTCTCTTTTGTCAGCCGAGTAGGAAAGGTAGTTGCCCGGAAGCATCTTTTTGTCTCCTGCATTTTTAAGCTTTAACCAAATATTCCCTTCTTCTAAGAAAACCGCTGTTTTTTCTTTTTTCGTGTTTACATTAAATGAAGTTCCGAAGACTTCAACAGATAAATCGTCTGTAAGTACCCAGAATTTTGCGTTTGTAGCTATTTTTTTATCTACCTGGAAAAAAGCTTCCCCCGAAAGCCATACTTTTCTACTTTCATTTTCGTAGTAGGAGAGACTCGAGTTTGAATTCAATGTAACATTACTACCATCTTGTAGTTTTATTTTTAATATTTCACCAAAATGAGTCTTGTGGGTAATTTTAGGGCTTCCACTTAAAAAATAAAACCCTAAAGAAATAAGCAATGCAATGGAAGCTGCAATACGAAGCGGTTGTAAAAATTGCACCTTTCTTTTTGGTGCTGTTTGTTTCTTTTGAATTTTTGCTTCTAATTTAGACCATTCGAAAGCAACTTTTTCTTTGCTTACAAATTCTTTCTTAAAAGAGATTCCTAATACAAGGTCCTTTGCTTGATTTAAAATTTCTTTTTGATTTGGATTATTATAGATCCAGTGTTCCCAGAAATTAATATCGGTAGCGTTTTTTTGAAGTACCCAGTTTTTAAACGAAGTGTCTTCTAAAAAATCATTGATGTTGTTGTACTCTTTGTATTTCATTTTCTATAATAATCGTATTCTAATTAGAGTAAGGTATGTTATCTGTTTTTATACTCTTAAATTTATGTTAAAGCGATTTAAAAAGTTTTAAAATAGAAATATCTTCTTTCAGACTTTTAATCGCTTTGTGCAAAGTATTTACGACACTTTGGTAATTGATGTTCATGATTTCAGCAATTTCTGCTGTTTTCAATTCGCTATAATATTTTAAATAAATAGCCTCTTTTTGTCTTTTGGGCAATTTATTTAAAAGAACTTCGATCTTTTTGTTTTTAAAAATTTCTATTTCCTGATTCATAATCAACTCTTCTTTAGTGAATTGAATGTCGGTAATGATTTCTTCTGAGAAATCAGTCGTTTTCATTTTCTTATTCTTTGTAATTACTTTTATGATAAAACGTTTATAAGAAGTAAATAAATAGGGTGCAATGGTGTCTAAATCACTGAGATTTTCTCTTTTTTCATAGATGTATAAAAAAAAGTCTTGCAGTGTGTCTTCTGTAAGTACTTCATTTTTAGAAATTTTTAAACCATAACTGTGCAACAACGGATAATAAGTTTCAAAAAGCACTGCAAAGGCTTTCAGATCGCCTTCTTTTAGTGATTTCCAAAGATATTTATCCGTCAGTTTCTCCATTTGCGAATTAAAAATGTTAAAATAATCACCAATATAAAGAAAAATATGAGTTCCTGTTTTCTTTATTGATTTTATTCCTCATTTTATGAAACTTCCTATATATTTGCTCACGCAAAATTTAAAGAGATGAAAGCCGGAATTGTAGGATTACCAAATGTAGGAAAATCAACGTTGTTTAATTGTTTGTCGAATGCAAAAGCGCAAAGTGCCAACTTTCCTTTTTGTACAATCGAACCCAATATTGGTGTTGTAAATGTGCCAGATGCACGTTTAGAAAAATTAGAAGAATTGGTAAATCCAGAACGAGTGTTGCCAGCCACTGTAGAAATTGTAGACATTGCTGGATTGGTAAAAGGAGCAAGTAAAGGCGAAGGTTTAGGGAACCAGTTCCTAGCCAATATTAGAGAAACAGATGCTATTTTACATGTTGTACGTTGTTTTGACAATGACAATATTATTCACGTAGACAACTCTATAGATCCCGTTCGAGACAAAGAAACCATTGATATTGAATTGCAATTAAAAGATTTAGAAACTGTTGAGAAGCGCTTAGAGCGTGTAAAAAGAACCGCTAAAACTGGGAATAAAGACGCACAAGCCGAATTGGTTGTTTTATTGAAAATTCAAGAAACGCTCTTAAAAGGTGTTTCTGTAAGAGCATTGGAATTCTCAGAAAAAGAAATGGAATATGTACAGCCTCTTCAATTCATAACTTCGAAACCAGTATTGTATGTGTGTAATGTTGATGAAAATTCAGCAGTATCTGGAAATGATTATGTAGAAAGAATTCGAGAAGCGGTGAAAGATGAAAACGCAGAGGTAATTGTTTTAGCAGTAGGCACAGAAGCAGATATCACAGAATTAGATGATTATGAAGAAAGACAAATGTTTTTAGCAGATATTGGTTTAGAAGAAGCTGGTGTTTCGCGTTTAGTGCGTTCTGCATACAAACTTTTAAATTTACAGACTTATTTTACGGCAGGTGTTAAAGAAGTGAGAGCTTGGACCATTCCAATTGGAGCAACAGCACCTCAAGCAGCAGGTGTCATTCATACGGATTTCGAAAAAGGATTTATCCGTGCAGAAACAATTGCCTATGAAGATTATGTAACTTTTGGAAGCGAAGCCAAAGTAAAAGAAGCAGGGAAAATGAAAGTAGAAGGGAAGGAATACATTGTTAAAGACGGAGATGTAATGCATTTTCGATTTAATGTGTAATTCTTATTTAAAGAGGTACTATTAAAAAAAAACGCTATTAGCGTTTTTTTTTTTTGTTTTAAAATTAAAAAAGTAATTTGGCACTCTAATTGCTTAGAAAAACAGAAAATTTAACAACATGAAAAAACACCTACTTATTTTATTTTTAACTCTCTTCTTTTTAGCGTGTAATAGTATCAAAAAAACACAAGAAGCGATTCATAAAGGAAATTATGACAAAGCCATTAGTTTGGCTGTTCGGAATTTAAATGGCAATAAATCGAAAAAGAAAACTCAGCCTTATATTTTAATGTTAGAAGAGGCCTTTGGCAAAGCATCTCAGAGAGACCAAGAAGAAATAGCTTTTTTAAAGAAAGATGCAAATCCTGAAAATTTAGAAAGAATTTACAATATATACCTTCGTTTAAAAGAAAGACAACAAAAAATCAAACCTCTGTTGCCTCTTAAAATTTCAAAAAAGAATGCAAATGCACGTTTTGACTTTGAGAATTATGATGAAGCGATTATCACATCAAAAAATGAGGTATCAAATCACCTGTATACAAAAGCAAAAGCATTATTTGCCTCGAATTACAAATACGACTATCGAAAAGCATATGAGGAGTTAAAATATATAGAAGAAATAAATCCAAACTATAGAGATACACGTTTTTTAATGCAAGAAGCGAATGCCAAGGGAATCGATTATGTTTATGTTTCAATGAAAAACGAAACAGCGCAAGTGGTTCCAAAAAAATTAGAAAAAGATTTGTTGAATTTTGATACGTATGGCTTGAATGATTTGTGGACGGTGTATCACAGTAAAAAAGATACTGAAATTAGATATGATTTTGGATTGTCTTTGAATTTAAGAAAAATAGAAGTTTCTCCAGAACAGTTGAGAGAAAAGCAACTCATAAAAGAAAAACAAATAAAGGACGGATATAAATACTTGTTAGATGCAGACGGGCAACAAGTGAAAGACAGTTTGGGCAACAAGATTAAAGTTGATAAATTTGTAAATGTACGTTGTGAATTATATCAATTTACACAGTTTAAATCTGCCATAGTATCTGGGGAAGTGACCTATGTAGATTTTAAAACAAAACAAACGATTAAAGTATTTCCAATAAAAAGCAAATTTGTTTTTGAACACCAATATGCAGATCACAATGGAGATAAAAGAGCTTTAGAACGTTCTTACTTGAGTTTATTAATGGCTAAATCTGTTGTTTTTCCGAGTAATGAACAAATGATTTATGATACTGGTACCGATTTAAAAAGAAAATTAAAAGCGATTATTTCTCGGAATAAATTCTAGAAATAATCGCTGCTCTATTTATAGGTACTCTTTATTATCCTTTGTAAAAAGGCAATTTAACGACTGTTGCTGGAATTGCTTTTTTACGAATCTGAATGTGTATTTGTGTTCCTGATTTCGCAAAGGCTCTTGGTACGTAGCCCATTCCAATACCCTTTTGTAAACTCGGACTCATGGTTCCAGAAGTTACATTTCCAATAACACTTCCTTCGGTATCAACGATATCATATCCATGTCTTGGAATGCCTCTTTCGTTCAATTCGAAAGCAACAAGTCTCCGTGCTGGTTTTACTTCTTTTTGTGCTGCTAAAGCCGGTGCATTTATAAAATCTTTTGTGAATTTGGTGATCCAACCTAAACCTGCTTCTATCGGAGATGTAGTGTCGTTAATATCATTCCCATAAAGGCAATAACCCATTTCTAAACGTAAAGTATCTCTTGCAGCTAAACCGATGGGTTTAATTCCAAAGTTTGCTCCAGCTTCAAATACTTTATTCCAAATTTGTACCACTTCATCATTCTTACAGTAAATTTCAAATCCTCCAGCACCCGTATATCCAGTTGCTGAAATAATCACATTTTCGATGCCTGCAAAATCACCCACTTTGAAACTGTAAAAAGGAATGTCTGCCAAATCTAAGGAAGATAACGACTGCATTGCGGCTACCGCTTTTGGTCCTTGAATTGCCAATAGCGAATAGGCTTCTGAAAGGTCTTTTAGCTCCGCTCCAAAGGTTTCATTGTGTTTCGAAATCCAATTCCAGTCCTTTTCAATATTCGAAGCATTTACGACAAGTAAATACTGGCTTTCTTTTATTTTATAGCAAATAAGGTCATCTACAATTCCATTGTTTTCATTTGGAAAACAACTATATTGAGCATCACCATCGGACAATTTAGAAACATCATTTGAAGTTACTCGCTGTAAGAGTGCCAATGCATTTTCTCCACTTACCAAAAACTCACCCATATGACTTACGTCAAAAACACCAATAGATTCCCTTACGGTAAGATGTTCTGCTGTAACTCCTTCATACTGTACAGGCATATTATACCCTGCGAAAGGAACCATTTTTGCGCCTAATGAAACATGTATGTCGTGCAATGCTATATTTTTCATTTGTAGTTTTCTTAAATTTTTTGCTAAATTATTGAAAAATAGACAATAATCAATCACTAAATTTTCGTTAATTTTCTAAAATAGGAAGCGCGACAATTTCATCTATGAATTTAAGTAGCAGGAACAGTTTAAGTATACTTTAAGGGTTCCTGGTCCAGAAAATTGTATTAATTTTGGAAAATAGCGAAATACAGCTTTTTATAATTATTTTTGTTTTACCCGATTTAGATAAATAATGAGCAACGAACAACCGAATAACCCCATGCATGGGATTAAATTAGCAACCATTTTAGAAGAACTTTTTAAAGAATATGGGTGGGAAGAATTAGGAGATATCTTAAATATAAAAGCATTTCAGAACAATCCAACCTACAAATCGAGTTTAAAATTCTTAAGAACGACTCCATGGGCGAGAGAGAAAATAGAGAAACTCTATGAAAAAACCATGTTGAAATAAATAAAGGCTTCTCGTTTACAAAACCGAAAAACATTTAGAATATTCCTCTATATTTATTCTGCGTTTAAAGAACTCTTTAACTCTTCGTAAGTACGAATCTTTAGAGATACTTTTTCTTTGCCAATTACTTTTTTGATTTGTTCAGGAATTTCAATGGAGACAGGTAGTGTAGTTTCTACAACATCTAAAAACTTCACAGGATGGGCCGTTTCTAAGAATACACCGTACTCATTTTCTTCTAAATCATATTTCTGTAATCCCAAATATCCTACTGCTCCATGCGGATCTGCAATATATCCACTTTCTGTGAAAATTGATTGCATCGCTTTTTTGGTAATCTCATCTGTAAAACTATACGATGAGAATTTATTTTTCAAGGCCATCAAATCATTATTAAATAACTCTTGAATTCGAATAAAATTACTAGGGTTTCCAACATCCATTGCATTTGAAATGGTAGCTTTAGATGGTTTTGGAACGTAGTTTCCGTTTTCTAAATAATTGGAAACAGTATCATTGATATTGGTAGCTGCAATAAAGTGTTTTATGGGTAATCCTAATTTATTAGCCATGATTCCTGCGCAAATATTTCCGAAATTTCCACTTGGTACTGAGAAAACCAATTCTTTATTTTGCTTCTTTAATTGTTTGTATGCAAAGAAAAAGTAAAACATTTGTGGCAACCAACGTGCCACATTTATGGAATTTGCAGAGGTCAGTGTTCGTTGTATCGTTTTATCCAAAAAAGCTGTTTTTACCATGTCTTGGCAATCATCAAAAACCCCATCTACTTCCAATGCAGTAATGTTGTTTCCTAAAGTAGTCAATTGTCGCTCTTGAATATCGCTTACTTTTCCACTTGGGTATAAGATTACTACTTTTATTCCTTTCGCATTTAAAAAACCATTTGCAACGGCTCCCCCAGTATCTCCAGAGGTTGCTACTAATACCGTAATTTCTTTGTCATTGTCACGATTGAAATACGCTAAGCATGAACTCATAAAACGTGCACCAACGTCTTTAAAAGCCATTGTGGGTCCATGAAATAATTCAAGCGTACCTATGTTTTCTTCAATTTCTACAACAGGAAAATCAAAAGAAACTGTTTCCTTAATAATTTCTTTTAATACGGTTTCAGGAATTTCATCTCCTACAAATTGTTTGATGGCTTCAAAGGCAATTTCTTCATGACTATATTGTTCAATGTTTTCGATAAAATCTTTTGATAGTGGCGTAATATTTTCTGGAAAATAAATTCCCCTGTCTTTTGCAAGCCCTTCTATTACTGCATTCTTAAACGATGTGTTTGGTGATTTTCGATGTAAACTGTAATAGTTCATTATTGTAATTTTTTTTTAAATTTAAGGTATTGACAAAGCAAAAAATGAATATAAAAACTATTTAATAATTTTCATTCCTTGTGGATTTATTTTCGAAATAAACATTTCAAAACTAATTCCTGTTTCTTGATAGGCTGCTTCAATCGCTTTATACACGTTTTTTGCACTTTCATCTCCTTTACATAGAGCGAAAATTGTGGGGCCAGACCCACTAATTCCTGCTCCTAAAGCTCCTGCTTTTATTGCATTTGTTTTTACTTCGTCGAAAAAAGGAATTAAGCCTTTTCGAAAAGGTTCTACAATAACATCCACCAATGAGTTGCTAATCAATTCATAATTATTTGTAAATAGGCCACTTACCAAACCTCCTACATTTGCCCATTGTGTAACAGCATCTTGCAAAGCGATCTCTTTTGGCAGTACCTCTCGTGCATCTTTTGTTTTTATAGCAATCTGAGGATGAATTGCAACTACTCTTAGTTCTTTAGGTACGGGAAGTTTTATAACTTCCAATGGTTCATAACTCCTCACTAAAACAAATCCGCCATAAATTGCAGCAGCCACGTTGTCTGCAATTGCAGATCCGCAAGCAACTTCTTCACCATACATTGCAAATTTTGTCAATTCTAAGTTGGAATATTGATGTGCTAAAAATTGATTTACTCCAAATGCAGCACCCGCAGCACTTGCTGCGCTACTGCCTAGACCACTACCTGGAGAAAAACCTTTGTGAATGGTTAGTGCAATACCGAAATCGGCTTTTGCCTCTAATAATATTTTTTTAATTACAGCGCTTGCTGCATTTTCATCAACGTTGTAAGGCAATACTGCACCGGTAATGTTGGTAATTTTAACTCCTTTTTCTACGGTTTTTGTAAAGGTCATTTCATCTCCAATTGCATCTACTGCAAAACCCAAAGAATCAAATCCGCAAGAAACATTAGCAACCGTAGCTGGAGCAAATATTTTTAAATAATCCATGATTTATAGTATATAAAGTTTGAAAAATTAAAAAGCACTTTTTTTTAATCTATAAGTTCTATTATTTTTCACTTTTTAGTCTTTTTTTAATCTAATTTACAAATTTCCAATTCTGATAATGTCTGCAAAAATACCCGACGCTGTTACATCTGCTCCTGCACCAGCTCCTTTGATTATAAGTGGATTTTTTGAATACCTGTCCGTGAAAAATAACACGATATTGTCACTTCCTTCCAGATTATAAAAAGGATGTTCTGGAGCAATCTGTTGCAAGCCAACATTGGCATTTCCATTTTCAAATGTTGCCACATATTTTAAACGACAATTTTTAGTATTTGCTTCGTTGAATAAGTTTTTGAAATGTGCTTCATTTTGTACCAAAGATTCATAAAAAGCATCATTATTTGATGTTTTTAAGCTGTTTTCGGGTAAAAAAGCATTGTTTTCTATGTTTTCTAATTCTAAATTGTAGCCACTTTCTCTGGCTAGAATTAGAATTTTTCTTGCAACATCAATACCACTTAAATCAATTTTTGGATCTGGCTCTGTATACCCTTCCTTTTGTGCTTGTGCTACCACATCATGAAAGGTGGTGTTTTCGTTGTAGTTGTTAAATACAAAGTTTAAACTTCCTGATAAAACCGCTTGAATTTTATGTACTCGATCGCCTGAAGCAACTAAGTTTTTTAAAGTGTCAATGATGGGTAAACCTGCTCCAACATTCGTTTCAAATAAGAAAGGAGCATTGTATTTTCTTGCAGTTTCTTTTAATTTTTTATAATTCTCTAAAGTAGAGGCACAGGCAATCTTATTACAGGTTACGACACCAATACTTTCGCTTAAGTAGTTTTCGTAAAATTCTGAAACTTGCTGATTGGCGGTATTGTCTACAAAAACACTGTTTCTTAAGTTGCTGCTTTTTACTTTTTCAAAGAAGGCTATCAAACTCGTTGGTGTTCCGTTTTCTAATGGTTTTTTCCAGTTTTCCAAGTCAATACCATTTTCATCGATAAACATTTTTCGAGAGTTTGAAATTCCAACAACTTTAATACTTAGTTTTAAATGCTTTTTTAAGTATTTTTTTTGCTGATGAATTTGAGCTAAAAAGCGTTCTCCAACATTTCCAACACCAGTAACAAAGAGGTTCAGTTGTTTTATTTTTTCTTCAAAAAATTGTTCATGTAAAGTATTTAATGCTTTTTTCGCATCTTTTTTATTAATGACTGCCGAAATATTTTTTTCTGAGGCTCCCTGAGCAATTGCGCGAATATTGACATTGTTTTTTCCTAAAGAACTAAACATTTTTCCGCTCAATCCTTGGTGGTTTTTCATATTGTCTCCAACCAAAGCAATAATGCATAAATCTTGCTCTAAAATAACAGGTCTTACTTTTTGCTGATGAATTTCATATTCAAAGGTACTATCAATTAATTTTTGAGCCCGATATGCGTCTTTATTTTCAACACCGATACAAATGGACAATTCAGAAGATGCTTGGGTAATTAAAGTGATGTTGATTTCATGGAAAGAAAGTACTTCGAATAAACGTTTAGAAAATCCTGGCATTCCTACCATTCCAGTACCACCTAATGTAATCAGTGTTATGTTTTCTATATAACTGATTCCTTTAACAGGTTGGTTATTGGTGTGGGTATCTTTGGTAATTCGAGTCCCGATATCTTCAGGTTGAAATGTGTTTTTAATGACAATTGGGATTTCTTTTTGTAAAACAGGTTGAATTGTTGGAGGGTAAATCACTTTTGCCCCAAAATGTGATAATTCCATGGCTTCGTGATACGAAATATGAGGGATGGCAAATGCTTGTTTTACAATGCTTGGATTGGAAGTGAACATTCCGCTTACGTCTGTCCATATTTGCAATTCTTTGGCATCTAAAGCCGCTGCATAAATTGCCGCTGAATAATCAGAACCACCCCGCCCCAATGTCGTTGTTTGTCCTTGGTTTGTCCGAGCAACAAAACCAGGCATTAACGTAACATGTGCAGTAGCGTCCTTAAAGTAGTCTGAAATGTTTTTGTTCGTTGCTGGAAAATCAACTACAGCATCTAAATACATTTCAGAGGCAATAATTAAATCTCGACTGTCTTTGTAGATGGTGTCGATTTTTAAATTAGAAATTTCTGCAATGATAGAAGCCGATAATAATTCACCAAAACTAGAGATTGTAGCCAATGTCTTTGGACTCAATTCTTCCAATAAATAACATCCTTTGTAAATTGTTTCTAGTTGGTTGAATAATTCTTTGATGTGTGCAACGATCGTAGGTTGTTGCTCTGTAGGAATTAACTCTTCAATGACATTAAAATGATGTTTTTCTAATTTTTGAATGATCTCCTTATAGCCGCTATTTTTATTTTGTGCCAAGTGTGCTCCTTCAATTAATGCATTTGTTGTTTTACCAAAGGCAGAAACCACTACGATTACTTTTTGTTTTTTAGACGTAGCAATAATAATATTTATTACTTTTTTTATGTTTTCTGAACTAGCTACCGAGGAACCTCCAAATTTTAAGACTTTCATTTTTTTTAATAAAATAGTGATAAATAATTTTTATGAATTTGTTTTCGAATCTTTCTCGAAAAATATGATGACCTAATTTGATATGAAAAATAAGAACCCCTAAAGGGTAATAATCGAAGAAATGCGAATGGTACCAATAGTAGCCATATCAAATAGAATTGCTGAAATGGTTAATGAAATAATATGTAGATTTATGTTATTCACAAGGCAAAAATATTGTTAATAATCAATAAAGTAACTTTTATTAAAGATTTTTTTATGTGAACCCCTTATTTATATCAAATGATTAAAAATAGCTACTATAAAATATTAAATTAGTTTCTTTTTATGGATTTATTTGCCTTTTCCTTAATGATCATAGCAATGGGTTTGTTTTTAACTTTACTTTCCAACCAAGATAAAATATCTAAATATAAAAAAGCTCTTTTTTCATATTGATGATTTTCATATTTACTTAATCGTGCATGTATTTTTTGAAATTCGTTTTTAATTTCATGCGGATACACATCACTTAAATCTCGAATAGAGGTAATGAATTCTTTTTGTACTTCCTGTAAGTTTTCCATTTTCAATAAAAACTTATAGGTATCTACAAACTGTCTTTCCAAATCATAATCCAATCCACATTCATAGTGTGCTATTAAGTTTAAGATCCTTGCAAAACACTGCAAGTCTTCAGCAACTTTTAAATCTTTGGTGTTAATAATCTTACTTAAATAGAAGATGCATTCTTTATTTTTATTCATTCCAAAATACAAACAAGCAATTTTGTAATACAAAATCACAATATGATGATTGTCCAATCTAGATTGATACGTTTCTATTTTTGTATTGATAATGTCTACTAAATATTCCCCTTCACTAAAGGTTGCTTCTAGAAAATGCAAATGCAACTTATTGGTATAAAAATAGAGAAAGATGAGAATCTCTGTATTGCTATTAAATGGAATACTTTTATTCTCAATTTCATTTTCGAAGTAGCTGAGTTCTTCTTTGAATTTTTGGTTGTTTTTCACTAAAAAAGAGGCCTCCAAAAGGTAGTTTTTTCCTTTTAAATAAAAGACGGGATGCAAGGAAATGAGCTCTTTATGATTTTTGAATAAGTCGACCCATTTACTTGCGTATTTATAGCTTTGTAAAAAGTTCTGTGTTAATAAACTGAACCATAAGTGCGATTTATAGAGCCACAATTTTTCTCGAAATCCAAAGTCTGAAAAATCATATTTTGGTAGTTTCTCATTAAAATAATTTGTTATAAAAAGCAACTCTTCATTGTTTTTTACATACCCATTTTGTAGCAAATGACTGTACAATTGTAAAGATAAATTGGAGAGTTTGCTTGTGGTTACATTTAGCTGACTTAAATTTTTTGCTTGCACAGATAGAAAATCAGCACGAGAACTAATACTTCGGGTAATGTACTGTGTTTCAATTACTTTTTCTAACTCTACAATTTCATAAGCTACATTCTTTTCTTCGTTATCAATAGCCAATCCCTTCGCTTTCTCTAATAATTTTAAACTTTGCTTGTATAGCCCTTTTTGATATAGAATGGTGGCAAAATCAAGCTGTTCTCTAATTTGAAGGCGAATATTTTGGTGAGAAGGATTGAGTCGCAAACTAATTAAAATTTGCTTGTATAAGTGTGCTTTTAAGTTCGATAATTGTTGTTTGGTGACAATATTACTTTTAATAATTTCCTTTTCATTGTAGGCCTTCATTTTGTCTAAAAACTTAAACAAAGAAAAGAATTTAGCATCTACATTTCCACCCAATCTACTCACATAAAGGTTGAATTGCCTCTTTTCTGATTTTGATAAGGATTTTATCAAAATAAACAAGGAATCCTTTTGTTGGTTGAGTGATGTAATGCTTTTGCTCATAAAGTACTGATTATAAATAACTTGGGTATTAAAAAAAAGAAGTAGCAATCGTATTTAGTACGCTTAAAACATCCTTTTAATAAAGCCCAAGATATACATTTGATTTATATATATGAAATACAAAATATAAAGATGCAGGATAATAAAGTTCAAATTTTTGATACTACCCTAAGAGATGGAGAACAAGTGCCAGGATGTAAACTGGATACGAAACAAAAGTTGGTGATTGCGGAACGTTTAGATTTGTTAGGTGTCAATGTTATCGAAGCTGGGTTTCCTGTCTCCAGTCCAGGAGATTTTAATTCTGTTACAGAGATTTCAAAAATAGTAAAAAATGCAACGGTTTGTGGATTGACAAGAGCCGTAGAAAATGATATAAAAGTAGCCGCAGAAGCCTTGAAATATGCCAAATTTCCTAGAATTCATACTGGGATTGGTACCAGCGATTCCCATATAAAATTTAAATTCAATACTACTAGAGAAAAAGTAATTGAACGCGCTGTAAAAGCCGTTTCGTATTCAAAATCCTTTGTAGAAGATGTTGAGTTTTACGCCGAAGATGCTGGTAGAACGGAGAATGAATATTTAGCAAGCGTATGCGAAGCAGTTATTAAAGCGGGAGCTACTGTATTAAATATTCCAGACACAACAGGATACTGCTTGCCAGAAGAATATGGTGCAAAAATAAAATACCTAAGAGAAAATGTAAAAGGCATCGAAAATGTAATTCTTTCCTGTCATTGTCATAACGATCTAGGAATGGCAACCGCAAATTCAATTGCAGGAGTTATGAACGGGGCACGTCAAATAGAATGTACGATCAACGGAATTGGTGAGCGCGCAGGAAATACTGCCTTAGAAGAAGTGGTGATGGTTTTAAAGCAACACCCGTATTTGAATTTGGTGACCGATATCAATACAAAATTATTATACGATACCAGTATTTTGGTTCGTGAAAGTATGGGAATGCCTGTACAACCCAATAAGGCAATTGTGGGTGCAAATGCCTTTGCGCACAGTTCTGGAATTCACCAAGACGGTGTAATTAAAAACAGAGAAACATATGAAATAATGAATCCTGAAGATGTGGGTGTTACAGAAAGTGCCATTATTTTAACTGCAAGAAGTGGTAGAGCCGCATTGGCCTACAGAGCAAAAAAGATTGGATACGAATTGACAAAGGTGCAGCTAGATTATGCCTATGAAGCATTTCTTGAATATGCAGATAAACAGAAAGAAGTAATGAATGACGATCTTCATTTGATTCTAAAAAAAGTAAATAAAATTTCTAAAATAACAATGGCATAATGGGAAAAACATTATTTGATAAAGTTTGGGATGCTCATGTGGTTGATGTTATTGAAAATGGACCACAGGTATTGTATATCGATAAGCATTTAATTCATGAAGTAACAAGTCCTCAGGCTTTTAATGAGTTAGAAAGTCGAGGAATTCCGGTAGCAAGACCTGATAAAATTGTGGCTACAGCAGATCACAATACCCCAACATTAAATCAGCATTTGCCTGTAAAAGATCTGTTGTCTAGAAATCAATTAGAACAACTTACTAAAAACTGTGCCAAAAATAAGATTACTTTATATGGTTTAGGTCATGAGAATAACGGAATTGTTCACGTGATTGCCCCAGAATTAGGGTTTACTCAACCTGGCATGACTATGGTTTGTGGAGATTCTCATACATCAACACATGGTGCTTTTGGTACCATTGCTTTTGGAATTGGAACCAGTCAAGTAGCGCAAGTATTTGCAAGCCAATGTTTGCTGTTAGAAAAACCAAAAAGTTTGCGAGTAAATGTCAACGGAAAATTAGCAAAAGGGGTATTGCCAAAAGATGTTATTCTGTATATTATTTCTAAATTGGGAACCAATTCTGGAACCGGATATTTTTGTGAATATGCGGGAAATGTTTTTGAAGAAATGTCTATGGAAGGTAGAATGACCGTTTGTAATATGAGTATTGAAATGGGCGCAAGAGGAGGAATGATTGCTCCAGACGAAACCACTTTTGAATATGTAAAAGGAAGAGAATTTGCACCCAAAGGAGCTGCATTTGACCAGAAAGTTGCTGCATGGAAAACACTTCCTACAGATGCTGATGCCATTTTTGACCAAGAATATTCAATAAATGCGGAAGACATTGGCCCCATGATTACCTATGGTACCAATCCAGGAATGGGAATTAAGATTACAGAAAACATCCCAGAATTAGAGGATGCCTCGTTTGAGAAATCATTAGCATATATGAATTTCAAAAAAGGAGAATCGCTTATTAATAAGGCCATTAATTATGTTTTTATTGGAAGTTGTACCAACTCTAGAATTGAAGATTTTAGAATTGCAGCCGCTTTTGTGAAAGGAAAAAAGAAAGCTGATAATGTAAATGCTTGGTTGGTTCCAGGTTCGCAGAAAGTAGCAAAGCAAATAGAAGCAGAAGGATTAAAAGCTATTTTTGAAGCTGCTGGTTTTACATTAAGGCAGCCCGGATGTTCTGCCTGTTTGGCAATGAATGATGATAAAATTCCACAAGGTGAATATTGTGTTTCTACTTCAAACAGAAACTTTGAAGGGAGACAAGGGCAAGGAGCTAGAACTATTTTGGCAAGTCCATTGGTAGCTGCAGCTACCGCAATAGAAGGAAGAATTGTAGATATTACAAAACAGATAAACTAATGGAGAAATTTATACAATTAACATCGACAGCGATTCCTTTAGAAACGGAGAATGTAGATACAGATCAAATAATTCCAGCACGTTTTTTAAAAGCAACTGATAAATTAGGATTTGGGGACAATGTTTTTAGAGATTGGCGTTTCCACAAAGATGGAAGTCTTAATGAAAGTTTTCCATTAAATAAGTCTATCTATGGTGGAAGTATATTAGTAGCTGGAAACAATTTTGGTTGTGGTTCTAGTAGAGAACATGCAGCCTGGGCATTGGCAGGCTATGGTTTTAAAGTGATTGTAAGTAGTTTTTTTGCAGATATTTTTAAAGGAAACGCACTAAATAATGGTGTATTGCCGATACAAGTTTCCGAAATATTTTTGAAAGATTTATTAGATAAAATTCAAGCAGACCCTACATTAGAGATCAATATAGACTTAGAAAATCAATCTATCTCCTATGTCAATGGAGAAGAAGCATTTGAAATAGACGCATATAAAAAAGTCTGTTTGATCAACGGATATGATGATATTGATTTTTTAATCAGTAAAAAAGATAAAATTAACGCCTTTGAGGCAACACGATAAATGTTATGAAATTTAATATTGCAGTAATTCCTGGAGACGGGATTGGCCCAGAGGTAATCAATCAAGCAAAAAAAGCGCTCAACGCAGTTGCAAACACGTTCAATCATGTTTTTATTTATAAAGAAGCGCAGATGGGAGCTTGTGCAATTGATGCAACAGGAAACCCGTTACCAGACAATACACTAAAGATTTGTAAAGATTCAGATGCCATATTGTTTGGTGCTATCGGAGATCCAAAGTATGATAATGATCCAACAGCAAAAGTAAGACCAGAGCAGGGGTTATTAAAATTACGAAAAGAATTAGGATTGTTTTGTAACATAAGACCCGTAAAAGCTTACGAACAACTCATCGACAATTCTCCCTTAAAAAGAGAAATTATTTCTGGTACTGACATTTCTATCTTTAGAGAATTAACAGGCGGAATTTATTTTGGAATAAAGGAGTTAAGTGAAGACGGTACTGTTGCTTTTGATGGTTGCTCTTATTCAGTAACTGAAATTTCAAGAATTGCGCATTTCGCATTTAAATCAGCACAAAACAGGAGAAAAAAAGTAACCTCTAGTTGACAAGGCAAATGTATTAGAAACATCACGTTTGTGGAGAAAAACAGTTACAGAAATTGCTAAAGAATACAAAGATGTTACCCTAGAATTTCTATTTGTAGACAATGCTGCAATGCAAATGATTTTAAATCCCAAACAATTTGATGTCATTCTTACCGAAAACCTTTTTGGAGATATTATTTCTGACGAAGCTAGTGTTATCGGGGGGTCTATTGGGCTACTTGCATCGTCCTCTATTGGAAGTGAAAACGCACTTTTTGAGCCTATACACGGTTCATTTCCACAAGCAACAGGTAAGGATATTGCCAATCCTTTGGCGTCTATTTTATCGGCAGCCATGTTGTTAGAGCATTTAGGTTTGTATGATGAAGCAGAAGCTGTAGAAAATGCCGTTGAAAAATCCCTAGAATTATCAATTGTTACTGGAGATTTAAATCCTGAAAAATCCTTTTCGACTTCTAAAGTGGGAGATTTTATTGCAGATTACATTGAACATCCAGATGATAGTAATCATAATTTTCAAAACATTCACATGGGGCAAAGTACCATTATCTAAATCATAAAAGACAAACTCGTTACACTTCTATGAACAGAAAAACGATCCATATTATTTCAATGATTCTCATCGTAATTCTTACGACATGATCTTGAAGTGCTCTTTATAATTTTTATAAAAAACCTTCCAAATCTTCGGAAGGTTTTTTACGAAAATAATTCAAAAGTTGGGTGTCATATAAAAAACCATTTAAAGTGTTGTTTGTGAGTGTTTTAATTGGTTTATATGGGACGTGAATTTAGCTTTTTTAATTATGAAATATTCAACAATAACACAGAAACATAGTAATTTAGTCAACAAATTGAAGCATTTAATAAATGGAATTGAATAAACATAGCAAAAGATTAACACAAGATGAATCTCAGCCTGCATCACAAGCCATGTTGTATGCCGTAGGGTTGTCTGACGAAGACATGAACAAAGCGCAAGTTGGTATTGCAAGTACAGGTTATGATGGGAATCCATGTAACATGCACTTAAACAATTTGGCAGCAGAAGTAAAAGTAGAATCTAAGATTGCAGGTTTAGTTGGTTTAGGTTTTAATACGATAGGAGTTTCAGATGGTATTTCGATGGGAACATCGGGAATGAATTATTCGTTGGCCTCTAGAGATATCATTGCCGACTCTATTGAGACCGTAATGAATGCACAAAGTTATGATGGATTAATTTCTGTCGTTGGTTGTGATAAAAACATGCCAGGAGCCGTAATCGCCATGTTGCGATTGAACAGACCTTCCATTATGATGTATGGAGGAACGATCGCATCTGGAAATTATAAAGGAAAAAAACTGAATATTGTTTCTGCATTTGAAGCCTTAGGTCAAAAAGTAGCAGGAGAAATCGAAGAAGAAGAATACCGAGAAATTATAAAAAGAGCCATTCCAGGAGCTGGTGCGTGTGGAGGTATGTATACTGCAAACACAATGGCTTCTGCCATAGAGTGTATGGGGTTTGCATTGCCTTACAACTCATCAATACCTGCAGAAAACCCAAATAAACTATCAGAAGCAGAAAGAACAGCATTGGCCATTAAGAACTTATTGGTATTGGATTTAAAACCTTTAGACATTATTTCTAAGAAATCCATCGAAAATGCCATTGCAATTGTAAATGCATTGGGAGGTTCTACAAATGCAGTCTTACATTTTTTAGCAATTGCACATGCAGCAGATATCGACTTTACTTTATCAGATTTTCAAAAAGTGAGTGATCGAACTCCATTAATTGCCGATTTAAAACCATCGGGAAAATATTTGATGGAAGATGTTCATGGGGTAGGTGGAACGCCAGCAGTCATGAAATATTTGTTAGATAACGGATATTTACACGGTGAATGCTTAACCGTTACTGGAAAAACATTGGCTGAGAACTTAGCACATGTGGAAGCATTGACTTTTGAGGAAGACGCTCAAGATGTCATTTATCCAAAAGACAAGGCGCTTAAATCTTCAGGAAATATTCAAATATTATATGGAAACCTTGCCGACGAGGGAGCTGTGGCAAAAATTTCTGGAAATGAAGGCTTACTCTTTGAAGGAAAAGCAGTGGTGTATGATGGAGAACAAGCTGCCAATACGGGAATATCAAAAGGAGAAGTCTCTAGAGGCGATGTGGTGGTTATTCGGTATGTAGGCCCCAAAGGAGGACCCGGAATGCCAGAAATGTTAAAACCAACATCCTTAATTATGGGAGCTGGTTTAGGAAAATCGGTAGCATTAATTACCGATGGTCGTTTTTCTGGAGGAACCCATGGTTTTGTCGTAGGACACATTACACCAGAAGCACAGTCAGGAGGAACCATTGCACTTCTAGAAACAGGAGATATGATTCGAATTAGTGCAGAAAATAACACCATTAACGTGTTGCTTTCGGAAGAGGAATTAGCCGCTAGAAAAGCAAATTGGATTGCACCCGCATTAAAACATAAAAAAGGAATCTTATACAAATATGCAAAAGTAGTTGCGTCCGCTTCAAAAGGATGTATTACAGATGCTTAAAATATAATAGGTCATTTCTGTGAAAGCAGAAAGCTAAAAAAAATAACATATGGAAACTCAAACCATCAAAAATAAAGAAACAGATTTAACAGTTACCGAAAGAATTTCAGGTAGCGAAGCCATTGTTCGTTGTTTAATCGCAGAAGGAGTAAAGGTTTTGTACGGGTATCCTGGCGGTGCAATTATGCCTGTTTATGATGAATTGTATAAATATCAAGACAAAATACACCATGTGTTAACACGTCATGAGCAAGGTGCTACCCATTCAGCACAAGGGTATGCAAGAATTTCAGGAGAGATAGGTGTAGCGATTGCAACTTCTGGACCTGGAGCCACCAATTTAATTACTGGAATAGCAGACGCGCAAATAGATTCTACTCCAATGATTTGTATTACAGGGCAAGTACCTTCTCATTTATTGGGAAGTGATGCTTTTCAAGAAACAGATATTGTCGGTATTTCTTCTCCTGTGACAAAATGGAATTGTCAAGTAACAAAAGCATCACAAATCCCAGAAGCGATTGCCAAAGCATTTTTCATCGCAAAAAGCGGAAGACCTGGGCCTGTTTTGGTTGATATTACCAAAGATGCACAGTTTGAAGAGTTTGATTTTTCTTACCAAAAATGTACGAAAGTAAGAAGTTATGTGCCTGTTCCAAAAACAGTATCAGGTACTTTGGAAGCGGCAGCAAAACTGATTAACGGAGCTAAAAAACCAATGATTATTTGGGGACAAGGCGTTGTTTTAAGTGAAGCAGAAGAAGCCTTTAAAGCCTTTGTAGAAAAATCAGGAATTCCAGCTGCATGGACCATTTTAGGTGCTTCTGCATTGCCAACTTCACATCGTTTAAATGTCGGGATGTTGGGCATGCATGGTAATTATGCACCCAATAAACTCACTAATGAGTGTGATGTGTTGATTGCTATAGGAATGCGTTTTGATGATCGAGTTACTGGAGATCTTACCAAATATGCGAAACAAGCAAAAGTGATTCATTTTGAAATTGATCCTTCAGAAATTGATAAAAATGTAAAAACGGATGTTGCTGTTTTAGGGGATGCGAAAGCAACTTTAACTGCAATTTTACCGCTTATAAATGAGAATACACATACAGCTTGGCATCAAGAATTTAAAGATTTATATGCCATTGAATATGAAAAAGTAATCAAAGACGATCTCTATCCAACAAAAGAGGGTTTGACAATGGGTGAAGTGATTCATCAGATAAATGTGCATAGTAATGGAGACGCAGCTATTGTTACAGATGTTGGTCAACATCAAATGATTGCCTGTCGATATGCCGAATTCAACAAAACAAAAAGTAACATTACCTCGGGTGGTTTAGGAACCATGGGGTTTGGACTGCCTGCAGCTATTGGTGCTAAAATGGCCGCGCCAGAGAGAGAAGTGGTTTCCATTTCGGGAGATGGTGGTTATCAAATGACCATTCAAGAATTAGGGACTATTTTTCAGCAAAAAGCAGCGGTTAAAGTGGTGGTTTTAAACAATGATTTTTTAGGAATGGTACGCCAATGGCAGCAGTTATTTTTTGACAAACGCTATGCTTCCACAGAAATGATTAATCCAAATTTTGTTGCCATTGCAGAAGGCTATTATTTAAAAGCAAGAAAAGTAACAAAACGAGAAGATTTAGCAGCAGCAGTAAAAGAAATGATGGAAAGCAAAGAAGCCTATTTTTTAGAAGTTTGTGTAGAAAAAGAAGGAAATGTATTTCCAATGGTTCCCTCCGGAGCAAGTGTTTCAGACATCCGTTTGTCATAAAATAATAGAAAGTATCTAGAAGAAATATTTTAACAAATATGAGTACAGAAAAACAATTATTTACTATTTCAGTGTACACCGAAAACAATATTGGTTTATTGAACCGAATCTCCGCAATTTTTCAGCGAAGACACATCAATATCGAAAGTTTAAATACCTCGCCTTCAGAAATAGAAGGGGTCTCTAAATTTACAATTGTGGTCAATATGACAGATGAAAACATGAAGAAGATCATTGGTCAGATAGAAAAGCAAGTAGAGGTTATTAAGGCCTATTATCACAAAGACGAAGACACTATTTATCAAGAATCGTGTATTTTTAAAATGCAATCTGATTTGCTTTTTGAAGAAAGACAAATTCAGAATATTATTAAAGATAGCAATGCAAGAATCGTTACCGTAAATAAATCCTTTTTTGTGATTGAAAAATCAGGAAGAAAAGAAGAAGTAGATTTAATTTATAAAGAATTAAAACCTTTTGGAATATTGCAATTTACACGTTCTGGAAGAGTATCTGTATCAAAACAACCCATGGAAATTTCACAAATGCTGACAGCATTCAACTAAAAAACGTAAACATGTCAAATTATTTTAACACATTATCATTAAGAAATCAATTAGAACAACTAGGGAAATGTAGATTTATGGATTCCTCAGAATTTGTAGATGGCGTTCAAGCATTAAAAGGAAAGAAAATTGTAATTGTTGGTTGTGGTGCACAAGGACTGAACCAAGGATTGAATATGAGAGATTCAGGTTTGAATATTTCATATACTTTACGTCAAGCTGCAATTGATCAAAAAAGAGATTCATACCTCAATGCAACCTCAAACGGTTTTACAGTGGGAACCTATGAAGAATTGATTCCTTCAGCAGATTTAGTATTGAATTTAACGCCAGACAAACAGCATACAAACGTTGTAACAACGATTATGCCGTTAATGAAGAAAAATGCTACGTTAAGCTATTCTCATGGTTTTAATATTGTAGAAGAAGGAATGCAAATTCGTAAGGACTTAACTGTAATTATGGTTGCACCGAAATGTCCAGGTAGTGAAGTTCGTGAAGAATATAAACGTGGTTTTGGAGTGCCTACTCTAATTGCGGTTCACCCTGAGAATGATCCAGAAAATAAAGGTTGGGCACAAGCAAAAGCTTATGCGGTTGCAACTGGTGGAGACAGAGCAGGGGTGTTAGCATCCTCTTTTGTAGCCGAAGTAAAGTCCGATTTAATGGGAGAACAAACTATTTTATGTGGTTTGTTACAAACAGGAGCGATCTTATCTTTTGATAAAATGGTTGCTGAAGGTATTGATCCAGGATATGCTGCAAAACTCATTCAATATGGTTGGGAAACTACAACAGAAGCGTTAAAGCATGGTGGAATTACTAATATGATGGATCGTTTATCAAACCCAGCAAAAATTGAAGCATTTCGAATTTCAGAAGAATTAAAAGAGATTATGCGTCCACTATTCAACAAGCATATGGACGATATTATTTCTGGACATTTTTCAAAAACGATGATGGAAGATTGGGCAAACAATGACAAAAATTTATTGTCTTGGAGAGCTGCCACTGGAGAAACCGCTTTCGAAAAACAAGCCCTTACAGATCAAGAGATTTCTGAACAAGAATATTTTGACCACGGTACTTTATTAGTAGCTTTTGTTAGAGCAGGTGTAGAGTTGGCCTTTGAGGCAATGACTGCAGCGGGAATCATTGAGGAATCTGCGTATTATGAATCGTTACATGAAACACCATTAATTGCAAATACCATTGCACGTAAAAAATTATTTGAAATGAATCGAGTGATTTCTGATACTGCAGAATACGGATGTTATTTATTTGATCATGCCTGTAAGCCGTTGTTAACAGATTTTATGAAAACAGTAAAAACAAATATTATTGGGAAATCGTTTACAAATGAAAATGGTGTAGACAACCAAGAGTTAATTGCTGTGAATAGCGCAATCCGAAATCATCCAGTTGAAATCATTGGTGCACAACTAAGAGCTTCAATGACTGCAATGAAAGTAATTACATCAGAAGCATAATTAATGCAATCAAAAAACACCTATTTTCCAAGTTTAGAAAACGTAAAAGCAGCCGCTTCAAATTTAAAAGGAGTGGCTTCTATTACGCCATTGAGCCAAAATGTTCAAAATTCAAAGAAATTTGGAGCCAATATACTATTTAAAAGAGAAGACTTACAAGTCGTCCGATCTTATAAAATAAGAGGTGCTTATAACAAAATGTCTTCTTTGTCAACAGCGCAAAGAGAAAAAGGAATTGTTTGTGCCAGTGCAGGGAATCATGCACAAGGTGTTGCATTATCTTGTAAGTTATTACAGATAAAAGGTACTATTTACATGCCTTCACCAACTCCGAATCAGAAGATTGAACAGGTAAAAATGTTCGGTGAAGATTTTATTGAGGTTGTAATTGAAGGGGATACTTTTGATGATGCTTATCATGCATCCATAGTTGCTTGTGAAGCAGAAGACAAAACATTCATTCATCCTTTTAATGATGAAAAGGTGATTGAAGGGCAAGCAACTGTAGGATTAGAAATCCTGAATCAAGCTTCAGTAAAAATTGATTACGTTTTTGTAGCAGTAGGAGGTGGAGGTTTGTCGTCAGGCTTATCTGCAGTTTTCAAACACCTATCACCCGAAACAAAAATAATCGGAATAGAGCCAGAAGGAGCTCCATCAATGAAGACTTCTATCACTCATAAAAAAGTGATCGCTTTAGATAAGATTGATGCCTTTATAGATGGTGCTGCTGTAAAAAGAGTCGGCGATTTGAACTTTGATATCTGTTTGCAAAACTTATCCGATATGATTACAATTCCGGAAGGAAAAGTATGTCAGACCATTTTAGATCTCTACAACAAAGACGCCATTGTTGTTGAACCAGCAGGAGCGTTAAGTATTGCTGCATTAGATAGCTATGCAGATGAAATTCGTGGAAAAAATGTTGTTTGCATAGTGAGTGGAAGCAATAATGACATTACTCGAACCGCAGAAATTAAAGAAAGAGCCCTATTGTTTGCTAATTTAAAGCATTATTTTATCATTAAATTTCCACAAAGAGCGGGTGCATTGAAAGAATTTTTGGTCGATATTTTAGGACCAAATGATGATATTACTCATTTTGAGTATACCAAAAAAACCAATAGAGAAAACGGTGCAGCTGTTGTTGGATTGCAATTAAAGTCATCCAGTGACCTAGCTCCTTTGGTTGTAAAAATGAAAGAAAATAATTTTTATGGTGATTATCTGAACGATAAACCCGATTTATTTCAATTTTTAGTGTAAATTTAAAACTAATTATAAAATTATATTTAAGCGATGGGAATACCTGAAAAATATAAAATTACCTCACTATTACATCAAAAAAATTATTTAATAGCTGGAGAATTAAAAAAATGGACCGGTGAAACCGCTGATGTCCTTTCTACAATTTCGTCAACTCAAGATTACAAACCTACGCTTTTAGGGAGTGTTCCTCAATTAGGAGAAGCACAAGCTCTAGAAGCTTTAGATGCTGCTTGTAATGCCTTTGATGAAGGAAAAGGGCTCTGGCCAACAATGAAAGTTGAAGGTAGAATTGCTGCCATGGAAAAATTTGTAGCACAAATGAAAACCAAGCGCGATGAAATTGTAAAGCTATTAATGTGGGAGATCGGGAAAACATTGCCCGATTCAGAAAAAGAATTTGATAGAACTGTCGAATACATTTACGATACGATAGAGGATTATAAGCAGATGGATCGAAATTCTGCAAAATTGGAAAAAAACTCAGGAGTTTATGCCCACGTAAGACGAGGACCTTTGGGAGTTGTTTTGTGTTTAGGACCTTATAACTATCCATTAAATGAAACTTTTTCCCTGTTAATTCCTGCACTAATTATGGGGAATACTGTTGTTTTCAAACCTGCAAAATATGGAGTACTCCTAATAGCTCCCTTGTTGGAAGCCTTTGAAAATAGTTTTCCAAAAGGTGTTGTAAATATTATCTACGGTCGAGGAAGAACGTTGGCAACACCCATCATGAAAACGGGTAAAGTGGATGTTTTGGCTTTAATAGGAAATAGTAAATCGGCCAATGCTTTACAAGCACACCATCCTAGAAAAAATAGATTGCGACAGATATTAGGCTTGGAAGCTAATAATCCAGCCATTGTTTTAAAAGATGCCGATTTAGATTTGGCAATTAATGAATGTATTGCAGGAGCAATGTCCTTTAATGGGCAGCGTTGCACTGCTTTAAAGGTTTTATATGTTCATGAACAAATTGTAGATGAATTTAACAAACGTTTTTCAGAGAAGGTAGATGCCTTAAAATTTGGAAACCCATGGGAAGAAGGTGTGAAATTAACTCCATTACCAGAAGTAGACAAACCTAGTTATATTCAAGAATTAATTGATGATGCATTGCAGAAAGGTGCAAAAGTCATGAATAAAAAAGGAGGCGAACATTCTGAAAATTATATATTTCCAGCAGTTTTATATCCTGTAAATAAAGACATGCGTGTTTTTCACGAAGAGCAATTTGGACCGGTAACTCCAGTAGTTTCCTTTTCTGATATTAATGAACCTCTAGATGATATGGCTGCTTCAAATTACGGACAACAAGTTAGTATTTTTGGAAGTGATGCGAACACTTTAGCACCATTAATTGATACTTTGGTGAATTTAGTTTGTCGTGTAAATTTGAATAGTTCTTGCCAAAGAGGTCCCGATGTATATCCCTTTACGGGAAGAAAAGATTCTGCAACAGGTACTTTAAGTGTTCATGATGCATTGCGATCCTTTTCAATTAGAACTTTCTTGGCGTCTAAAGATAGCCCCTACAACAATGCAATTTTACAAGACTTATTAGATAAGAAAGTTTCCAATTTTATAAGTACAGATTATATTTTGTAATCTTATTTACGGATAATTTCCAATACCAAATCTTTCGTCAATGGTTTTCCATTGGCGATTTTTTTTATGGCGTCAAAAGTAAATATAAAATTACAGCCCACTTTATAATCCGAACACCCATAGGCCGTTTTTCCTTTTAAGAGTGTCCCTTTTTTACATTTCGGACAACTGATTTTGTCCGATGCAGTTGCTGTTTTTATCGGTTGTTTTTTGGGTTCTAAAAGGAGGCTGAAATCAGCATCAAATCGAAGGAGTCCCTCCACAGTTCCAGATGTCATTTTAAAGCCTTTTAAATTGGTGGTACAGCCTTTGTCAATCAATCGGATGATTTGATTTTCAGAAACTTTCTTCCCATAGATTTCAAAAGGAATTTTTAAATCACAATTGTTTTTGTATTCCGAACAGCCAAAAGCAGTAGACCCTTTTATTAAGGTGCCTTTTTTACATTTGGGACAGGATTTCCCAACAACTTCTTTTTTCGATTTAACTGTTTTTGTTTTAATCGGTTTTGGATTTTTTGTTTGATTTCCTTTTTCAATAACAGATGAAATTCGTTTTACAGATTTGTTTGCCCGAACTTCATACACCAACTCATCTACCATTTTCTTCATATTATTAATGAAGGTACCCGCATTAAATTCTCCTCGCTCAATTTCTTTTAAACGCTTTTCCCAACGCCCTGTAAGCTCTGCCGATTTTAACAATTCATTATCAATCAAATCAATTAGGTCGATCCCTGTTTGAGTTGCGATAACCAATTTCTTTTTACGTTCAATGTATTTTCTTCGGAATAAAGTTTCAATAATACTTGCTCTGGTAGAAGGTCTTCCGATGCCATTTTCTTTCATTAATTCGCGCATTTTATCATCATCAACTTGCTTTCCAGCAGTTTCCATGGCGCGCAATAAACTTGCTTCTGTAAAATTACGAGGAGGTTTTGTTTCCTTTTCTAAAAAAGAAGGTTCATGAGCTCCTTTTTCTCCTTTTACAAAGGCAGGCAAGTTTTTAGTTTCTTCATTTTTGTCACTCTGAGCTTGTCGAAGTGCTTTCATCTTGCTCTCTTCGGTCTCAAAGGCAACACGCCAACCTTTGGTTAAAATTTCTTTACCAGTGGTTTTAAAGGGAACTTCTGCAGCTTTTCCAATTACTGAAGTGTTTGAAACCTCAGAATCTGGATAAAAGACTCCGATAAATCTTCGGGTAATGATGTCGTATACTTGTTGTTGATTGTATTGCAAATTTCCTTGAATTCCTGTCGGAATAATGGCGTGGTGATCGGTTACTTTTTTATCATCAAAAACCCGTTTTGATTTTGGAATTTTGGTACCTAAAAGCGGTTGTGTTAATGCACTGTAATTGGTTAATTTAGATAAGATGCCTGCAACTTTTGGGTAAACATCATTCGGTAAAAATGTAGTATCCACTCTGGGGTAGGTTACTACTTTCATTTCGTATAACTTCTGCACCATTTTTAAGGTTTCATCTGCAGAAAAACCAAATTTATTATTGCAATACACTTGCAAACCGGTTAAATCAAATAGTTTTGGAGCGTATTCTTTTCCTTTCTTTTTGGTAACAGTAACAATTTCGAAATCGGAAGCGGTTACTTTATTGGCTAAAACCTGTCCATCTTCTTGTTTTAGAAAACGACCGTCTTCATAATTAAAAAGTGTATTTCTATAAGTGGTTTGCAATTCCCAATACGGTTGTGGTTTAAAATGTTGAATTTCTTTAAAACGATTGACCAGCATTGCAAGGGTAGGGGTTTGTACTCTTCCTACGGATAAAACTTGTTTGTAGCCGCCATATTTTACGGTGTATAATCGGGTTGCATTTAAGCCCAATAACCAATCTCCAATGGCGCGTGAAAATCCTGCATAGTATAAATTGTCGTATTCTTCCGCAGGTTTTAAGTTTTTAAACCCTTCTTTAATGGCTTCTTCGGTTAATGAAGAAATCCACAAACGTTGTACTTCTCCTTTATACCCTGCTTGGTTAATTACCCAACGTTGAATGAGTTCTCCTTCGGTTCCCGCATCCCCACAATTAATCACAACTGCTGCTTTGTCAAACAAAGACTTTACAATATTGAATTGTTTTTTGATGCCATCATTGCTGGTAACTTTCGTGTCAAATCGCTCTGGCAACATGGGTAAGTTGTTCAAGTCCCAACTTTTCCAATGCGGTTTGTAGTCTTTCGGTTCTAAAAGTGTACACAAATGTCCAAAGGTATAAGTTACTGCATAGCCATTGCCTTCATAGTAGCCATCACGTTTTGTGTTGGCACCTAGTATATTAGCGATTTCTCTGGCGACACTTGGCTTTTCGGCAATACAGACTTTCAATAGTGATGGGGTTTAGGAATTCGAAAATAGTGAAATAATTGGGAATTACTTTATAAAGTGATCAAGTAAATGTTCATTTCATTAAAGTCACTTTCTTTAATCTCGATGTCTACAAAAAAAACAAAATTGGGAATGTTATTGACAAATTCAAGTACAATTTGACCTGTTTTTAGATCTATAATTGGTTTGATACATTGATTACAAGAAAATACTTTGGCTTTTAAAATTGAATTATTACTGAATCACTTTTTCGAAAGCCAGTCTTTTTGCACCATAATTGGTGTAGATAATCCCACAATATTGATATCCTATTTTTTTAATGAGTGCTTGCATTCCAAGATTTTCTTCGTGGGTGTCAATTTTTAAGCTTTTAATGTTTTTACTTTTTAATTGTTGATGAAATTCATCAAATAGTAGTGTTGCTAAACCCTGTTTTCGGTATTCTTTTTTGATGGCCATTCGGTGGATAACTCCGTAGTTTTTTGATTCGTCAACTTTCCATGTACCTTCTTCAATTATTTGATAGGTGGGTTCTTTGTTGGTTGTAAACATTGAAGTTGCGATTACTTGATTTTCATCAGAGAGCACCACGTAACTTTCTCCTTTTAAAATATCCTGTTCAACTTGTGCTGCATTTGGATATCCATTTTGCCATTGATCAATTTTAAGAGATGCTAAAAGTTCTTTGGCATCCTTTATAATTGTCATTATTTCAGGAATGTTTTCAAGGGTAGAAAGCTTAATTTTCATGAAAGTAAAGATTAAATCATTTTAAAATCCAACATCAATTCTCCATTAATTGTTTCATTGCATTTGCGCGCATAATTACTTCCAATGCCTAAAACTTTCATGGTATGCTGTTGTTTTTCTTAGAGGTATAAATGTATAAAAAATCCACCAAAAAAGAGAAGTGTTCCTTCCATTTAAAAGTGGATAAAATTTCCTTGTATTGTTCTTTTTCTAAGACAATTCTAAGATTTCTTGATTGTTTAAAATGTCTTCGATGGTTTGTCTTTTTCTGATTAAATAATCTTTTCCTTGATGTATCATTACTTCAGCAGGCAAATAGCGAGAGTTGTAGTTGGATGCCATAGAGAAACAATAGGCACCGGCATTATGGAAACATAAGATATCTTCTTCAGAGATTTCTGCAATGCGCCTGTTAGATCCAAAGGTATCGGTTTCACAGATGTACCCTACAACAGAGTAATACCGATCTCTTCCTTCTGGATTTGAAATGTTGGTAATATGATGATAGGAGTCATACATCATTGGTCGAACCAAATGATTAAAACCAGAATCCACATGTGCAAAAACAGTGGAAGTGGTTTGTTTGACAACATTTACTTTTGCTAAAAATACGCCTGCTTCGGAAACTAAAAATTTACCTGGTTCGAACATGAGGGTAATTTCTTTCCCATATTCTACACAAAACGCATTGAATCGTTCTGACAATTGCAAGCCTAATTGTTCTATATCTGTTGAAATATCTCCTTCCTTATATGGAACTTTAAAACCACTACCAAAATCAATAAAATCGATGTTGTCAAACTGTTTTGCAACATCAAATAAAATTTCTGTTGCACGCAAAAAAGTATCGATATCTAAAATATCAGACCCTGTATGCATGTGAATTCCATTGATGTTCATTCCTGTGTTTTCTACAACTCGTTTAATGTGTGGTACTTGGTGTATTGAAATTCCAAATTTAGAATCGATATGACCCACAGAAATTTTAGAATTCCCACCCGCCATAATGTGTGGATTGATACGAATACAAACAGGAATTTCCGGATGTTTTTGCCCGAACAATTCTAAAATAGATAGATTGTCAATATTAATTTGAACACCTAATTTCGCAACTTCTTCAATTTCTTTTAAGGAAACTCCATTGGGCGTAAAAATAATTTTTTTAGGAGCTATGCCAGTGGTCAATCCCAATTGCACTTCTTGTATTGAAACCGTATCCAAACCGGCACCAATATTTTTAAAAAATTTTAAAATGTTGATATTTGAAAGCGCTTTTACAGCATAATTTAATTTCAAGTTTTTTACGCTACTAAACGCATTTGTTAATCGGTTGTATTGGGCTTCAATTTTGTCGGTATCATAAACATATAACGGACTCCCGTATTTTTTTGTCAATGCTAAAAGTTGTGTTCTTTCCACGAATATATAGATTTATTATTCAGCAAAATTAGCCAAATTACAAGGGCTGACAGTATTTGTTAAAAAATATAACAAATTGTTTTTTTTTGTGATTTTTACATTAAAAAAGAGTTTTTTATTTGGTGCTTTTTTTGTTTCTGAAATGTTTCACTTTCTGTAAAAGTACCTGTTCATCTTCGTTGAAATCCTGTTGATAACTAATTAACAAAGCCATTTTATTTTTCTAGGTTAAATCCTATTTTAGCTATCACTTCACAGTTAATTGTAGTTCGCTATTTTATGAGTCAAGAAACAAAATATACAGAAGATAATATTCGATCATTAGATTGGAAAGAACACATCAGAATGCGCCCTGGAATGTACATCGGTAAGTTGGGAGATGGATCTTCTGCCGATGATGGGATCTATATCTTGGTAAAAGAAGTCTTAGACAACTCTATAGATGAATATGTCATGGGCGCTGGGAAAACGATTGAAATTTCTATTCAAGGGAGCAAAGTTACTGTGCGTGACTATGGTCGAGGAATCCCTTTAGGAAAGGTTGTTGACGTGGTTTCTAAAATGAATACTGGAGGAAAATACGATTCGAAAGCCTTTAAAAAATCGGTAGGTTTAAATGGTGTTGGTACCAAAGCGGTAAATGCATTGTCTTCTTTTTTTAGAGTAGAATCTTCCAGGGATGGAAAATCAGCTTCGGCAGAGTTCAGTCAAGGAAATCTTACAGACCAAGAGTTATTAGAAGAAACTTCTCGTAGAAAAGGAACTAAGGTTTCTTTTATTCCAGATGAAGCTATTTTTAAAAACTATAAATACCGAAATGAGTATGTAGCAAAAATGCTGAAGTATTATGTGTATTTAAACCCTGGATTGACGATCATTTTTAACGGAGAGAAATTCTTTTCAGAAAATGGATTGAAAGATTTACTGGAAGACAACAACAATCAAGCAGATATGTTGTATCCAATCATTCATTTAAAAGGAGATGACATTGAAGTTGCTATTACACATAGTAAAACCCAATATTCAGAAGAATACCATTCGTTTGTAAACGGACAATATACTACCCAAGGGGGAACCCATCAAGCCGCATTTAGAGAAGCCATCGTAAAAACCGTCCGTGAATTTTATGGGAAAAATTTTGAAGCTTCTGATGTACGAAAATCAATTATTTCTGCGATTGCCATTAAAGTAATGGAGCCCGTTTTTGAAAGTCAGACCAAAACAAAGTTAGGATCTACAGAGATGGGTGGGGACTTATCTACAGTAAGAACCTATATCAACGATTTTGTGAAAACACAGCTTGACAATTACCTGCACAAGAACGCAGAGGTTGCCGATAAACTTCAAAAAAAAATAATTCAAGCAGAAAAAGAACGAAAAGAGCTTTCAGGAATTCGAAAACTTGCTAGAGATAGAGCCAAGAAATCGAGTTTACACAATAAGAAATTACGTGACTGTAGAATTCATTTAAGTGATATTAAGAAACAAAATTATTTAGAATCTACCTTATTTATTACCGAGGGAGATTCTGCCTCTGGCTCAATTACCAAATCGAGAAATGTAAATACCCAAGCCGTTTTTAGTTTAAAAGGGAAGCCCTTAAACTCTTATGGACTGAGTAAAAAAATTGTGTATGAAAATGAAGAGTTTAATTTATTACAAGCAGCATTAAATATAGAAGATGGTTTGGAGGGTTTGCGCTATAACAATATTGTTATTGCAACGGATGCCGATGTTGATGGGATGCACATTCGATTGTTACTGATTACTTTTTTCTTGCAGTTTTTTCCAGAATTAATTAAAGAAGGACATTTGTATATTTTAGAAACTCCTTTGTTTCGAGTTCGAAATAAGAAAGAAACCATTTATTGTTATTCTGATGAAGAAAAACGAACTGCGATTGAAAAATTAAGAGGAAAGCCAGAGATTACTCGATTTAAAGGATTGGGAGAGATTTCACCGAATGAATTTGTTCATTTTATTGGAAACGATATCCGATTAGACCCTGTAATGTTAGACAAAGAAATGTCAATCGAAGAAATGTTGCAATTCTATATGGGGAAAAACACCCCAGATAGGCAGAAATTTATCATCGAGAATTTAAAAGTAGAGTTGGATACCATAGAAGACGAAGTGTAGCATATGAGTGAAGAAATAAACGACAACGAACACCAAGAAGCATTAAAAAATCAAACAGAAGCGCTCGACAATCAGAACGAACCTGTTGAAACCATTACCAAAGTTACAGGGATGTACAAAGAGTGGTTTTTAGATTATGCTTCTTATGTAATTTTAGAGAGAGCGGTTCCATCCTTAGAAGATGGACTAAAACCGGTACAGCGTAGAATTATGCATTCGATGAAAGATTTGGATGATGGACGCTATAACAAAGTAGCGAATATTGTTGGGCACACCATGCAATACCATCCGCATGGAGATGCTTCCATTGCAGATGCAATGGTACAAATTGGTCAAAAAGAATTGCTCATTGACATGCAAGGAAACTGGGGAAACATTCTTACTGGAGACCGTGCAGCAGCCTCTCGTTATATAGAAGCCCGTTTGTCAAAATTTGCTTTAGAAGTTGTTTTTAATCCGAAAACAACCGATTGGAAAATGTCCTATGATGGGAGAAGAAAAGAACCCATAGACCTGCCTGTAAAGTTTCCACTACTTTTGGCACAAGGAGCTGAGGGAATTGCAGTGGGCCTATCTACTAAAATTCTCCCCCATAATTTTAATGAATTGATTGATGCTTCTATCAAGTACTTAAAAGGAAGAAGTTTTACGATTTTACCCGATTTTTTAACGGGTGGTATTGCAGATTTTACCAATTACAATGATGGAAAACGAGGCGGAAAAGTGCGTGTGCGAGCAAAAATTGCTCAAGTAGACAAAAAGACATTGGTCATCAATGAGATTCCTTTTGGTACCACCACTACTACTTTAATTGATAGCATTATCAAAGCCAATGAAAAAGGGAAAATAAAAATTAAAAAAATAGAAGACAACACGGCTGCAGAAGTTGAAATCGTAGTGCATTTGCCACCAAACGTTTCACCAGATAAAACCATTGATGCCTTGTATGCATTTACAAATTGTGAAAATTCGATTTCACCTTTGTGTTGTACTATTGAAAATAATAAACCCGTTTTTGTGGGCGTTAGCGAAATGTTAAAGCATTCCACAGATTTAACGGTTGACTTGTTGAAAAAGGAATTGGAAATTCAATTGAACGAATTGGAGGAACAATGGCATTTTTCTTCTTTGGAGCGTATTTTTATTGAAAACAGAATCTACCGAGATATTGAAGACCAAGAAACTTGGGAAGGCGTTATTCAAGCAATTGATGCTGGATTAAAGCCACATATAAAACATTTAAAGCGTGCAATCACCGAGGAAGATATTGTTCGTTTAACAGAAATTAGAATTAAGAAAATATCAAAATTTGATATAGATAAAGCCAAGCAATTTATACAAGGTTTGGAAGATAAGATTGCCGTTGTAAAAGGGCATTTAGCCAACCTAATTGAATTTGCAATCGATTACTTTAAACGTTTAAAAGAGACTTACGGAAAAGGAAAAGAACGCAAGACCGACATTCGAATATTTGATGATATCGTTGCCTCGAAGGTAGCTATGAACAATGCAAAGCTCTATGTGAATAGAGAAGAAGGTTTTATTGGTACTTCACTAAAAAGAGACGAATTTGTGACTGATTGTTCGGACATCGATGATGTGATTGTGTTTAGAAAAGACGGTAAAATGATGGTGACCAAAATGGATTCTAAAATCTTTGTTGGTAAAAACATTATTCATGTTGCTATCTTTAAAAAGAAAGACAAACGAACGGTTTATAATTTCATGTATCGAGATGGGGTAAAAGGCCCTTCTTATATGAAACGTTTCAATGTAACTTCGGTTACGCGAGACAAAGAGTACGACTTAACCAATGGAAACAAAGGATCTAAAGTATTGTATTTTACGGCAAATCCAAACGGAGAGGCAGAGGTAGTTACTGTAAATCTTCGTGCAGTTGGAAGCGTTAAAAAGCTCAAGTGGGATCTTGATTTTGCAGACCTGGGCATAAAAGGAAGAGCAGTAAGAGGAAATACAATTACCAAATACACCATTAAATCCATCGAATTTAAATCGGCAGGAGTTTCTACCTTAAAACCACGTAAAATATGGTTTGATGAAGCGGTACAACGTTTAAATGTAGACGATAGAGGAGATCTTTTAGGAGAATTTAAAGCAGAAGATAAGCTGTTAATCATTTTGCAAAGTGGAAAAGCAAAAGCGGTGAAACCAGATTTGTCCATGCATTTTGAAAATGATATGATTGTCTTGGAAAAATGGAAGCCAAACAAACCTATTTCTGTGATTTATTTTGATGGAGAGAAGGAGCGTTACTTCGTCAAACGTTTCCTAATAGAAGCTACTGATAAAGAAGAAACCCTTTTTGCAGACCATCCAAAATCGCAATTAGAAATTGTGGCAACAGATTACAGGCCGATGGCAGAAATTGTGTATTCCAAAAGAAATATTGAAAATCAAACCATTAATTTTGAAAAATTTATTGCTGTAAAAGGAATCAAAGCACAAGGAAATCAATTGACTACCAATAAAATAAAGCAAGTAAATTTATTGGAACCATTGCCCTTTGAAGAACCAGCACCATCATCATCGGATGATATTGAAGTGATAGAAGAGCAGGTTATTGAAGAAACGTTGCCCATGGATGTGCCAACAATTGAAAATTCTTCTAAGTCAGAGCTTCTAAGTAAAGAAACTAAAAAAGAGGCACTCTTAAAGAAAGCGATTCAAAAGAAGAAGGAAAATACAGAAGATGATACTCAGCAATCTCTTTTTTAAAAATAATTGTTACTTCATTTTTTCAAAAAACACCAATTCATAATCGGGTAACAATGCTGGGTTTGTAATTTTGATGAGGTCTTTCAATACCAAGTCAGGTCTTGTTGTAGCCAATTCATAATAAAGAACACCGCCCGATTTTCCTTTTTTTGTGGTTGGCGTATAGATATTGTCATCTTGAAATGCTTTGAATTTTGCATACAATGCATTGCTTTCTAGAAGTTGTTTTTTCGAAGTAAAGTACCCAGGAGCAATCCATATATCGGCATTTGCACCTTTGTCAAAAACACTTTCAAAGCTCAATGACAAACTTCCTTTTCCTTTGGTGTCTTTCCATAAATAAGTAAGGTTTGCGTCTTTTAAAAATTGCGCAACAAAACTTTCGCCAGCCGGTAAATTCCAGATGTCTTTGCTCATAATTGCACCCGATAAAACCGTTGGTTTTTGAAGTCCCAGTAAAGCACTTTTTTTAGCATTTACATAATTGGTTTCAATTGCTTTAAAGATACTGTCTGCCTGTTTTTCTTTGTCAAACAAAACCCCAAAAAACTTAATCCATTCTGCTTTTCCTAACGGAGTTTCTTCGAGCCAATCGCCATTATAAATGACGTTAATTCCAGCTTTTTGTAGCGTAGTTAAACTTTTGTCGGGTGAAGTAACGCTGTATCCAACCACGAGTTCGGGCTGTAGATCCAATAAAATTTCGGTGTTTAAAGAGTTTTCTTTTCCAATTTCAGCAATCTTTCCAGCATCCAATAATTTTCTTGTACGCTCTGATGAAACATATTGTCCATGTGGAAATCCAACAATGGTATTTTCTGACTGTAACAATTCAACCATTGGAATGTGTGTGGTAGAGGTAACAACAATATTTTTAACAGGAATCTGAATCGTATTTAATTGAGCACTTGCTAGTGCAGTACTGGACATTTTTTTAGAGAGAGGGTAGGTAGCATCTTCGGTAGCATTTTGGTATGCCGATTTTATGATTAGTTTTTTATTGCCTTTCTCTTCAACAATATCAAAGCCTTTGGCATGTGTGATTTTTGCAGATGCCAATTTTAATACGGCTCGTTGTGCTTCCTTTTTACAAGAGACAATTGCTAGAAGCGATGCAATAAGCACAATTTTTAAGGAAGTAATTTTCATTTCTGTTAAATTATGCAACAAGATTACAAAACAATTTTGTATTCGCAATTTTTATCTTAGTTTCGCATCGATTTTAGGTTTTGATATCACAGTCGTTTGCTATCAAATTAAAAGGGAATCTGGTTAAAATCCAGAACTGTTCCCGCAACTGTACGTTTATGCTGAAACATGTACTGAATTCATCTCAGTATGCAGCACCTCTTTAGAGGATGTTACTTCAACTTTTGCCACTGATGTATAATTGGGAAGGCAAAGTAACATAGAAACAAGTCAGGAGACCTGCCCATCATCACAAGTTAAAAACTTTCGGGATAAAAGTTTATGTGCTAATACGAGTTCGTACACAAAATTTACCTGATTTATTGTTTCAATGAAATCAAAAAAAAAATGAAAAAACAAATTTTATTTGTAGGTGTTTTGGCATGTAGTTTTGCCAGCACAACCCTTTTTGCGCAAAAAAATGAAAAGCAAAAAGAAAAAGTAGAAAAATTAGATGAGGTAGTAGTTACCGCTACGAAGTTTGAAACCAATACTAAAAATATTGGGAAAATTGTGTATAAAATTACGCAAGAGACGATTAAAAATAGCGCAGGAAAAACTGTTTTAGATTTACTAAATGATGTTCCAGGTGTAGAAATTAATGGTAATTTTAGTACAAAAGGACAGAATTTAGGCTACTATATCCGAGGTGGTAGAAACCGACAGGTAGCGATTTTAATTAATGGTGTTTCTGTTAATGATCCGTCTTCCTTTAGTGGTGATTTTGACTTACGTCAAATAGACATCAATCAAATTGAAAGTATTGAAGTTTTAAAAGGAGCTTCTTCTACTTTATACGGAACAGGTGCCGCTACTGGTGTTATAAATATCCTCTTAAAAAAGGCATCTAAAAAAGAGTTTGCTGCCACTTTTAATTCATCGGTGGGTACAAATACTTCTTCTGAAGACACACGTTTTGCAGGAGATACTTATGCAACAAGCCTAAACATGAATGGAACCATAGCGAGCGTAGATTATTTACTTGCCTTAAATGGTACTAGTTCAAACGGTTTGTCTGCTGCAGAAAGCAATACAGGTAAGCTGTTTGAGGAGGATGCATTTACACGAAAAAACGTTTTATTGAATTTGAACTTTCATCTAAATAACAAACTTAAAATAGGTGTATTTACTAGCCATAACCAATTTTCTACTGATTTTGATGGTATCGATTACGATCCGGTAACTTATGAAGGTACTCCTGCAGATAGAGACAATACGCTGAAAAGTGTTCAAAAAAGATTTGGTGTGCATGCTGATTATAAATATGCGAAAGGAATGTTGAAAGTGAGAACTTTTTTTACAGGAATTCAAAGAAATGAAACGCCTTCTGAAGATTATTTTAAGGGTGAAGTGTATGGATTGGATGTGTTTAATAATTATAAAATCAATAAAGAATATTCATTTTTAGTTGGGTTTACAGCGCAATCTCAAGACATGCAGCAACAAACGGCGTATAGTGCCATTGAAAAAGGAACTGGAAAGCAACATTTTTACGACCCGTATGTGTCGTTTAATTACAACAGTAACTTTGGATTTCACTTGAATGCTGGAACTCGTTTGAACATTCATAGTGAATACAATCAAAACCTTGTTTTCAATGTCAACCCATCTTATAACTTTCGTTTTTTAAAAAATGATGCAAAGATTTTTGCTTCTTACAGCACGGCATTTGTAACCCCTACACTTTCGGAGATTTTTACAAAACTTCCTACGATTGATGCACTATTACCGGAAGAGGACGTGACTGTTGAAGGTGGTTTTGAAGTTCGTTTCTCTAAAAAACTGGCACTGAATGCTACTTATTTCTATAGAGAAGAAACCAATAAAATTGGATACGACCCAATAAGCTATCAGACAATTAACGATTTCGGGACTTTTTCTGCGAAAGGAGTTGAAACTGAAATCACTTTTAAGGCTACTGATAAAATGCGTCTCTCTGCCAATTATACCTTTATCGATAGAGATGAAAGTTTATTACTTAAAATTCCTCAAAACAAATTTCTTGTAAAAGCAGACTACCAGGTATTGCCATCCACGTTTACTTCTTTAAGTTATCGATTTGTTGATGCAACAAAAGATTTTGGAAACGTTGCATTGGCTTCTTATAATTTGGTCGACTTTTTTGTAAATCATAGCATATTAGCAGATACTGTTACCTTCTACGGAAGTGTTACCAACCTCTTTAATGAAGACTTCCAAGAAATTGCTGGATATACTACCCGCGGAAGAAATTATAACATTGGACTGCGTTTGCAGTTCTAAAACGCGACACCATTAATTGCTTTATTTCAAGTAAATAGGTTGTGTATTGTTGCTAAATGATAACTTTAAAAAACCACTTATTCCTTCATAAGGCCCACTTATTCTTAAAAACGCCCACTTGTTTATTGGTACATGGTGGGTGTTTCTTTTTGTTTTATATTTAAAATTCAAAGGCGTCAATTTGGGCTGTTTCTATCGTAAAAAAACAACACCCATTTTGATTGTGAAAACAAAAATATAGATTGCAAAACATCTCAACTAAAGAAACGAAATGTTGTTTTATCCGGAGTTAATGAACTGATAAAACGGGTTTATGTTTGGATATAAGGAGATGTTGCCAATTTAACAAAAATAGGTAAACCGATGTAACGACCCACTAGATAAGATTCACAAAAAGTAACGTTATCCCGAAAATTCAATAGGAATATGATTATAAAATACAACGATATAACTAGTTGTGCTTAATTAAAAACAAAAAATGGAACTGATAGAAAAATCTGATAGATTACAATTTCACTACTACTTTAAAGATAGTAGTCACTCTATCAATTCTATCTTGAGAAATGAATGTGAAAAAGAAATTCTTCATATTTACAAAGAAATATCAGATACATTAGGACTACAATTAGTAATAGAAAGTTTACCAACCGAAGAAGGTGGTTTTAAGGAAACGTGGAAGTTTATTGGCAAAAACTCTGCTCAAATCACTTTAATAATAAGTGTGGCTGCTGTTATTATCTCGAGGTTTCCTGTAGAAAACAAAGAACTTACACAACTTCAAATCGAGAACTTAAAATTAGACAACGAAATAAAAAGAAAAGAGTTAGAGAAACTAAATTTGGACTTTTTACAAGAAGAAAAAGAATTAAGCCAACAAACTGTAATTGACTCTGTTGAGTTAGTTAATAAGAATTACAAAATATCTTGGCGGAAATCAAATTTATATAAGAAGCTAAATAGTTACCCAAAAGTTGATTCTGTCGAAGTACTAAGATATGATGAAGAAAAACCTATAGGTAATCCTAGAAAAATATCAAGGCGCGAATTTTCTAAGTTTATTCTAAATACTGATGATTTACCAAAGCTGGAACTCGAGAAAGTAACAATTGATGTTATTTCAGCAGTTATCAAACGTGGGAAATTTAGATGGAAAGGATTTTACAATAAAGAAATTATTAATTTTTTGATGGATGATTTTGTATTTAAAGAACAAGTCCTAAAAGGAGAAATTAATTTTTCAAATCGATTTTCATTGGAGGTTGAAATGACTCAGGACAGAAAAATAAATCAAGACGGAAATATAATAAACACTAATTCTGTGGTACATAAAGTTATGGCTTCAGTTGACCAAGGAAAAAGAATCGAATATTGAGCGAAATAACTAAGCACAACAGTGTATATAAAAAATAGCGCAGGTCATTGCTAACACTAAGGCTTGGGCATTTTTGGAAAGTCGCCAAATTTTTAAATTTGACAAATTACCAAAATAAAATAATTAATAAAATTTAAAAATTCGGCTTGTATATTATCCGAAAGTTCTCGCTTATTTTTAGCGCTACTTTTCATATACGAGACGTTGGCTGTAATTAAAAAGAATATAAATTGAATAAAAAGAATATGAAAAAAATTAGAATATTATCTTTAGATGGTGGTGGAATACGAGGAATTTTACCTGGTATTGTTTTAACCCAAGTTGAAAAAAAACTTCAAAAGAAAACAAAAGACCCAAATATTAAACTATCTGATATGTTTGATTTTATGGCAGGCACAAGTACTGGTGGAATATTAGCCTTGGCATATCTTACACCCAATGAAGAGAATCGTCCAAAATTAACTGCTCAAGAAGCGGTAAATATCTATTTAGATAGAGGAGATGAAATATTTGATGTTAGTAATTGGCAAAAAATAAAAAGCGTGAATGGTCTAGCGGATGAAAAATATAACGCTTCTGAACTTGAAGAAGCTCTTGAAGATACCTTTGGAGAATTGAAATTATCAAATTTATTAAAACCCTGTATAATTAGTTCTTATGATATAAGAAATGGTAAACCTCATTTTTTTAAGCAACACAAATCAAATAATGACATTTACAATTTTAAAATTAAAGATGTTGCTAGAGCTACATCGGCAGCCCCAACCTACTTCGAAACTGCACGTGTTAAAAATGATTTAGGAACTCCTTATCCCTTAATAGATGGTGGTGTGTTTGTGAACAACCCTTCATTAGTAGCCTACTCAGAAGTTAGGTCAATGACTTTTAAAAATATAGAGAACTCTCCGTCTGCTAAAGATATGATGATTGTATCTATTGGTACAGGCAGTGTAAGTAAAGGTTATGAATATAAAAAAGCCAAAGATTGGGGAGCCATTGGATGGATTAAACCTATTATAGAAATAATGATGTCCGGTAATTCTAAAACTGTTCACTACCATTTAAAACAAATATTTGGAACATTAGAAGCTCAAGACCAAAAAGATTACCATCGTCTTGAGCCTACAATAGTAAAAGCTGATACTGAAATGGACAATGCATCCATTGATAATTTACAAAAATTAAAGGAAGATGGTTTATCATATATTTCAATTGAAAGTATAGATAAAGAATTAGATGAAATTGTTGAAAAACTTATCAAATACCAAAATTAAATACCATGAAAATTAAATTTATCATATTCCTAATCACAACTACATTGATAACCTCTTGTGCTTCAATACCGAAAGAAACAGTTTTTCTTTCGCAGACACTTGGAAAGGATTTAAAGATACTGCACAACTCACATAGAAATATAGTGCAGCTGTATTATAAAAAAATCAAGGACAATATTAATGTGTTTGTTGAGGAGGTTTATACACCATACAATATAAATTACAGGCTAAATAAAGAATTGCAAAACTACAAAAACGGGAAATACTCACTGTATGGATTAATGCTACCCAAACCCCAAGGAAGTATAGTTAAACTTGACACATTACAAGTTAATAAAGAGGTAATTAACTACATGGAAGACATCCTGTTTATAGTTAAATCAGATATTAAAGATTATAGAGATGAATTGCTTTCTCCCATAGAAACAGAAGAAAGAGAACTTATAAACAAGATTAACCAGTCTTATGAAAACGTGTTATTAGCTAATGCGTCTATTACAAATTATCTAAAATCAATCCGAAAATTGAAAGAAACCCAACAAGAAATGCTATCCATGGTAGGGTTGTCAGGCGCTGATACAAAGGTTATCAATTCTTTAGTATCTATATCTGAAAAGGTAAATGAGGCTGTTAAAGCGGGTAAAAAAATAAACATAGAAAGTGATAAAGCATTGGAGGAAATAGAAAAAGTAACTAAAAAAATAAAAAAATTAACCACTAAAAATTAATGATTATGCCAGAAACAAGAGAACAAAGACGAGAAAGATTTATAAGATTAACCACAGAAATTAACGAGTCTTTTAATGGAAGGTACAGTGTTGCATTAGGCCAACTCACAGGGCTTTCCAAAGAAGAAATAAATTCTGTTACTCCCGATACAGAAGATTCAATAACTTATTCCGTTTTAATCAAAGTAGTTGAGGAAGCATCAAGAAAAAATTTTACACAAGCTGAATTAGTCGAAGATATAAAGGAACTCGGAGAAGTCGCCGTGAAAATTGCAAAGAAGATTCCTTCTTTAGCTTCATTACTTTAAGTAGTGCATAAAAAAGTGGTGTATTATGAATTGTGATTGAGTGTCAAGTTTATTAGATAATTTTAACATTTATTTTAAAAAACAAGAGGTTTATCTCTTAGTTCAATGATAATTATTTAAATGAAAAAACAACTACAGCCAACAACCCGCTCCGCAAAGTCTCGTGACTTTGCGAAACCAAGAAAAGAAAATTGAAGTACAATGCTGTATCGTGTTAAAAATAAATTTAGTACTTAAATTAAAGAGAATTATATAGGCGCAAAGTCGGAAGACTTAGCGAAGTAGAATATATCGATATAAATATACAATCATCTATAAAACAAGAATGAAAGATTAATTTTAAATTTATTATTATGAAACAAAAAAGTAAGAACTATGTAATTCTTGGTCTTTTGCTCTTTGGAATTACGCTACTTCTATGGAATTGTACTTTAGAAGAAGATGTATTGGAACCAGAAAAAATGGACTTTAATAATGTAAAAACAGTTTCATTTAAAGATGCAATTGCACTTTTTATTTCTAAAAGCGAAAAAATTAAAAAGAGAAATGCATACGCTAGGAATACTGAAGACGTTCTTGAAATTGACCCAGACTGGAATACCCTAGAACACAATGAAATTGCATACACAAATGCACAACTTACAACTGCAAATTCTGAAATTAACAGAAACGGCGAATATTCTAGTGAACTTTATTTTATTAATGTCAATAATTATATTAGAAATGTCGTTTTCACAATTTGGAAGGATGAAATTGATTCTGAAGGGAATGTGATGAACGGTAGAGTTTTCTTCAATGATTTAGAAGGTAAGTTTATTGACGGTTATATAATTGAAAATGGTATTTTTACAAAACGGTATGTTATTCAGCCTCAAGCTCAGCAAGCTAGTTTTTTGTCACTTTTCTTTTTTCAAAGTATATCAACAGAAGGAGATTGTTGGAATACCGATACTTTAGGAGAGTTTGACGGAGGTGTTTTAGAAGAAGTTATTATCACTGGAAATCCAGGAGGAGAGTCAAATAATGATGACACTAATGGTCCTGGTCATAGTGATAGTTATAATTGGTATTATTCCTCTGGCCCAGGGGGTTCGGGTTACTCAGGCTATATTAATGGGGCAACTACAAGTATTGGACTTCCAACAGGTGTTGGTAGTTTGTCTTCTGGTCAAATAAGTTCTGCAGCAGCTGCAATATTAATAGCATCTCCTGTAAACCCAGATGAAGATGGAAATTGCCCTGAAGGATATGTATTTAATCCAACTACAGAGCAATGTGACCCAATATGTACAACGGGAGGAAAAGTTTATAATACTTCAACAGAAACATGTGAGTGCCCAGAGGGTACAGTTGAAGATAGAGAAGGAAACTGTGTAGCTAAACCATGTGAAGGCGATCCTGTTCGAAATCCTGAAATTGTTTCATCTGGTACGTCAGGTAAAAAAGGGGGTACTTTTGGCTGTACAAGAAAACAATCAAATAAAATTTGTGCAGGAATAAGAGGAGATAAAAAACATAATGGGTTAGATATTAATGCTCCTATAAATCAAAATGCATTTGCAATGTACTCAGGAACAATAAGTAGTATTCGAAACACCTTTTCTCCAGGTCAATATAAAAAAGACTCTTATGGTAATTATGTTATTATTACAACGATAGTAGATGGTAATACGTATAATATCAAATATAACCACTTGAATACTGTATCAGTTTCAGCTGGTCAACCGATAAGTGCAGGTGACATTATAGGACTAACAGGGAATACAGGAAATGCAAATCCTCCAAAATCTAAAGTTACACCACACATACACCTTCAAGTATATAATTCAAATTGGTCTCAAAGCTTAGACCCAGCAGATTTTTTAAATACAAAGTTTGATTCTAACTATAATACAATAAATTATGATTGTCAATAAAAACCATATTACGAAAAAATTATCATTGTTAATATTAATGATATTCAATTACAGTTGCATAGCACAAGTAAATAAAATAAACTCTAATGAATCAACAATTAACTCTATTAGTTATTTAGGCAACAATGTTTCTTTCGTGATACAAGACTTTGATCAACCTAATACTATTGAAGATTACTATTATGAAATAGAAGATGTAATGTCTAAAAAATACATTTATAATGATATATTATTCTATATTATTGATGACACTGTAGATTCTTTTGAAATAACCGGAGGTAATTATTTGTTCACAAATAATAATATTAAAATAGGTGATAATATACAAAACTTGAATAGTTTTTACCCTATAAGTTTTGCTAATAAAAACTCAGAAGCCTTATATTTAGATTTCAATGATATTGATATGCACATAATAATTTCATATAATTCTTTCAATAATTTAATTGATAAAATTGCTATATATAGTTATTAAATACAAACCAAGAACCGTGTATATAAAAAATAGCAGTTAAGAGCTAATCTTAAACTTTAGTTCTTTTCCGTTTTTATATTAACAATCTGAAAGGAGCACCTATATTTGCAATTTATGGTGGAACTGCAACTTATCATACACAAAGAGATGAAAAAACAGATAAAATTAATGGTGCAGGACATTAAGTGGCTATTGTTTCTAATGCAAATGGACAAACAGTTAGAATGGTCTATTTTTATTTACAAGAAAACAATCGTGCATCCGGCACAATTCGTACTGGGGGTATTATAGGGTGTCAAGATGTGATATTATCATTTAAAATAGATAATCAAACTAATAAAGTTTCAGAAATAGCATTGATTTGTTATTAATGAGCCTAGACTAAACACGTTATTACAGATAACTTAAAAGAGTTTAAAAAATAGAAAAATAACGCTTTCAAAAAGCAAAAAATTCTATTCATTGTACATACGAATATTATGAAAATGATAAAATATACCAGTATACTAATGACAGTTTTATTTTTCTCTTGTATATCTTGTAAAGCTCAGGCACTTCAAGAAAACGTGCAAAATGAAATAATCGGAACTTGGATAGCCGAAGATGACACAAATGTTAAATTGATTTTTAACACAAACGGAGTATTGTCTGACTATTATGATAATGAACTTATGGTTACTTATGATTATTCAATCTCGCATCAATGTGGCTCTGAATTTGATAATAATGCTTGGTTTTTAGAAACGTCTAATCAAAACGAGCTAGAAAATAGGTGTTATGAAATTTATGGAGTAAACGACTATAATGATAGAGTTTTATCAATAAGAGATATGACTACAGGTAAAATTTTTATATATAATAAAGGATAAATACAAATCCGCTGCGCAAAGTCTCCCGACTTTGAGGGACCTAAAAAACGAACAAACAATTAGTAGAACAGCTTTCTATTTCAACAGTTTCTTCACATCATTTTTAATAATGGCAATTGCAGTTTCAGTAGGCGATATTGTTTTTGAATAATCAATTAAAACAGTTTCTCGCAATGCATTGGCAGTGTTCGCAATTTCTGCAACCTGCTTTAATTTCTTTAGAACGGCATTCTTTGCGCCCACAACAGCAGTCCAAGCATCTGTAGAAACATACATTTGTTGCACCAAATTGTGCTCAAATTCCTGTTCGATATTCGCCATTAAAAGCTGTAGGTATTCTTGAGTGTTTTCTGAAATTGGAGAGATGCGCACCAATATTTTTACGGGATTAATTCTATCCGAGAACAAAAGCATGCGTTCATAAGCCTGAAGTTTGACCGCCAAAACATCTTTGTTTTTTTTAGCCATTACGGTAGCCCTTGTGTTGCCGTCTGTATTGCTTACAAAACGGTTGAACATATAATAGGCAATATAGCCCGTAACTGCTGCAGGTAAAAGATACCCAATACTTTCAATTATTTTATCTTCCATTTCTATCGTCTTTCAGAAAACAAATGTACTTTTTTTAAGTGTAAAAATTGTGAATAAAAAAAGCAATTCGCATCCAATTAGACCCAAAGAATTCTTAAATTCACGCTTTAAATTCTTCAAAAATAAAACGATTGGATACGTACTTAGATTCCTTAAACGAAGCACAAAAACAAGCGGTCTTGCAAAAAGATGGCCCCATGATTATCATTGCAGGTGCGGGTTCCGGTAAAACACGAGTGTTGACTTACCGAATAGCTCATTTAATGAAACAAGGAATTGATTCTTTCAATATTTTGTCGCTTACGTTTACAAACAAAGCGGCCAGAGAGATGAAAGAACGAATTGCATCGGTTGTAGGAACTACCGAAGCAAAAAATTTATGGATGGGTACCTTTCACTCTGTTTTTGCAAGAATTTTACGTTCAGAGGCCGACAAATTGGGCTTTCCTTCCAATTTCACCATTTATGACTCACAAGATTCTGTGCGTTTGATTGGCTCCATTATCAAAGAAATGGGTTTGGACAAAGAGCGCTACAAATCCAAACAGATTTTAAATAGGATTTCCTCTTTTAAAAACAGTTTGGTTACGGTGCGGGCCTATTACAATAATGCCGATTTACAGGAAGCAGATTTGCATGCTAGCAGACCCAAAGTAGGGGAGATCTATAAAGAGTATGTAGACCGATGCTTTAAGGCAGGTGCGATGGATTTTGACGATTTACTCTTAAGAACCAATGAATTGCTTGCCCGTTTTCCAGAATCTTTGGCAAAATATCAAAGTCGTTTTAAGTACATCATGGTCGATGAGTACCAGGATACCAATCACTCCCAATATTTAATTGTAAAAGCATTGGCCGATCGTTTTCAAAACATTTGTGTGGTTGGTGATGATTCGCAAAGTATTTATAGTTTTAGAGGAGCAAACATTCAAAATATCTTAAACTTTCAAAAAGATTATCCCGAAGTTAAAACCTTCAAATTAGAACAAAATTATAGATCGACCGGCAATATTGTCAATGCTGCCAACTCTGTGATTGAAAAAAACAAAACCAAATTGGACAAAGAAGTTTGGACCACCAATGATGCTGGTGAGCTCATTCAAGTAATGCGTACAATTTCCGACGGAGAAGAAGGGAGATTTGTGGCACAATCTATTTGGGATGCAAAGATGAATTTGCAATTGCAAAATGATCAATTTGCCATTTTGTATAGAACCAATTCCCAGTCCAGAGCGATGGAAGACGCCTTGCGTAAAAAAGGGATTGACTATAAAATTTATGGAGGAATTTCATTTTATCAAAGAAAAGAAATCAAAGACATTCTGTCTTATTTGCGAATACTCATCAATCCAAATGATGAAGAAGCCTTAAAAAGAATCATCAATTACCCCGCACGTGGTATTGGTGCAACAACTATAGATCGATTGACAATTGCAGCAAACCATTATAAAAAATCCATTTTTGATGTTTTAAAATACATCGATAAAATTGATTTAAAAATCAATGCTGGGACCAAGAATAAATTAAACAATTTCATGAACATGATGTTGCGTTTGCAAATAGAATCGCAAACCAAAAATGCTTTTGAAATTGCCGAAACCGTGGTAAAAGAAACCCTGTTAATTAAAGATTTGGAAAAAGACGGTACTCCAGAGTCAGTGAGTAAAGTAGAGAATGTCCAAGAATTATTAAACGGAATCAAAGATTTTATTACGGACAAAATTGAGCAAGGAGAAGATGCTTCTTTGACTTCCTTTTTAGAAGATGTTGCATTGGCAACAGATTTTGATTCTAAAAAAGAGGATGACAAGCCAAGCATTTCGTTAATGACCATTCACCAATCCAAAGGACTAGAATATTCACATGTATATGTAGTTGGTTTGGAAGAAAATTTATTTCCATCGGCCATGAGCATGAATACGCGAAGTGAGTTGGAAGAAGAACGCAGGTTGTTTTATGTGGCAATTACCCGAGCAGAAAAAGTAGCCTATTTAACCTATGCCCAAACACGGTATCGATGGGGGAAATTAGTGGATGCAGAGCCGAGTCGATTTTTAGAAGAAATAGACGAACAATACTTACATTACATTACTCCAAAAACAATAGCACCGACCATCAACCGATTTGTAGATAAAAGTTTGTTTGATGATGCCCCAAAAGGAATTCGTTTTCAAAAACCAATTCAGCGAAAAAAAATAGCGCGAGATTTGGCAAAAAAGAAAGAAATTATCGTTCCAAAAAACTTAAAGAAAGTATCACAAACAGCCTCCAAAGGAAACTTATTTGACAATGATATTATTGTTGGAAATATTATTGAACACGAACGTTTTGGACGTGGAGAGGTCATTTCATTAGAAGGAAAAGGACCCGATAAAAAAGCCATGATTCAGTTTGGTACCGCAGGTAAGAAAAACCTTTTATTGCGTTTTGTAAAGTTGAAAATTATCGGTTAAAAGAGTTTGTGGATTTCTTTTAAAATCATTTAAAAAACTAAAAATAAAATGTTATTTTGCAACATTAAATAAACACTGCACACAATTTTGTTAATCCGACATAATTGAGACTTAAAGGTGCTTTTTATAAAAGGATTACAAAACATTTACGAGTACTTACATTATCAATTTCTTACTTATCGTATCATAAATAAGAGCTTCACAAAAATAAATAAATGACATTCGATTTAGAATACAACTCAGAAAGACCGTTAATGATTATTCCAGAATACGGCAGACACATCCAGAAGTTAGTAGACCATTGTGTTGCTTTAGAAACCAAAGAAGCACGAGATAAAATGGCGAAATCAATTGTTGATGTGATGGGGAATTTACAGCCACATTTACGAGATGTCCCAGATTTTAAACACAAGTTATGGGATCAGTTGTACATCATGTCCGATTTTCAATTGGATGCAGAATCTCCTTATCCACAACCATCAAAAGAAGAGTTGCAAGAAAAGCCAGAAGCTTTGGCCTACCCAAAATCTGCTTCTAGATATCGTTATTATGGAAATAATATTCAAACGATGATCGATATTGCTTTGAGTTGGGAAGCTGGAGATAAAAAAGAGGCTTTGGTTTTTACCATTGCCAACCATATGAAAAAATGTTATCTAAATTGGAACAAAGACACGGTGGATGATGCCGTTATTTTCAAACACTTATTTGATTTGTCTGATGGTAAATTAGATCTAAGAGAAACCAAAGAAGCGCTATCTGAAAGTAAAAATTTATTGAGAAAACGAAATACGCAAGGTCAGAACAATTCAAAAACAGCCCATAAGAAACCACACCATAACAATCAGAATAAAAATAGAAAAAGATAAGTAGAATGGCATCATTTAAAATAGAAGGAGGACACAAGTTAGGAGGGACCATTACGCCCCAAGGAGCAAAAAATGAAGTATTACAAATACTTTGTGCTGTTTTATTGACACCAGAAAGAGTGGTTGTAAATAATGTGCCCGATATTATCGATGTAAATAAACTCATCTTTATTCTCGGAGAGCTAGGTGTAAAAGTTGAAAAACTAAACAGAAGTTCCTATGCTTTTCAAGCAGATGATATTGATTTACCATATTTAGAGTCTGCAGAATTTAAAAGAGATGGGAGTTCATTAAGAGGTTCTATCATGTTAGTTGGGCCTTTGTTGGCGCGTTTTGGAAAAGGATATATTCCACGTCCAGGAGGAGATAAAATTGGAAGAAGAAGGCTCGATACACATTTTGAAGGATTTATCAAGTTAGGTGCAAAATTTAGATACAATAAAGAAGAATATTTTTACGGAGTAGAAGCAAAAAGTTTACAAGGAACCGAGATGCTTTTAGATGAAGCTTCTGTAACAGGAACTGCAAATATTTTAATGGCAGCGGTTTTAGCTAAAGGAACAACTAAAATTTACAACGCCGCTTGTGAACCTTATATTCAGCAATTAAGTAAAATGCTGAATTCGATGGGAGCAAAAATAACAGGAGTCGGATCCAATCTCCTAATTATAGAAGGAGTTACTTCTTTAGGAGGCTGTGAACATACCGTTTTACCAGACATGATTGAAATTGGTTCTTGGATTGGAGTTGCCGTTATGACACGCTCAGAACTAACCATTAAAAACGTAAGTTGGGAAAACTTAGGTCAGATTCCAGATGTGTTCCGAAAATTAGGAATACAATTAGAAAAAAGAGGCGATGATATTTACATTCCAGCACAAGATTCTTACGAAATACAAAACTATATAGATGGTTCTATTTTAACAATTGCAGATGCCCCATGGCCAGGTTTTACACCCGATTTGTTAAGCATTGTTTTAGTCATTGCAACACAAGCAAAAGGAACCGTACTAATTCATCAGAAGATGTTTGAAAGTCGTTTGTTTTTTGTGGATAAACTGATTGATATGGGAGCAAAAGTTATTTTATGTGATCCTCACAGAGCTACCGTTATTGGGCATAACTTCCAAAGCCAATTGAAAGCTACTATAATGACCTCGCCAGATATTAGAGCAGGAATTTCCTTATTAATTGCAGCACTTTCTGCAAAAGGAACTTCCATGATTAATAATATTGAACAAATCGATAGAGGGTATGAAAATATTGAGGCCCGATTGAAGTCGATTGGAGCAAAAATAACACGTATTGAAGATTAAAAGACCTGAATAAGATTTTTAAAAATCGGGTTAGGTCACAAACAAAAAAAATAGTGTCAGTTTGACACTATTTTTTTGTTGGCAACATTTTTGCAAATTAAAGATGTATAATTTAACGATTACAAAGAAATGAGTAAGAAAGAAGATATAAAACAAGAAGAAATAAATACAACAGAAGAAACACAACAAGTTGAAGACAATCAGGAAGTTGTAGAGGAAGTAGCGGAAGAAGTTCCAACATCCGAAGCGTTACTTCTTGCCGAAAAAGACAAGTTTTTACGTCTTTTTGCAGAGTTTGAAAACTATAAAAAAAGAACGACAAGAGAACGCGTCGAGCTTTTTAAGACCGCAGGACAAGAAGTAATGACATCTTTACTGCCAGTTGTAGATGATTTTGAACGTGCTTTGTCACACATTGAAGAAGACAAAGAAGCCGAAGAATTAAGTAAAGGAGTAGTGTTAGTATATCAAAAATTCTACAATACTTTAGAGCAAAAAGGCTTATCCAAAATAGAAACAAATGCAGGAGATCTTTTTGATGCTGAAATTCACGAAGCAATTACACAAATTCCAGCACCAAGCAAAGACTTGAAAGGAAAAGTAATTGATTGTGTAGAAAAAGGATATAAGTTAGGAGACAAGATCATCCGATACCCAAAAGTAGTGATCGGACAGTAAATAAATTACAATTAACATTTTACAATTACCAAAGATTATCGATCACTGATAATTGATCACTGAAAGCATATGGCAAAACAAGATTTTTACGACGTATTAGGCATTTCTAAATCGGCATCACAAGCAGAGATTAAGAAAGGGTATAGAAAAATGGCAATCAAATATCATCCAGATAAAAATCCAGATGATAAATCAGCCGAAGAAAACTTTAAAAAAGCGGCAGAAGCATACGAAATTTTAAGTGACGAAAACAAAAAGGCACGTTATGACCAGTATGGACATCAAGCTTTTGATGGACCTCAGGGCGGAGGCGGCTTTGGCGGTGGCGGAATGAATATGGATGACATCTTTAGTCAGTTTGGAGATATTTTCGGCGGCGGCGGCGGTTTTGGTGGTTTTGGCGGAGGAGGTCAACGCCAAGCCCGAGTAAAAGGGAGCAACCTAAGAATTCGTGTAAAATTAACTTTAGAAGAAATTGCTGAAGGTGTAGAGAAAAAAGTAAAAGTTCGTAGAAAGGTACAAGCTGGAGGTGTTTCCTATAAGACCTGTTCTACATGTAACGGTTCTGGGCAGCAAATGCGAATTACCAATACCATATTGGGTAGAATGCAAACTGCAGTCACCTGTTCAGGTTGCTCGGGAGCGGGTGAGATGATTAGTAGTAAACCCAATGGTGCAGATGCCCAAGGTTTGGTTGTTGAAGAAGAAACCGTATCTATTAATATTCCTGAAGGAGTTACTGAAGGTGTGCAATTAAAAGTTGGAGGTAAAGGGAATGATGCGCCAGGGAAAAATTCAATGTCAGGAGATTTATTAGTTTTAATTGAAGAAATTCCACATGCAACACTAAAAAGAGAAGGAACAAACATACATTACGATCTCTATATTAATTATTCAGATGCGGTCTTAGGAACCAGTAAAGAAGTAGCGACCGTGAAGGGTAAGGTGAAAATTAAAATAGATGCAGGTACCCAATCCGGTAAGATTTTACGTTTAAAAGGAAAAGGATTACCAAGCATTGAAAGGTATGGAACTGGAGACTTCCTAATTCATATTAATGTTTGGACACCGCAAGAGTTGAATAAGGAACAAAGACAATTTTTTGAGAAAATGGCTACCGATGAAAATTTTGCACCCAACCCTAATACATCAGACAAATCATTTTTTGAAAAAGTAAAAGATATGTTTTCGTAAACCTATATTTAGAAATTCAGAAATTTAGATTTTTTTATTTTATGGTTTACCAATTTAGCATATATTTGTAATGTAGCTAAGCAATTAGTTACACTTTTTCTTTTTCATAGCAATTTTTCCCACTCATTTATGAGTGGGTTTTTTTATGAATAATTTGTATACATTTACAGTATGAATAGCAGATCTATCTTATCGTCAAGCTTTTTAGCTTGGAGGAAAGTCCGGACATCAAAGAGTAGTATAGCGGATAACGTCCGTCCAGCGTAAGTTGAGGACCAGTGCAACAGAAAGCAAGTACAGTTCGGCTGTAGTGAAACCAGGTAAACTCTATGCGATGCAATGCCATGTAAATTAGAGCTTGAGAGCTACTCGCTCGATTCTAAAGGGTAGGCAGATGGATTCTAAGAGTAATTTTAGAACTAGATAAATGATAAGAGCCTTTTTAAGGTACAGGATTCGGCTTATTGATCTGCTATTTTTATTATTATTATTTTATGATATTCGTAAAAAAATATTTAAATAGTTACTTTTATTAATTTATTTTTAATAAATATAGAAATAACTTTTATTTATTCATTAATTAAAGCAATCTATTAATTATTTTTTAAAATAGCTATAAAAATAGTAGATTTGCCTTACTAAAATTCTTAATAATAAACAGATAAAGCTTTTTAGATTCCTAGAATTTAAACGGTTTAAAGTACTAAAAATTCCCTACATGAACACTTATAAGGATTACCTTCAGCAAATAGAAGATAGAAAAAAGCAAGGACTGAGTCCACAGCCAATTGATGGTGCTGAATTGCTTAGCGAAATCATTGCACAGATTAAAGATTCAGAGAACGAACATAGAGCGGATTCTCTTAATTTCTTTATTTATAATGTTTTGCCTGGTACAACGAGTGCAGCAGTTGTAAAAGCGAAGTTTTTAAAGGAGATCATTCTTGGTGAATCGGTATTAAAAGAGATTACACCTGCAGCTGCTTTTGAGCAATTGGCGCATATGAAAGGGGGCCCCTCAATTAATGTTTTACTAGATATTGCCTTAGGAAATAATGCAGAGATCGCAAAGCAAGCTTCTGAGGTACTTAAAACACAAGTGTTCCTTTATGAGGCAGACATGGAGCGTATCGAAGTTGCATACCACAATGGTAATGCAATTGCGAAAGCACTGATTGAAAGTTATGCGAAAGCAGAATTTTTCACGAAGTTACCAGAAGTAGAAGAAAAAATAGAAGTAGTAACATTCATCGTAGGTATAGGAGATATTTCTACAGACTTACTTTCTCCAGGAGGCGATGCACACTCTCGATCAGATCGTGAATTGCACGGACAATGTATGTTCGAACATAACAAGGAGCAACAAAATGCGTTGCTTGCATTGCAAAAAGAACATCCAGGCAAAAGAGTGATGTTGATTGCAGAAAAAGGAACCATGGGAGTAGGATCTTCTAGAATGTCAGGTGTAAACAACGTGGCATTATGGACAGGTGTAAAAGCAAGTCCCTATGTACCATTCATTAACATTGCTCCAATTATAGCAGGTACCAACGGTATTTCGCCAATTTTCTTGACAACAGTAGGGGTAACAGGTGGTATTGGTGTAGATCTTAAAAACTGGGTAAAGCAGAAAGATGAAAATGGAAAAACGATTCGAGATGCGGAAGGCAATCCTATTTTAAAGGAAGCTTATTCTGTAGCAACAGGAACCGTACTTACTATCAATACAAAAGAGAAGAAATTATATAATGGTGATCAGGAATTAATTGATATTTCTGCATCATTAACACCACAAAAAGTGGAATTTATCAAAGCAGGAGGTTCCTATGCAATCGTATTTGGTAAAAAATTACAAACATTCGCATCTAAAGTTTTAAATGTTGATGTAATGCCGGTATTTGCAACATCAAAAGAGATTTCTCATGAGGGGCAAGGACTCACAGCAGTAGAAAAAATATTTAACAAAAATGCCGTTGGAACAACACCAGGGAAAGTATTGCATGCTGGATCGGATGTTCGTGTTGAAGTAAACATCGTCGGATCTCAAGATACAACGGGATTGATGACTTCTCAAGAATTAGAGATGATGGCCGCAACAATAATTTCTCCCATTGTAGATGGAGCTTATCAATCAGGTTGTCATACTGCTTCGGTATGGGACAACAAATCGAAGGCAAACATCCCTAGATTGATGAAGTTTATGAATGACTTCGGATTGATTACTGCACGCGACCCTGAGCATAAATACCAACCAATGACGGATGTTATTCATAAGGTATTGAATGATTTAACCGTAGACGATTGGGCCATTATTATTGGTGGAGATTCACATACAAGAATGTCTAAAGGTGTAGCCTTTGGAGCAGATTCAGGAACCGTTGCCTTAGCACTCGCTACCGGGGAAGCTTCTATGCCAATTCCAGAATCCGTTAAAGTAACCTTTAAAGGTGAAATGAAACCGTATATGGATTTTCGTGATGTAGTGCATGCTACACAATCTCAAATGCTTACTCAGTTTGGTGGTGACAATGTATTCCAAGGTAAAATTATTGAGGTGCACATTGGAACACTTACTGCCGATCAAGCCTTTACATTTACAGATTGGACTGCAGAAATGAAAGCAAAAGCCTCTATCTGTATTTCTGAGGATGATACCTTAATTGAATCTTTAGAGATTGCAAAAGGGAGAATTCAGATTATGATCGAAAAAGGCATGGACAATGATCTTCAAGTTTTGAAGGGATTAGTTGCAATTGCAGACAAACGAATCTCAGAAATTAAATCAGGAGAAAAACCTGCCTTAACACCAGATGCAAACGCGAAGTATTCAGCTGAAGTAGTGATTGATTTAGATATCATTGCAGAGCCAATGATTGCAGATCCAGATGTAAACAACGAAGATGTTTCTAAGCGTTATACGCATGATACCATTAGACCACTTTCATTTTATGGAGGAACTAAAAAGGTAGATCTTGGTTTTGTTGGATCTTGTATGGTTCATAAAGGAGATATGAAAATATTAGCTCAAATGCTTAAAAATATTGATGAGCAACAAGGAGAGGTAGTCTTTAAGGCTCCTTTAGTTGTAGCACCTCCTACCTATAATATTGTAGATGAATTGAAAGCTGAAGGTGATTGGGATATTTTGAAAAAATATTCTGGCTTCGAATTTGATGACAATGCACCAAAAGCAATCGCACGTACTGGATATGAAAACATGTTATATTTAGAGCGTCCTGGTTGTAATTTATGTATGGGGAACCAAGAAAAAGCAGCACCTGGAGATACTGTGATGGCAACATCTACGCGTTTATTCCAAGGTAGAGTTGTAAAAGATTCTGAAGAGAAAAAAGGAGAATCTTTACTTTCTTCTACACCAGTAGTGGTACTATCTACCATACTCGGTAGAACACCTGCTTTAGAAGAATATGTAGCTGCTGTAAAAGGAATCAATTTAACGAAGTTTAAGCCTTCACATAAGCTTCTCGTAAAATAAATAACATTCTTATTTTAAGATAAAAAAGCTTGAATCATTTGATTCAAGTTTTTTTTTGCGCTAAAAGAAGTGCATTAAAAGTAAATAATTCGAACTGCTTTAGATGATTTTCCAACCTCTCAATAACTGCTTCAACGCTTATGAGTGCATTGTCACCTCATTAACAACCTCTTTTAAAAGCGAACAGCCTTCAATAATTTCCGCATCAGAAATTGTTAGAGGAGGAGTAATCCGGATTGCCTTGCTTTCAAAAAGTAAAAAGAAAAGAATCAATCCTCTTTCCAAACAAGTCAATATAATTTTTGCCGCTAATTCTGGGGAGGCAACAATAGCAGCTAGCATCAATCCTTTTCCTCTAATTTCTTTAATTTCAGGGTGTTTTAGATGATACCTGATGAGTTCTTCCTTCCTAAGTGTATCTGCAATTAAAGTGTTTGACAATATTTCTGTTACCGTTGCAAGACCTGCAGCTGCAATCACAGGATGCCCACCAAAAGTAGTAATGTGTCCTAATTTGGGTTCGGTTTGTAATAAGTGCATCATTTTAGAAGGTGCAATAAATGCACCAATGGGCATGCCACCGCCGAGACCTTTACCGGTTATAACGATATCTGGTGTTACATGATAGTTTTCAAAACCCCAAAATTTACCAGTTCTACCAATTCCAGTTTGTATTTCATCTAAAATTAACAGGGCACATACGGTATCACATTTCTCTTTTACTTTTTTTAGAAAATCATTTGTTGGGCTAATAAATCCTGCACCTCCTTGAATGGTTTCTAGAATAACAGCGGCAGTTTTATGCGTAATTTTATCTAAATCTGCTTCTTTGTTAAACTCAATGAATCGTGCACCTGGAACCAATGGTCGAAATGCTCGGTTTTGTTCTTCAGCGCCAGAAACACTCATTGCGCCTTGTGTATTACCATGATAGGAATTCTTCGCAGCAATAATTTCTGACCTTCCTGTAACTCTTTTGGCGAGTTTTAGTGCGCCTTCTGTAGCTTCTGTACCAGAATTGGTAAGATACACGGACATTTCATTATTTGGAAATGTTTCAGCGAGTATTTTGCACAGTGCAACAGGTGCTTCTTGTACAAATTCACCATACACCATCACATGTGCGTGCTTGTCTAATTGATTTTTAATTGCTTGTGATACTTTTGGGTGATTATGTCCCAAACTATTTGCTGAGACTCCTGCGACAAAGTCTAAATGCTTCTTGCCTTTGGTATCAAAGATATAAGAACCCTTTGCATGCGAAATTTCTATCGCTAATGGGTGAGGAGATGTTTGTGCCTGATATGTAAAGAAATCATTTTTCATTATTGTTTCTCTATACTTACAGGACCCTTTGGTATTTTATTTACATCCGATTTGGAAGATGTCATGGGTTTTATAGGTCCCAATTTCTTTCCATTTGTAGCTGTTTTTTTGTTTTCACCTTCTTTGATAAAAATATCCGTCATTTTTTTGGGTTGTTCATCTTCACGCCAAATAAACCCTTTTAATTCCTTTACATGATCGGGAAGTTTCGAGGGTGGATAGGTTTTTCCTTCTGTAGTCTTCAAGTATTTGATGGTTTCAATTTCACCTTTAAATAGTGTAAATTCAATATTACTTGAAATTTCTTTTGAGATGGATTCTAAAACCCCTAATTCGCTTCTGTTATAATACACCGATTCTGCATTCCCTTTAACCAAAAGGGTTCTGATACTATTGTCTTTAAATTTTCCAAAAATATTTCTTCCTTTAATCTGATTAAAATCGGCAATAGATAAAGAATCTTTGGAATTGATAAAGGCATTGTTCAATACTTTTAAGGAGTCCAATTTCTCGGTTTCAATATTGGTAATTAGATGAATGGTATCTCCGGTAATTTGATTTTGGTCTGCCCACAAAACAGGGTTTCTAAACATTCTTGTAAGTCCAGTCGCTTGGTTTGTGTGAATGGAATCACACTTTCCCTGCAAGTCTGACTTAAATATTTTCACGTTATTAAATGTTCGAATAATTCGTTCTTCTGGAATACCAGTAACGAGTAATGTATCTCCATGAACAAACATAGAGTCCTTATCTATAATTGTAATTGCAACGGCTCTATCTACAATAAACAAAGAATCTTTGAGTTCAAATAATTCAGCATAATTTCCTTTTGTCAAAAAATTTTCTACAGTATCTTTTACGATAATGTTGTTAGTTGCAGAAGCAAAGCCACGGTTTTTGTCATAATACAAACTGTCTCCTTCAATGGTTCTTTCTTTTAAAAATAGTTTTGCATTTTTTACAAAATGAGAGATGTCCGTCTTTGTATTATAAAATCCTCGTTCACTATAGATGCTGTTTTTATTTTTTGAATTGGTAATTGTAGTTGGCCCATAGAAGTAGGTGAGCCCCGAATTTGTATAATAATCCAAATGTACTGATACTAAATTGTGTTCTGGATTGACCACATTGACACGAGTTGTTGCTGTAAATTTTTTATTGGTTAGATAGTAGTTTCCGTTTTTGCTTTTTAAGGTATTGGTTGCATCTTTAATTGTTGCATAGCTTCGGTAATATAATTTTTGGTTGAGGCGGTCAAATTGCAGTGTATCCGATGTTAAGACCATCGTTGGATCTTTCAGGATAACATTTCCCCAAGACAGCACTTGTTTTGTATTCCCATCATAATCTGCATAATCACTGGTTTGTGTTATGGTGTCTCCTTGTTTTAGGTACACGTTACCAATGGCTTTGAAAAAGTTTTTCTCTTTGTAGTATAATGCTTGCTGACAGGTTAAAACGGCTCCTTGATGAACCATTCGAACTTCACCAATTAATCGGGTTGCCCCAGGATATTTTTTTTCGTCAGTATCTTGAAGTTTTGCACTGTAAAGTATTTTTTTAGTTTGTGCATTTGCAGATAGAACAATGAGGGCAAGCAATAAAAAAAAGATTCTTTTCAAAACGTTCGGTTTTAGGCAAAAATAATGAAAAGAATATTTCAAGTGTCTTAATGTTTAGGTAAAACTATCTTACGATGGTTTGTTTTCTATCGGGTCCAACAGATACGATTTTAACAGGAACCCCTGTTTCTTTTTCAATAAACGCAACATAATCTATTAAATTTTGTGGCAATTGATCTGCTGTAGTCATTTTAGTTAAATCTTCATCCCAACCTTTAAATTCAGAGTAGTTTACAGAAACGTTTTCGGGCTCGATATTGTAGGGTAAATGTGAAATCTCTTTTCCTTTATAATTGTAGGAAGTACATACTTTTAGGTTTTTGAAACCAGACAATACATCTCCTTTCATCATCATTAGTTGTGTCACCCCATTTACATCAACAGCGTATTTTAAGGCAACTAAATCCAACCATCCACAACGTCTAGCTCTTCCTGTAGTGGCACCAAACTCATGACCAATACGTGCCATTTCGGCACCATCCTGATCAAACAACTCTGTAGGAAACGGTCCAGAACCAACTCGGGTTGTATAGGCTTTGAAAATTCCAAATACTTCACCAATTCTATTTGGAGCAACTCCCAAACCAGTACAAGCACCTGCTGCGGTTGTATTAGAAGAGGTAACAAATGGGTAGGTTCCAAAATCAATATCTAATAAAGACCCTTGAGCTCCTTCAGCTAAAATTGTTTTTTTGTCTTTGATAGCTTGGTTTAGAAATTCTTCACTATCTATAAATTGTAATGTTTTTAATTTATCAATTCCTTTGTCAAATTCAGCTTCTAATTCGTCTAAATCATAATCGATCTGGATATTGAAATAGTCCAACATTCCCAAATGTTTGGCGGTAAGTGCATGGTATTTGTCTTTCCAGTTCTCCATTTCTAAATCTCCAACACGCATTCCGTTTCTACCCGTCTTGTCCATATAAGTTGGGCCAATTCCTTTTAGAGTAGAACCAATCTTCGCTTTTCCTTTAGAAGTTTCTGATGCAGCATCTAACAAACGATGCGTCGGTAAGATTAAGTGTGCTTTTCTGGAAATTAATAATTTTGAAGTATAATCAATATCGTGTTTGTCTAAATTTTCTAATTCTTTTTTGAAAATCACTGGATCTATTACGACTCCATTTCCAACAACATTCAATGCCGTTTTATGAAAAATACCAGAAGGTATGGTGTGTAAAACGTGTTTTCTTCCATCAAAAATTAATGTATGACCCGCATTAGGACCTCCTTGAAAACGTGCGATAATATCATAGTTGGTGGTTAAAACATCTACAATTTTACCTTTTCCTTCATCTCCCCATTGTAATCCGAGTAATAAATCTACTGCCATTTGTTGTTTAATTTGTATGATTGTTGTGATGTTGTTTGTTATTTTTTCTTGGTTCCGTAAAAATACAGAGAGTGATTGTGAATGTCTACATTGAAAACTTCTTCAATTGTTTTCTTTATCACTTGTATTCTTGGGTCGCAAAATTCTTTTACTTCTCCAGAATCTGTAAATATTAAGTGGTCATGGTTCTTGTCAAAATAACTCTTTTCATATCTTGCCATGGATTGCCCATCAAATTGATGTTTTCTTACCAATCCGCAATCTAAGAGTAAGTCGATTGTATTGTATAGGGTGGCTCTACTTACGCGGTAGTTTTTATTTTTCATATTGATATATAAAGACTCAATATCAAAATGATCTTCTACTGCATAAATTTCTTGAAGAATTGCAAAACGTTCAGGAGTTTTTCTATGTTTATTGTCTTCTAAAAAAGAGGTAAACACTTTCTTTACTACTTCCTGATTATTTTCAGAATTACCCATTTATCATTTTTTTCTAAAACAAATTTACTCTAATTTATGAATTAATTAATGGTTTTAAATAAATGATATTTACAAAGTATTAACACGTGCCACTTTTTTGATGCCTTCAATCTTTTGAATGCTGGAAATGAGCTTCTTAAGCTGCGATCTATTGTTAACACTTAGCGATAATTTACCATCAAAAAAACCTTCATTTCCTGCAATATTGATGCTGTGAATAAAAACACCCATATTGTTCGATATAATTCGGGTTAAATTATTTGCAATTCCTGCATTGTCAACACCATTTATTTGCAAGATTACTTTGAAATCTTGTTTTGTAGAATCGATCCATTTTGTTTTTATAATTCGGTATGCATAGTTGGATTGTAAAGAAATTGAGTTGGGACAATTTTTTTTGTGCACCTTTATTCCATCGTTGATGGTAATAAATCCAAAAACGTTGTCTCCAGGTATCGGATTGCAACAGGGAGATAATTTATATTCAAGCTTTTCTTCATCGCTTCCAAAAACCAGTGCATCGTATTTGTGAGTAACTACTTCCTCGCTAACGATTTCTGTGTTTGGAGATCTTCTCAGTTTGTTTTTGAAATAACTAATAATGGCACTGTTTCTCCCCGAAACAAAGCTTTTTAATTGGGTGTTATCAATTGCACCACTTCCAATTCTAAAGAACAGGTCGAAGCTTGTTCTCAACTTAAAGAAGGTAACCAATTCATTCACTGCCTTTTCATTAAATGAAATCTTTAAATGACGGAGTTTCCTTGCTAATATCGCCTTTCCTTCCTCAGCAATTTGTTTCTCTTCGTCTTTTAAGGCTGCTTTAATTTTTGTTCGTGCTCGGGCAGTTATTACAAAATCCAACCATCTAGAATTTGGTTTGTTGAGTGCTGTTGTAATGACCTCTATTTGATCTCCACTATTGAGTTCGTAACTTAGTGGAACTAACTTTCCATTTACTTTTGCGCCTCTACATTTTAAACCCACATCGGTATGAATTGAAAAGGCGAAATCTAAAGCTGATGCTCCTTTTGGAAGTGATTTTAAATCTCCTTTAGGCGTGAAAACATAAATTTCTTTTGCGTATAAATTCAATTTAAAATCCTCTACAAAATCAACTGCATTTAAACTTTGATTCTCTAGGGTTTCTTTCAATTTATTGAGCCAACCTTCAAGACCGTTTTCATTTACGATTCCTTGCTTGTATTTAAAATGTGCTGCATAACCTTTCTCTGCTATTTCATCCATTCTTTTGGAACGAATTTGTACTTCGACCCATTGGGCATCAGGACCAACAACCGTAATGTGAAGTGCTTCATATCCTGTAGATTTTGGCTGAGAAATCCAGTCTCTTAAACGTGATGGATTGGGTTTAAAGTAATCAGTAACAATGGAATAAATTTTCCAAGCTTCAAATTTTTCATCCTTAGAATTGGGTTCAAAAATGATTCGAATGGCAAATTTATCATATACCTCATCAAAAGTCACATTCTGTTTTCTCATTTTTCTACGAATTGAAAAAATCGATTTAAAACGCCCTTTTATTTCATAATTAAAGTGCTCTTTACTCAGTCCTTTTTGAATGGTTTCTGAAAAAGTATTGATATACGTTTGTTGTTCTTCTTTACTAGCTTTTATTTTAGCGGTAATGTCATTAAAAACTTCGGGCTCTGTGTATTTCAACCCTAAATCTTCTAATTCTGTTTTAATATTATACAACCCCAATCGATGTGCTAGAGGCGCATAAATGTACAAGGTTTCAGAAGCAATTTTTATTTGTTTATGGGCAGGCATTGCATCCATGGTTTGCATATTGTGCAATCTGTCTGCAATTTTTATTAAAATAACGCGTACATCGTCATGCAATGTAAGAAGCATTTTTCTGAAATTTTCTGCTTGTATGGAAGCATCTTTTTCTTTATTTAAACGAGATATTTTTGTTAAACCGTTTACAATTCGTGCAATCGTTTCTCCAAATAATTGTTCAATATCTTCAATTGTGTAATGGGTATCTTCTACCACATCATGTAAAAGTGCTGCTGCTATTGATGTGGCTCCTAAACCAATTTCATAAGCAACAATTTTTGCTACTGCGATTGGATGGTAGATATAGGGTTCACCTGTTTTTCTTCGCTGCTCAGAATGTGCTTCAACTGCAACATCAAATGCATGCCGGATTAAGTCTTTATCGTCCTTTGATAAAATTTCATAAGTTCCCTTTAACAAGTCCTTATACCGACTTGTTATTTCCTTATTTTCCTCTTCTATAGAAATGGTGTAATTCATTTACGTTTGCTTGCATTTCAATCCAAAGTGAATTTAAGGCAAAGAAATTACATAAACAACTATTCTTTTTTTAAATTTTGGATTCTTTCGAACAATGTAGGGTGGGAGTAATGCATAAAAACATATGCAGGGTGGGGTGTTAAGTTGCTCAAACTGTTTTTAGATAGTTTCTTAAGTGCACTTATTAAAGGGATAGCAGTATTGGTTTCTTTCGCATAATTATCTGCTTGATATTCAAAAATTCGTGAAATATAATTCATGAATATTCCTGTAATTTCTGAGACTGGTGTATATAAAATTCCAAAGGCAATTAAACCAATATGAAAACTTGGAATTGCAACTCCTAATGCTTCTGAAAAGAGGGGCATATTGATGAATAATGATAAAAGAAATAACATAAAACCTGTGAGTAGGAGCGAGGTAAATAAATTAAAAAGAATGTGTTTTTTTTTGTAATGACCAACTTCATGCGCTAAAACTGCCACGATTTCAGGAATCTCCAAGTCATTAATTAAAGTGTCAAAAAGCGTAATTCTTTTTTGAGAACCGAAACCAGAAAAATAAGCATTTGCCTTTGTAGACCGCTTTGATCCATCGATCACAAAAATTGCATCCAATTTAAAACCAACTTTCTTTGCGTATGCTTCTATTGCAGTTTTTAATTCTCCATTTTCTAAAGGCGTTTGTTTGTTGAACAGCGGTACAATTAATTTTGCATAAAAGAGATTCATAAATACTGTGAATAGTGCCATTAAAATCCAGGCATATACCCAGAAATTTTCTCCAAAAATTTGATAAAACTCAATAACTAATGCTAAAATTCCACCTCCTAGAAACGAAGACATTACCAGTCCTTTTATCTTATCTATCCAAAATAAGGTTCTTGTCGATTTGTTAAATCCGAAGCTTTCTTCTATAACAAAGGTCTTGTAATAGGAAAAAGGGGTTGTTAATAAATCAGAACCTATCAGAATAACACCAAAGAATAGTAAAGCAATGAGTATTGGGTTTTCTGTAAAATTTCTTGCAAAATTATCTACATATTTAAAGCCATCTAAAAAGAAGAAAAAGAGGGTGAGAGTTATTGAAAACAATGAAGTAATCTTCGAAAACTGCGCATTTTTTTTCTTGTATACTTGTGATTTTTGATATTCTTTTTCATCATAAACATCCGCCAATTCAAAAGGGATTTTATCGTTATAATGTTTCGCATTTAAAGCACTTAATATTGTATCAATGATAAAACTGATGACGATTATTGAAATTAATAGATAAAAAAGGGTGGTTGCGGTCATCTTATTTTTTACAATTTTGATTGTAATCTCTTACAATGTCTTTAATGTGCCATTTTTTATACTCTCCTTGTTTTATTTTGCTAATTAAGGATTTACAATCTTTAAAATATTTCACAATTCTTTTTCTAAAGATTTTGTTGCTTCTACCGTTGGTGTCACTCCAAATTCTGATGACACTATGTTTGCTGTCTTTTTTTGAAAGATAATGCCTCTTAAATTCATACAATTGACCAGATCCAGTATTCATCGTATAAAAGACACCATGAGGAGACATAATGCTAGACCCATTATCTAATACAAAGCTACTCTGCGTATACAGTTTTAAGGGCCCCTTGCTGTTTTCTCTCAAAAGAACAGGGCCTTCCCCAACAAGAGTAGTTTGTACTTAAAGTTTTTAATGAAATTGTCTTTTACCAATTGAAGACCTAGTAATTTTTTATGTGTGAACTTCACCTTTTTGTCGTTACGTTCTTTTTTAAAATGAACGGTGTTGAAATCTTTAATTCTTGCAAAGCCATTAAGTGTGTCTTTGTTTTTTAAGAAAAGTGTTGCTTTTTGGTAAGTACTTTCATTAAAATTATCACTTGAAATTTGAGAGAACAAAGAACTCCCGAGCATTAAACTAAAGGAAATAATGAGTATGAAATTCTTGGTCATCCTATTATTCATTTTTCTTTATCGCATACAAAGCGGCGCCAATAATACCTGCATTGTTTCTAAATTGTGCTGGTCTTACAGGGATATCGACGGTTAAAAATCGCTTAAATTTTTCAAATTTTTTACTAATTCCACCTCCTAAAATATACATTTTTGGAGTATGTAATGTTTTGACATGGTGTAAAAAAAGATCAAATCTTTTTGCCCACTGCTCTAAAGATAAGTCATCTCTTTTTCTTGCAGAATCCGCAACATGTTTTTCAATGATTTCGCCATTTGTATGATAGATTCTTCCCAATTCTACATTGGGAATCAACGCTCCGTTATAAAATAAACCAGAGCCGATACCAGTACCGATTGTAATTACAAATATTTTACCATTCATTTCTTTTCCAGCTCCCAAACTCACTTCAGCCAAACCCGCTAAATCGGCATCGTTACTCACATAAAAAGACAATCCACCACAAGTTGTTTTAAAAAGTTGGTCAATTCTAACATCCACCCATTCTTTACTTAGATTTCCTTTGTGTTTACATTGTCCATCTACGACAATCGTTGGAAAACAACAGCCTACAATTCCATTCCATTCAAAGTGAGCAACCATTTGCTTTACGACACTTGCCACTGCTTCTGGAGTGGCGGGTTTTGGTGTGCTGATTCGATGTCTCTCCGTAACTAATTCCCCAGTTATTGTGTTCACAATAGCTGCTTTTATTCCAGATCCTCCGATGTCAATTCCTAAAACGTTCATATTTAATTAAAATTTCGTTGTCTTTTTGCTTCAAATAGTACAATAGCAGCAGCTACAGATACATTCATTGAATCTATTTGCCCTTGCATGGGTATGTTGATGTTTTGGGTGGCTTTTTCTCGCCAAACCTCTGTTAATCCAGTGGCTTCTGTACCTACAACGATGGCTGTTGCTTTGGTGTAGTCTTCTTTGTGGTATTCGTTCGAATTTTGTAGCGTTGTGGCATACAATTGTACTTTATACGTTGTTAGAAAATCAATAATTTCTTGAGATGTACCCGTTCCAATCTGATTCGTAAAAATACAGCCAACGCTCGATCTAATAATGTTCGCGTTGTATAAATCGGTTTTGGGGTTTGCAATGATAACTGCGTCTATGTTTGCAGCATCTGCCGTTCTTAATAAGGCACCAATATTGCCTGGTTTTTCTGGAGCTTCTGCAACTAAAATAAGTGGCGTATCATTTTTAAATTGAATGTTTTTTAAAGAGAAATCTTTTGTTTTAGCAACCGCTATAATTCCCTCTGTAGCATCTCTGTAAGCCAGTTTTTGATAGACCTCTTTAGAAACTTCAATCCGATGGATGTTTTCATTAAACAAATGTAAAATGTCATTTTCTGAAACAAAATCTGCATTGTATAACACGGTGTCAAAAGAGTAATTCCCTTTTATTGCTAAAGAAATTTCACGTTTTCCTTCAATTAAAAAGAGTCCTTGTTTTTTACGTTCTCTCGCTTTTTCTTGTAACTTAAGAAGGTTCTTTATATAGGTGTTTTGTGTGCTTGTTATGGCTTTCATTATTGCAAAGATACCCAATTGATTTTTGTGTGAAAAGACTATTTTTTAAGAATTTGTAACGAGATGAACTATTTTTAATATCTAAAAAGTTTCATTGAGTATTGTGCTGTAATTTTCTTTTCTGTTTCATTTTATATTCCACAAAAAAGACTCGCAAATGCGAGCCTTTTATAATTGTGACAAAGGTTTTAATCAGTCTTATATTTGTTAGAGTAACGTTTCCAAAGTGTAGTTTGGTGCGTTTCTAAACTAATTTTTCTTCCTTGAATGAATGCATCGGTTAAAATATTCCCTTTCATTTCTAGGGCATCTCCTTCAGAAATAAATAGGGTAGCATCTTTGCCTACTTCTAATGAACCTACAAAACTGTCAATACCTAGTATTTTAGCATTGTTCAAAGTAATCATTTTTAACGCTTCTTCTTTTCCGACACCGTATGCAGCATAAGTACCTGCATAAAAAGGTAAGTTCCGCGTATTCATCCGTTCCATTTGTCCTTCCATTCCAATTCCAACCGTAATTCCTTTGTCCATTAAAATTTTGGCATTTCTGTAGGATACATCGAAATCATCGTCTTCACCTTCTGGAATCCTATGTGAGCGTTCTATAATTACTGGAATGTTATTTTTAAGTAATAAATTAGCAACATTTTCAGCTCCTTTTGCATGTACCAATACCATGTTGTTGATGCCGATTGCTTTCATTTTACTAACCGCATCTGTAATTTCTTTTTCACCATTGGCATGAATAAAGAGCTTTTGACTGCCGTTGAACAATCCCTTTGTAGCAGAAAATGGAATGTTTTCTACTTTTTGATTGCTGGATAAATATCTCTTTGCATCTGTAAAATAGGTAACTATTTTCTGAATGTTCTCACCATATTTTGGATCTAATTTTAAGGCTGGATCTTCTCCCATCCACCAACGTCCTCGTGTTAAACTTCCAGGCCAATTGATATGAATGGCATCGTCTTTTTTAATCGCAGCATCTTCCCAGTTCCATGCATCAAATTGCACAACGGATGATGTGCCCGATATGGTACCACCTCTAGGGGTTATTTGCCCCATCAATACACCATTCGGGCGCATTGATTCAACCACTTTACTTTCTGCATTGTAGGCAATTAAACTACGAATATGTGGCAGCATCGAGCCTACTTCATCTTCATCATCCGTTGCTCTAACAGCATCAATTTCTACCAAACCTAAAGAAGCATTTGCTGCAATAAATCCAGGATATACCTGTTTTCCTGTGGCATCGATTACGGTGCCTTGTCGCGCAATTTTTGCAGTCGCTTTTCCTACAAAAGTAATTTTGCCATTATTGAACATTAACAATGAATTTTCAATTACTTCCCCGTTCCCTAGGTGCGCTGTTGCTCCTTCAATGGAATAGGCTTGTGTTTGCTTTGCTGCAGGTGTTTGTTGTGCTACTAGATTTCCTATCCATAAGAAAGAGAGCAGACTGTATATAAATATATTTTTCATTTTGTTTGTTTTTAAGTGCTTATTCAGAGTCACAGTGGAAGTTTCTATTTCTTTTTTTCTTTGGCATTTGAGTTGCTCCACCGCCCATTTTTGCATCCAACATCATTTTTATCAATTTGCTTTTTTCAGTTTGAATGGCTTTTCTTTTTGCCAAGTCGGACTCTATGTCAAAATAAATAGCCCCATCAATAATGGTTTTTTCAGCTTTCGCATAAATCGACAAAGGATTGTGATTCCAAAGAACTACATCGGCATCCTTTCCAATTTTTATACTTCCAGTTCTAGCGTCTAAATGCAATAGTTTAGCTGGATTAATCGTCACCATTTTCCAGGCTTCTAATTCAGACATTCCTCCATATTTAATGGTTTTTGCAGCTTCTTGATTCAATCTTCTCGACATTTCTCTATCATCGGAGTTGATGGCTACAGTAATGCCCTGATTTGCCATAATTGCCGCATTGTAAGGAATAGCATCCAATACTTCATACTTGTAGGCCCACCAATCTGAGAAGGTGGAGGCGCCAACACCGTGTGCTTTCATTTTATCAGCTACTTTATAACCTTCCAAAATATGTGTGAAGGTATTAATGTTAAAATCGAATTTTTCTGCAACTTTCATTAACATGTTAATTTCTGACTGCACGTAAGAATGACAAGAAATGAAACGTTCTTTATTGATGATTTCGGCCAAGGTTTCCAATTCCATGTCTTTTCGATATGGATTTCCGCTTTTCTTCATGGCATCATATTCTTTTGCTCTCTGAAAATAATCGATAAAAACCTGTTCGGTTCCCATTCTTGTTTGTGGAAAACGAATGGTATTGGAGGCTCCCCAGTTGGACTGCTTTACATTTTCACCCAAGGCAAACTTGATGTATTTTGGAGAGTCTTCGAGCAACATCCCTGCGGCATTCTCCCCCCATTTTAATTTGATGATTGCAGATCTTCCTCCGATAGGATTCGCTGATCCATGTAAAATTTGAATGGTTGTAACACCTCCTGCTAAGTTTCTGTAGATGTTCATATCATTCGGATTGACAACATCTTCGATCGTTACTTCTGCGGTTGAGTTATGGCCCGATTCGTTTACGGCAGACGTTGCAATGTGTGAATGTTCATCGATAATTCCAGCTGTTAAATGTTTCCCAGTTCCGTCAATGACTCTCGCAGCTCTTGCGGAAAGGTTTTTACCGATTTTTTCAATTTTCCCTTTTTTTAAGAGCACATCGGTGTTTTCTAAAATCCCTGCAGCTTCAGAGGTCCAAACTGTGGCATTTTTAATTAAGATTGTTTCTTGATTTGGGATTTCATAATTCCCATAGCCAACATTTGGATAACTTACAGGAAAGCGTGTTTCCGCCTCTTTTTTCTTCTTTTTCTCCTTGGTTGCTTTTTTCTCTTTTTTCACCTGTTTTGTTGCGGACCACGAAGTTTCATTGCCTGCATCGTCATAGGCAGTTCCTTGCATTGTGTCGGAAGCGTCTATCATTTGACCAACCAATCGAGCATATCCATCCGTATCGTTCAATGTAATGTGAATCCAGTTGTCTTTGAATGAAAATTTAGATTTTACCTTTTTATCGCCCAATTTTACAGCAGCGGTTTGTTTTGCTCCTTTGCCAGAAACAGTAAGCGTGTAGTTGATATCGTTTAAAGCCAAGTTGTAACTACCGGTAAGATCTTTGATGTGTCGGTCGTTGATTACATTTTTAGCGCCTTGCACCCAGTTTTCATACAGGGTTGTTTTGGCATCAAAAATATCTCCAGACGTAATGATAAAGTTCGCATAACTTCCGGGTTGTAAGTTTCCAATATTGGTGCTTCCCAACATTTTTGCTGGATTTGTGGTCAAAGCTGCCAGGGCGCTTTCTTTGCTAAAACCAAGTTCAATGGCCTTTTGCAAGTTTTTGTGAAAAGCATCCATGGACTTTAAGCTGTGCATTGTAAGTGCAAAGTTGACATCGTTCTTATCTAAAACTGCCAAGTTTGTAGGTTCTTGGTTCCATTTACGCAAATCGCTTAAGGGAATGTTTTTAGAAATGTTTGGATTGCTTACATCATAAGGTTTTCTAAAGTTGATAGGAATAATAAAATCGGCATTTGTTTTTTTGATATCGGCAATCCGTTCAAATTCATCACCACCCCCAACAATAGTATATTGGATGCCAAATTCATCGCCCACTTTATCGGCTCTTAAAGCGTCTAAGTGATTTCCGGCTTCAAATATTTGAACTAAATTTTTGTTTTTATTCAATGCTGCTAAAGAGGCATCTTTATTTTTTGCATTGCCATTGGCATACCAATCTGCATCTAAATAAGTCTGACGTAATAATGCCATTGCACCCATTCTTGAAGTAGGGTAGGACTGTCGCGATTGTAAACTTTTTGTAAATGATAAATACTGTGCAGATGTGTTTTCTAAAATTCGGTAGGCATCCGAAGCATTTGGGTTTAATGCAACTAGCATTCCATTACCACGAATGATTCCGTCTTGCAAGTGCGTGTTTACCACACCAAAACCTGCCTTTAAATAGTTCTTTGCTTTTTTAGCATCAAATTTAAAAGCTTGGACTGCATTGGTTTCTGGCCGTATATGATCGTTCCAGTAATACCCATCTCTGCTTGCATCGTATTGAGGTGTTCTGTTATTGGAGCGCACTCTTTTTGGTTTTGAAATTCCAAAGTCTGCATACATATCTATAAAGGATGGATAGATGGTGTTTCCTTTTACATCGATGATTTTAGTTCCAGTTGGAATTTGTACTTTTTTTCCAACAGCTACCACTTTACCGTCTTTAATAAGGAGGGTTCCTTTTTTAATTTTTTTTTGTGGAGTTACATAGATCGTTGCATTTTGGAAAGCAACGACAGTGTTTTTGGTAGTTTTAACGCCCGTATTTGTAGGGAAATAATCTTGCGCATTGGCAGACATTACCATCAGTATGGAGCATAGTAAGAGTAGTTTTCTCATAAGTTTGAATTGATTTTTAAGCTTCGACCGACAATTTAATCACAAGTAAGCCAGCAATGGTAAAAATGATTTTTTTTAACAAAATTTTAATAAAAAAGAAATAGAAAATCGGGGAGATAAAACCACTTGTTCTAAAATATGACCACTTATTCTAAAATATGACCAGTTATTTATTTACGTCTTATTTATTGAAAAATAATCCTTTAATTTAAAGCATATTAAGCAGTATAAACTCCTGTTTTTGAGCTGTTTGATTTTTTAATACCAAGTTTTAAAAAAACCTCCGCTTGCGGAATAGAGCAATATAAAAATCGTGTAAATAAATGTATCACTTAAAACAAATGCCTATGTAAATAGATAATCACAAGCAGAGGAAGTGTTGCAAAAGTACCACTTTTTCTACCAATTTTTTAGAGTCTTTTAAATTGGTCCGTTCCGATAAAAACTCAAAAGAATAAAATAAAAATTTAAAATTTTATAAAATGAAAAAGTTACTATTAGTTATGGTATTTCTATGTACCACAGGAACTATGATGAATGCAGAAACAATGACGAATGAGAAGAGCAGATCTATTGATCTGAATTTAAATCCAGAATTTGATTGTTTTGATATGATATACGAATACATAAACAGTGAAGATGGGGCTGGGTTATCAGATTTTGAAATTCAATGGCTAAGTTACACATTTTGTGATTGGTAAATCAATTATTTCATGAAGTCAGACTTATGTTTGACTTCATATTTTTCTTAATTAAAACATAAAAGATGTACAATATCTTAAAACCTTTATTTCTAATAAAATCTAAAAATCAAAAAATAATTATTATCTGTATTTTATTTTCAATGAATAATTTATTCGAATCATATTCGCAAAATATATCGGGTCTAGTAACTTACTCTATTCATATGAAAAAGAAAGACTATAAGAATAAATCACAAAAAGTTAAAAAAATTATAGATGGTGTAAATAACCAAGCTGAAAATTTAAATCTCTTACTCTCTTTTAATAAAGAGAAATCCTTTTTTACATGCATAGAGCCTATGCATTTAAATAAAAAAGAAAAAATTCTTTTTAATATTGCTAAGGCAAAGTATAAAGTTTATTTAAATTATTATTTTAGTTTAAGAGAAAGAGAATACATTGAGGAAATAGACTTAGGGGGAGATATATTTCTAATAAAGAGAAAAACAAATATTAAAGATTGGAAACTAACAAATGAATTTAAAAAAATAGGGAACTACATATGTTATAAAGCAGTCAGAAACATCACTTTTACAAATTGGAAAAAAGAAGTAAAGGTCAAGGAGCAGGTTGTTTGGTTCACGCAATCTATTCCTATAGCTTATGGACCTATGGGATTTGTTGGTTTCCCAGGACTGGTCATAAAAGTTAATGACGGAGAGTTAATTTATGAAGTTAAAAGAATAGAACTTGATACAAAAGGAAAAAACATTATAAAGTCCCCACCAGTGAAAGGGATAATTTTATCTCAGGAAAGCTATGAAGAAATGACCAGAAATTCATCTGCTATTTTAAACAAAAAAATGAAGAAAAGGTCAAGATTCAAATAAAAAATAATAGGACTTATTCTAAAATAAAGCCAGTTATTCTAGAATAGCACCAATTATTTATTTACGTCTTATTTATTGAAAAATAATCCTTTAATTTATAGCACATTAAGCAGTGTAAACATCTGTTTTTGAGCTGTTTGATTTTTAATACCAAGTTTTAAAAAAACCTCCGCTTGCGGAATAGAGCAATATAAAAATCGTGTAAATAAATGTATCACTTAAAACAAATGCCTATGTAAATAGATAATCACAAGCAGAGGAAGTGTAGCAAAAGTACCACTTTTTCTACCAATTTTTTAGAGTCTTTTAAATTGGTCCGTTCCGATAAAAACTCAAAAGAATAAAATAAAATTTAAAATTTTATAAAATGAAAAAGTTACTATTAGTTATGGTATTTCTATGTACCACAGGAACTATGATGAATGCAAATTCTTCAAGTGAAAAGTTATTGAATAATTTAGAAATAATAGAAATTCAATCTTGTGCACAATATGCAAGAGATATCATTCTTCAAGCAGCAGCAGACTATAATTTAGATATAAGTAGGGGAGGAAGTCATTTCGAAGTTATGATGGAGGCTTATCATGCAATTTATGCTGATTGTTATAACAATTAATTAAAAACGATTACAGCCAATTATTTATAACATTCATTGTTTTAAATAATTGGTTATATTTTTATAAATGTAACAAAAATAAAAAATGAAGTATTTGCAAATAACAATTCTGTTAGTATTTTCAAGTTCAATGTTCTCACAGCAAAATAGTTCTGGAGTTATTGAATATACGATTATGACCCATAAATCAGATAGTTATAAAATGGTTTCAGAAAAAAATACAAAAATGAATTCCTTTTTATCAGAACCCTCTTACTTTACTTTAACCTTTACAAAGAATGAATCTTTATACAGTAAAAAAAGTATAAAAATGAAATCGGATACCAAAAAAAATAATCGAATTGTTCATTTTTTAGATATAGTAGGTGGTGGATCTGGAATTTATCATACTGACAATATTAGAAAAAAAGTGCTTTTGCAAAAAGAAGCTTATGGTGAGTTTTTTTTAATTTCTCACAAACTAACAGAATGGGAAATAACACAAGAAATAAAAAGAATCGGAAAATATACTTGCTACAAAGCAATAAGAAAAGATAAAGACTATGAGACAAGAGATTCTAAAATGAGTTCAAAGAAAAGCAAAAGATCTTTTGTTTGGTTTACTCCAGAAATACCTGTCCCATATGGACCAGGATTATATAACGGATTACCTGGTTTAGTTCTAGAAGTAAATTGGGGTAAAATAATTTTTAAAACCACAAAAATTACTTTAAACCCCACTTCCAAAATTATAATTAAAAAACCTAAGAAAGGAATTAATATAAGCGAAAAAGAATATTATAAAAAAGCAACAGAGATTGGTGAAAAAATGGGCTTTTAAATTAAAAAAAATGGAAAAGACATTTGTTATAAAGCTACTAATTTAGGTTCAAAAAATCAAAAAAAACAGCATGGTAATCGCCAGAAATATCTTTTGGATATGGTCCTTTAAAGTATCATGGATTGCCGGGTATGATCTTGGAATTGGAAAATGATCAAGTAATTTATTATACAAAAGAAATTCAACTTCACCTTACAGACAAAATTGACATTGAAAAGCCTAAAAAAGGCATACGGCTAACAAGAACAGAATTTGATAAAACAATGATGGGCTTGGCTAAAGATTTAAGAAAAAGACACCTACGTAATTAATGATAAAAAGAATTTTTCTAACAAAATTTTTAAAAAAAAGAAATAGAAAATTTGTGAAGATAAAACCACTTATTCTAAAATAAGACCAGTTATTCTTAAATATGACCACTTATTTATTTACGTCTTATTTATTGAAAAATAATTCTTTAATTTATAGCACATTAAGCAATTTAAAGACTTGGTATTAAGTTGTTTGTTGATATGTTGCCAAGTTTAAAAAACCTCCGCTTGCGGAATTAAGAAATATAAAAATAGTCTAGATAAATGTATCACTTAAAACAAATGCCTATGTAAATACACAACAACAAGCAGAGGAAGTGTTGCAAAAGTACCACTTTTTCTACCAATTTTTTAGAGTCTTTTAAATTGGTCCGTTCCGATAAAAACTCAAAAGAATAAAATAAAAATTTAAAATTTTATAAAATGAAAAAAGTATTATTTAGTGGAGTAATGATGTTATTCTTAATGTCATTCTCAAATAAAGTAGAAGAACAGTCTAACAAAGGGGAAATGTTTTCTCCTGAATGTTTTGAGTTTGCAGATTCAGTTATAGAAGAACTAAATATGGCCGGCTGGTCCTTTAATGAATATGAAGTTCAACATAGTTTCTGGGAGGCACAATATAATTGGTGTGAATCAACAAGTGATCATGACGAATTTCAATTTCTAAATTAATATCTGTCATTAATGAAGGCATATTTACAGGTTTTTTTCTTTATTATTTTAATAAATAATTCATTTAGTCAAAGAAATAATTTTATTGCTGAGTATAGATTGATATATAAGCCAATAAAGTTTGACTCTATAACAAAAAAGAAAAGTAATAGTGAAAATATTGAGTTTCAAAAATATTTTAAATCTCTGATTAATAATTTAAAGAATGGTGGAAACTCATTAGACAATATTAGATATAAATTAGAATTTAATAAAGAGGCGTCATTATTTAAAATAAACCCAATTTTAGAAAGTGATATTTCAAGTGGCAAACTTTTAAGAAGTATGTTAGGTATAAGAGATGAAACCTACTTTACCAATGATGACTCAATAATAAATAAGAAAAATTCATATGGGGAAAATTTTCTTGTAGATATGCCTATTTTAGAATGGGAAATTCTAAATAAGAGAAAAAAAATAGGAGATTATTGGTGTTACAAAGCGACTTGCATTGTTGTTAATGAAAATAAAGGAAAAAAAAATAAGAGAGTCATAACTGCTTGGTTCACTACTGAAATACCTTATAATTTCGGGCCAAAATACTATTCAGGTTTACCTGGCTTAATTATATTACTGAAAGAAAACGACAACTTAAGTTTACAGCTAATCAAATTATATAAAAAAAAATATAAAAAAATTAAAATACCTACTAAAGGCAAAAAAATTACTCAAAAAGAATTTAACATTTTAGCAAAAAAAATGTATGAAAACAGAGGGAATTAATTGTTTTCAGATTATCTATAGCTTATATATTAAAGTTAATTAATCGTTATTTTTAGCGATTTTATTTTTTTAAGACCAAAAAGTTATTATTAGTAATGGTATTTCTATGTTCCACAGGAACTATGATGAATGCGAATACATCATTAAACAAACAAGTTGATACTTCAATTTTTGACTGTTTTGATGTGGCAGACGTAGCAGCAACTATGTATGGAGAACTCCCTGGATTAATTTTAGAATTAAGAGAAGGAGATTTACTTTTTTTAGCTAAAGAAATAAAATTGAGTTCTACTGAAAGAGTAGAATTTAAAAAACCTCTTAAAGGTAAAAAAGTTACTTTAGAAGAGCACAATGAAATAATTAAAGGTTTCGTCTCTAAACATAGGAGAAATAAAAAGTATTAACCCATTTGGACATTAGTTAATGAAAAGAAGAAAATCGGTAAATATACTTGTTACAAAGCTACCCGAGATTATAGTTTTATTAATTCAAAAGGTAATAAAAAAACCAATAAGCAAATTATTTGGTATACATTAGAGATACCCATACATTTTGTCCCTAAAATTTGTGAAGATAAAACCACTTATTCTAAAATAAGACCAGTTATTCTTAAATATGACCACTTATTTATTTACGTCTTATTTATTGAAAAATAATTCTTTAATTTATAGCACATTAAGCAATTTAAAGACTTGGTATTAAGTTGTTTGTTGATATGTTGCCAAGTTTAAAAAACCTCCGCTTGCGGAATTAAGAAATATAAAAATAGTCTAGATAAATGTATCACTTAAAACAAATGCCTATGTAAATACACAACAACAAGCAGAGGAAGTGTTGCAAAAGTACCACTTTTTCTACCAATTTTTTAGAGTCTTTTAAATTGGTTCACTCCGATAAAAACTCAAAAGAATAGAATAAAAATTTAAATTTTTTAAAATGAAAAAGTTATTATTAGTAATGGTATTTCTATGTACCACAGGAACTATGATGAATGCAGGAACAATGACGAATGCAAATGCTTTAGAAGAAGAGTATCCGGGCGGGTGCGTTCAATTTGCCTTTGATTTAGAGAGAGTTACAGGTGAATTAGATTACGACCGTTTTGCAGGAGTTGTTGCATGGTGTGAATCTTGGTAAGGTTAGTTTAAAGCGAAGAGGGTGAGTTTTACTCATCCTCTTTATTAAATAATTAAAAAAATGAAAATGATTATAAAGTCTCTTCAAACAGTAACATTGATTATCTTTTTACTTTGTTCAGTCTCTTCCTATTCTCAATCACGTATCTCGAAACTTGTATATAAGAAAAAAAGTAATATTGATGTTGCATCTAAAAAGAAAAATAAAGCAATGGAACTATTCTTAAAAGAAACATTTTTGCACATGGAAAAAGTTGAATACATGCTACTTTTCAATGATAAAGCATCTAGCTTTAAACAAGTTCGTAAGATGAGAAATGATTTAGATAAAAAATCGCTGTCTATTAAGGTAAGTGAAATTCTTGGTGGAGGCGAGGGGATTTATTACACAGAAAGAAAAACTAAAAAATCCTATCATCAAACAGAATTTGAATCTGAATTGTATTTAATTGAAATTGATAAAAAATTAGATTGGAATTTAACCCAAGAAAAAAAGAAAATAGGGAAGTATGTATGTTATAAAGCGACAACAGAGGATACTTCGATAGGTAGTTCTGGTAGCGTGTTAAAGAAAAAAATTATAGTATGGTATACGCCAGAAATACCTTTTGGTTATGGTCCTTTAAAGTATAATGGATTGCCAGGTTTGATCTTGGAATTGGAAAATGATCAAGTAATTTATTATACAAAAGAAATACAACTTCACCTTAAAGATAAGATTGACATTGAAAAGCCTAAAAAAGGCATACAGCTAACAAGAACAGAATTTGATAAAACAATGATGGGCTTAGCTACAGATTTCAGAAAAAGACACAAACGAAATTAATGATAGAAAGAATCTTTTTCCTGCTATGCATTAGCCTTTCTACCTCACTTTTTGCGCAAAAAGTAACCTTAACGGGTTTTGTGAAAGATAGCCTTCAAACCCCTTTGCCCTATGCAAACGTAATCGCAAAACCCAAAGACGTATCTAAAAATTTACAATTTACCATTACAGACAATGAGGGATTTTATAAATTGCTTTTAGAAAAAGGAGATACCATTACGATTAGTATCTCTTACTTGGGGTATACGCCCATCGATTATCGGTTTATTGCTTTAAAGTCCATGAAAAAAAATTTTATTTTACAGCAATCTTCAGAGCAGTTAGATGAAATTATTATAGAAATGCCTGTTACAGTTCGAGGTGATACCACCACCTATAAAACAGACAGATTTGTAGATGGTTCCGAACGCAAGCTAAAAAATGTACTCAAAAAATTACCTGGGGTAGAAGTCAGTAAAAACGGAGTTGTTACCGTACAAGGTAAAAAAGTAACCAAAATGCTGGTAGATGGTAAAAAGTTTTTTGGAGGGAATTCTAAATTGGCGGTAGAAAATATTCCTGCAGACGCGGTAGGAAATGTAGAAGTTATTGATAATTACAATGAAGTTGCTTTTTTAAAGGGTTTAACAGATTCCGACGAAATGGCCATGAACATTCAACTCAAAGAAGATAAAAAACGATTTGTTTTTGGCGATCTAGTAGTAGGTAAAGGCAATGCCGATTTTTATAAAACCAATGCCAATTTGTTTTATTATGCTCCAGAAATGAATATCAATTTTATCGGAAACATCAATAATATTGGCGAAAAGACCTTCACTTTTAAAGATTATATGAGTTTTTCTGGCGGAATGAATGCTGTTTTTAGTGGAAATTTTAATTGGAAAGGCGGAGATTTTACCCAGTTTTTAGAAAGTAGCGATCTACTAACGAGCAAACAGCAATTTGGAGCGTTAAACATTACAAAAACAGCCACTTCAAAACTAGACATTGCAGGCTATGCCATTTTATCAAAAACCAAAACCACCAGTTTTGTGGAAGACTTCAACGAATACACTTCTTTTACAGAACTAAGAAGCAATACTACAAATGCCAATAATTTATTGGGTATTGGAAACCTAAACATGGAATATACGCCCAACACTTTAGAGAAATGGTATCTAAGAACACAGGTAAAAAGAACCAATAATAGCAAGAATAACCGGATACATTCTTTGGTGAAAGCAAATACAAACACGATTGCCACAGACCGAGATTTAACAGCTACCTATGTCAATCAAAACATAGAATGGCACAAAAGACAGTCCGACAAACATACCTTTTCTGCGGTGGTTAATTATGTATACGATCAAAGCAATACAAATGCTTTTTGGGAGACAGAAAATACAGCTTTTAGCGGGTTGATTCCTATTGTATACCAAGAACTCTATAAGATAACCCAACTAAAAAACACCAAAGAACAAAATATTGATGCGATTTTTAAACATTTCTGGGAGCTAAACAATAGCAATCATATTTACACCACTGTTGGAAATAAGTCTTTAAAGGAAACTTTTTTTACAGACGATCGTCAAACATTAGACAATGGGGGTTTTAATAATTTTAATACCGATGATTTTGGAAACGATCTCAATTTTAAAGTAAACGATTTGTTTTTTGGAATGCATTATAAATTTAGAACGGGTATTTTTACTTTTAAACAAGGGGCATTTGCACATCATTATAATTGGGAAGTAAATCAGCAAACTCAAACAACTAAAAATAAATGGGTGGTTTTACCCGATTTTTCAGCAAAAATAGCATTTAATAAATCAAAGAAAATAGCACTGAATTATAGTTTAAAAACTTCGTTTTCCGATGCTAGCAGATTTGCAAATCGCTTTTATTTACAATCCTATAATTCTGTTTTTAAAGGAAATGAAGCGTTAGAAAACAATCTCTATCACAATGCACGAATTTATTACAGTAGATTCAGTTTGTACCGTGGTTTGTTACTGTTTGCGAGTTTGAATTACAGGAAACAACTAAAAGGAGTTCGAAACACTGTTGTTTTTGACACTGATAACACAGAGCCCGAATTGAGAATCAATCAATTTTTAACCGCGAAGATGTTTGATAACCCGTTGGAGGATCTTAGCGGCAATGTGCATCTTGAAAAAAGGATCAAAAAGATAAAATATAAATTTGATGTGGGTTTTGAGAACTCGAGTTATCTTCAAGAAATAGATGCCATCATCCAATCGAATAAAAACTACAATTACAATTATAAGATTGCCTTTGAAACCTTATTTGATGATTTGCCAACACTAGAAGTAGGACTAAAAAGAGGGATTGGTCGATTCATATCCAGTAATAATACCTCTAAATTTGCTACTTCTTCGCCCTTTGCAACCATCGATTATGATTTTCTAAAAGGTTTTGTTTTTAACTTCGATTATACACGGAGCAAATACCAAAACAAAACGGTTGGACAAAAAAATATCTATGAAATTATGAATGCAACCTTGTCTTACACAAAAGAAAACAGCGCTTGGTCCTATAAAATAACAGCACAAAACTTATTGAATGCGCAGTTTAAACAAAGCAATGGTTTTTCGGAGTATTTAGTTTCAGATTCTAAAACTTTTATTTTACCTAGAATTCTACTCTTTACTATTGGGTACAATTTTTAGTTTCTGCGCTTCCAAATAAGAAATCAACAAATCCACCACATAACTATAAGAAGCAGTTCCTTTGTCTTGCTTGTTGGCTTTTAAATAGGCATTGTAGCCTTTTTTCACCAAAGGTTCAAAAGGATTTTTATAGGATTCCCAGAACGCGGCACTGTTTTTAAAATCCTTAAGAATGCCTTTGTGAGTTTTTTTCCAAATTTCTGTATAGGCTTTGCGATCTCTTTTTCGGACTTCTCCAATTAAATACCCGAAAGCCATTCTATAACTTGCATACTTAAAATACAAATCGTCGGTATAATTTGCTGCTAAGAAGCCCACGAAATTGGCTTCATTTTCTGCGGCAAATCCAATCTGATGCGCCATTTCATGACAGGTAGTGGTAGGATAACCTGTTTTTGGAATTCGATCATTTACTTGCGCTTCCCCAGTGAGTGGATTGAAGTATCCAGAAGTTCCATTATAGGTTTGTAGTAAACTCATTAAAGAACTCTTCACCGATGGAGATTCATAGGCAAACATTGGAAAATCTTGCGCTAAATTTTGATACCCCACAACCGCCATTTTATACATTTTCTTTTCAGAATAGGGGTTTTCAACTTTTAAGCTATCGTTATGGGTAATTTTCTGCTGATAAAAATTCAATTGTTCCACCACATAATAGGTAGTGCTTATTAATTGATTTGTAGTGTATTCCTTCTGATTGTATCCTAAAGTTTCATTCAGAGGAGCGCGGTAATAGTTCAATCCCCAAAAAAGGTAAAAACAACAATAAATTCCCGATAAAATCGCAGTTGCATGTACTATTTTTGGAATCCAATCTTTAAATCGTGACTTGAACAGCCGATAGATAAATCGGAGCAATACCCCCACAAGAAAAGCAAGCAGCAGATCACCCACGGAAAAAGGAATCCAACCGAATAGAAGTCTTAAAATACGGGCAAACATTGGGTAAATTCCATTGGAATAAAAATGCTCAATAAAAGCAGGATACTGTCCAGCAAGCTGCACCAATACGACCTGTACAGGCAACAAAAAAGTAAAGAAAAGATGCTTTTTTTGAATTTTCATTAGGGTAAAAATAACAAATCAAACTCGAAGTTGCGTGGTTATTAACAAGATAATAACAATTTAGTTTACAATAATTGTCAACAAATAAAAGTTGCATTTTAGAAACCCAAATCAATGTAAAAAATTACATTTGTAATCATGGAAAAAACGAAGGAAGTCGCAGGAAAAAAAGTAAACAAATCGAGAATCATTAGCCTAGAAAAAGGGAAAATTCCACCACAAGCAGTAGAATTGGAGGAAGCAGTTTTAGGTGCAATGATGATTGATAAGAAAGGAATAGATGATGTTATTGATATCCTAAGTCCCGATGCTTTTTATGATAGCAAGCACCATGAAATTTATGCGGCGATTTTTGAGTTGTTCCAGAATTCGGAACCGATTGACCTTTTAACCGTTTCGAATCTATTGAAAAAGAACGGAAAGCTGGAATTCGTCGGGGGCGACTTCTTTTTAATTCGCTTGACACAAAAAGTAGCTTCTTCCGCCCATATTGAATTTCACGCCCGAATTATTCTTCAAAAATACATTCAAAGAAGATTGATTTCTATCTCAAGTGAAATTATTGAAAATGCCTATGATGAAAGTACCGATGTTTTTGATTTGTTAGACGATGCCGAGGGAAAACTTTTTGAAGTAACCCAAGGAAACTTAAAGAAGAGTTCCGAGGATGCAGGTTCTTTAGTTAAACAAGCCTTAAAAAAAATACAAGAAATCGGAAATCAAGAAGGAATGTCTGGATTGGCAACTGGTTTTACCAAATTGGATGCACTAACCTCGGGTTGGCAGCCTTCCGATTTAGTGATTATTGCAGCCCGTCCTGGTATGGGGAAAACCGCCTTTGTAATTTCGATGGCAAAAAACATGGCCATTGATTTTAACCATGGTGTAGCAGTATTCTCGTTAGAGATGTCTTCGGTGCAGTTGATTACCCGTATGATTTCTTCAGAAACAGGGCTGACTTCCGAAAAACTAAGAAAAGGAAACCTAGCGCCACACGAATGGGAGCAACTAAACGTAAAAGTGAAAAAGCTTTCGGATGCGCCTATATTTATTGATGATACACCCTCTTTATCCATATTCGATTTGCGTGCCAAAGCACGAAGATTGGTGTCGCAACATGATGTAAAAATTATTGTGATTGATTATTTACAACTCATGACAGCAGGAGGGAAAGCAGGTGGAAATCGTGAACAAGAAATCTCGATGATTTCGAGAAACTTAAAAGCATTGGCAAAAGAATTGGCCGTTCCCGTAATTGCACTTTCTCAGCTATCGCGTGCTGTAGAAACTCGTGGAGGATCTAAAAGGCCGTTGCTTTCTGATTTACGTGAATCGGGAGCTATTGAACAAGATGCCGATATCGTGTCGTTTATCTTCCGTCCAGAATATTATGGAATGACAGAATGGGACGATGATGAGCATACCCCATGTGAAGGGCAAGGAGAGTTTATCGTTGCAAAACACAGGAATGGTGGTTTGGATAATATTCGTTTGAAATTTACAGGTCACTTGGCAAAATTCTCCGATTTAGAAGAAGGTTTTAGTTCTGAATTCCAGTCTTCTATGAATGCAGATTTCCCAGATGATGTTTTTCCAGATCAAAGAATTGAACCCAAAGATGCTTTTGGCGGAGATGATGTTCCTTTTTAAACCTTAAATATTTTATAAAATTATAGAAATACACAATTGCCTTAAAGGAATTGTGTATTTTAGTTTTAGATATGAAAAAAAGTCTTTTAATTCTCACACTTCTATTGATAACAAACTCCGTTTGGTCCTCATTTATTTACGTACCCATGAGTGCTGATACACAGAAAAATCATTTAAAAGCCTATGGAATTGTGTATTTTGGTTTGGAAGTAGGATTAAAATCTAAGTGGTTGTTGAATTATGATGGCGGAGCATTTTTGATTGAAAATAATACCATTATTGAGAATGAGTGTAAAGTTCGAGGAGTTTCCTATCAGGTGATTTCAGATGCGAAAGCACAACTTATTTTAGAAGCAATTGCAGCACCCTCGTCCAATCAAGATGCCGTTACCTTAGAGAAAGCACCAAAAATAGCGGTGTATTCCCCCAAAGATAAAATGCCTTGGGACGATGCTGTTACCATGGTACTGACCTATGCCGAAATCCCCTTTGAGATTGTTTATGATCAAGAAGTTTTGGAGGATCAATTGCTTTTATACGAATGGGTGCATTTGCATCATGAAGATTTTACAGGTCAATATGGGCGTTTTTATGGGGCATACAGAACGGCACCATGGTATGTAGAAGGGAAGTTACGAGCAGAAAAAAAAGCCAAAGAATTGGGATTTTCAAAAGTGTCACAACAAAAATTGGCCGTAGCAAAAAAGATTAGAGATTATGTAGTTGGCGGTGGTTTTATGTTTGCCATGTGTTCTGCAACAGATAGTTTTGATATTGCGCTTTCTGCCGAAGGAGTGGATATTGCTGAAGCCATGTTTGATGGGGATGCCTCAGAAGCAAATTATCAATCGAAAATTAATGATAATAAAACCTTTGCTTTTAAGGACTTTGAATTGATACGAAGACCTACTACCTATGAGTTTTCTACCATAGATATGACCAGTAAGCGTAGAATACCTAAAACCTCCGATTATTTTTCATTGGGTGCTTTTTCTGCAAAATGGGATCCAGTACCTACCATGTTGACACAAAACCACACCAGTTTGGTAAAAGGCTTTATGGGGCAAACGACTTCTTTTGATCGGAATACTATAAAATCGAATGTGCTCGTTTTAGGAGAAAATAGCACCAATAGAGAAGTACGATATCTCCATGGAACCAAAGGCAAAGGAATGTTTACTTTTTATGGCGGTCATGATCCAGAGGATTATACCCATCGAGTTGGAGATCCAAAAACAGAATTGGATTTGCATCCTACTTCGCCAGGATATCGATTAATTTTGAACAATATCTTATTTCCTGCAGCCAAAAAGAAGAAAAAGAAAACCTAATTTTTAGCGATCATTAGCAACCTGTCAATCTGTTCATCATTCTGTTAATAATTATCGAATAAATACTTTAGAAAACAATTTCTAATCCAATCCCTTTTGTATTTTTGTTGGCAACAAATTATAACTTAAAATGCCAACAACACAACAATTACAAGATTTTACACAGCAAGTTCGTAGAGATATTTTACGCATGGTTCATAAGGTTAATTCTGGTCACCCTGGAGGTTCTTTAGGATGTGCAGAATTTATTACCTGTCTTTATCAAGAAGTTATGGAGTATTCTACAGACTTTACAATGGATGGTAAAAACGAAGATTTATTCTTTTTGTCAAATGGTCATATTTCACCTGTTTTTTATAGTGTTTTGGCACATAGTGGTTTTTTCCCAGTAGCAGAGTTATCTACTTTTAGACTGTTAAACACCCGCTTGCAAGGACATCCAACAACACATGAAGGCTTGCCAGGAATTCGAATTGCATCGGGTTCTTTAGGACAAGGAATGTCTGTTGCTTTGGGAGCTGCACAAACAAAAAAATTAAATGGAGATGACAAAATAGTCTATTCATTACATGGGGATGGTGAATTGCAAGAAGGACAAAACTGGGAAGCAATTATGTATGCTTCCGCAAAAAAAGTAGACAATATCATTTGTACAATTGATTTAAATGAAAAACAAATAGATGGTACTACAGATGATGTTTTAGCGATGGGAAGCTTAAAAGCGAAGTTTGAAGCTTTTGACTGGGATGTTATTGATGTTGAAAAAGGAAATGACATTGAAGCTATTTTAGCTGCTTTAGCAGAAGCAAAAGCAATGACAGGTAAAGGAAAACCTGTGTGTATTTTATTGCATACTGAAATGGGGAACGGCGTTGACTTTATGATGCATACACATGCATGGCATGGAAAAGCACCAAATGATGCACAATTAGAAAACGCATTGGCGCAAAATCCAGAAACCTTAGGAGATTATTAGGCATAAACTATTAATAATATAAAATTAAAAAAGAGTTTTTCATTCTGATGAAAAACTTTTTTTTTGGCATTTATTTATACTAAATAATGTCAGATTACCGCTATATTTACATCGGATACATCATACCGTCATCGTATGTATCATTATTTTAAATTTGTCAAGAATCAGTATGAAAATAGGGATCGTTTGTTATCCAACCTTCGGAGGTAGTGGAGTAGTAGCAACAGAATTGGGGATGGCTCTAGCCGATAAAGGGCATGAGGTTCATTTTATTACCTACAACCAACCTGTTCGATTGGATTTTATTTCTCACAACTTGCATTTTCATGAAGTGTTGTTAGAAGAGTATCCATTGTTTCAGTATCAACCCTACGAATTAGCGCTTTCCACGAAAATGGTGGATGTTGTAGAAAAGTATCAATTGGAAGTTTTGCATGTACATTATGCGATTCCGCATGCCTATGCTGCTTTTATGGCAAAACAAATGTTGAAGGAAAAAGAGATTCATATAAAGGTAGTTACTACTTTGCATGGTACGGATATTACCCTTGTGGGGAGTCATCCTACCTATAAAACAGCAGTAGAATTTAGTATAAATAATTCGGATGTGGTTACCGCAGTTTCTCGGAATTTAAAAGACACCACAAACCGTCTTTTTACCATTAAAAAAGAAATTAAGGTCATTTATAATTTTATTGATATTGATAAATACGAACATGCTCATAAAGAAGAATGCAAGCGAATTGCATTGGCAAAAGCTGATGAAAGAATTCTAACCCATGTAAGTAATTTTAGACCTGTAAAAAGAACTGAAGATGTTATTCGGATTTTTAACCAAGTGCAGCAAGAAATTCCTTCAAAATTATTAATGGTGGGTGACGGTCCTGAAAGAGCAAAAACAGAACAGTTAGTTCGCGAATTAGGAATTTCAAACAAAGTAATTTTTCTAGGAAATAGCAATGAGGTTGCTAAAATTTTGTGTTATTCGGATGTTTTTGTATTGCCATCAGTAACAGAAAGTTTTGGATTGGCGGCATTGGAAGCTATGGCTGCTGGTACCGCAGTCATTTCTACAAATACAGGAGGTTTGCCTGAAGTAAATATTCACGGAAAAACAGGCTTTTTAAGTGAATTAGGCGATGTAGATGATATGGCAAAAAATGCCATTTTAATTTTAAAAGATGATGAAACGTTGCTTCAATTTAAGCAAAGTGCAAAACAACACACCAAGCAATTTGCTTTGAAAAACATTTTGCCTTTCTACGAAGCCATTTACAAATCCTGCATTGTAAAGGTTTAAGCGTTGTAAAAATCCAAACTCTCAACAATCAGTTCTTCAGATACTTTACAGTCGAGTTGATGATTTTCAAAATCGTTTAATAAGACAAAATTAACCTGTCCGTTTACGTTTTTCTTATCGTGTTTTAGCAAGTCCATAATAACAGGGTAGTCTTCCGTTAGAAGTGTTGTTTTTCCATAGATGGCTGTAATAGTTTCTTTGACTTCGCTTAATTTCTGATTTGAAAAGCCTAACAATTTCGAAGAGATATAACTTTCACACACCATTCCAATCGCAATTGCTTCTCCATGTGTGAAATTTTCTTTGTCTTCAGATTCCAAGTAAAACGACTCAATTGCATGTCCAACCGTATGTCCGAAATTTAATACTTTTCGCAGATTTTTTTCAGTAGGATCTTGCAATACAATTTCGTTTTTTATTTCGATAGATCTAAAAATTAAGTCATTTACATATAGTTCTTTATGATGTTTAATGTGATTAAATAGTTTAAGGTCATAAGTCAATCCATATTTAATGATTTCTGCCATTCCAGATTTCATTTCTCGGTCCGTAACCGTCGTTAAATACTCCGTATCAATCAGCACCATTTCTGGATTGGAAAACAAGCCAATTTGATTTTTTAATACACCCAAATCCACCCCCGTTTTTCCGCCAACAGAAGCATCTACCATTGACAATAAAGTGGTGGGGATGTTTACAAAATCGATTCCTCGTTTAAAAGTAGATGCCACAAAACCACCTAAATCTGTGATGACACCACCGCCTAAAGTAATCAATAAACTTTTACGATCTCCGCCAAGTTCTGTAATCGCATTCCAAACACCAACACAAGTTTCTATGTTTTTATTGATCTCACCAGATTCAATTTCAATTACTTCAAGGGTCTTATCGGTCTCTAAATTTGGAATGAATTTAGAGTAACAATGTTCAAAAGTATTCTCATCTACTAAAATAAAAAGTGTAGAGTACTTTTTTTGAGCAATTAAAGTATTCAATTCTAGGTATGCTTGCTCTTGAAAATGAACAAGATATGTAGCTGCTTGTATGGATTTCATATTGATATAAATGGAACTGCAAATTAAGTAGAAATTATTGAATTATTTGCAGTCTATCGCTATCTTTGTTTACATAAAATTGATGTTGAATGAAATTTTTTGATAATACGGAAGTTGCCTTTAGTTTAAAATCGGATTCTGAGCTGGAACGAGCTTACTTTCTCTTTAAGATGATTCAAAATCAGCCGATGGTGAGAATTGGTACTGCGGTTACCAATTTTGCTTTGAAAGCAAAGTTACCCGTAGAAGGGTTAATTCGTTCTACTGTCTTTGATCATTTTTGTGGAGGTGTGAATGAAGAAGATTGTCTGCCAGTTATTGATAAAATGTATACCAAAGGAAGAGTTTGTAGTGTTTTAGACTATTCTGTTGAAGGCAAGGAAGGAGAAGCAATTTTTGATGATACGATGGAGAAGATTCTTAAAATCATTAAATTTGGATATGAAAAAGAAGCCATTCCCTATGCAGTTTTTAAACCATCTGGTTTTGGTAGGTTTGGTTTGTATCAAAAAATTACAGAGAAAAAAGAATTATCAGCAGCAGAAATAACCGAGTGGAAACGTGTGAAAGAACGTTTTGACAAAGTATGTACTGTTGCCTTGGAAAAGAATGTTCCTTTGCTAATCGATGCAGAAGAAAGTTGGATGCAAGGTGCAGCAGATGATTTGTTAGAAATGTTGATGGAAACTTACAACAAAGAGAAAGCAATTGTTTTTAATACGCTGCAAATGTATCGACACGACCGAATGGACTATTTAAAAGGACTCCATGAGCGCGCGCATCATAAAGGCTTTCATATTGGAATAAAAGTGGTGAGAGGTGCGTATATGGAAAAAGAACGCCAAAGAGCAGAAGCGCATAACTACCCGTCTCCAATTTGTGTTGATAAAGAAGCCACAGATAGTAACTATGATGCTGCTGTGCATTATATGATGGAACACAAAAACATGGCTATTTTTGCAGGAACTCATAATGAAGAAAGCTCAATGTTGGTTGTTGAATTGGCGAAAAAACATAAAATAGCCCCCAATGATGACCGTTTGTGGTTTGGACAGTTATTTGGGATGAGTGATCATATTAGTTTTAATCTTGCAAAAGAAGGCTATAATGTCGCCAAATATCTTCCGTTTGGACCTGTAAGAGATGTGATGCCTTATTTAATAAGAAGAGCTGAGGAAAACACCTCTGTTGCTGGGCAAACTAGTAGGGAGTTAAATCTTATAAAAACAGAGCGTAAAAGAAGAAAGTTGTCATGACAACCTTAGAAGAAATAAAAGAACTTTTAAATAAAAATAAAACACGATTCTTAAAAGAATTGGAGGAGAGTAGGGAAGTCGTTCACTTGGTTCAAAAATCAAGAAAAACAACTTTGACCGAAGCAGAGAAAACAAAAGTGAAAGAACAATTACTGGATATCTGTAAAGCAATTCCTTCTTTTGCAGTATTTATGTTGCCAGGCGGTGCATTGCTCCTCCCTTTATTAATCAAATTAATCCCAGATATTTTGCCGTCTGCATTTCGGGAAGATTTGTAGCTTTTTTTGAAACAGTAATTAAAGTTGGAAGCGTTCATAAATAGTCAAATTCTTGTTTTTTCACCTTTCTATTTTATTAGATCAAGTTTTCACAATGGTAGCTTCATACAAGAAATTCCAAGTATTGCTCCCAATATCTACAATTCATTCCACTCAATTAGCATATAAATAGGTAGTTCAATCAAAATAACTTCCTAGAATTAGTATAATTTGTATGGAATCAACTACTTTTGCACGAAATTTAAGAATTACAAATGCAACCAATCAGAAATATCGCAATTATTGCGCACGTCGATCACGGAAAAACAACATTAGTAGATAAGATTATTGATCAAGCTAAAATATTGGACGATCGTAAAGAACGTACCGATTTATTGTTAGACAATAACGATTTAGAACGTGAAAGAGGAATTACAATTCTTTCTAAAAACGTATCTGTAACCTACAAAAACACAAAAATTAACGTCATTGATACTCCTGGTCACGCCGATTTTGGTGGAGAAGTAGAGCGCGTATTAAAAATGGCAGATGGTGTGTTACTTTTAGTAGATGCATTTGAAGGCCCAATGCCACAAACACGTTTTGTATTGGGAAAAGCTTTAGAATTAGGATTGACACCGATTGTAGTTGTTAATAAAGTTGATAAAGAAAACTGTACTCCAGATATCGTTCACGAAAAAGTGTTTGATTTAATGTTTGCCTTAGAAGCAACAGAAGAGCAATTAGACTTTACTACGATTTATGGTTCTGCAAAGAACAACTGGATGAGTACTGATTGGAAAAACGAAACAGACAACATCGTTCCTTTATTAGATGCGGTTTTAGAATCGATACCTGCAACAAAATACAACGAAGGAACCCCACAAATGCAAATTACTTCTTTAGACTTTTCTTCTTTTACAGGTAGAATTGCTATTGGACGTGTATTTAGAGGAGATTTAGAAGTAGGAAAAGACTACATGCTTTGTAAAGCAGATGGTTCTACTAAAAAAGTAAGAATTAAAGAACTTCACGTATTCGAAGGAATGGGGAAAGTTCAAGTAGAATCAGTGCCTTGTGGAGAGATTTGTGCAATTACAGGTCTTGAAGGTTTTGAAATTGGTGATACGATTGCCGATTTAGAAAATCCAGAAGCATTGCCAAGAACAGAAATTGACCAACCTACAATGAGTATGTTGTTTACGATTAACAATTCTCCATTCTTTGGTAAAGAGGGGAAATTTGTTACTTCTCGTCACATTCGTGACCGTCTGTTTAAAGAATTAGAAAAGAATTTAGCCTTAAAAGTTGAAACAACAGATTCTGAAGACAAGTTTAATGTATACGGACGTGGTGTTTTACACTTGTCTGTATTGATTGAAACAATGCGTAGAGAAGGATATGAATTGCAAGTGGGAAGACCACAAGTAATTATTAAAATGATAGATGGTGTAAAACATGAACCCATGGAAACATTGTCGATTGATGTACCAGAAGATGTAGCTTCTAAAGCGGTAAACTTGGTTTCTTTGCGTAAAGGTGACTTATTGATTATGGAGCCTAAAGGAGATCTACAACACTTAGAATTTTCAATTCCATCTCGTGGATTGATAGGCTTAAGAAATAGAATTTTAACAGCAACAGCTGGTCAGGCAATCATAAACCATAGATTTTCTGAATACGGTCCTTACAAAGGTGACTTTACAGAAGAAGTAAAAGGAGCTATTGTCTCTTCTGCAGCTGGTAAAGCAACTGCTTATGCGTTGAACCGCTTACAAGATAGAGGACGTTTCTTTATCGATATCAATCAAGAAATTTATGTAGGTCAGGTAATTGGAGAAAACTCCAAATCTGATGAGATGGCTGTAAACTTGATCAAAGGAAAGCAATTGACTAACATGCGTAAATCGGGTACCGATGATGCAATGAAAATTGCACCAAAAATAAATTTCTCTTTAGAAGAAAATATGGAATACATCAAAGCAGATGAATATTTAGAGGTAACTCCAGAGAACTTACGTATGCGTAAGATTGTTTTTAAAGGATAAGCATCTATCAGCATTGATAAAAATACAAAAGCTCAAGTTTTAACTTGGGCTTTTTTTTATGATTTAAGCCCCTTTTTTTTCGTTTCATTATCTACCTTTGCAGTATGAGTGAATTTAATATCCTTTTTGAAACCCTACAAAATAGTCTAATAAACAACGAGTTTGTCAAATTAACACTCAGCAAGCCACTTCGAAAAAGTGAAGGCTTGAAAAACGTATATATGCGTTTGTTTTTATTGGATGGAAAACAAATTTTTCAATTTAAATATCGACATGAAACAGAAGAGCTTTACAAGCAATTTACTTTAGCAGAAGCCTTTGTAGAAATCGAGAAATTACTGATGCAAACCTTTAGAGCAGGAACCTTATTTACGTTACGTGAAGATTTACTAATTCTAGTTTCTAAAAAGAAAATGGTTTCTTATCGAGACAATGCACCGAGTTTTAGAAACCTTTTGCCCGAGATCGCTTTGCAATCGTAGATTCGTTTTTTTATGGTTGAATGAAAAAGAGAACCCCCTAAAAGCACTTTGAGCGCTGTAGGATTAGGAAGCAACCAAAGGCAGTGTAAATGAAAATTCACTTCCATGACCAATTTCACTTCTCACACTGATAGCACCATTGTTCCTTTCAAGATATTCTCTACAAATTAATAAACCCAATCCAGATCCCTTTTCATCGAGAGTTCCTCTTGTGGTTCTGTTGGTTTTAAAACTGAATAAATCTGCTTGTTTGTCAAAGGGAATTCCAACACCATTGTCTGTAACGGTTACTTTACAATCACCACCAATCTGTTTCATATAAACGGTAACATTGCCATCTAAATAACTAAATTTCAAGGCATTTGAAATTAAATTTCTTATCACAGCTTCGAGCATTATTTTATCTACATACACATAAAGTTGCTCTTCTACATTACATGTCAAAGAAATGTTTTTAAGTGTAGCCTCTGGAAGATGAGATTTGACTGTTTGGTCTATGATTGAGGAAAGTGGTATTCTTTTCGGATCAAAATGTATGTATTTGCTATTTAAATTTCCATAATCCAATAAGTTATCGAGTAGTATAAGTGTTTCTTTCGCTTTTCCATGTATTATTTTACTGTAATCTAACGTTTCTTCTAAATCTTGTTGATGCGTTACACTATCAATTAATAAATTGGAAAATCCTAAAATGGCATTGAAAGGACTTCTCAAATCGTGTGCAATAACAGTAATAAGTCGTTCCTTTGAAATCGTAAGCTTATCTATTTCTTCTTTAGAATCAAGAAGAAATCGCTCGTTCTCTTTTTGTGCAGTTAGATCATTTAATAGAATGGCCACATCCTTTTCATTAACCTTCCAAGCATATAATTCAAAATATGTTTTTCGTGTGTCACTGTAGTTTCTATAAATGATTGGATTTCCTATTTTTATAACTTTTTCAATGGATTTGAACCAGTAATCTTCGATGAAACCAATAATATCGGTTCCCCTTTTATCGATTACTTCTTCTCTAGTTTTCCCGATTTTACTGATAAATTTATTATTTACATTTTTGTAATAGTAGTCCACCACGATATCATTTTCATCATAAATGGGGGATATCAATTGAAACGTGCTATCTATTGAATTAAATAGTGCGGGTAGTTTATGATCTTTTTCTTTAACCTTCTCAATGTATTGTTCTTGAAGTACCGCATTTTTTTCAAGTAGCTCTTCGTATTTTTTTTTGTAATCCATGTTTAATATTTTCCTTTCCACTTGTAAAATAGGTCTAATTTTTGAATTATTCATAAAAAAATAGCCATATTTTTAATTTTAATAGCATACCTTATTATTATTATAATCCTAAAAATATGCGGCGCTATTTAAAAAAAAATAAAAAATTGTATTGGTAAACTTAGATATTGATAAAAGTTGCTAAAAAAATAAAAAAGAAGTATCAGATACGCTTTAAGAAAAATAAAGGCAATATATTTGCTCCTTATTAAGAAAACAATGTACTTTATTCAAAACCATCATCATCATTTTCAAATTTGCAGTCAAGCGAACTGAAAATGTATTGAATAAATTCAAGATATTTACAAACCCGTTTGAGACAATCAAACGGGTTTTTCTATTTAAAAATCAAAAGGTTGCTCAGACACCAAACAAAGAAGAAATGAATAAAATTAGAATTGCAGTTCAGAAATCAGGAAGATTAAATCAAGATTCCATGCGTATTTTAAAAGAAATAGGCATTGCCATAGACAACGGTAAAGACCAATTGAAAGCAGCAGCAAGAAATTTTCCATTAGAAGTTTTTTATCTAAGAAATGGAGATATTCCTCAATACCTGAGAGATGGGGTTGTAGATGCCGCTATTATCGGAGAAAATGTTTTGATCGAAAAAGGAAATGACATCGAATTTGTTGAGCGCTTAGGTTTTTCAAAATGCAAGGTTTCTATCGCTGTTCCAAAAAATGCAACAGCAAATGCATTGAAAGATTTGGATGGAAAACGCATTGCAACCTCCTACCCAAACACAGTTAACAAATACTTAGCAGCAAACAAAATCAACGCGCAGTTACACACCATTAATGGTTCCGTAGAAATTGCCCCGAATATTGGTTTGGCAGATGGAATTTGTGATATCGTTTCTAGTGGAAGTACTTTGTATAAAAATGGTTTGAAAGAGATTGAGGTTTTATTTGAGTCCGAAGCAGTATTGGCGGTATCCCCTGCAATATCTGAGGATAAAAAAGTAATTTTAGAAAAGATTCAATTTAGAATGAAAGCCGTTTTAAAAGGAAGGAATTCGAAATATGTATTGTTGAATGCTCCCAATGACAAGCTTGCAGAAATCATCGCTATTTTACCGGGGATGAAAAGTCCTACTGTATTGCCTTTAGCAAAAGAAGGTTGGAGTTCTGTGCATTCTGTAATTGATAAAGGCCAGTTTTGGGAAATTATAGACCTATTAAAGGCCAAAGGAGCAGAAGGAATTCTGGTATGTCCAATTGAAAATATGGTATTATAATGAAAATCATCAACAACCCTCCAAAAAAAGATTGGAACGCGCTTTTACAAAGACCAACACAAACGGTAGACGATATCGAAAATACAGTAACGCAAATTTTTGAAGACGTACAAAGAAACAAGGACATTGCAATTTCAAAATATACCCAATTATTTGACGGTGTATCCTTAGAAAATACAGTCGTTTCTGGAGAAGAAATAAATACTGCGATTGCAGAGGTTTCAGATGCATTAAAACTTGCGATTGAACAAGCAAAATCAAACATTGAGGTATTTCACACTGCACAGAAAACAGATAAGGTAGTAGTAGAAACCAGTCCAGGAGTTACCTGTTGGCAAGAAAAAAGACCCATTCAAAAAGTAGGCTTGTACATTCCAGGAGGTACTGCACCGCTTTTTTCAACGGTTTTAATGTTGGCAGTTCCAGCACAAATAGCAGGTTGTAAAGAGATTGTATTGTGTTCGCCACCCAACAAAGAAGGAAAGATTCATGCAGCAATTTTGTATGCAGCAAAGCTTTGTGGGATTACCAAAATAATAAAAGTTGGTGGCATTCAAGCCATTGCTGGGATGACTTTCGGTACTGAAACCATTCCACAAGTATCCAAAATATTTGGTCCAGGAAACCAGTTTGTCACCGTAGCAAAACAGTTGGCTACAAAATTTGGCGTAGCCATAGACATGCCAGCTGGTCCAAGTGAATTGTTAGTGATGGCAGATGCTTCTGCAAATGCCTCTTATGTAGCTGCAGATTTATTAAGTCAAGCAGAGCACGGAGCTGATAGTCAGGTGATCTTAGTAGCTACTTCTCAAGAATTTATTGATCAAGTTTCGATAGCGTTAGAACAACAACTCTTGGTATTGCCGAGAAAAGAGCTAGCTCAAAAAGCGATGGACAATTCGAAAGCTATTTTTGTTGCTACAGATGAAACGGCATTGGCGCTCATTAATGAATATGGTCCAGAACATTTCATTGTTTGTACGAATAATAATGAGTATTATCTTGAGAATATTGAAAATGCAGGATCCGTTTTTATTGGCAATTATACCCCAGAAAGCGCTGGAGATTATGCTTCTGGAACTAACCATACACTACCCACAAATGGTTTTTCAAAAGCCTATTCTGGTGTGAATTTAGACAGCTTTTTAAAAAGCATCACCTTTCAGGAAATCACCAAAGAAGGAATTTTAAATATTGGGAACACCATTAAAGTAATGGCAGCAGCAGAAGGATTGCAAGCACATAAAAACGCGGTTACAGTTCGATTAAACGATTTACAATGATTACAGACTTCAACATAAATACTCTTGTAAGAGCGAATATTAAGGAGCTAAAACCGTATTCTTCGGCAAGAGATGAATACAAAGATGCAACTACAAAGGAGATGATTTTCATAGATGCCAATGAAAACCCGTTTGATAATGGTGTAAACCGGTATCCAGATCCACAACAACATGCAGTAAAAACGTTGTTGTCAGCAATGAAAAATATAGAGAC
>CALSME010000001.1:245078-348141 GCA_943787375.1 uncultured Polaribacter sp.
AATGAAGAAAACACACCCAATTATGGATTCTTTTCTACCTTAGAAACCACCATTGCTGAAAGAGTTGCTCAAAAGAATACTGAAAAGTCCTATGTAGCAAGCCTATTTGCCAAAGGGATTTCAAAAGTAGCACAGAAAGTAGGAGAGGAAGCTGTGGAAATGGTTATTGAAGCCATGGATAATAATGACGCATTGTTTTTATACGAATCGGCAGATTTAATGTTTCATTATTTAATGCTTTTACAAGCAAAAGGATTTACACTTAAGGATATAGAAACTGAGTTGAAAAAGAGGCAGCAATAAAAAAAATTTTACCACCAAACCAAGAAAAATTTTTCGATACAACCGTTTTTATGTTTTATCCAACACATGGGGGAGAAATTCCGTTGCCGAATTTTATTACAGTCTTTGGTAAAGGATCTAAGGGACTGCCAAGCTACCTGTGGATGTGGTAGGGTTAACCAATCTTTTTTGTGGGGAATGTAAAAGCTACACTTTTTAAATTGTTGCAATGCCTCCATATGGATGTAAAAACCAACAATACAGGCTGAATTTAATTGTTTTAACTGAATATTTTTGTTTGTGAAAGGTACAAATAACTGGGCTTTAAAATAGACTTCTTGTTCGATGTCATTAGCATTTAGACCGATTGTTTTTAAATAGTTTTGGCATTCTTTGGAGTAGAGAAGGGGGAGTTGTTTTTTTTGAAGCTTCTCTAACTTGGACTGTAAAGAATCTTTTCTATTGGGGCCAATAAAATGGGCAATCTCGTCTGTACCAACAGTAGCGTCATAAAGGTAGAATTTGTAAATAATCTCTAAATGTATGGGTTGCTCTGCTTTTAAAAGGATGCAGTCTAACTCGCCTAATGTGATTTTATCTTGTTGGATCTGAATGTTTTCTGAAATAATTTCAAGCTGTTCGTTTTGATCAAGTTGATAGGAGACAAAACGCTCGATATATTTTCCAAGTCTTAATGAGCCATCAATTTCTTTGTTTAGAGAGATCGATTTTTGGTCTATTTGAAATTGTTTTAAATTATAAACAGCTTTTCCTGTCCATAAAGAAGGGGTTTTTAGAAAACCTTCAAAATGATTTTGGATGTCTTTTGTTTTTTGATGCATTGTGCTTCGAAATTACAAAACGATTTTCATTTTCTTTTCGTAAATTTCACTTTTAAAAATTAGATTATGAAAATTGAAAATGCCACTCTTGAATATTTAAAAGACCTTCAAAAAAACAACAACCGAGATTGGTTTTCAGAAACCAAACCGAGGTATGTACAGGCGCAAAAAAATGCGAAAGAAGTTTTTGCTGCCATACATGAGGAATTACAAATGCATGACGAAATTGAAAAATCTAAAATGATGCGTATTTATAGAGATGTGCGTTTTTCCAACGATAAGACACCTTACAAAGCACATTTTGCAAATTCTTATTCGAGGTTGGGTAAGGAATTGCGAGGAGGCTATTTTCTGAGAATACGTCCAGGAGAATCTTTTTTAGCAGGAGGCTTTTGGGAACCTAGTAAGGAAGATTTATTGAGAATTCGAAAAGAAATTGAATTGGATGCCTCTGAAATTAGAGCAATTTTAGCCGACAAAGAGTATCAACTCTACTTTGGTGGGAAATTCGAAAGTTTTAGTGAGCTTAAAACAGCCCCAAGAGGCTTTGATAAAGCGCATAAAGACATCGATTTATTGCGTAAAAAGGGCTTTATCGCCTCTCGAAGTTTTACGGATGCTGAAGTGCTCTCTGAAAACTTCTTCGAAGAAGTTGCCAAGAGCTACAAAGCATTGCGTCCTTTTTTCGATCTCTTTAGTGATCTTCTAACCACCAATTTAAACGGAGAAAGCATTCTTTAGATACCTACTGTAAGTTTTTTTTTATTTCTCTTCTTACAACAATGTAGGTAATAATAGTTGCTAAAATATCTCCAATGGCAAAGGAGTACCAAACACCATCAACTCCATAATACATTGGCAAAATATAAGCCAATGGTATTAAGAAAAAACCTTGCTTTAAAAGGGTTAAAAACAATGCAGGTAATGCTTTTCCTGCCGCTTGAAAATAGGCAGAACCAATGAGTTGTATGGCAATTATTGGAGAGGCTAAGAAAACCAAAAGCATGGCTCTTGGAGTTGCTGCCAATAGGGTGGCATCAGTTGAAAAAACACCGATAATTTCTTTTGCAAAGACTACAATCATGATATAAATGAATCCTGCAACGACGCAACCATAGACAATGGCTTTTTGGATGGTTTCTTTGACACGATCGTATTTTTTGGCACCATAATTATAGCCTGCTATTGGCAAAAAACCTTGGGTAATTCCCATGATTGGAAACAGTGCAAACATCATTACGCGATTGATGATTCCAAAAATTGAAATCGAAATTTCACCACCATAGGTATACAAAGAATAGTTTAGCACAATCATTAAAACACTAATCGTCCCTTGTCTTGCTATTGAAACACCTCCTAACCGTATAATCTCATTTACAATAGAAAAATCCAACCCAAAGTTTTTAGGGATAATTTTTAATTCACTTTTTTTTGCAATAAAGAAAAAGAGAATAAACAATCCACAACTTGCGTAGGCAATTGCGGTAGCCAATCCAGCACCGTACATTCCAAGGTGCATGTATTTTATAAAGAGAATGTCTAATGTAATATTTACAACAGCCGGAATTAACATGGCATACATGGCAAATTTAGGTTTCCCAACTGCTCTAATGACGGGGTTCCCCATCATGGCAAAAGTTAAAAAAGGTACGCCGTAAATAATGACATCAAAATAGGCTTGGGCCGGATCCAAAATAGCTCCTTTTGCACCAAAAAGCGATAAAATTTCTGTACTGTAAATATTGCCCAATAGTACAAAAAGAAGTGCCAAAATGCTGGTTAAGCTAATTTGATTTCCAAATGTAAGTAGTGCTTTTTCTGAATTTTCATTTCCCAAAGCTCTGGATATGATTGAGCTTCCTCCTATACCAATTCCCATCCCAATAGAAGAAATCATAAATGCAATGGGTAAAACGACAGTAATTGCTGCAATCGCCAAAACACCAATCCATTGTCCCACAAAAATGGTATCAACAATCATGTTTAAAGACATTACAAGTATTCCAATAGCTGCAGGAACTGCCTGTTGTATCAGTAATTTACTTATCTTTTCTGTTCCTAATTCTCCTGCTAATCTTGCCATAATTTTCTAGAGTACAAAGATGCTACTTTATAAACTAGATTGTATCATAGCAACATCAATAATTGTTATGGATGCATTTAAATTTTATAAGTTTGTACAAAAAATAGATAGATGAGCACAGTTTTTCAATTGAAACACGTTGTAGAAATCGCTGATATTGATGATTTAAACCATGTAAACAATGCAGTTTATGTGAAATGGATGGATGCGATTGCCCACCAACACTGGGTTGCTTTAACGTCAAAGCATCCCCTGCCACAATTTATTTGGGTGGTGTTAAGACATGAAATTGATTACACTGGACAAGCTGTTTTAAACGATTTGGTTATTTCTAAAACATGGGTAGGAGATACAAAGGGTTTTAAATCGGAACGGCATTTTGAATTTTCTACCAATGAGAAGCTACTTGTAAAAGCTAAAACCATCTATGGAATGCTAGACGCCAAAACGTATAAGCCCTCCAGAATTAGAGAAAATGTATTAAAAGTATTAGAACCTTTTAAATAAAAGTATCTTTGCCAATCTATATTTGAAACAGCTATTATGTCAACATTTACCGCACTAGGAATTCGCAAAGATTATCTTAAAGGATTGCATGAACTCGGAATTAAAGTTCCGTCAGAAATACAAGAAAAAGCAATTCCAATTTTATTGAAATCCAAAACAGATTTTGTTGGATTGGCTCAGACAGGTACTGGTAAAACAGCTGCATTTGGTTTGCCTATTCTACAAAAAGTAGATCCGAACAAGGCCGAAATCCAAGCATTGATTTTGTCACCAACCAGAGAGTTGGTTCAGCAAATAAAAAAACAACTTTTTAAGTTTACGAAGTATGCTGATGATAAAATTTTTTTAGAAGCGGTTTATGGTGGAGAAAAAATAGATATTCAGATAAAAAAATTAAAAAGAACTACCCATGTGGTTGTGGCAACTCCAGGACGACTGGTAGATTTAATTGAACGTGGTGCAATTGATGTGCGCAACATTCATACCTTGGTGTTGGATGAAGCTGATGAAATGTTGTCTATGGGTTTTAAACAAGATTTAAATCGAATTTTAAAGTTTACAACTGGTGCAAGAAATACCTGGTTATTTTCTGCAACCATGCCAGAAGGAATTCAGCGAATTATTAAAACCTATATGGATGCAAATGCTCCAAGAATAGCAATTAATACAAAGGCTTTGGTCAATGAAAACATCAAGCATCAATTTATAAAAACTACGATCAAACAAAAAACCAACGATATTATTTCATATATCGAAAAACGAGGAACCGAAAGAGGGATTATTTTTTGTAGAACCAAATTAGGTGTTCAGAGCTTATACCAGCAACTAAAAGAAGAAGGATTTTCTGTTGGTGCTTTGGAAGGGGATATGCAACAGAGAGATCGAGAAAAAGCCATGCGCGCCTTTAAAAGTGAGCGCTTACAATATTTAGTATCAACTGATGTTTCTGCGAGAGGTATTGATGTGAGAGGCTTGGAATTTATCATTCATCATCAATTACCAGAACAATTAGAATATTATACGCATCGAAGTGGAAGAACAGCCAGAGCGGGGAAAACAGGAAATTCCATCGCCTTTATTTTACCGAGTGAATTGGAACGAATTCATCAAATTCAAAAAGCACTGAACATAAAATTTAAGGAAGTAGAAAAATAGCAATGAGTTTAATTTATAGTTTAGACATTATTGGCACCTTTGCATTTGCCATTAGTGGTGCATTATTTGCTTCTGATAAAAAGTTTGATTTGTTTGGGGTTCTCATTATTGCCTTTGTAACGGCTGTTGGTGGTGGCATGCTTCGAGATGTTTTGATAAACGCTCACCCAATTAATTGGATTGGCGATTTAAATTATTTGTGGACGATTTTAATTGCGGTAGTTTTTACCATTTTATTTAAAAGTAAAATTGCGCCCTTAAGCAAAACCCTTTTTTTATTTGATACTATTGGAATTGGTGTTTTTACCTTATTAGGAGTTCAAAAAGGATTTAGCTACAATTTGCATCCCTCAGTGGCAATTATCATGGGAATGGTATCGGCAGTCTTTGGCGGTGTTTTAAGAGACGTTTTAACCAGTAGGGTCCCCCTTATTTTTCAAAAAGAAATTTATGCTTCTGCTTGTTTAGTTGGAGGATTGGTCTTTTGGGCCACCAATTATTTTCAGGTTACTGAAACCACTCAATTTTTATGTACATTGTTTTCCGTAATTTTAATAAGATTTACAGCGGTAAAATTTCAACTGGAATTGCCGAAAGTAAAAGACGATTTATACTCAAAAAAATAACACGATGAAACCTCAAATTTTTAAAAATATTGATGCTTTTAGAGGGGTTCTTGGAACATCTTTGCCAGATGGCGAATGGTACACCATTACCCAACAAATGATCAATGACTTTGCAAATGCTACTTTAGACAAGCAATGGATTCATGTTGATGAGCAAAGAGCTGCAAAGGAAAGTCCTTTTAAAAGTACCGTAGCACACGGCTTTATGTCGGTGGCCATGATTTCTAAAATGCTCGAAAATGCATTTAAAATTGAGAGTGTAATCATGGGCTTAAATTACGGAATGAACAAAGTACGTTTTCCAAATCCAGTGCCGGTAAATAGTGAACTTAGAATGTTAACTTCTGTCAAAGAAATTGACAGCCTTGGCGATAACGGCATAAAAGTAACCTTTAATTGTACTATCGAAATTAAAGGACAAGAAAAACCGGCATGTGTGGCAGAGTTTGTTGCTGCACTCTTTGAATAAAAAAAAGCTGCCAGTAGCAGCTTTTTTTTGAAAATATTTTTTTTAAGAAAGCCAACCCTTGGCATCTACAAATCGAGAATACCAAACTAAAAAAACAGAAAATAACGGGATGATGGTAAGCATTGAATATTCCATAGATCCGTAGAGTTCTATCCCAGGATTCATAAAAACATTGTACACGGTTTGAACGAGATTACGGCCAATAAGCCGATAACGAAAAATAATTTTCGCAGACTTTTTTTCTTAACAATAATAATATCGACTGCTAGAACGGATGAAAAAACAGCCATTGCAAAAGCTGCTGTTACCCAAGAAGGGCTATTAAATATAATTTCTAATTGTTCCTCGGAATACATTGATTTAAAACGTTCCGTTTTATAGGTTTGATTAAGATAACCATCAACCCCCATAAGGTTCCAGATAAGTGCAATTGAGCTAATCACCCAAAAGCCAACATTTGGTTTTTTTGATTCTGACATAATCTATTGTTTTAATGATTGATGATATAAATATAATAAAAATAAGTTAATATTTTAAAAGTAAAGTTTATTTGTCATTATATATGGTATATTTGTCATTATACAGTATATTTGTTAAAATAAAAATTTTTAAATAGTATGAAGAAGTCTAAAATTTGTGAAAGAGAAAGAATTCAACTTGAAAAAATGAATAAATTTCAACTCGGAATCCACTATAAAAAAGTAGGTTTTATAGTTACTATTGCTAGTTTTGTATTGATGATTGCAATCAAATACATTGACAATCCTGAATGGTTGAAACCTTTTTTACATGGAATCTTATTAATTGGTTTGTTATTGATCTCTGTATCAAAAGAGAAAATTGAAGATGAGTATATTGACAGTCTGAGGTCTCAATCCTATCGATTGGCATTTATTTTGGCAATTGTATATGCGTTGGTGCAACCGATTGTAAACTTTGCTGTTTCTTATGTACTACAGCAAGACAATGAATATGAAAGCTTTAATTATTTTCAAGTCTTATTTTTTATGCTAATTGTGCAATTATTATTCTTTTGGAAATTAAAAAAACAGCATTAAAAAAATGAGGAACACTTTAAAAGTACAACGTGCAATTTTAGATTTAACTCAAGAAGATTTGGCGAAAAAAATTGGGGTTTCACGTCAAACAATCAACTCAATTGAAAAGAATCGATATGTACCGTCTACAGTTTTAGCATTAAAACTATCTACACTATTTAAAATTCCAGTGAATGCTTTTTTCTCTCTAGAGGATGGTGATTAAAATAGTAATTTAAAGGGGTGTTTATTTTGTTTAGTTTGACTTTATAATTTTTTTCATAAAATACAGCTTCTCGTTGCTCGAGTTTATTTTTACAAAGTAAACGCCTGTTTTTAAGTTGGAAATATTTACAGCATTGTTAGTATTAATCTCCTCAGAGAACACTTTAACTCCAAGTACATTATAGATGTCGATGCGATTTAAATTAGAGATTGTAGTGTTTATAAAAAGGTTTTCTACAATTGGGTTTGGAGAAATTGTGATGTCAAGACTATTGGTTTCATTTTGAACATTTAAGCTGGTACTAAAAAAAGTGCTAGCAAAATTAAAGGCTTCTTTTCCAATTTTATCTCCGATAATTCGCCCTCTTATATCGTCTATTGGAGGGTGAATTCCGCCCCATATTCTTGATAGACTCGTTTGATCTGAAGCATCCCTGTAGGTGGCCCATTGCAAAGAGAAACTTTCCGTAGGTCCTTGTTCAAATACAAGGAAATCATTCTGAGCAACATCAAAGACACCGATACCTCCTGGAAAGAAAGCATCATTTGTAATTAAAGTCAACACTTCAGAAGCTGCTCTTGAAAAGGCAGAATGACCAGAAAGATATCCTGCAAAAGGTGGGGTGACAAAAGAGGGACGTTGATAAGGCCACCAACGGGTTCCTAAAATCCAATCGACACCTGCAATATCCATCTCCGGATCGTTTATAAAATCAGGTCCTTTCCATGATTTCACTTTTATTTTTCCAAGATGTTGATTGTTGCTGCCTGCTAAGGCATCACCTTCCGAAATGACTGCTATTAAATCCTCTATTAATGGCAAACCGTGTGGATCGTAATTTGGCAACGTCATGTCTGAACTTTGTCCTTTAGAGGCCATGTATCTTATTGCAGAAACAGGACGTATATAATCATAATATCCTTTAACTCCCCAAATGTTAATCGCAACATCATGCATGGCACCGCTTAGCGTTAAATAGCTTTTTACATCCCATTCTAATGCCTGAAGTTCTCTTGAAGAGTTTCCAAAAGTTTTTTTGGAAAGCGGGTGATCACTCACATAGTTTAAAATCGTAAACCAATGCCCTGGAGGTGTTTCAGAGTCGGGGCCATCGGCCCAAAATTCAGCTAAAACTCTCGCATAATCAGCTCTTTTTACAAAGTTATCCTCATATGCTTCATCAGTAATCGGATTTTTTTGATGCCCTTCGCCAATGTCTCCTCCATTTTCAAAGTTATAAAAGTTTTTGTATTCTTCAAAGGTTGATGGAAAATCACTCATGGCAACATTCCCAATCGTATTTGGAGAAATATTGATGATTTCATCATCTGTAGGATCTAATTGTGCAGACCAAGAAATTACTAAAGAAAAATGCCATTTGTAAGGATCTTCAATACCGTTTTCATTCGACTCTTGAATATAAACGGGTGCTCCAGGATTGTTATAGACAAACGAATCAAAATTATTGTTTAGAATTTCTAAATCTGTGTTTTGTAATGAAAAAGGAGTGACTTCTCCCCATTCTGGACTTAAAAATTCGGGCGTGTTTAAAGGAAAAGGATTTCCAGACTGATCGATAAACACATCGAAAGCTAAAGGCTGCCATCTGTTTGGATCTATAGCATCATTGTTTTCATACAACTCCAATGCTAAGGGGTTGTTTACAGGCTCATAAAATTGATTTTCATATGCGTTTTCTTCGTTTGCTCCATCTTGGAAACCAAAACCGATCATTTTACTGGCCATATAATTGCCAAGTGCGGCATACGAACCATCGCTATAATCTAAAGAGGTGTTGTTTTTGTCATATCCTAAAGAAGCAAAAAATGTTTCTAAGGAGGCCAGGGTCTCCATCGCGTTTGGAGAATTAGCAAAACGATGCGTTAATAGTCTAAAAACAGCATAACTCATTATTTCTTTGCTAGCTTCATTTTTATCAATAGGAATTGCAATAGGAGTGTAGTCTGTGTAATAACCGCCAAAAGTAGTCCCTAAAAAAACAGGCTGCGCTGCATTGTTGAAAATTGCCCATGCATCATACATTAGCACAGAGGAATGAAACAAGTTTCTAGCATGTACGGTAGGACGCGCAAAATCTTTTCTTATGGCTTCTAAAAGTTGTTCATTCCATTCTCTAGCTACCGAATGCTGGGCATTTAATGTGGCTGGAATCATCGCAGAGATTAAGAAGAAAAATAGTAAAAGGTACTTTTTAATCATTTTTTAAAATCTGTTGTAAAATTATCAAATAAACTGAACAATCAAAGAAGAACTATCAATACTTTCAATTTTACAGGAGAGAAACTTGGGCAGATAAATAAGTCCCAGTATTTCATATAGTTTTATAAATTAGAAAAGTGCTTCTCAATTGTTTTTTGTGATGTACTTCGGTAAATCAGTAAAAAATATTATCTTTGCTTTCTAAGAAAGAATACACGACTCCTTTAAATTTGTTCGATATTTAAATCATAAGTAAAGTATTTTATCTTTAACATATCAATCTTTAAAAAACATTTATTTAGTTAATGGCAAAATCGCAACAGACATTTAGTAAGAGTGAAAAGGAAAAAAAACGTTTAAAAAAGCGTCAGGATAAGCAAAAGAAAATGGACGCTAGGAAAGCGGAAAGGGAAGAAAATGGGTCAACAGGTATCCAGTTTGCTTATGTTGATCATAATGGTAATTTAACCGATACGCCACCGGATCCAGATTTAAAAGTAGAAATAGAATTAGAAGATATCGCTGTTTCAGTTCCTAAAAAAGAAGAATTACCAGAAGAAGATCCTGTAAGAAAAGGAAAAGTTTCTTTCTTTGATTCTTCTAAAGGTTTTGGTTTTATCATCGATTCTATGAACAATGAAAAATATTTTACACACGTAAGTGGCTTAATAGACACTATTGTAGAAAACGACAAAGTATCTTTCGAATTGGAAAGAGGAATGCGAGGAATGAATGCAGTAAAAGTTACTAAAATATAATTTTCAGCATATTTATAAATAAAACTCTACCATTGGTAGAGTTTTTTTTATGCTTTTTTTTTACTCCAATTGGAATAGGACTCTCAAATGTTTATTCAAATTAAATGGTTAATTTCGCCAGCCTAAAACAATATTTTGAAACGGAATAAAAATAAAATATTAATAATACTCGCTTTTTTCTCTATTTATGGAATCTGGGGTTCTACTTATTTGCTAAATAAAATAGCAGTCAATGAAATCCCTGCTTTTTCCTTAGCTGCTTTGCGTTTTTTAATCGCTGGAGTTTTAATTCTGCTGATTGCAAAAATTTTAAAAAAACCTTTACATATCTCAAAAAAACAATTTTTAAATGCCACGATTGCTGGATTTCTTTTTCTAGTATACGGAAACGGTGTTTTCGTATGGGCTTTAAATTATATCGATAGTAGTTTTGCAGCACTGTTGGCTTCTACACAACCTTTGTTTGTATTGATCTTAATGCGTTTGATTGATGGTAAAAAAATGCAAGTAAAGTCCATTGTTGGAGTTGTTTTAGGCATCATAGGAATGTATTTGTTGGTCAGTCAACAAGGAATATCAGCAAAAGAGGGGAGTCTTTTGGCTATTTTTGTGATGTTTACTTGTGTATTTAGTTGGAGTTACGGGAGTATTTTTGTGTCTAAAGCCGATTTACCCAAAAACTTTTTTGTGAGTACTGGATATCAAATGATGAGTGCTGGAGTATTGCTATTAACCATAAGTCTTGGATTGCAAGAGAGTTGGCTATTGCCAGCAGATTGGAGCTTTGAGGCGCAATTGTCTGTTGTTGGATTGATTTTATTTGGTGGAATTGTTGCATTTACTTCTTTTAATTTTCTGTTAAAAAATGTTTCCCCAGAAAAAGTTGCCACTTCTGCCTATGTAAACCCAATCGTAGCAATGATTTTAGGGTGGTATGTTTTGAACGAGCAACTATCAACCCAGTCAATTATTGCATCTGTTGTATTATTGACAGGGGTCTATTTTATAACTTCTCGCAAGCGTTTATAGGTTTCGATTCTCTTTAGGAATTCTTTTAAGAGTGTTAAAAGAAAATAGGGGAGGTAAATTCCTAAAACAGCAGGGTCAAATAGTAAAATTAATATTTTATATAGCCTTTTTTATAGAAAAAAAAGAAAAATAAAAAATAAAAAGTTAAAAAAGGGCTTCGTGTTAAAATATGTTATACATTTGTGGCTTAATAATTTAATTATAATATAATGAACAAAGGAACCGTAAAGTTTTTCAATGAATCTAAAGGATTTGGATTTATCACTGAAGAAGGAGTTGAAAAAGATCATTTCGTACACATTTCTGGATTAATCGATGAGATTAATGAAGGAGATCAAGTAGAATTTGATTTACAAGAAGGAAACAAAGGATTAAATGCAGTTAACGTAAAAGTTATCTAAATATATACTTAAAGTTTTTAAAAAGACCCATCATTATTGATGGGTCTTTTTTATTTCCGTTATTTTAGAATAATATATCATTCCGCACACTTTTCTCTTTAAAAGTGTAACTATCTTTGCTTAAAACACTTTTTATGTCAAACCGTTTTTCCGATCTAGGAATTAACTCAGAAATTCAACAAAGCCTTTCAGCGCTTCAGATATCCGTACCTTCAGGTATTCAAGAAAAAGTAATTCCAGTAATCTTATCTCAAACAGAAGATGTTGTTGCATTGGCAAAAACAGGAAGTGGGAAAACGGCTGCTTTTGGTTTGCCATTACTACAATTAATAGATACAACAAAAGATAGCATTCAAGCTATTGTTTTGGCTCCAACAAGAGAATTAGGTCAGCAAATACATCATAACTTAGCGTCTTTTGCTGTAAATAGTCCAGAGATCTCCATTGCTGTCATTTGTGGTGGAATCCCAATTAAACCTCAAATAGAACGTTTAAAAAAGACCACACATATTGTGGTTGCAACCCCTGGTCGTTTGGCTGATTTAGTGAAACGTGACGCCATTAACATTAAAGACATTTCTCATTTTATCTTAGATGAAGCAGATGAAATGGTTAGCGCATTGAAAGAAGGACTGGATAGCATTATTAAGGAAATTCCTAAGAAAAGAAGAACACTTTTATTTACAGCAACAATGCCAGGTGCTATTAAGCAGTTGATCAATAACTACATGTCCGATAACGTTATTGAGATAGCGGCAGATATGGACACAGCCGGACATCAAGGCATCGACCATCAATATGTTGTTGTAGCACCTATTGAGAAATTGGAGGTTTTATTGCATTTCCTAAATTCGAAAGAAGGTCAAAGAGGGATTATTTTTTGTAAAACAAAAGCAGCTGTAAATAAGTTGGCCAAAAATTTAGCGATTAACAAATTTTCTTCTGGAGCGATTCATGGAAGTTTGACACAGGGAATTCGTGATCGTATCATGGGACAATTTCGAGAGGGGCATATTGATATTTTAGTAGCAACCGATTTGGCGGCTCGTGGAATCGATGTAAAAGAAATTGCTTATGTAGTCAATTACCATTTACCAGATACCTATGGTGCGTATGTGCATCGAAGTGGACGTACCGCCAGAGCAGGAGCAAAGGGACTTTCTTTAACAATCATACAGCAAGATGAAACTCCAGATATTACCGATTTTGAAAAAGAATTAGGCATTATTTTTCATACATTTCAAAAAGCAGATGCGAAAAGTATTGAAGAAAATAATGGATTGTTATGGGCTAAGAAAATATTTAAGACCAAACCCAATAAAACCATTTCAGAAGAATTTAGAAAAAAAGTGAGAACGGTCTTTCATCATTTAACAAAGGAAGAGTTGATAGAGAAAGTGTTGGCAAATTATTTGACACAAACAACTATAAGTATGCCAAAAACTGAAACTGTTAAAAAGAAAAAGAAGCACTAGTTTCTATTGCATATGAGTGATAAAATTAATAATCGAGAGATTGACCAATGTATCAATACGATAGCGCAGTTATTATCGGATACCAATCAACTATTCGAATTGCCCGAAGCACAAAGAGTCGCACTGTTTAAAGTAGCAGGTGAATTGTCAAGGCCAAATCGTGATGAGTTTCAGCGTCGTAGAAAAGATGCTAAAAAGGCGGCAAAACGCAAAATGATTGCGAAGGATATTCATGCTAGAAAGTCAACAGGAATTCGTTCTGCTCGTGAAGCAGCTTTGTTTGTAGCCCCCAAATTATTAGCAGCAGCAAGTCTTTTAGAAGATACACCAGAATTAGAATCACCAAGAAACTGCTATGTTTGTAAAACAGTATTTACCAAATTGCATCATTTTTATGATACAATGTGTACTTCATGTGGTGATTTAAATTATGCAAAACGGTATCAAACGACCGATTTACAAAATCAGGTTGCGGTGATTACCGGTTCGCGATTGAAAATAGGATATCATATTACATTGATGTTATTACGTTCAGGAGCAACTGTAGTTGCTACTACTCGTTTTCCTGCAGATTCTGCTATTCGTTTTTCAAAGGAAGAAGATTATAAGGACTGGAGTGATCGTTTGCACATTCATGGGTTGGATTTGAGACATATTCCTAGTGTAGAAATTTTCTGTAATTATATAGAACAGAAGTACAATCGTTTGGATATCTTAATTAATAACGCTGCTCAGACAGTTAGAAGACCCTCTGGTTTTTATTTCCATTTGATGGAAAATGAAAAATTAGCAATATCAGAATTACCAAAATTAGCACAAGCATTACTTGTCAATCATTCAGAATGTTTGCAAGAAATTGCTGATTTGAGTGTGGGTACTTCTAAAACAAGTGAAAATAATGTATTGCCTGTTACTTGGCATGGACCTGAACCAGGTATCGGCTTGAGAAATTCTGCAGCACTGTCTCAGATTCCTTATAGTTTTGACAATTCACTACAAACGGCAGAAGTATTTCCCGAAGGAAAGTTAGATGCTGATTTACAGCAGGTAGATTTAAGAAAAACCAATAGTTGGCGTTTGAAATTAGGAGAAATTGAAACTACGGAAATGGTGGAAGTACAGCTAGTCAATGCAGTTGCTCCTTTTGTGTTGTGCAATCGGTTGTCTAATTTGATGATGAAAGAGAATACAGGAATGAAACACATTATCAATGTTTCTGCAATGGAGGGTAAGTTTCATCGTTTTAAAAAAGTAGACCGTCATCCACATACAAACATGGCCAAAGCGGCTTTAAATATGCTAACGCACACCTCGTCAGCAACCTTTGCAAAAAAAGGAATTTATATGAATGCTGTTGATACGGGTTGGGTAACGGATGAAGATCCTGCCGAATTGTCTAAAAAGAAAGTAGAAATACATGATTTTCAGCCTCCTTTAGATATTGTAGATGGTGCAGCAAGGGTAATGGATCCATTAATTGATGGTATTAATACAGGCAAACACTGGTCTGGGAAATTTTTAAAAGATTACTTTCCGATAGATTGGTAGTGAAAGGGAAGGTGAATAGTGAGTAGTGAATCGAAAAAAGTAGCAACAGGATAAAAGTAATATATGGCAAATACAATAAAAGAGCAACAAGATATTTTAGCAAAATTAAACATTCGTGCATTGAATCCGATGCAAGAGGAAGCAATTTCTGCAATTGCATCAAATACCAATACGATATTACTTTCTCCAACAGGAACTGGAAAGACACTGGCTTTTTTATTGCCAGTTATTGAAACACTAGATCCAAATTCAAGTGAGGTACAGGCATTGATATTAGTGCCTTCACGAGAGTTGGCAATACAGATTGAGCAGGTGGTTCGTAATATGGGATCTGGCTTTAAGGTAAATGCAGTATATGGTGGGAGACCCATGTCTAAAGATAAAATTGAATTGAAACATGTACCCGCTATTTTAATTGGTACACCTGGTAGAATTGCAGATCATTTTGCAAATGAACGTTTCTCTAAAACCCATATTAAAACCTTAATTTTAGATGAATTTGACAAATCTTTAGAAGTAGGTTTTGAATATGAAATGAGGGGGATTATTAATCAATTAACTACTTTAAATAAGCGTATACTAACTTCTGCAACACAGGGGATTGAGATTCCAGAATTTGTGAAATTAGATAGAGCAAAAACCATTAGCTATTTAAAGAAAAAAGCGGTTTCTAAATTGGAAGTTAAAACGGTAGTTGCTACTGCTAAAAATAAATCCGAAACCTTGGTGGATTTAATCTTGCACTTAGGAAATCAGCCCGGTATTATTTTTTGTAATTTAAAAGACAGCATCAACAAAGTAAGTGCGTTTTTAGATAAAAATAAAATATCACACAGTTGTTTTTCTGGCGGAATGGAACAAAGAGATCGAGAACGCTCTTTGATTAAATTTAGAAATGGAACCAGTCAAATTTTGATTGCAACGGATTTAGCGGCTAGAGGGATTGATATTCCTGAATTGAAATTTATCATTCATTACGAACTTCCTAAGGCTGCAGAAGAATTTACTCACAGAAATGGTAGAACTGCTAGAGTTGATGCAAAAGGGACTGCGTATGTGTTGAAATGGGAAAAGGAAAACTTACCTGATTTTATTAAGAAATCGAAGATTGAAGATATTTCTAAAAGAGCTCCTCGCAAACCTCAGTATTGGGAAACCTTGTTTATTTCTGGTGGTAGAAAAGATAAAATATCGAAAGGAGATATTGCTGGACTCTTTTTTAAACAAGGAAATATTACAAAAGATCAATTAGGAAATATCGAATTAAAACAAGATTGTGCGTTTGTTGCAGTTCCTTTAACAATTGCCAATGATTTGATTGAAAAATTAAATAATACACGCTTGAAAAAGAAAAAAGTACGTGTAACGTTAACATAACTTCTTTTACAATCGAATGCTTATAAATGACCGCACAAGTTTTGATGCGGTCATTTTATTTTTAATACGTATAAATTTTTTATTAAAACAAATCTGATTTGTATTAAAGTTTGTGCTGTGGTAGACTAAAATATATAATTTTTGTTTACAAAGTATAGAGAAGGTTTACCTACTTTCAATTTAATTCTTCAATTAATATGTTTCTTTTTGAATTGAAAGTTAAAGAAACTATAGGTATTGAAAAAATATAAAAACCAACAAATTTGATTATGAAATTGATAAAAAAATACTCTGAGACATTAAAAAATGAAAAATAAATTCCCACTACGATTAAAAACAAATAAACATAAAACTGGTTATTAGTTACATAATTTTTTATATCCACCAAACGATTTTTATTACCTTCTAAGAGTAGTGTATTCGATTTTAAATGCCAAAATTTAACGAATAATATATTTTCACCTTTTTCTAACTTTAATTCTAAAACTTCATTATTAGAGATTTTAATTTTATTATTATTGAGGTAAATGTCATATTTTATTAAAGAGTCATAAAATCTATTTTGTCTTCTTATTTTTAATATCCTATCCATAAATTTTTAATTTGTAGCGCAACCACCGTCATAATTTTGTATTTGATTTTCTCTGACTAGAAGAGAAGCAGCTGCACCTGCTATAATTGAAGCGGGTGGGTTCCACCAAAACAATAAAGATGCGGTAGCATCAGCAAATATAACTTGCTGAGTAGCATCACAATCTCTTGTTTGCCTTTTATTTCTTTTAATAATTAAATTGTTTGAAACCTGTTCTGTCCATAAAAGCTTAGAATGCTCTTTGACAGAATTAAACGCGATCAACTGATCTTTATCAATTAAACTGTAATCATATTTATTGAATTCTTCATGTCTTTGATTTGAAATAAATTCTTTTAAATTTTTATCTATAACATCTGATTTTCTTAAAATTACAATTAATTTTTTAAAACTCTTATCATTTTTATTAGAATCGCCAAAAATATTTTTGGCATATTTTTTTATCTCTAATTTTTTGCTGAAGTACTCAGGATATTTTTCTGACATTATTTTATGCATCAAAACCATGTTATCTTGAGGACTATTATCTGATTCATAATCAGGATGATTTAATAATTCCAAAATAGCTTCATTGTGTAATTTTCCAAATTGCTCTGGTTGAATTTCTTGAGTTTCATTACTGCTTAAATTTTCACTATTAGTACAAGTAAAGAATGTTAAGTTCATAAATATAACTAAGACTATTTTTGATAATTTTTTCATTTCATTTTTTTTAAATTTATTAAATTATTAACATGATTTTATAAAAGTAATCTTTTTTTATTAGTAAACAACTCATAAAAATTCCCCATTACAAATAACTTTCTTTATTTTTTATACTCCTAAACAATTGGTTTTTATGGGGGAGCGTACAAAACTATTATAAAAATATTATTTTTTAATATAAGGTTCGAAATAAGAAATTTAGTTTTTATATAAGAGTAAGCATATTTATATTTAAGTTTGTTTTTATGATGGATCAAAACCTACTTGCTTATTTGGAAGGCTATTTAACGAAGAAGAGAAAAACGTTATTTAAGAAAGTTTTAGAGGACAGAACCCGACATTTTACGGTTGTTTTGGAAGACATTTTCCAGCCTCACAATGCGAGTGCTGTGGTAAGAACCTGCGATATTTTTGGGATTCAAGATGTGCATGCTATTGAGAACAAATACAACAATAAGATTTCGAGACACGTCGCGAAAGGTTCTCAAAAATGGCTTAGCTACAATCGCTACCGCAATGATGGAGATAATACGACAAGTTGCTTAGCTTCTTTAAAAGATAAAGGGTATCAAATTATCGCCACCACACCGCACAATGATTCTTGTGTATTGCAAGATTTTGATGTTACCAAAAAGTCCGCCTTTGTATTTGGAGTAGAGGCAGAAGGGGTTTCGGAAACGGTAATGGAAAATGCAGATGGCTTTTTAAAAATTCCAATGGTAGGTTTTACAGAGAGTTTAAATATCTCTGTGGCTGCTGCTATTATATTACAAGAGGTAACTTCAAAATTGAGGAATTCTGAGGTAGATTGGAAGTTGTCCGACGAAGAAAAACAAATGTTATATTTTAACTGGGTGAAAACAACCATTAAAAATGTGGATAAGATTGAAGCCTATTATTATCAAAATTTAAAAAATATTGAATGACACCTGTTGAAATTTATATAAATAAGAAAGTAGCTTGGAAACAGGAATTAGCGCTTCTACGTTCTGTTTTTTCGGGTTTACCTTTAGAAGAAACGATTAAATGGGGGGCACCTACCTATGTTTTTAAAGGAAAAAATATTGTAGGTTTGGCTGCTTTCAAAAAGTATTGCGGTTTGTGGTTTTTTCAAGGAGTTCTCTTAAAAGATAGACAAAAAAAATTCATCAACGCGCAAGAAGGCAAAACCAAAGCCATGAGGCAATGGCGATTTTATTCCATGGATGAAATTGATCTTCCTTTGATTAAAGAATATGTTTTAGAGGCAATGGCTCACATAGAAAATGGGAATGAGGTAAAGTTTACTAGAAATACGATCCCCTTGATAATTCCTTTAGAATTGATGCAGCGGTTGTCATCAGACAAACAACTAGAGGGTGGTTTTAATCGTTTCTCTAAAAGCAAGCAGCATGAATTTGCAGCGTATATTTCGGCGGCCAAAAGAGTGGAAACAAAAGCGAAAAGACTTGAGAAAATTATTCCGTTAATTCTTTCTGGTGAAGGGTTAAACGATCGGTACAAGAATGATTAGTGTATCATTACTTTTTCTATGGTTGCAGTAGAATCGCAACGTTTTACTAATAGGTGAATGTTTTCTAATGCTTCGGTTCCAGTAATGTAGTATTCTCCACAGGGTTCTTTTCGTTGATCACTTTTCCCAAAGTCAACATCCCCTAGATACAAAATGGTAGAAATCATTGCGGTATCAATGCGGTGTTGCTGCATAGATAGTTTTGCTTGTTCAGAAAACAATCGCTCTCTGATACGAAGTGTTTTAAGTGTTCTGGCATCCATTCCATAGTCAAAAGAAGCATTTTTCTTTTGCCAAAAAAAATAAACGGCAACAGATCCTAGAGATAATCCCACTAAATAATAAAAAATTCTTTTTACGAGCATTGTTGAATATTGAAATGCAAATTTATGGAAAAGGAGTTGTTTTATTCAGCAATTTACAACTTATTTCTTTGTGTTTTAGGACAGATTTTTCTGTTATTTATCGCTTCTGCTAGCGAAATTCAGATGTTTTTTTTAAGAGATTAACAAGTTAATATCTCTAAAAGGAAGATCAAACCAATCTGCTACGGTTCTATTGGTAAGCACTCCATGATAAAAATACAAACCATTTCTTAAGCTTTTGTCGTAACGAGCGGAATTTTCAAATCCACCTTCCTCAGCAATGTTCAGTAGATATGGGGTAAAAATGTTGCTTATAGAAACCGATGCAGTTCTTGCATAACGTGCAGGAATATTTGGTACACAATAATGCACAACGCCATGTTTGATAAAACTGGGTGCATTGTGCGTTGTAATGTTAGATGTTTCGAAACAGCCCCCTCTGTCTATACTAACATCCACAATAACAGCCCCTTCTTTCATGTTTTTAATCATTGACTCTGTAGCAATAATCGGAGATCTATTTCTCCCTCTGATTGCGCCAATGGCCACGTCGCATCGCATTAATGCTTTGGCGAGTGATTTTGGTTGTAAGGTAGATGTATATATTGGTGCGTTTAAGCACTGTTGCAATCTTCTTAATTTGGTAATTGAATTGTCAAAAACTTTTACTCTTGCACCGAGACCTATAGCAGTTCTAGCAGCAAACTCTCCAACAGTACCAGCACCTAGGATGACGACACTTGTAGGGGGAACACCTCCAATATTTCCAAAGAGCAATCCATTTCCTTTGTTTACACCACTCATCAATTCACCAGCAATTAAAACAGAAGCAGTTCCTGCAATCTCACTCAGTGATTTTACAATTGGATAGGCTCCTTCTTCATCTTTAATGTAGTCAAAAGCAATAGCAGTAATCCTTTTCTTTGCTAAACTTTCGAAATAGTGTTTGTTTTGTGTTTTTAATTGTAGCGAAGAAATTAAAATTGCCTGCGGATTCATATACTCAATTTCATCTTCTGATGGCGGTGCTACTTTTAAAATAATTGAACATTTAAAAGCTTCTTCCGTATTGTAGGAAATTTTTGCTCCTGCATCTGCATATTGTTTGTCGCTATAGTTTGCGCCATCTCCCGCACCAGTTTCAACCACAATTCGATGCCCATGAACTGTAAAAGCAGCTACGGCGTCAGGCGTTAGACAAACCCTTTTTTCACCTAAGTAAGTTTCTTTTGGCAGTCCAATAAATAAAGATCCTTTTCTTTTTTTTATTTCTAACATTTCTGTTTGCGGCAACAATTCTTCTTTGCTGAATGGAGAAAATGAACTCATAAAATTTAGGTTAATTGAATGTTACGCTGTCCATTTTCTAAAATAGATAGATGAATTTGAACTGCCTCTAAAGGTAGTAAATTTTCTATGTTTTCTGGCCATTCAATTAAACACCATTTATTTCGATATAAATATTCTTCAATACCCATATCTAAAGCTTCCTCTTCATTTGTAATTCTATAAAAATCAAAATGAAAAACAACTTCATTTGTAGTTGTGTGGTATTCATTTACCAATGAGAAAGTAGGAGAGGATACCCTATCTTGAACTCCTAAAATAGTGCAAATTTCTTTAATTAAAGTTGTTTTACCAACCCCCATTTCTCCCCGAAATAAGAGAGTCTTATGTTCTGATATCGCAATCACTTCTTTTGCAATGGTGATTAAATCGTTTAAAGAATACGTTTTGTTCATCTTACAAAAATAGGAAACCTAATAGGGTTTTAAAACCTGAGAGTTGATTTTTTGCAACTATTTTAAAACTGATAGTGCCCGATGATCTTATAATCAAACAAACAGTCTTGTATAATTTGGCCAGAACCGATATTATGAACGATTAAAAAACGTTTGCCATCTTTCGATTTCTTATTTACAACCATACCTGTATGGGTAATGCCTCTTCCTAAGCTCCAGCAAATAATATCTCCAGGTACATAATCCTTTGGATTTTTTGTAATTGCCTTTACGGTACCTTTTCTTGAGAAAAAAGTCATCAGATTTCGAACTCTTCGATGATCAATATTCGTGTCGGGTTTCTTTAAACCCCATAATTTAGGGTAGAGCTCAAAGTATTGTTTCATGTCTTCATGAACCTCTTTTTGTAAATCAATCCCAATTTTTCTAAAAGTCCTTATGACAACGTCGGTGCATACGCCTATTTTTTTAGGTACATCTCCGTTGGGGTAATCAATAACAATATAACTCGGATCATAAACAACAGGATCATTGGTGAGCATTAAAGCAGCATTTGATAGCCTTTCTTGTCTGGTTTGTGAAAAATGGATTGTAACAAAAAATAAAAAAAGTAATAATAGAGCGATTTTTTTCATGTCAGATTGATTAAAAATGAGTTCTTAGAAACCTTGCTTTCACTAAAATGAATGCGTCTTGATAAAGTTACTGATTTTTTTACATTCTACAAACTCTGCCAAAATCTACTTTTATTAAAAGTACTGTTATTCAAAACTCAATTTTTGACTACTATTGTAATCTGTTCATTGTTAAAAATAGGGATCTTAGGACATTTATATGTATCCTTTTCGGTTCCGTTTTTCAGGCAAACTGCCAGTGGTTTTTCAATCGTATTCATTATGAACACCTCAATCGATTTAAAATAAAAAAAAAGAAGCTATTTTGGGCTATAAATGACACATGGAATAATTACTTCTTCCAAAGAAATTCCTCCATGTTGATAGGAGTTTTTGTAATATTTTACAAAATGATTGAAATTGTTTGGATACGCAAAAAACAAATTCTCTTTGGCAAAGATAAAGGGACTATTCATTGCAATAGTGGGTAAGAAAATATCTTTCGGATTCCTTACTGCATATACGTCTTTTTCTTCATAAGAAATACTCCTTCCTGTTTTATAACGGAGGTTCGAACTGATGTTTTTATCACCAATTACTTTAGAGGGGGTTTTACAGTTAATGGTTCCGTGATCTGTAGTGATAATTAATTTTTGACCTAATAATTGGGCTTTTTGTATGATTTCAAATAATGGAGAATTTTTAAACCAACTGAGTGTTAAAGATCGATATGCTTTGTCGTCACCAGCCAATTCTTTGATGACTTCCATTTCTGTTTTAGAGTGGGAAAGTATGTCCACAAAATTATAGACCACAGCAGTCAGATTGTTTTGCTTAGTACCATTATAATTGTCTGCCAATTCTTTTCCGTTTTTTAAGGAAGTAATTTTGTAGTATTCATGCTTAATGTCTAATCCTAAGCGTTTTATTTGTGCTGTTAAAAACTCATTTTCAAAGAGGTTCATGCCTCCTTCATCGGTGTCGTTTTTCCATAAATTGGGATGTTTTTTTTCCATTTCTGAAGGCATCAATCCAGAAAAAATGGCATTCCTTGCATATTGAGTTGCTGTTGGTAGGATTGAAAAATAAGAATGTTCCTCTTCTTTTTTATAATGATTGTTAATTATTGGCTCTAAGATTCGATATTGATCATAGCGAAGATTATCTACAATAACCCATAAAACACCCTGCTTTTTACTTAATTCGGGCGCTATATAATCTTTAAATAATGTGTGTGAAAAAGTAGGCTTGTTATGTGCAGTAAGAAAATCTGCATAATTTTTTTTAATAAATTTAAAGAACTGTGTATTGGCTTCTTGTTTTTGACTTTCTAAAATACCCAACATTCCTGGGTCACTAATATTTTCTAATTCTAATTCCCAGTGAATGAGTTTTTTATACAGATCAATCCAATCCTCGTAAGAATTGACCATTGCCAAATCCATTGTGATTTTTCGAAATTCTTGCTGATAATTGGAAGTTGTTTTTTCAGAAACGAGCCGCGAATGATCTAAATTTTTCTTTAATGTAAGTAAGATTTGATTGGGATTTACGGGTTTAATTAAGTAGTCCGTAATTTTAGAACCAATCGCCTCCTCCATAATATATTCTTCTTCGCTTTTTGTAATCATTACAATCGGCAAATTTGGCTGTTTTTGTTTAATTTCAGAAAGTGTTGCTAATCCAGAAAGTCCAGGCATGTTTTCATCTAAAAAAACAATATCAAAATTTTTATCGTCTACTAAATTTATTGCATCGGCACCATTAGTACAACGGGTTACCTCATAGTTTTTTCGTTCTAAAAATAGAATGTGTGGCTTCAATAAATCTATTTCATCATCTACCCATAAAATTTGTATCGTTGTCATAAGCTCTCAATTTAAAACTATACGATAAAAGTATTCAATTGTTTCAGGTTTCTCTGCTTTAAAATGATAAAATATTGCCAATAAAATTAAGTTTTAAACTATTGTTTGTATTTTGCCATAGAATCAACTGAATTACAACATTGAAATCAAATAAATTAAAAATTTTAAACGATCCTATTTACGGATTTATGAATATTCCAAATTCATTATTATTCGATATTATAGAGCATCCCTACTTTCAAAGATTGCGAAGAGTTTCACAAATGGGTTTTTCTAACATGGTATATCCAGGGGCAAATCACACTCGTTTTCATCATGCAATTGGTTGTTTGCATCTAATGCAAAAAGCAGTACAGGTATTGCGTTTCAAAGAAATTGAAATTTCTAATGACGAAGCAAATGCTTTATACATTGCCATATTGTTACATGATATTGGTCATGGTGCTTTCTCTCATGCATTGGAACATAGTATTGTTGATGGGATTTCTCATGAAGAAATATCTCTGAAATTTATGAAAAAATTGAATATAGAATTTGACGGTCAACTTACAATGGCAATACGTGTTTTCGAAGGAAAGTATCCCCGTAAATTTCTAAATCAGTTAATTTCCAGTCAATTAGATATTGATCGGTTGGATTATTTAAAAAGAGATAGTTTTTATTCAGGGGTTGCCGAAGGGAATATTTCCTCGGAAAGATTAATCGCAATGATTCATGTTGTAAACGATGAGTTGGTCATCGAACAAAAAGGAATTTATTCTGTAGAGAAATTTCTGATTGCACGTAGGCTAATGTATTGGCAAGTATATTTGCATAAAACGGGGTTGTCTGCAGAGAACATGTTGGTAAATGTTTTAAGAAGAGCAAAAGAATTGTCTCAAAAAGGCGAGCGCTTGTTTGCAAGCAAAGCATTGACCTATTTTTTGACGACCAAGATTACAAAAGAAAACTTTACAGATGAAACTTTAAAAATATTTTCTAAGTTAGATGATTATGATATTCTGTCAGCCATTAAAGAATGGACCGATAGTACAGACAAAGTACTTTCTTTATTGTCGAAAATGATAGTTGATCGAAATTTATTAAAAGTTGAAATACAACAAACGCATTTTTCTGAGGCAGATATTGATGCTAAAATTTCTGAGCTAAAATCGACGATGAATTTATCAGATAGTGAAGCCCGTTATTTCGTGTTTCAAAAGCAAATTCAAAATCAGGCTTACAATCCGTCAATGCCAATTAAGATTTTAAATAAAAATGGAGCATTAAAAGATATTGCAAAAGCATCCGACCAATTAAATTTGCAAGCCTTAAGTAAACCCGTAATTAAATACTTTGTTTGCTATCCAAAGCAAATGAAATTAGCCCAATCCTAAGAAATTTTATATTTTTGCACCTTATGAAATTTACAGCTGAGCAAATAGCGGAGATATTAGAAGGAGAAGTTGTTGGAAATCCGGCAGAAGAAGTTTCAAAATTATCTAAAATAGAAGATGGAGAAAAAGGGTCTTTGACCTTTTTATCAAATCCAAAATACAACTCCTATTTATATAATACAAATGCCTCTATTGCTATTGTTAACAAGAGTTTTCTTCCAGAAAAAGAAGTAAGTGCTACTCTGATTAAAGTAGAAAATGCCTATGAATCGTTTTCAAAATTATTGGCATTTTATAATACAGTAAAAAATAATAAGATTGGAAGAGAGTCTCCCCATTATATTTCTGAATCTGCAACTATTGGATCTGATGAATATATTGGCGCATTTTCCTATATTGGAAATGATGTGACAATTGGTAATAATGTAAAGATTTATCCCAATGTTTATATTGGAGATAATACGATCATTGGTAATGATTGTACTTTTTTTTCAGGTGTAAAGATATACTCCGATACCATTATTGGAAAAGAATGTAAAATTCACTCAGGAGCTATTATCGGCGCGGATGGTTTTGGTTTTGCACCCGATGAAAATGGAGCATATCAGGCAGTTCCACAAATTGGAAATGTAATTATAGAAGATCAAGTAGATATTGGCGCAGGTGCAACCATAGATAGAGCAACCCTTGGGTCAACAATCATTAGAAAAGGTGTGAAGATAGACAATCAGGTACAAGTTGCTCATAATGTAATAATTGGAGAAAACACTGTCATTGCATCTCAAACAGGCATTGCTGGATCTACCAAAATTGGCGCAAATTGTATGATTGCTGGACAAGTAGGCATATCAGGTCATTTGTCTATTGGAAATAATGTAAAAATATTAGCAAAGGCTGGTATTACTAAAAATATAAAAGACAATAAAATAGTGAATGGGATTCCCGCTTTTAATGCGAAAGACTATAACAAAAGCTATGTTTATTTTAAAAACTTACCCCAACTAGCAGTAAAAATAAATACAATCGAAAAAGAGTTGAATGCTCAAAAAACAAAAACAAATGGGTAAAAAACAAAAAACAATCCAAAAAGAAATATCGCTTTCTGGAGTTGGCTTGCATACAGGAGTTACTGTGAATATGACATTTAAACCAGCGCCTGCAAATCATGGATTTGCGTTTGTTCGTATGGATTTAGAGGGAACACCAACTTTAGAAGCAAAAGTAGAATATGTTGTCAATACACAACGCGGTACAAATTTAGAGAAGAATGGTGTTCAAATACAAACATCAGAACATGTCTTAGCTGCTGCTGTGGGTTTAGGTATTGAAAATCTTTTGATTGAAATGGATGCTTCAGAACCTCCAATTATGGATGGTTCGTCTCGATTTTTTGTAGCTGCATTAGAAGAGGCAGGAATCATAGAATTGGAAGAAGACATTGAAGAATACATTGTAAAAGAAGTCATTTCTTTCAAAGATGAAGTAACAGGAAGTGAGATTATGTTAATGCCATCAAACGAGTATCAAGTAACCACGATGGTAGATTTTGGGACTAAAATATTAGGAACTCAAAATGCGACATTAGAGAAAATTTCAGACTTTAAAGAAGAGATAGCAGCAGCAAGAACATTTAGCTTTTTGCATGAAATAGAAATGCTTCTAGAAAATGATTTAATAAAAGGTGGTGATTTAAACAATGCCATTGTTTACGTCGATAAAGAGCTGTCTGATAGTACGATGCAAAAATTAAAAAAAGCATTTAATAAAGAAGAAATTTCGGTACAATCAAACGGTATTCTAGACAACTTAAAATTGCATTGGGCAAACGAAGCAGCAAGACATAAGCTTTTGGATGTAATTGGTGATTTGGCTCTTGTAGGAACAAGAATTAGAGGGAAAATCATCGCAAACAAACCCGGGCATCAAGTAAATACCCAGTTTGCAAAAAAATTAGCTCAGATTATAAAAGTAGAGAAAAGAAACAAGGTGCCACAATACGATTTAAATCAGCCACCATTGTTAGACATTCATCAGATCATGGAAATTTTGCCACACAGACCTCCCTTTTTATTGGTGGATCGTGTTTTAGAACTTTCACCAACACATGTCGTTGGAATGAAAAATGTAACAATGAATGAAGATTTCTTTGTTGGACATTTTCCAGGATCTCCAGTAATGCCAGGTGTATTGCAAGTAGAAGCAATGGCGCAATGTGGAGGTATTTTGGTTCTGAGTACCGTTTCAGATCCAGAAAACTATTTGACTTTTTTTATGAAAATGGACAATGTGAAGTTCAAACAAAAAGTGTTGCCTGGAGATACGCTAATTTTTAAATGCGACTTAATAACGCCCATCAGAAGAGGTATCTGTCACATGCAAGCCTATGCCTATGCAAACGGCAAAGTGGTTGCAGAAGCAGAATTAATGGCACAAATTTCTAAAATTAAATAATACATGAATCAACCATTAGCCTACGTACATCCGCAAGCAAAAATAGCCCGAAATGTAGTAATTGAGCCTTTTACCACAATTCATAACAACGTAACAATTGGTTCTGGAACTTGGATCGGATCCAACGTAACCATCATGGAAGGCGCACGAATTGGAAAAGATTGTAGAATATTTCCAGGAGCAGTTATTTCTGCAATTCCACAAGATTTAAAATTTGAGGGAGAAGATTCTTTAACCGTTATTGGAGACAATACGACTATTAGAGAGTGTGTAACCATTAACAGAGGAACCAATGCATCTGGTAAAACAGCCATAGGTAAAAACTGTTTAATTATGGCAACTGCTCACATTGCCCACGATTGTGTATTAGGAGATAATTCAATAGTTGTAAATGGTGTTGCGTTAGGAGGTCATGTTATTATTGGTGAACACGCCATTATTGGTGGATTGGCAGCAGTACATCAATTTATACATATTGGAGACCATGCAATGGTTTCCGGAGGTTCTCTAGTTCGAAAAGATGTTCCCCCATTTACCAAAGCAGGAAAAGAACCACTTTCTTATGTTGGAATCAATTCAATTGGATTAAGGCGAAGAGGGTTTAGTACTGGGAAAATTAGAGAAATTCAAAACATTTATAGGATTTTGTATCAAAGTAAATACAACAACACACAAGCTTTAGAGAAAATTGAAGCAGAAATGGAGGCTACTCCAGAAAGAGATGAAATCATCTTATTCATTCGAAATTCCCAACGAGGAATTATGAAAGGTTATTTAGGAAGTTAAGAAATTAAAAAATCTCTAGATAACAATAAATCAAAAAATAATCCCTTGTGGATTTAAAAAAATAAACAACAATATGGCGTCAACATCAGATATTAGAAACGGATTGTGTATTCGGTACAACAATGATATTTATAAAGTAATCGAATTTCTTCACGTGAAGCCAGGAAAAGGACCTGCGTTTGTAAGAACAAAATTAAAAAGTGTTACCAATGGTAAAGTTGTAGACAATACATTTCCAGCAGGAAGAAAAATTGAAGACATACGAGTAGAAACGCACAAGTTTCAATATTTATACAATGAAGGAGAAACCTATCATTTTATGGATGAAAAAGATTATTCGCAGATTCAATTGGAAAAATCGGTATTGGATTCTCCAGATTTAATGAAAGAAGGACAGATCGTAACCATTATTATTAATGCTGAAGACGACATGCCCTTATCTGTAGATCTACCAGCAAGTGTCGTGTTGGAAGTAACACATACCGAACCAGGTGTCAAAGGAAATACTGCAACCAATGCAACAAAACCTGCAACGGTAGAAAGTGGTGCGATTGTAAATGTGCCTTTGTTTATCAATGAAGGGGATAAAATTAAAGTTGAAACAACCAAAGGGACCTATCAGGAGCGGATCAAAGAATAATTGTAAGTATTTTGGATTCAATTGGCTGCGCTTTTTGAATACTTATTACTGAATACTGTATTTAAAAATGAAGTTTAATAATTCACAAACATTAAAACAAATTGCTCAAATTATTCAATGTGAATATGTAGGAGACGCTAATTTTTCTGTGTCTGGGATCAACGAAATTCATGTTGTTAAAAAAGGAGATCTTGTTTTTGTAGACCATCCAAAATATTATGGCAAGGCGCTAAACTCAGCGGCAACAACGATATTAATCAATGAAAAGGTGGATTGTCCAGCAGGCAAAGCATTGCTGATTTCTGAAGACCCTTTTCGAGACTTCAATAAGTTAACGCATCATTTCAAGCCATTTATAGCCGCAACTGCAAGTATTGCAGTAAGTGCAAGCATAGGAGAGGGAACTCGTATTCAGCCCAATGTTTTTATTGGAAATAATGTTTCTATAGGAAGTCATTGTATGATTCACCCAAATGTAACCATTTACGACAATACGATCATTGGAAATCATGTAACCATTCATGCAAATACTGTTTTAGGCGCCGATGCATTTTATTATAAGAATAGACCCGAAGGATTTGACAAGTTACTTTCTGGAGGAAATGTTGTTTTGGAAGATCATGTAGATTTGGGGGCTTCTTGTACAATAGATCGAGGGGTTTCAGGAGCGACAACTATTGGCCGAGGGACAAAAATAGACAACCAAGTACATATTGGACATGATACTGTTATTGGAAAAAAGTGTCTGATAGCATCGCAAACAGGAGTTGCAGGCTGTGTAATCATCGAAGATGAAGTAACTCTTTGGGGACAAGTAGGTACAAATAGTGGAATTACAATTGGTAAAGGAGCTGTAATCCTGGGGCAAACAGGCGTTACAAAATCTGTAGATGGAGGGAAATCTTACTTTGGAACCCCTGTGGCAGAATCAAGAGAAAAACTAAAAGAAATGGCAGCAATGAAACGTTTTTTAAAAGGACGAAAGAATTCTTAAAATTCTTTTTTTAAAACCTACAATAAACTATTTTTGCAGCAGTAAAAAAAATAAAAAACAAAACCAATGAGTGTTTTAGTAAATAAGAATTCAAAAATTATAGTTCAAGGTTTTACAGGTAGTGAAGGAACCTTTCATGCCGGTCAAATGATTGACTACGGAACCAACGTTGTTGGTGGTGTAACTCCAGGTAAAGGAGGTCAAAAACATTTAGACAAACCAGTTTTTAATACGGTTGTAGAAGCTGTAGAAAACGTAGGAGCAGATACATCAATTATATTTGTGCCGCCAGCATTTGCTGCAGATGCTATTATGGAATCTGCCGACGCAGGAATCCAAGTAATTATTTGTATTACAGAAGGAATTCCTACCGCAGATATGGTAAAAGTTAAAGCATACATCGACGCGAAAGACTGTACATTAGTTGGTCCTAACTGTCCGGGAGTTATTACCCCAGGAGAGGCGAAAGTAGGTATTATGCCAGGTTTTATTTTCAAAAAAGGAAAAGTAGGAATTGTTTCTAAATCTGGAACTTTAACCTATGAAGCTGCTGACCAAGTTGTAAAACAAGGTTTTGGAATTACAACTGCCATTGGTATTGGAGGAGATCCAATTATTGGAACGACCACTAAAGAAGCTGTTGAAATGTTAATGAACGACGACGAAACAGAAGCGATTGTGATGATTGGTGAAATTGGTGGAAATTTGGAAGCAGAAGCAGCACAATGGATCAAAGCAGATGGAAATAGAAAGCCTGTTGTTGGTTTTATCGCTGGGCAAACGGCCCCTGCTGGTAGAACAATGGGACATGCGGGTGCGATTGTAGGAGGTGCTGATGATACTGCACAAGCGAAAATGAAAATTTTGGCAGAAAACGGAGTTCATGTAGTAAGTTCTCCTGCAAAAATTGGAGAAATGGTTGCAAAAGTTTTGAAATAAAAATCAATATAAGTTCGAGAAGCGTCAAGAACTACTCAAAAATATAAAGTAGATTCCCGCTTATTTTGCGGGAATTTTCATTTAATTATCAACTACTTAAATCCAATTGGTATGAAATTATTAGAAAACAAATCAGCAATCATCACAGGTGCTACTAGAGGTATAGGTCGAGGAATTGCAATTGAATTTGCAAAACAGGGTGCCAATGTTGCCTTTACCTATAGTTCGTCTGTAGCAGCTGCAGAAGCATTAGAAACAGAATTAAAAGCTTTTGGCGTTGCTGCGAAAGGCTATCAATCCAATGCAGCAAATTTTGATGCTGCTCAGGAATTGGCTAAAGAAGTTTTAAAAGAATTTGGTGCGATTGATATTTTAGTAAACAATGCAGGAATTACCAAAGACAATTTGCTAATGCGGATCTCAGAAGATGATTTTGATACCGTAATTGAAGTCAATTTAAAATCTGTTTTTAACCTTACAAAAGCAGTAATTCGTCCAATGATGAAGCAACGTGCAGGATCTATTATTAATATGAGTTCTATTGTAGGTTTAAAAGGAAATGCAGGACAAGCCAACTATGCAGCGTCTAAGGCAGGGATTATTGGTTTTTCTAAATCTGTAGCTTTAGAATTAGGTTCAAGAAACGTACGAAGCAATGTAGTTGCTCCTGGTTTTATTGAAACCGAAATGACAGACAAGTTAGATGCTGCAGTGGTACAAAGCTGGAGAGATGGTATTCCATTAAAAAGAGGAGGAAAGCCACAAGACATTGCGAATGCATGTGTTTTCTTAGCTTCAGATATGAGTGCTTATATTACAGGACAAACTTTATCTGTAGATGGTGGTATGATGACCTAGTATCTTTGAAATTAATCTTATAAAAACCTGTAACAATTTAACGTTACAGGTTTTCTTTTTTTAGATAGTTCTTTATATCTTTCCATAAAAATAAAAAAATTGCAAACGACCGCCGCGCTTCTTATATTACTTGCATTCCTATTGAGCTTGTCAATTGCTTATTATCAATATTTTCAGGGATCAAAAGACACGCGTTTTAGAAAAATACTATTGTTTTCATTCAGAGCACTCAGTATATTTCTGTTACTATTGCTACTAATTAATCCAGCAGTTCAAAAAAAAGTGATAGAAAACACAAAACCTGTTTTGGCTGTTTTAATTGATAATTCAGCATCCATAGCTGTCTTTAAAGAAGAAGAAAAGGTAGCAACCATCCTAGAGGCACTCGAGACCAGTGGTCCATTAAATGCAAAATTTGAGTTGGCCTACTTTTCTTTTGGAGCATCGGTAAAAGTAAAAGATTCTTTGACCTTCGATGCGCCAGTAACAGCAATTTCCAAAGGCATCACTGCAATCAATAAACTGTACAAGAACAGAAATGGAGGACTTTTGCTCCTTTCAGATGGCAATCAAACAGTTGGGAGTGACTACGAATTTGTTGGTTCTAAAATGCCCATAGCTCCAATTATACTAGGAGATACAGCAAATTATAGTGATCTTCGAATTCGCCAATTAAATGTCAATAAGTACAGCTACTTAAAAAATCAGTTTCCTGTAGAAGTTCATCTTTTTTATGAAGGAGTTGTTCCGATTAGTACCCTATTTCGGATTGAGCAGAAAGGAAAAACGATATTCAAACAACAAGTTCGTTTTTCAGCATCAGAAAAATCAAAAACAATTCGGACGAATCTCACGGCTACCAAAGAAGGAATCAATTTTTACAAAGCATCTATTGAAGCTTTCGAAACAGAAAAAAACACGAAGAACAATACCAAAGATTTCTCTATTGAGGTGATTGATGTGCAAACAAAAATAGCAATTATTTCTGCTGTTTTGCATCCCGATTTGGGAGCGTTAAAGCGGTCCATAGAAAAAAACAAACAACGAACAGTTGATGTTTTTTCTATTGACAATAAAAATATTCAAATAAATGATTATCAATTACTTATATTGTATCAACCAAACAATGACTTTACTAATTTATTTCAAGAGCTAAAAACATTAAAATCCAATTATTTAGTAATTTCTGGCGCCAATACAGATTGGAATTTCCTCAACAAACAGCAACTCGGATTTACTAAAAAGGCAATCGCTCAAACAGAAAACTATACGGCTAATTATCAGTTTTCATTTCAACCATTCTTGCAAAAAGATATCGGATTCAATAATTTCCCACCTTTAAAAGATCAATTTGGAGAAGTGTTGCTATCCACCGAAAATCACGTTTTACTAGAACAGCGTGTTTTTGGAGTTGCCTCCGAACAGCCTTTATTGGCAACATTCGAGCAAAATAACCAAAAGTCAGCGGTTATTTTTGGAGAAGGAATTTGGAAATGGCGAGCTTCCAATTATTTGCAAAGTAATTCATTTGAAGATTTCGATGAATTTACGGGGAATTTAGTTCAGTATTTAGCGTCAAACAGTAAACGTAAGCGACTGGAAGTAGCTGTAGAAAGCCTGTATCTATCCAATGCTCCAATTCGTATTTCGGCTTTTTATACTGATAAAAATTATCAATTCGATCCGAGAGCTTCGTTGCTATTTTCCGTTACCAATACCGTTACAAAGGAACAACGGGAGTTTCCGTTTTCTTTGGCACACAACTCGTTTCAAGTTACTGTAGAAAATTTATCTCCTGGAAGTTATCAGTATACCGTTACTGTGGCGGGTCAGAAAAGGATGCGCAGTGGTGTTTTTTTAATTTCAGCAGCACGCATAGAAGCACAATTTACCAAGGCAAATGCAACGAAATTGAATCGATTGGCCAAGAAAACAGGAGGGAAGCGCTACCATTCCAAAGAAATTTTAGGTTTGATTGATGCTTATGTTGAAAATGAAGATTATGCTACTCTTCAGAAGACAGTGCTAAAAAAACAGGCTTTAATTGACTGGAAGTGGCTATTAATACTACTCCTTACGTTATTAACGATAGAATGGTTTGTAAGAAAATATTATGGAAAAATTTAAACAATGCTAGAACACTTTTTTCAATGTCCCTATTGTTGGGAAGAAATTTCGATGTTATTAGATGCCAGTGTATCTCATCAAAATTATGTAGAAGATTGCGAAACATGTTGCAATCCGATACAACTGGATACTCGTTTTGATCATGGGTCCTTAACCGCTTTTAATGCAATCAATTTAGAACAATAAAGATGAAATTTGACACAAGACGCTGGGTGAAACCCCAAGACTTAAATCCATCTGGGACTTTGTTTGGAGGAAGAATATTAGCATGGATTGATGAGGAAATAGGGATCTATACCAGTATTGAGCTAGAAACTCCAAGAACAGCAGTTAAACATATGGGGGCGATTGATTTTGTGCGTCCTGTACAATTGGGGGCAATTATAGAGATTGGCTTGGAAGTGCAACAGTTTGGCAACACCTCCATTACCCTTTCTTGTTGTGTAAGAGATACCCGAACCCACAAAATAATTCTTACCATAGATCGTATTGTAATGGTTGCTTTGGATGCTCTAGGGAATCCTAAAATTCATGGAAAAAAATAGTTGAACTTTAAAACAACCCAAAGTCTTTATAAACTTTTGTTAAGCGATATACATTGTTTTATTTTCGTAGATGAAGATTAATTTTGTAAATTTGAACAAACTTAAAAACAAATAATGATGACAAAGAATCAAGTAGATCTAAACTTCCCAAAAGGAGGAGTTTTCTTAATATTAGTTGCCGTAATCGGAATTTTTTTATTTTCTAAATCAACCGTAACTATTGGACCTGGAGAAGGTGGGGTTATTTTTGAAAGCCTTGGAAGTGGTATTGATACCGAAAAAACTTATGGCGAAGGGTTTCATATTATGTTGCCTTGGAATAAAATGATTGTTCGAAAAGTGCGTCAGCAATCGATCTCCGATGAAATGAATGTACTTTCTGTGAACGGATTGGAAGTAAAAGTAAATGGAACCATTTGGTATGAACCTGAATTTAGTAACTTAGGAAAACTCATTAAAACAAAAGGAGAAGATTATGAGCGTGAATTGTTGGATCCAGCAATTAATGCAGCAGCAAGAAGTGTTGTTGGGCGCTATACACCAGAACAATTGTACTCTAGTAAAAGAGATGTCATTGAACAAGAAATTTTAGACGAAGTTCAAAAAGTATTACAAAATCAATTTTTATTGGTAACGAGAGTTTTGGTTGAAGATGTAAAATTACCAGCAACGATTCGTACAGCCATTGAAACGAAGTTAAAGCAGGAGCAAGAATCCTTAGAATATGAGTTTCGAATTTCGAAAGCTCAAAAAGAAGCAAAAAGACAAAAAATTGATGCAGAAGGGAAAGCCATTGCAAACAAAATTTTAAGTGCTTCATTGACGGATAAAATTTTACAAGAAAAAGGAATTGAAGCGACTTTAGAGCTTGCGAAATCTCCAAACAGTAAAGTAGTTGTTATTGGTTCAGGTAAATCTGGAATGCCAATCATCTTAGGGAATCAATAGTAAACTTTCCACACATTATGAAAGAATCCAGCTAAGGCTGGATTTTTTTTTGCGCCAATGTTACCCGAATGAACGAAACGCGATTTCTTAAATATATGTTAAATAAAAAAAAGCGTGTAACGAAACGAAAAGAGCCCCGTCCAATTAGGTGTAATTACAATGCTATAAAATGAAAATTGAAGAAAAAGAGCAACAAAACAGGAAGAAAGACCATTCGATAGAAACGATCCAGTCAAAAAGAGGTACTTGGAACGCTCGAAGAAAATACAACTACAAATACATTACAACAGAATTTTAAAAGAAAAACCCGAAAAATTATATAAGGTTAGTTAGTTAGTTAGTTACTAATGTAGGGTTCGGTCAGAAACATTGTTTCTGACCGTTTTTTTGGTATTAATTCTGCTTTCTTCCAGGAATGTTATTGCGATCAATCTTTCCCTTTTTAAGCGCTTTATAGTCCTCATAACAATCCAATACAGCTTCAATCATTTGTAAGTCAGAAGCTTTTTTAATAAAATATTCCGAATAATTGCAATCAGAAAGCAACTCAGAGAGTTCTTGACTGTCCATTTCTAAATATTCCATCATCACTTCACGGTCAAATTTTCCGGCCAACATTTTTCGCAAATCATCCTGTTTCTTTAACTTTTGAAGTTTCTTTAATTGTTTGGGTTTCTTCCCAAAAAGAGAGTATAAGAAATCTACAGGTTGAAACAAGGCGGCCAAAGGAGAAGAGAAGTCTTTTTCTTTTGGTTTTCCCACCTCATAGGTTTGTGGCAGACCATTGATATGAATTCGTGTAAATTTATCTTTCGGCACTTGTTTGATATCTACTTCTAAAACTCCAATGAGTTTGGTGGATTTGATGATCACTTCTCGCACCTCTTCAGGTTTTTCATAGAGCGCAATTACCAATTCATTTCCTTTCAATAAATCGTTGGTAATTTTTAATTTGATGGACGCAAAGCCCAAATAGGAAACCAAAATAGTATCATTTGCTCGGGTTGGTAGTTCAAAAAAACCTTTATCATTGGTAATGGTTCCTACAACTGTATTTAAGTTGAGAATGTGTGCCGCGCTTAAGGAACGTTTGCTGATCCCATGTACAATTTGACCTTTTAAAGTGGTTACTTTTAGTGAGTCTGTTTGAGAAAAACTACTGATTGTAAAAACGAAAAGGAAACCGAAGAGTATTTTTTGCATAGCAACAAATTTAAGAATATTCGAGTACAATTGGATATTTATTTGTTAAAATGAACGAAAAGGGGGCTTCTTTGTTTTTGCTGAAAAAGGAAATAGCCCGAGTGCTACACAAAATGCGCATCGGGTAGTGTCCTAAATTGGCGCTTTTGTAGAAATTGTAAAATTTAGAACTGATAATCAAGGTTTTAAAAAATAAATCCCCGTTTTGTTGTGGGGTATGTACGTTCATTGAAATAGTAAAAGTTTCTTAAAAGCCGTTATTACTGGGTTTGTTTCTAGGTCGTGTCCTAAATTGGCGCTTGGAAAAATGGTATCAGTATGCGTAAAAAGCAAGAAAATTTAAAAAATAAAATTAAGAGGGAAGGAAAAAGTTGTAAAAGTGCGCACGAGAAGATTCGAACTTCCACGTTCTTACGAACACAGCCCCCTCAAGGCTGCGCGTCTACCAATTTCGCCACGTGCGCGTTTATAAAAATTAAAAAAGTTAAGCACAACGCTTAACTTTTCATAGTGACCGGGCTGGGGCTCGAACCCAGGACCCTCTCCTTAAAAGGGAGATGCTCTACCAACTGAGCTACCAGGTCATGACCTAATTAAATCGAGTGCAAATATAATATCATTCTTAAAACTTAACGCTATAAAATTGTCTTTTTTTTATCGATATTTGCAGAAACTTCAAAAGAATGAAAATTGTTTTATTAGGATATATGGCTTCCGGGAAATCTACCATCGGTGTGCTTCTTTCCAAGCAGCTTTCGATGCCTTTTATCGATTTAGATGCGTATATCGAATCCAAAGAAAAATGTACAATCAATGCTATTTTTAAAGAGAAGGGAGAAATTTATTTTCGAAAAATAGAGCATGCCTATCTTACAGAACTCTTAAATTCTGAGAAGGATTTCGTCCTTTCTTTGGGAGGAGGAACCCCTTGCTATGCAAACAATATGGAATGCATTTTAAAAGCGCAGCAAACCGCTTCATTTTATTTACAAGCAAGTATTGCATTGTTGGTGGAAAGATTGATTCATGGCAAAGAAAACAGGCCTTTAGTCAATGAGATAGGGGATGAGAAGCTGGGAGAATACGTTGCAAAACATCTATTTGAAAGACGCTTCTTTTATGAACAAGCCCATCATAAAATTACAATAGATCAAAAAGAAACCCAAGAAATTGTTGCTGCAATACAAACAAAATTACATTAAATAGGCAATGGTTTCATTTTTGTTAAACTCTACCACGACATGTTCATTAATAGAGGTAGACAATGAAATTCCTTTGAAATCTGCTTTAACAGGATATTTTTTATGATTTCGATTCACTAAAACCGCGGTTTTAAATCTTTTTAAAGGAACGTTTAGAAAATGTTTGACAGCATAGATTAAAGTAGCTCCAGAATTGAGAACATCATCGACCAAAACAATCGATTTATTTTTATAATCTTCTTCTCCTAAGGTAGTAGAAATTTTGTCTAAAGGATTCTTTTTATTGATGACAATCTCACAGAATGTTGTTTTAATGTCTGATATTTTGTTTAAATCCCTCACGATTTCTTTCGCAAAAAGCGAACCATTTCCAACAATTCCAACAATAACAACTTCTTTCTCGTTGGAATTATTCTCTAAAATTTGATAAGCAATCCTCCGTATTTTTTGTGACACTGCTAAGGTGTTTAAAATAATGTTTTTTGTATCAGTCATCTTGGTTTTCTATATCTTCTATATCTCTATAATCTTCTATATCGCGTCGGTCTTTTTTTGTAGGGCGACCAGTACCTTGTTTTCGGTAGTGATCTTTCGCAAATTTAAGCATTTCATTTTTCTCAAAAGCCTCTTTTGGAGTGACATCTTTTCGATACAAATCCACAATTTTTGCACCTACACGACTTTCTGGTAAATCTAAAACTTTAAATTGATAATTGATTTGATTTTTTCGCACCAAAAGAAGCTCGTTTCCAAAGACTTCTTTAGACGGTTTTATATTGGTGTCGTTCATCTTTACATGGCCTTTTTTACAGGCTGTAGTAGCGATATTACGGGTTTTGTAAACCCGAATGCACCATAGATATTTGTCAATTCTCATAAAAAATGTTAAAAAAGTACTTTTGCCTTTTTACAAAGGTATTAAATTGCTAAATTGCGACACCAAATTAAGACGAATAAATGAATAATTTTAAAAATATTTTTGCACTTTGTATCCTAAGTGTTCTTTCATATGCATGTGGGGGGTCTGATACGACTCCTATTGAGGTTTTTGACAATGAAGCGCAAGCACTCATTGACAAAGACTCATTATCGTCTTTCTTTACCAAACATTACTATGATACCACGGTTGATTCTGTAAAAACTTTAGTGGCCGGTGCAACACCGCTTTCTGAAGACGCGAATCTGAAGACCATGAATGTAACAGAAAATGAAATTGACTATGAGTTATATTATTATATAGCTTCTGTGGAAGATATCGGAACACCAACAATAGACAAAGGCTTTCCAACCTCATTAGATTCTATTTTTGTAAAGTACGAAGGGTTTCGAATTAATGGTACCGATAGTATTACTCCAAGATTTGAAATCAGAGAAACGCCAATTTGGTTTACTTTAAACTCTGTAATTAGAGGGTGGTCTTATGGATTTACCAATTTTAAAAACGGAGACAATGTAACCGATAATGGACCCATTACTTTTGAAAATGGTGGAAAGGGTATTTTATTCATTCCTTCAGGCTTAGCCTATGGAAACTCAGGGACTGGCGGTTCCATTCGTTCCAATGAAAACTTAATCTTTTACATCCGTTTATTTGATTTTGTAAAAGACACAGATCATGATAATGACGGAATTCCTTCTTGGTTAGAAGATCCTGACGGAGACGGTGATCCTAGAAATGATGATACCAACGGCGACTTTTTTGTGAACTATTTAGACGGCGATGATGACGGGGATGGCGTAGCTACAAAAGATGAAGATGCCAATGGTGATGGAAATCCAGCAAATGACTTCAGTGATCCGAATAATCCGACACTAGCAGATTATCTAAATCCAGACATTAACTAACAAAATATATATTTACCCTACAAAAAAAGCGCTTGAAAATTTCAAGCGCTTTTTTTATGTTAGAATGTTTCTTTTAGAATCGATACGACAATCCTACAAGTACTTGATTCACTCGGGTGTCAAATTCAATACTCGTAGTATCATCTAGAAAACGAGATTCAATATCGTTGAAACCTCTTTCCAAACGTACATCTATTCCTAATTTTCCCAATTCAATTCCAGCACCTATTTGCAGTCCAACGGTAAAACCATCTCCAGTTACTTCCGGAATATCATTCACATCAAAACCTTGCGCTAAAACATATTGAAAACTAGGCCCAATAAATACATTTCCAACGCCAAAGAACTTTTTACCAAACAATACAGGAATATCAATTTTTTGAAAACTAAAATCTGTTTGAAGTGCATCTGCACCAATTCTTGCTGGAGAATAGGTAATGCTACTCTCTAAATTTGTGTAAATCAACTCGGGTCTAATATAAAGTCCCAATACAGGTATCTTTGCGCGTAACCAGATCCCTGCGTGGTATCCAGTTTTACTTTCTGCTCCTTTAAAAACATTTTCGGTAACCGCAATAATAGATTCCGAATTGTAATTTATACCCCCTTTAATTCCAAAATGGAGCTGTGCATTGGTGGTTTGACCAAAAGCAAATGCCAAACAAATGAGTAAAATTCCTTTTTTCATAATATCTTTTTTTATTTTTTTCTTGAAATCACTTTTTTAACGGCTGCAACAACTGCATCCGCATCCAATCCGTATTTTTTCATCAATTGCTCTGGAGTTCCAGATTCACCAAAAGTATCATTGGTTGCAATAAATTCTTGTGGAGTAGGGGTATTAAGTGCTAATGTTCTCGCAACACTTTCTCCCAAACCACCTAATTTATTATGTTCTTCAGCAGTTACAATACACCCCGTTTTAGCAACAGACTTTAAAATAATGGCCTCATCCAAGGGTTTGATGGTGTGAATATTGATCACTTCAACAGAAATTCCTTCCGCTTCTAATTTTTCTGCCGCTTGTAAAGATTCCCAAACCAAGTGTCCAGTAGCAACGATGGTTACGTCGGTTCCTTCGGTTAATTGAATTCCTTTTCCAACAACAAACTTTTCATCTGCTGGCATAAAAACAGGTACTTTTGGTCTACCAAAACGCAAATAAACAGGCCCATCATGGTCTGCAATGGCAATGGTAGCTGCTTTTGTTTGATTGTAATCACAGGTATTAATTACGGTCATTCCAGGCAACATCTTCATCAATCCAATGTCTTCTAAAATTTGATGCGTTGCACCGTCTTCCCCTAAGGTTAGACCTGCATGAGAGGCACAAATTTTTACATTTTTATCTGAATAAGTAACTGATTGACGAATTTGATCATACACACGACCCGTAGTAAAATTTGCGAAAGTTCCTGTAAAAGGTATTTTACCTCCAATTGTTAAACCCGCTGCAATTCCAATCATATTTGCCTCTGCAATCCCAATTTGAAAAAATCTATCTGGATTTTCTTTGATAAACTGGTCCATTTTTAATGAACCAATTAAATCGGCACAAAGGGCAACTACATTAGGATTTGTTCTCCCTAATTCTGTTAAACCATCTCCAAAACCAGATCTAGTATCTTTTTTTTCTGTGTAGGTGTATTTTTTCATTCTAAGAGTGTGTTGTTAAATTTTGCGTAAAAATAAACTTTTATTTCTCTTTAAAGAAAAGAAAAGAGAGAATACAACCAAGACTTTCACACAATATGTTAAAAAGTTTATAAGAATTTTTCGGAAGATCAACTCGGAGCGATACAACTTATAAGTGCATCAATGCATCATAGAGTTTATGAACTGGTAAACCGACTACATTAAAAAAACTACCTTCTATTTTTTCAATAGCAATAAAACCAATCCATTCCTGAATTCCATAGGCACCTGCTTTGTCAAAAGGTTGGTAAGTGTCGATGTAATAATTGATTTCTTCGTCAGAAATTTCTTTAAAATAAACGACGGTAATATCATTTATAATCTTCTGAAAATGATTGCTTTTTATTGAAATGGAAGTCATTACCTCATGTTTTTTCCCCGAGAGTGCTCTTAGCATTTTAAAAGCATCCTGCTTGTCTTTGGGTTTTCCTAAAGCTTTTCCGTCGAGCCAAACAATCGTGTCCGAGGTAATTAATACATCGTTTTCTTTTAAGTTGGTAAAGGATTTCGATTTTAAATCGGCTAAATAATCAGTGATTGCGAGTCCTTTAAGTGAAGTTGGATATATTTCTTCTACTTCTTTTAATTGAATGGTAAAAGCAATGTCTAAATCTTTAAAAAATTGATGCCTTCTTGGAGATCCAGAAGCCAAAATAATATGGTGATTTTTTAATTTTTCGCGTAACATGTTGCTGCCTTTAGATCCTGTATCTCTAATTGAAGTTCTTTTTAATTCTGGCCAAATCGCGTTTATTGTCTCGGTCTTTTAACACCTCACGCTTGTCATGCGTTTGTTTTCCTTTTGCCAATGCAACCTCCAATTTTGCAAAACCACGCTCATTAATAAACAAACGCATGGGAACAATTGTATTTCCTTTTGCCTCCACATCTCTTTTTAGTTTTTTAAGTTCCCGTTTGTTCAAGAGTAATTTTCGTTCACTTTTTGGCTTGTGATTGAATTGATGCCCAAAAATATACTCTTCAATATACATGTTAACAACAAACAATTCTCCGCGTTCATTAAACTCGCAAAAACTCTCCGTAATTCTGGCTTTACTAAGTCGAATCGATTTTATTTCAGTACCCGTTAATTGAATTCCAGCAACTAATTTGTCGAGAATCTCATATTCAAATCGTGCCTTTTTATTTTGTATGTTGATATTTTTCTGAACAGTCATTGACTGGATTTTAGAATCATTATAGCTTGTAAATGTCTTTTTCTTCTTTGGATGAAAATCAAGAACCAATTTTTAACAAAGATACAGTTTTGATTAAGATTAAGATGTGTAATTTAGCAGCCAATTTATGTTTTAAAACACCACCATGTTCGTGCGCTTTTTTTTTCTAATTACATTCACACTTTTTATTTCTTGTGCAAGGAAGGAAACCTCACTTACCGCACAACAGATTGTTGATAAAACCTTGCTTCGTTCGGGGGCAGATAAAGTGGCGAATGCTCAAATTAGGTTTCAATTTAGAGACAAAAAATATACAGCAATTCGAAAAAATGGAACATTTCTTTTGGAAAGAATAGTCAGTAATGCTACCTCTACAGTAAGAGATGTCCTATCCAATGAGGGGTTTTCGCGTTTTGTAGAGGATGTGCCCATTACAGTGGTAGATACTATGGCTGTAAAATATCGAAATTCAATTAATTCTGTTCACTATTTTTCTGTGTTGCCTTATGGATTGAATGATAAAGCAGTACAAAAGAAACTATTGCCCTCATCCGTTGTCGCAGGAAAGGATTACTACAAGATTATGATTACATTTTCGGAAGATGGTGGTGGAGAAGATTTTGAAGATGTCTTTGTCTATTGGATTGGAAAAGAGGATTTTTTAATCGATTATTTGGCCTATTCTTTTCATACAAATGGAGGTGGAAAACGCTTTCGAGTACTAAAGGAGCAATGCAACATAAAAGGAATACGATTTGTAGATTATCACAACTATAAACCGATAGATCTTGAAATTCCACTGATCGATTTGGACCTCGCTTTTGATAAAAAACAATTAAAAAAAGTATCAGAAATTATCCTAGAAAATATTGAAGTAACTCTCTTATAAGATTAAAATGAGCAAAAAGCAACTCATCAGTTCCGCATTAAACGATTTTTACAACAAAGCTTCCGAAGAAACACGCTTAGACAGTGGTATGGGTTTTTTTGAATTTGAACGCATCAAGTCGCTTATTGGAAGACATCTTACCAATACCAACGCAACTATTATTGATGTTGGAGGCGGTACCGGGAAGTACAGTGAATGGTTGGCACAATTGGGACACGATGTTCATTTGATAGAACCTGTTGAGAAACATATTAAATTGGCGCAAAAACGTGCTCAGCAATTAAAGAAACCCTTTTCAGTGACTTTGGGGGAATCACGAAATCTCGAACTTAAAAATGAGGTGGCTGATTTGGTTATTTTACACGGACCCTTGTATCACCTTCAAAAAAAAGAAGATCGATTGAAAACCATTCAAGAAGCAAAAAGAGTATTGAAAAAAGGAGGGATTGTTTTAGGTTTTGCTATCAATTCATCTGCATCAACTGTTGCAGGATTAATGCAAGGGTTGGTGCATAAAAAACCTTTTTTTGAAATGTGTAAGACAGAACTAACTGCTGGAATCCACAATCCACCAAGGGAATTTCCTTGGTTGTTGGCCGATGGTTTTTACCACAAACCAAAACAGTTAAAGAAGGAATTCACTTCCCAAGGCTTAGAGATTGTCAACTTATTTGCGGTCGAAGGAATGATTTGGTTGGACAATGAATACTTTGCGAACATGTTACATCCTCAAAAGAAAAAAACATTATTGGCGCTCTTAGAAATTACCGAAAAAGACGAATCTGTTTTGTCTTTTAGTCCACACATGATGTTGGTTGCAAAAAAGTAAACTTATTCTAGAATTTCAACACGACTTGTTTTTCTTGTCCCTACAATTGTAACAATATAAAGGCTTGCATTGTCGTGGTCGTCCATGTTTTTGTATTTCGCTTCTCCTAAGATTGTGTTTGCAAAAACAGGTGTTGTATTGCTATGACCAACAATTAAGACCGTTTTTCCTTTTGTAGCTGCAGCAAAATTTTCCGTATACATCTTTCTAGGATCGTAGTGTTGAATCGGGAGATTCTTTTGCTTTGCAGTAGGTGTAGCAGTTTGTATCGTTCTATTGTATCTTGTTGAATACACAACCTCTACATCTATATTTTTAAAATACCTTGCCCAATTTGCAGCCCTTTTTTTTCCCGCATCGTTTAAATTTGGGTTGCGATTGGTTGCATCTGTTCTTACTTTTTCTGCATGACGTATTAAATAATAGGTCGTTGTTTCTTCAGTAGTACATGAAAATAGCGTGGTAAAAACAAAAAGAAGAAGGAGTGTGTATTTTTTCATGAGTAGTATTTTATGTTACAAATATACGTAAAACCAAAAAAGTGATGTCTATACATAACATCACTTTTTATAGTTTTACTAAACTCAAATTATAAATTTTTCACCAAATCAGATTGATTTCTAAAAACGAGTTGATCATCAAAACAATCTAATAAAATAATGCTATCAGTTGTTATTTTTCCTGACAAAATTTCTTTAGAAAGTGTATTTAATACTTCTTTTTGAAGCACTCTTTTTACTGGCCTCGCACCAAACTCTGGTTGGTATCCTTTCATGGCGAGGTATTCGATGGCCTCGTCTGTAGCATCAATAGTGATTTTCTGTTGGTCTATCCTTTTTTTCAATTCTTCAAATTGTAATTTTACAATTTGAAGAATAGCAGCTTTGTTCAATGGCGTAAAGAGGAGGATATCATCGATTCGATTCAAAAATTCAGGTCTTACAGTTTGTTTCAACAGTCCGAGTACTTCAGTTTTTGCCGCCTCGGAAACCACAGCTAAATCTGCTTTTGAAGCTTCAAATTTTTCTTGAATCATAGCGCTTCCTAGATTCGATGTCATAATTATGATGGTATTTTTAAAATCGGCAACACGTCCTTTAGTATCAGTTAATCTTCCTTCATCTAACACTTGTAATAAAATATTAAAAGTGTCAGAGTGTGCCTTTTCAATTTCATCCAATAATACTACAGAATAAGGTCTTCTTCGAACAGCTTCTGTTAATTGTCCTCCTTCATCATAACCAATATAACCTGGAGGCGCCCCTACCAATCTACTCACAGAATGGCGTTCTTGGTATTCGCTCATATCGATTCTTGTCATTGCATTTTCATCATCAAATAAATAGGCTGCTAAAGCTTTTGCCAATGCTGTTTTTCCAACGCCAGTTGTTCCTAAAAACAAGAAACTCCCAATAGGCTTATTTGGGTTTTGCAATCCAGCTCTAGATCTCCTAACAGCATCGGAAACAGCAACAATTGCTTCTTCTTGACCCACAATTTTTTTGTGCAATTCATCTTCTAAATACAATAATTTTTCACGTTCTGATTGTACCATTTTTTTGACTGGAATTCCCGTCCATTTGCCAACAACTTCAGCAATATCATCTAAGGTAACTTCTTCTTTGATGATCGAGTTTTCAGATTGATTTTCTCGTAAATGGTCTTGTAAAGCTTCTAATTTGTCTTGTGCTTCTTTAATTTTGCCATACCTAATTTCTGCAACTTTTCCATAATTTCCTTCGCGTGCTGCTTTTTCAGCCGCTATTTTAAAGTTTTCAATCGATAATTTTGCATTTTGAATATTATCGACAACTTCTTTTTCAGATTTCCATTTTGCATTAATCTCGTTTCGCTCTTCTTTAAAATCACCCAACTCAGATCGTAAACCTTTCAACTTTGTTTCATCCTTTTCTCGTTTAATGGCTTCAATTTCAATTTCTAATTGCATTATTTTACGATCTAAAATATCTAATTCTTCTGGTTTAGAGTTAATTTCCATTCGCAATTTAGAGGCAGCCTCATCCATTAGATCAATTGCTTTGTCTGGTAAAAACCGATTGGTAATATATCGTTGCGATAATGTTACAGCACCAATAATAGCTTCATCTTTTATGCGAACTTTATGGTGTGTTTCATATTTTTCTTTAATTCCGCGTAAAATTGAAATTGCACTCTCTGTATCTGGCTCATTTACTAGAATCTTTTGAAAACGTCTTTCTAGTGCTTTGTCTTTTTCAAAATGTTTTTGATATTCGTCTAAGGTAGTTGCACCAATTGCACGTAATTCTCCACGAGCCAAAGCAGGTTTTAAAATGTTAGCGGCATCCATAGCCCCATTACCACCACCTGCGCCTACCAATGTGTGAATTTCATCAATAAATAAAACGATATCTCCATTGGAAGTGGTGACTTCTTTGATGACTGCTTTTAAGCGTTCTTCAAACTCTCCTTTGTATTTTGCGCCCGCAATTAAGGCCCCCATGTCCAAAGAAAAAATGAATTTGTCTTTTAGATTTTCTGGAACATCTCCATCTACAATTCTATGCGCTAATCCTTCCGCAATCGCCGTTTTCCCTGTACCTGGCTCTCCAACTAAAATAGGATTATTCTTGGTTCTACGAGAAAGAATTTGAAGCAATCTCCTTATTTCATCATCTCTACCAATTACAGGATCTAACATATTGTCTTTCGCTAACTGATTTAAATTTTTTGCATATTTATTTAAAGAATTGTAGGTTTCTTCTGCATTTTGTGAAGTCACTCTTTCGCCTTTTCTTAGTTCGTTAATGCAATGCTCTAAACCTTTTTCAGTAGCTCCTAAATCTTTTAAAATTTGTGATATTGTACTTTTTGATTTAAAAATACATAGAATCAAATGTTCGATGGAAATAAATTCATCCTTCATTTTTTTAGCAATTACAGCAGCTTCCGTTAAACTTTTGCTTGCGACTCTTGAAAGTAATATATCAGCTCCAGATACTTTGGGTATACTTTCTAAATGTTTATCCAAAGTCTGAATTACAATGGCGATGTTTATATCTAATTTCTTAAGGATAAAAGGAAGTACATTCTCATCAACTTGTGTCAATGCTTTAAAAACATGCTCGTTTTCTATTTGATTGTGCCCAAATACTTGTGCGATTTCTTGAGCCAATTGTATGGTTTCCTGTGCTTTGGTGGTATAATTATTAAAATTCATTATTTTTATTTTTTTTAATTCTTTTTTTTCTCTTTTGCAATTCTAATACCATTTGATAAACTCATTATAATCAAGTCATTTTGTCTTGTTAGCGCTCATTTTCACTGACTTTTTGACTTAATAAAAGTTCCCTACATTTGCAGTGAATTTGAAAATAAAAAGGAAATATGGGTTTGTTTGATGGAGTTTTTAAGAGTAACAAAAAAGAAAAAGGAGTTGTAGAAACATTTATCAATTGGATTCCACTCACAAATTTAGAGCAATTAGCAACCATTAAAGCAGCATCTGAAACCGAATTTGTGCTTATTTTTAAACATTCTACCCGTTGTGGAATAAGCAGAATGGTTATCAAACAATTCGAAAACCTGTTTACAGCAGAAACTAAGAAACTAAAAGTGTACTATTTAGATCTTTTAAACTATCGAAATATATCGGATGAAGTAGGATATTCTTTCCAAGTTGTTCATCAATCTCCTCAATTAATCGTGGTTCGAAATGGTGTTACTGTTGCTCATTCTTCACATCATGAGATCACAGAAACAAATTTATCAAAATTTCAATAGGTTAAAGTAGTGAAAAACCTATTTTAAGTCTTATTTTTGTATTTCAAAATTTTTTAAATCTTGGCAGAAATTAGCACCTTAAAGAATACCTCAGGAAAAGAATTATATAATTATCAGGAAGATGCCATCATGGAAATCTTTCAACGATTTGATAATGCTGGTGACGATTACCACTTGTTATATCAACTTCCAACGGGAGGTGGTAAAACCGTTATTTTTTCTGAAATTGTAAGACGTTATATTTCTAAGTATAAGAAAAAAGTTTTAGTCTTAACGCACCGAATAGAATTGAGTAAGCAAACCTCAAACATGCTTAACGAGTTTGGTGTTGAAAATAAAATCATTAACAGTACCGCTCAATTAGACGATCAAGATAAATACGATTGTTTTGTTGCCATGGTGGAGACTTTGAAAAATAGGTTGAATGACGAAAAACTTGACATTTCTGATATTGGTTTGGTCATTGTAGATGAGGCGCACTATAATTCTTTTACAAAGATTTTTAAGTTTTTTGACAATTCTATTATATTGGGAGTTACGGCAACTCCATTGAGCTCTAACATTAAGTTACCAATGTATGAGAATTATCAAGAGTTATTTGTTGGAGAAACCATTCAACATTTAATTGATAATCATTATTTGGCAAGTGCAAATTTACATTCCTTTAATGTAGGATTAACGTCACTAGAAGTAGGTGCAAATGGAGATTATACCGTAAAATCTTCAGAAGATTTGTATACCAATTCAGACATGTTGAGTAAGCTTGTTGAAGCCTATGAAGCAACCTCTAAAGGAAAGAAAACACTGATCTTTAATAACGGAATTAATACTTCGATTCAAGTATATGAGGCTTTTAAAAAGGCAGGATATCCGATTGCACACTTAGACAATACGAATACAAGAAAAGAGCGTGATTTTATTCTTACTTGGTTTAAGAAAACACCCAATGCCATTATTACTTCGGTAAGTATTTTAACTACAGGTTTTGATGAGCCTACAATTGAATCTATTATTTTAAATAGAGCAACAAAGTCATTGACATTATATTATCAGATGATTGGTCGTGGATCGAGAATTTTAGCGAACAAAAACACATTTAACGTGGTCGATTTAGGAAATAATTTCCATCGATTTGGTGCTTGGGGAGCTGATTTAGATTGGCAAAAAATGTTCAAGTCGCCTGATTATTATTTAGATGCTATTCTTTCTGATGAAGATATTGAAAGTACTTTTAGATACGAATTACCAACCAACATAAAAAAAGATTTTGAAAAATCTACCGATACTTATTTTGATGTTAAGTATGTTTATATAGATACCATTAGAAACGGTGAATCCTCAAAAAGAGTATTAGAAAAATCAATCGTGCATCATGCAAAAATGTGTATTGAAAATAGTGAAGATGTTTTTGATGCCTTAATTTTAGCTAAGAAAATAGGAGAGGAGATTGACGATCGCATTAACAGGTATGCAAAATGTATTTCAAAAAGTACACATAATTTTGTTACTTGGCTAAAAGAAGATTATCGTAAAAAATTAAATGCCTACCTACGCGAAAATTTTGATAGAGATTTTGAAAAGATTCATGGGTATCCACCCATTGAGGAATAAATTAATATAAAAAAAGCGCTGAATATCAGCGCTTTTTTTTTGGAGTTTTTTTTAAAATCTATTTGGCAGGCAATACTTTACCAACACATTCACCAAAACCAATTCGAACATGCTCGTTTTTACAATGTGCACGCATAATAACGGTATCATGATCATTGATAAATGTACGCGTCGTTCCATCTTTTAATAGGATTGGATTTTGACCCCGCCAAGTCAATTCCAACATCGAACCATAACTGTCCTTTGTTGGTCCAGAAATCGTTCCAGAACCCATCATGTCTCCAGCTTCTACTGGACAACCATTTACAGTATGATGTGCCAATTGTTGTGCCATGGTCCAATACATATATTTAAAATTTGAATTTGAAAGGATGGTTTCTTCACCATTTTCTGGCTGAATAGCAACTTGCAAATGAATGTCATAACTTCCTTTTCCTTCTTGCTTTAAATAAGGTAAGGGAGTATGAACTTGTTTTGGGTTATTAGTTCTAAAGGGTGCTAAAGCATCTAGTGTTACAATCCAAGGAGAAATCGTAGAAGCAAAACTTTTCCCTAAAAAGGGGCCTAAAGGCACATATTCCCAAGCTTGAATATCTCTTGCCGACCAATCATTAAATTGTACCAATCCAAAAATATGTTCTTCAGCTTCGTGAATTGGAATGCGATCTCCCAATGTATTTGCATCGGTTGTTATAAATGCCATTTCCAATTCGAAATCTAATAGTTTGCTAGGTCCAAAGCCAGGAGTATTACTACCTTCAGCTGGTTTCGTTTGTCCATATGGCCTTCTAACAGGAGTTCCAGATGGGATAATCGAAGAACTTCTTCCGTGATATCCAATAGGGATATGAAGCCAATTTGGTAACAATGCATTTTCCGGATCTCTAAATAAGGAGCCTACATTGGTAGCATGTTCTTTACTGGCATAAAAGTCGGTGTAATCTCCAACCGAAACTGGCAATAGCATTTCTACTTCGTCCATTCTGAATATAATGTGTTCTTTATGGGTTGCATTGTCTCGGAGCTTTCCATTTGTTACCTCAAAAATATCAGCAATTCTGTTTCGAACCAAACGCCATGTTTTTCTCCCATCTGCAATAAAATCATTTAAATTGTCTTGCAAAAAAATATCGTCAGTTAATGGAATTCCATTAAAATAACCCAATTGATGCAATGCGCCTAAATCAATGGCAAAATCACCAATTCTACTTCCAATTGTTATGATATCCTCTTTAGTGATAAAAACACCAAAAGGTATATTTTGGATTGGAAAATCGGAATCCTTGTTGACATTCAACCAAGATTTTCTATTTGGATTGTTTGCAGTTATAATCATTTTTTGATTTTTATATTTTAAATCAAATTTATGCATTTTTTTTCCATTTTCACCTTGAAAAATAATCAATAACGTATTTTGATACCCTCTTTTTTTTGGATTTAATAATTGTTAATATAAATGTTTAAAATATCAATAAAACGTATTCAATGGATGTATCATTTTCAGTATTTTTGTAAACTTAAATAACACACACAACAATGCAACAAGATAACTTAATTTTCGACCTGATAGAAGAGGAGAAAGAAAGACAATTAAACGGATTAGAATTAATTGCTTCAGAAAACTTTGTAAGTGACCAAGTAATGCGAGCTCAAGGTTCTGTTTTAACCAACAAATATGCAGAAGGGTATCCCGGAAAACGTTATTATGGCGGTTGTGAAGTTGTTGATATTGTTGAACAAATTGCGATTGATAGAGCCAAAGAGTTATTTGGTGCTGCCTATGTAAATGTACAACCACACTCGGGTTCTCAAGCAAATACAGCTGTTTTTTCGGTGTGTTTAAAACCAGGAGACAAAATTTTAGGTTTTGATTTGTCACATGGTGGTCACCTTACACACGGTTCGCCAGTAAATTTTTCTGGTAAATTATACAAAACCTCTTTTTATGGAGTTGAGAAAGAAACAGGAATTTTAGACTATGATAAAATTCAAGAAACCGCAACGAAAGAACAACCCAATTTAATTATTGCAGGTGCATCTGCATATTCTAGAGATATCGATTTTAAACGTTTCAGAGTTATTGCTGATAGTGTTGGTGCAATTTTATTGGCAGACATTTCGCATCCTTCTGGAATGATTGCGAAAGGAATTTTAAATGATCCTTTACCACATTGTCATATCGTTACAACGACTACTCATAAAACATTGCGTGGACCTAGAGGAGGAATGATCATGATGGGGCAAGATTTTGACAATCCATTTGGAGAAACATTGAAAAGCGGAAAAGTAAAAAAAATGTCATCATTATTGCAATCTGCTGTTTTCCCTGGTAATCAAGGAGGGCCTTTAGAGCATGTAATTGCTGCCAAAGCAATTGCTTTCGGAGAAGCTTTAACCGATGAGTTTTTAGAATACCAAATTCAAGTAAAAGAAAATGCGGCTGCCATGGCAAAAGCATTTGTAGCCAAAGGATATGATTTAATTTCCGGAGGAACAGACAATCACATGATGTTGATTGATTTGCGCAACAAAAACATTTCTGGAAAAGATGCTGAAATAGCACTTGGAAAAGCAGACATTACCGTGAATAAAAACATGGTGCCTTTTGATGATAAAAGCCCGTTTGTAACCTCAGGAATTCGTGTTGGAACACCTGCGATTACAACCCGTGGACTCTTAGCTTCTGACATGGCTGCTGTAGTTGATTTTATCGATGAAGCGATACAGCATGCAGAGAATGACAAAGCGTTGCATGAAATTGGAGACCGTGTTTCTGGTATGATGTCTCACAGAAGATTGTTTGTGATGTAAAAATATGATTCAGCAATTAAATTTCTTCCTACATTTACAATCGAATACTTTGCTTGTGAAGAAATTTAATGGTTATCTTTTTGCTTTCTTTTTTTATACCATTCCATTGGTGAGCCAAGTTTCTTTTTTAGAAAGCGCTTCCTCGTTAGGTATGAATATTTCCTATGGTGATAGCGATTTGGGAGGGGGTGTCTCTTTTATTGATTTTAACAATGATGGATGGGATGACATTACTTTTGCAACCGAGGATACCGAAGAAATTTGTTTTCTAGAAAATAATGACGGTCTTTTAACTCGAGTTTACTTCACCGGAATTTCGAATACTTTAAAAACAAAACAAATCATTTGGGTTGATTACGATAATGATGGAGATAAAGATCTTTTTGTTACGGCACTAAATGGTAGCAATCGTTTTTATAAAAATAACGGTGCCATGGTTTTTACCGATATTTCCAATACAATTGGCTTTTTTACTGACAACAAACACACTACGGGTGCATCTTTTGGAGATATAGACAATGACGGTGATTTAGATGCTTTTATTTGCAATCGAGACGATGACAATGAATCCGAGAGAAATTATCTATACCAAAATAATAATGGAATTTATACAGATATTTCTGAAGAAGCAGGTATTTTACTAACAAGTGAAATCTCTTTCTGTGCAGTTTTTTTTGATTATAATAATGATGGACTTCAAGACATTTATGTTTCTAATGACAAGCCTACCTATCCAAATAGGTTGTACAAAAACAACGGAGATACTACTTTTGAAGATACCTCAGAGAGTAGTGGTGCAGGTATTTCAATAAATGCAATGACCACTACCATAGGCGATTATAACCATGATGGTTGGTTCGATATTTATGTGACCAATACACCAGATGGAAACCAATTGCTGAGAAATAATGGCGACGGAACTTTTACGGATAAAGCAAGAGATTCTGGTACAGAATTCGATAGTGTAGGGTGGGGTGCTGTCTTCTTGGATGCAGACAATGATGCTGAACTTGATTTATACGTCAGTGGTGAATTTGATGGTACAAACTCCAGTTTATTACCTTCAGCATTTTATCACAATCAAGGTGATGATACCTTTCAAATACCAAATGATATTGGCTTCGAAGAGGACACCAGAAAGAGCTATTCGAATGCAATCGGAGACATTGATAATGATGGAAAACCAGATATTGTTGTTAGCAATGATGCGGAAACAAACTTTCTATTCAATAATAAGAGTACAAATTCCAATAATTGGATTAAGATTCAACTAGAAGGAACCATCGGTAATAAAGATGGTATTGGGAATCGGATAGAAGTTTTTGCAGGTGGAAAGTCCCAATTCCGTTATACCTTATGTGGCGAAGGATATTTAAGTCAGAATTCTTCCAATAAATTTATTGGTTTAGGTGCTGCAACAACGATCGATTATATTAAAATTACTTGGAACCATAGTGGGGTAGTAGAGATCATCGAGCAGGTAGGGGTCAATCAATCGATAACAATTCAAGAAAACAATGGGATATTAGGGAGTGATGCTTTTTCAATAGAAAAAATCAACGTATTTCCCATTCCTAGTCGCGATGGTGTTTTTCATATAAAGTCCAATACCCTATTTGAAAGCACAAAAATAGCAGTTTATACCATTGCTGGAAAGTTCCTATTTTCTAAAAAAAATGAGGGTTCCTTGGATATTTCATCCTACGGAAAAGGAATTTACTTGATCAAGATCATCACGAATAATCAAATTTTTACAAAAAAACTATTGTATTTATAGTACATCACTTGCGCGCTCTATAATATTTTCTGGAAGTGCCTTCTTTGCTTTTGCGCCCATTTTTTTTAATTTCTCTACACTTGTAATCAGATTTCCTTTTCCATCAACAAGTTTGTTCATGGCAGCATTGTAATCTGCTTTAGAAGCATCAATTTTCTTTCCAATTCCTATTAAATCATTTAATAAGCCATGAAATTTATCATACAAACTCCCAGCTTGTCTTGCTATTTCTAGTGCATTTTTTTGTTGCTTTTCATTGTTCCACATGGTATCAATGGTTCGGAGTGTAGCCAATAATGTAGAAGGCGTTACAATTACAATATTTTTCTCGAAGGCCTTATTGTATAAGAAATTATCTGAATTTATTGCAACGGCAAAAGCAGGTTCTATTGGAATAAATAGTAACACGAAATCTGGAGATTCAATTTTATAAATATCTTCATACTTCTTTTCACTCAACTGTTCTATATGACGTTTCAGAGAATTTATATGTTCCTTTAGAAAAAGGGCTTTTTGAGTTTCATCTTCAGAATTTACAAATTGCTCATAAGCGGTTAAAGAAACTTTAGAATCGACAACCATTTTTTTATTGTCCGGTAGATGAATGACTACATCGGGCAAGACTCTTTTACCTTCATCATTGGTAAAACTTTGCTGCACAAAGTACTCTCGATTTTTTTCCAATCCCGATTTTTCTAAAACACGTTCTAGGACCAATTCTCCCCAATTTCCTTGGGTCTTATTATCTCCTTTTAAAGCCTTTGTTAAATTGATAGTTTCCTTACTCATTTGCAAGTTCATTTCTTTCAATCCTACTATTTGCTGGCGTAAAGCGGCATGATAATCAATACTTTCTTTATGTGTTTTGTCAACTTTATCTTCAAAGCCTTTAATCTTTTCTTGCAAAGGGTTTAAAATAGTTTTTATGTTTTCTTTGTTCTGTGCCGTAAATTTTATCGATTTATCTTCAAATATCTTATTCGCTAAGTTTTCAAATTCTTTGGTAAATTTTTCTTGGAGTTTTGTTACTTCCTCTTTGTTTTCATCTAATTTTTGTTGCAAATTTCTTAAATCCGCAACTTGACCAGAATTGATTGTTAGCAGTTGTTCTTTTTCCTGTTGCAAAAACCGAAGATCTTTTTGAACTTTTATTGCAGCATTTTCTGCAATTTCTTGAGAAGATTGCAGTAAAGCATTTTGTCCTTCTAGTGCTGATTTCTCTTTTTCTGATTTTAATTTTCCTAGCAATCTACCTATAAATAAGCCAATTGAAATTCCAAAAACAACTATTAAAAAGTTAATTACCAAATTATTCATCATATCAAATTAAGTCCTTAAATTTAGGACTTTAAAATATACAATGAAAGCATTTTCAAGTTTTATATTATTTAGGCTCTTGGGATGGAAACTCATCAATGATTTTCCTCAAGATATCAAAAAGTATGTTGTGATTGCAGCACCTCACACAAGTTGGATGGATTTCCCGATTGCAATTTTAGCAAGGATGGCCTCTGGAACGATGGTCAATTTCATTGGAAAAGGTTCTCTATTTAAAGGCCCTTTTGGTTTTTTATTTCGTCTACTAGGAGGAACCCCTGTTGATCGAAGTCAGAATAATAATTTAGTAGATTCGATTGTACATTTATTTAACTCTAAAGAAGAATTCCGTTTGGGCTTGTCGCCCGAAGGAACTCGAAAAAAAGTCGCCAAATGGAAAACAGGTTTTTACTACATTGCAAAAGGTGCCAATGTACCTATTGTAATGGCCACGTTAGATTTTGGAAATAAACAAATAAAGATATCAAAAGCGTACACAATTACAGAGAACATGGCTAATGACTTTAAATATTTTCATGCCTTTTTTAGTCATGTTCAAGGAAAAAATCCGGAGCAGTTTTAAGTCAAAAAGTAGTTGTTTTTTTAAATACCAATCGGTTGTTTATGCAAATTTTTCAGAGACTTTTTCAGCGATCCGAACAATTACTTCAGTTGCTTTTATCATGGATTCAACAGGAACATATTCATACTTCCCATGAAAATGATGTCCTCCAGCAAAAATATTTGGACAAGGCAATCCTTTAAAAGAAAGTTGCGATCCGTCTGTGCCTCCTCTAATTGCTTTTATTAAGGGTTTGATTCCTATTTCTTCCATCGCCTCTTTAGCAATGGTAACAATGTGCATTACCGGTACAATCTTTTCCTTCATGTTAAAATATTGGTCTTTGATTTCTATGTTGACCGTTTTTTTACCGTATTTTTTATTGAAATCTACTCCAATTTGCTCAATAAAACGTTTTCGCTTTTCAAACAAATCAAAATCATGATCTCGAATGATGTATTCTAAAACTGTTTTTTCTACGGTTCCTGTGATGTCATGCAAGTGAAAAAAGCCTTCGTATCCCGATGTTTTTTCAGGAACTTCATTTGCTGGTAAATTTCTCATGAACGCGCTTGCAATGGTCATTGAATTGATCATTTTCCCTTTTGCATATCCTGGGTGTACAATTTTTCCTTCGATTGTAATTTTAGCAGATGCTGCATTAAAATTTTCATATTCTAATTCTCCAATCTGACTCCCATCCATAGTATATGCCCAATCTGCATTGAATTTTTCGACATCAAATAAGTGTGCTCCTTTGCCAACTTCTTCGTCTGGAGTGAAGCAAATTCGAATGGTACCATGCTTGATTTGAGGATTTTGAACCAAATACTCCATGGCTGAAACGATTTCTGTAATTCCTGCTTTGTCGTCCGCTCCTAAAAGCGTTGTACCATCTGTGGTAATAATAGTCTGCCCTTTGTATTGCAACATATCGTCGAAGTAGTCAGGAGACAACACAATGTTTTGTGTTTTGTTTAAAACAATATCATTCCCATCATAATTCGAGTGTATTTGTGGGTTGACATTTCTCCCTGTAAAATCAGGACTCGTATCAATGTGTGAAACAAAACCGATGGTGGGTACTTTATAATTAATATTACTTGGTAATGTAGCCATTAGGTAACAGTTTTCATCCAAAACCACATCTTCTAAACCAATTTCATTGAGTTCTTTTTCTAACAAACGTGCTAAATTCCATTGCTTTTCTGTAGAAGGGAAATTAGGGTTATTGGGATCTGATTCTGTATCTATGGTAACATAACTTACAAATCTTTTAATAATATTTTCTTTTGTGATCATCTTTTATGTTTTTTACACTACTACTATAACAATTATGGAGTAGGGGTTTTGATATTTATTATTTCAATATGAGTTTGCCTATTTTATTGTTGCCAGACAACCACGCTGTATTTATATCTACAAACTGAATGGCATAATAGCCCTCTTTTGATACCTCCTTCCATGTCTTTCCAGCATCATTTGAAAAAGCAATCCCTGTTTTACCCACTGCAAAAATCTCTTGTCCCTGAGTTCCTGGAACATATTGTACACAACTTTTATAGTTTGGAATTTGCGAATCTGCAACCAATTTCCAAGTTTTCCCACCATCAGAAGTAATGGCTTTATTTGCGGTGTTTTCTGAGGACTTTGAATAATCTCCGCCCATTATAATTCCATGATTCATATCATAAAAATCTATAGAATAAATACCTTGAGGCCCTTTTCCTTGAACGATAGGGGTATTGTAAATTTCCCAGGTTTTTCCATAATCGTTTGATTTTAAGATTCGTGCTTTTTTTCCTCCAGAAGCAATCCATACCGTACTTCCTTTTATTTTTATATTGGTATTGCTAGCTGCAAAAAAAGCTTCTCCTTCTTCAAAAATTGGTAATGAGCTACAGGGTAATTTTTGCCAAGTTTTTCCTCGATCTTCTGTGACAATAATAGAAGCACAATTTTCTGTTGGATCTCCTACTGCAATTGCATGCACCTTATCTTCAAAAAAATGCATTGCGTCATAAAATACCTTTTCATTCTTTTCTGAATAAACCAAACTTGTTTTTCCTTCTGATAATTTATATAACAAAGCTGGGTTTCCAATCGAAAGTGCAAAATAATCGGTTCCATTAAAAGCAATACTTCTAAAATTAGGTATTATGGAGTCTTGGTAGCTAGGGAAATAAACTTGTGAACGCTTTTCATCTTCTGAAAAAATCCCAATGATACCGCTTGAGCCTGCGAAGGCAACACTAGTTGAATCGATGACTTGGATTGCTCGAATGCTTGTATTTTTTATATGAAAGCTTTTTATTACTACAGATTCAATGGTTCTAGGTTGATAGGGGGGTTGGCAAGAAATTAAAATAATTGCTACCAAAATAAGGATTGGAAATCTTTTCATTTTTGATATTTTTACACAACGAAATTAATGAATACAAATTGAGTTTTATGAAAAAAGCATTGGTAATTTCTGGTGGTGGGAGCAAAGGCGCATTTGCTGGGGGTGTTGCACAGTATTTAATGAAGGAGGAAAGAAAAGAGTATGATCTCTTTTTAGGAACTTCTACAGGAAGTCTTATGGTCTCGCATTTAGCATTAGGAAAATTAGATGCATTAAAGAAATTGTATACCAATGTCGATCAAAAATCAATTTTTAGTAATAGCCCTTTTACCATTCGAAAAGTTGCTGGCGAAAAAGTAATTAGTATCAATCACTTGAACACACTTTGGAACTTTATCAAAGGAAGAAAAACATTTGGTGAAAGCAAAAATTTACGAAAACTCATTAAAGAAAATATTACACTAGAAATGTACGATTTAATTAGAAATAATCATAAAGAAGTGGTGGTAACGATTTCTAATTTAACTGCCAATAAGATTGAATACAAATCGATCAATGATTGTTCATATGAAGACTTTTGTGATTGGATTTGGGGATCTTGTAACTATGTGCCTTTTATGAGTTTGTTAGAAAAGGACCATTGCCAATACGGAGATGGCGGTTTCGGAGCTTTAATTCCAATTCGAGAAGCCATTTTAAGAGGTGCTACAGAGATTGATGCCATTATTCTCGATACAGAAGTTACTCAATTAAATCGAATGCCTTCTAAAAACCCTTTTTCACTGCTGTTTGATGTATTTGACTTTATGCTAACCCATGTCGAAAAACACAATATTACCATTGGAAAATTAGCCGCAAACAATAAAAATGTTACTTTAAACTTATACTACACTCCAACGGTTTTAACCACAAATTCATTAGTGTTTGATAAGAAATTGATGCGCTCCTGGTGGGAATCAGGATTTATCTATGCGAAGACGAAACAAGAAGTGGATATGAGTGCGTTTAGGCCAAATACAATAGACTAATTTATTTGAATTCAAGATACATATTGTTTCCTGTTAGTGTCGTTAATTTTGAATTTGAAATTTCTTTTGGGTATTCTTTTTTTCGAGAATGAAAATCTCCTCTAACTCCTGTTAAGACGTAATTGATGGATCGGTCAAGAAGCGGATCAGTTTGTTCACCTAAAATACCTAAATTCCCGAAATATTCTCCCAATTCAATTCCAGGTAAAGTTACTTCAGGAAGATATCCATTGATTTCATTTTGATTGTCTTTGTTTGTAATTTCAAAGACAATAGGTTGTATTGCATAGCGATGATTTAGATTAAAATTCGAGCCATTTTTCCTAAAACCATACCTCTTGTAACGCCCTTTGTAGTTGCATCCGATTCTGGAATTACATACCTCATATCACCAATACATTGCTCATAGTCATTTTATGACGAACCAAACCAAACTCTATTCCGTTGTTTAGCGTAACCCCATGAAAAGCATTTTCTAGTACCGTATAATTATTAACAATCCATGAAAACCGATCCGTTGGTCTTAAAAGCTGGCCTTCAAAAATATTTTCTGGATTTGAAAATCCCGCGAGATAATTGTTCAATGTTGTTTGAGATTTAAATCGGTTGTCAGCTAATTCTGGCTTTAAACTTTGCCAAAAATAGTAGGCATTTAAGCCCTTACATACAAAGTCGTTTATTTCAATGTTTTTTGGAATCACTTCCGTTTTAGAAGCGCAATTATATAAAAAGAATAGCAGTAATAAAACCAGTTAAAATATACGAAAAATAGCAAATTTCATAGTATATTGTTTTTTCTAGTAACGAATTTTAAAACGTACTCATATTTATTATTTTTTATTATTTGTAACAAATTAAAATTCAACTCGTCGTAATTAAGTAAATCAGATATACAATAGGGTTTTGTATCAAAATAAGGAAATTAGTATAATCAAGGCAACAATGAAGCAATCCGATTTTTTAAAAATTGTGTTTCCTTTTAAAAACAAGGTTTTTAGATTTGCAAAAAGACTTTTAGTTTCTACTGAAGAAGCTGAAGATGCGACTCAAGAGTTGTTTTTGAAATTATGGAAAAACAAAGAAAAGATTGCCGATTATAAAAATATTGAAGCATTTGCAATGACCATGACAAAGAACTATTGTTATGATCGATTAAAATCGAAGCAAGCAAGTAATTTAACTCTAATACATAGTAACTATCAAGAAAAAGAGACCAGTTTAGATAAAAAAATTGAATACCAAGATAGTGTAAACCAAGTACATCGATTGATTCAAAAGTTACCTGAACAACAGAAAATTATTATTCAGCTTAGAGACATTGAACAATATGATTATGATGAAATTTCGAAAATAGTTGATATGCAACCGACTGCAGTGAGAGTTGCACTCAGCAGAGCAAGAAAGACAATTAGGCAAGAACTTACAAAAACACATAACTATGGAGTTAGCTAACATAGAAAAATTAGTAGAAAAATACTTAAATGCAGAAACATCTTTGCAAGAAGAGGCAACCTTGAAAAACTATTTCATCGAAGGTACAATTGCTCCTCACTTACAAGAATATGAATCTTTATTTTGTTATTTCTCGAATACCAAAGAAGAAATTTTTACAAAAAACATTCAATTAGAAACTGAAAAACCGCGAGGTAAAAAATTGAAATGGCTTTCTGTAGCTGCTTCTTTAGCAGTATTAGTAAGTGTTTTTTTTGGTAGTCAGGAATATGAAAAATACCAACAAAAAAAAACATTTGCACAAGTAAGTTATGCGCTTAATATGCTTTCTCTAAATCTTAAAAAAGGAGAGAGAGTTATCGCAAAGGTACAAACCTATGAAAACAGGATCAATACGATTTTAGAATAAAAACCAAGTAAATTAGTAAAACCAAGTAACGTTAGAAATTATGAAAAAATTAGTAATAGTAGTCGCCTTTTTAATTGCATCGTCAGCAAGCTATGCACAATCATTTTTTGATAAATTAGAGGATATGGATGGGGTAGACGTGGTTGTAGTAACCAAGGATGCTTTCGAAATGCTATCGAAATTTAAAGACATTCAATTAGAAGGCAATCAAACCATGAAGGTTTTTAGCCTGATTAAAGAATTAAAAGAATTAAGAGTTTTTACTACAGATGATTCCGCTATTGCCAATAAAATGGATGAGATGGTTTCTAAATCGATTAAAAGCAATCGTTTAACAGAGTTAATGCGTGTCAAAGATGATGACTCTCGCGTTAAAATTTATGTAAAAACTACGAAAAAGAAAGATTATGTGAGTGAGGTTTTAATGTTTGTAAAAGGCATTGAGAAGAAAACAAAAGAAAATGTAGACTCTGTAATTATTTCGTTGATAGGAAGTATTGATGTCAATAAAATAGCAGAAATTACTGATACTTTTGTAAACGAAACCAATAAAAAGTAGTTTCTCTTAATAATAAAATTTTAAATTTTACAAAAAAAATCATGAAAAAGTCAACCCTTATCATCTCCATTTTGTTTTTGCTTCTTTTAGTTAGTGCTTGTAATAATGAAAAATCATTACAAGCCTATATCATAGACAGCAGTGAAAAAGAAGCCTTTATGTATGGTGACCTTCCAGTTGGATTGATCCTTACACCAAAGGAAAATGCTTCTGATGAAGTAAAAGAAACGATAAAAAGTATTAAAAAAATGAATGTTGTATTTTTTAAAAAAACAAAAGAAAATGATGCTGCATTTGAAACAGAAAAATCAAAATTAAAAAATATATTCACAAATAAAACATATAAAACCTTAGGCAGTTTCAAAGCAAAAGGAATGAATATGAAGTTGTATTATACAGGTGAAACAGATCATATTACCGAAGTAATCGCTTTTGGATATAGTAAAGATGTTGGAGTGGGTATTGCTCGGTTGTTAGGTAAAAACATGAACCCAGTTCGAATTATGGAAATGATGAACAGTATTGAATTAGATACCGACATGATTAAGTTAGGACAATTTAAAGCTGTTTTTAACGAAAAGTAAAAAACTAATCTCATGATACCTTTAAACTGTAATTCCGAAAAGAGTTGCAGTTTTTTCTTTTTAACGGGTAGTTAACATGTTAGACACATTAATTTCTTATTTTTGGATTTTACGGATATACCCTATGAAATTTCAACAACTATTATTCCTTTTAATATATTTTACAGTTGCATCAATTTTTGCACAGCAATCCACTGAATATAGAGGAGAGAGAGAAAAACTCCATCTCTTAGAACACACAAAATTAAAAGTTGATTTTAATTTCAAAGAAAAGCAGCTTAATGGTGAAGCTTGGATTACTCTGAAGCCATATTTCTTTTCAACAAACAAACTTATTTTAGATGCAAAAGGGATGCTTATTCATCAAGTAATGCTAAAGGACAAAAAATTAGATTTTAATTATGATAATTTTAAATTGCGCATCGATTTACCAAAAAAATACACAAAAGAAGAGTCCTATACGCTCTATATTAAATATACGGCAAGACCCGAGAAAGTAACCCAAAAAGGAAGTGCAGCAATAAACAGTGCAAAAGGATTGTATTTTATAAATGCTGACGGTTCTGATAAAAACAAACCGACACAAATTTGGACACAAGGGGAAACAGAAGCAAGTAGTTGTTGGTTTCCAACGATAGACAGTCCAAATCAGAAATCTTCCCAAGAAATTTACATGACGGTTCCAAATCAATACCAAACGCTTTCAAATGGAGTCTTAGTAAGTCAAATAAAAGATGGTGCTAACCGAACAGATTACTGGAGATTTGATCAAAAACATGCACCTTATTTATTTTTCATGGGAGTTGGCAAATTTGAAGTAATCAAAGATGTTTATCAAAATATTCCTATTGAATATTATGTTGAAAAAGAATATGCACCCTATGCCAAGGACATTTTTGGGGATACTCCCGAAATGATAGGTTTCTTTTCTACACTTTTGGGTATAGAATACCCATGGAACAAATACAGTCAAATTGTAGTAAGAGACTATGTGAGTGGAGCTATGGAAAATACGACTGCGGTTGTTCATGGTGAACAAGCCTATCAAAAACTGGGGCAATTAATTGATGAAAATAAACATGAAAATACCATAGCGCATGAAATTTTTCATCATTGGTTTGGCAATTATGTTACCGCAGAAAGCTGGGCAAACCTATCTTTGAATGAATCTTTTGCAAATTATAGTGAATACTTGTGGAGGGAACATAAGTATGGGAAACAAGAAGCAAATGCACATTTGTTTGAGAATAATTTAGCCTATTTAGATGGTCAGAATTCTGATAAAAATTTGGTTCGTTTTAACTACTCTAATCAAGAAGATTTATTTGACTTGGTGAGTTATAACAAAGGAGGAGCGGTATTGCACATGCTTCGAAATTATTTAGGAGATGCTGCTTTCTTTAAAGGATTAAATTTATATTTAACAGAGCACAAGTATAAGACGGCAGAAGTACATCAGCTTCGACTGGCTTTTGAAAAATTGACAGGAAAAGATTTAAATTGGTTTTTTAATCAGTGGTTTTTTGGAGCAAACCACCCACAAATAGAAGTTTCTTACGATTACAATATCATACAAGACAAGGTGACTGTTAATATTATCCAGTTACAAGCGGAGAAGTTTAAATTTCCTTTTGCGATTGATATATACGAAAATGGAATCCCTAGAAGAGAGCATGTTTTTGTGGACGGAAATGACGCTTCTTTTACATTTTCATACCGAAAACAACCCGATTTTATTCAAGTAAATGCTGATGGAGTTTTACTCTGTGAAATTACCGAAAACAATGTTTTAAGTGATTATATTTTTCAACTAAAAAATGCGGAAAATTACAGCGATCGAAGAAAAGCTTTACTGGAGGTTGTTAAAAAACAAGATGACAAAGCTGCCTTTAATGCAGTTGTAGAAGCTTTAAATGATTCTTATTACAAGCTCCGAATACTGGCATTAGAAAATATCGATTTAATTCATAAGTTTTCTAAAAAAGAAGCAATTCGTGAAATTGCTAAAATTGCGGCTTCAGATCCAAAAACGTTGGTAAAATCGGCTGCTATTGAAACCTTAGGGAAGTTATTAGATCCTGAGTTAAAGTCAATTTTCATTAAAAATCTAGAGAGCAAGTCCTATGCGGTTATTGGTAAGAGTTTGGTTGCTTTGTATTATGTAGATCCACAAATGGCGGTTGAAAAATCAAAATCATTGCCCAATGAAATTCGAAAAATACTAGCAACACCATTGACCCGAATTTTTATTGAGGAAAAAGATCAAGAGGAGCTCCCATTTATAGCACAAAATATACTCTCTGGGATGTATTTGACTGGGGATAACAAAACCAAAGCAATCTATCAAAAAGCATTTCGACAGATTGCAGAGAGCAATAACAAAGAAGCAATTAAAAATTTAGTTGAAGACATGATTGTTAAAGGAATTCAATACAAGAGTTTTAATTTTGATAAAGTAATGATCAACCAGATGAGAAGAATGATTCAAATTCAAAAAAAACAAAATAAATCGAATAAAAAAGTCAACATTCAGATTATTAAAACGGCAATGGCAGCGCTTATTTAAGTCTAAATCGTTGTTTATAATTGTTAAAAGTGATGGAATTCCATCACTTTTTTTTATTTGTGATACTCATCAAAAGTACCATCTTTATAGAAAACCACAATTCTTTTGATTTTTTTACCATTAACATCGGTTATCGGTGCTGAATTTGTAGATTCTTTTACAGATGGCATAGGAGCGTATAGTTCTCGTTTAGGGAATTCTCCAAGACCATTTAATAACCATTGGATGTCAACGTCCGAAAAAACACCTGTTACTTTTAAGATAAAATCGAGACTCGGTTTGTTTCTGCCTGACAATATATGGGAGATACTAGAGCGTTGTACACCAATCTTATCTGCAAATAAAGATGCCGTAAGTTGATGGGTTTCCATCACTTTCTTTAATCGATTTGTAAATTCAACAATGTTTACCAATGTAATTATTTTTAATATTACAAAAGTAACTTAACTTTAATTAGGAAACAATAGGAAGTTTTTTTTTAACATTTTATTTTTAAAAAAGTTAAACTTAAACATTAGGTAGGGTATTTAATTTACTAACATATAGTATTTTATATATTTATAATAATAAATCTCTATTCTTTGTGTTTTATGGAAGGTTACAAATTTAAACAACGGAGTATTTGTTTACAATAATATCTTTTTTCATTAAAAATACAGTTTACAATTGTAATATATCTTGAGTATACATTTGTAAAAAAATAACTTGCCAACAAAACTGAATTGAGTATTTTTGAGATGGATAAAGAATTCAATTTATGTCATTACTATCAGTCGATTTATTAGACTCATTTTTCAAAAAAGAAAAGGAGACCGCATTATTTGGAAGATGGATTCGGTTGGCGGACATTACTCCCGTTATTCTTAAACATGAAAAAAACACCTCTGTAAAACAAATCGGTTTTTCGGAACAACAAAGACCCATTTATAGTATTCAACTAGGAACTGGAAAAAAGAAAATACTTATCTGGAGTCAAATGCATGGAAACGAAAGCACAGGCACCAAGGTTATTTTCGATCTTTTAAATACGCTAACACAATCGGAAGCTCCTTGCATTCAGCAAATTTTAACTACCTGTACACTGCAAATCATTCCAATGTTGAATCCTGATGGCGCTGAAGTATATACAAGAGTCAATTCCAAAAAAGTAGATTTAAATAGAGATGCAGTGGAACGTAGTGCTATTGAAAGTAGAATTTTAAGAAACGCTTTAGATACCTTTCAACCCGATTTCAGTTTCAATTTACATGATCAGCGAACCATCTTTGGAGTAGAAGGAACTACGAAACCTGCTACCATTTCATTTTTGGCGCCCTCAGAAGATGTAGATAGAGCATTAACAGCGGGTAGAATACAGACAATGAATATTATTGTTGCCATGAACAACTTGTTACAGCAAGTAATACCCAATGGTGTTGGACGGTATACTGATGAGTTTTACCCAACTGCAACTGGCGATAATTTTCAAAAGTTGGGATACAATACTGTTTTAATAGAAGCGGGGCATTATCCAAATGATTATGAACGGGAAATGACAAGGAAATATCACTTTTTCGCATTATTACAGGGTATTTATCACATTGCTATGAATGATGATTATACTTCGTACAAGCGTTATTTTGATATTCCAAATAATGTTAAGAATTTCTATGACGTGGTTCACAGATACCCAAATCAAACAAAAAATTGCGTTGCATATCAATATGAAGAAAAAATTATTAAAAATAAATTGGTATTCGATCTTCAAAAGGTAATGGAAAAACAGATTGAAAATCCACTTTCGCATAACGAAATCGTTTTCGATTCGTGATTTAATTAAATTTTTATCATCATTTTGACTGTTTTTATAAATTAAATTCATATTTTTGCACCTAAGCTTGAATTATACGCAATTATGAAAAAATACATGTTAGATGAAATTGATCATCAAATTTTAGACATCTTAATCGAAAACGCAAGAACTCCATTTACAGATATTGCTAAAAAACTTTTAGTATCTGCTGGAACCATTCATGTTCGTGTCAAAAAGATGGAAGATGAAGGGATCATTCAAGGTTCTACACTAACACTTAACTACGAAAAAATGGGCTATTCTTTCATAGCACATGTAGGGATCTTTTTAGATAAAACTTCGATGACGCAAAATGTAATTGAAGATTTGCGGAAAATTCCAAATGTTACTGTTGCTTACGTTGTTGCTGGGATGTACAATATATTTTGTAAAGTAAGAGCGAAAGGGACTACCGACGCAAAGGATATAATCTATGCAATCGATGAAATTCCTGGAGTAAATAGAACAGAAACCATGATTGCATTGGAAGAAAGTATCAATGATAAAAAACGAATGATGCACGCAATTTTTAAAGAATTATAAAATAAACAACATATTTTTTATTAAATCCTCATCTTTTGATGGGGATTTTTTATGTTTGTAATACAAACTGTAAAAAATGCCTCATATTCACTACAAGCAACACCACTTATCACAAGAAACCCTGCTTGAACTCTATCGAAACATGCTAAAGCCTCGTTTGATCGAGGAAAAAATGTTGATTTTATTGCGACAAGGAAAAATTTCAAAGTGGTTTTCTGGTATTGGACAAGAGGCAATTTCTGTCGGTGTGACAATGGCCTTAAAAGAAAAGGAGTATATTTTACCAATGCACCGAAACTTAGGCGTTTTTACGACAAGAAAAATTCCGCTTTCACGACTTTTTTCTCAATGGCAGGGAAAGATGAATGGTTTTACCAAAGGAAGAGACCGTAGTTTTCATTTTGGTACACAAGACTATAAGATTGTGGGAATGATTTCTCATTTAGGGCCTCAATTTGGTGTTGCAGATGGCATAGCATTGGCCAATAAAATAAAAGGAATCAAAGAAGTTTGTGCTGTTTTTACCGGAGATGGAGGAACTAGTGAGGGTGATTTTCATGAGGCTTTAAACGTGGCATCTGTTTGGAGTTTGCCCGTCTTATTTTGTATTGAAAATAATGGGTACGGACTTTCAACTCCAACTGCAGAACAGTTCAATTGTAAAAACCTTGCAGATAAAGGAGTTGGTTATGGTATGGAGAGTCATATTATTGAAGGAAATAACATCCTAGAAGTCTATCTAAAAGTTTCTGAAATTGCCGAAAGTGTTCGAGAAAATCCCAGACCCGTTTTTATTGAATTTAAAACATTTCGGCTCCGTGGACACGAAGAGGCAAGTGGTACCAAATACGTTCCACAATCATTACTGGAAACATGGGAGGCAAAAAACCCAATTTCAAATTTTGAGCAGTATTTATTGAAAGAATCTGTTTTAACGAATGAAATCAAAGACAGGTACATTTCAGAAATAAAAGAAGAAATAGATAGCCACTTAAAGATTGCTTTTGAGGAAGATAAAATTACTCCAAATTTAGCAACTGAATTACAAGATGTATATAAAATAACTGAATACCAAGATATTGCACCTTCTGATAAAAAGAATAAGATTCGATTTGTAGATGCAATATCTGAAGGGCTACGGCAGTCAATGGAAAAATATGACGACTTGGTTATTATGGGGCAAGATGTCGCTGAATATGGAGGTGTTTTTAAAATTACAGATGGATTTGTAGCACAATTTGGCAAAGAGCGAGTCCGGAATACCCCTATTTGCGAATCTGCAATTGTAGCAGCTGCTTACGGTTTGTCTGTAAATGGCATGAAAGCTGTAATGGAAATGCAATTTGCTGATTTTGTTTCATCCGGTTTTAATCCCATTGTAAATCTATTGGCAAAGTCGCATTATCGTTGGGGCGAAAAAGCAGCGATTGTCGTCAGAATGCCATGTGGAGCAGGAGTAGGAGCGGGTCCATTTCACAGTCAAACAAACGAAGCTTGGTTTACAAAGACCCCTGGATTAAAAGTAGTGTATCCTGCTTTTCCTCAAGATGCAAAAGGGTTATTAGCTGCAGCTATTGATGATCCAAACCCTGTTTTATTTTTTGAGCACAAAGCATTGTATCGTTCTGTATATCAAGAAGTAAGTGAGAATCATTTTACCATTGAGATCGGGAAAGCAAACCAATTAAAAAAAGGGGATCAAATTTCAATTATTACTTACGGCGCAGGGGTACATTGGGCTATAGAAGCGCTCGCTAAAAATCCATTAATTTCAGCAGATTTAATCGATTTAAGGACATTGCAACCGCTAGATGTTGAAACAATATATCGTTCTGTTCAGAAAACTGGGAAAGCCATTATTCTACAAGAAGATTCTCTCTTTGGAGGTATTGCCAGTGACATTTCTGCTTTAATTACTGAGAATTGTTTTCACTATTTAGACGCTCCAGTTAAACGGGTTGGGAGTTTAGAAACCCCAATTCCATTTCAAGGAGATTTAGAAAATCAATATCTAGCAAAAAATAGTTTTGAAAATGATTTGAAAGTACTCTTAAATTATTAAAAAAAAGTATATATTTAAGCACAAATTATAAACAATGAACAACAAACAATTTATATTAAAAAAGCGACCAATAGGTGCTCCTGATGATACTACTTGGGAATTTCAAGAAAATGAAGTTCCTGAATTACAGGACGGTGAAATTTTAGTGCAACAGCATTATATTTCGTTAGATCCTGCTATGCGTGGTTGGATGAATGATACCAAATCATATATACAACCTGTTGCTTTAGATGATGTAATGCGTGCAGGTTCTATTGGGAGAGTAATCGCCACAAATAACAATCCAAAATTTGAAATTGGAGATTGTGTAACCAGTTGGGGTGGTGTTCAACAATATGCGATTGGAAATGGAGATGGCTGGTATAAAGTGGATGCGCGTTTAGCTCCCATGCCAATGTATTTAGGTACGCTAGGAATGCCAGGAATGACTGCTTATTTTGGAATTACTCAAGTGGGTAAGATCAAAGAAGGAGATATTGTATTGGTTTCTGGAGCTGCAGGTGCTGTGGGAAGTATTGTTGGACAAATAGCAAAGATTAAAGGATGTACTGTAATTGGGATTGCTGGTGGACAAGAAAAATGTGATTATCTAAAAAACGAGTTAGGTTTTGATGATGCTATTGATTACAAATCAGAAAATATTTATACTGCATTAAAGAGAAAGTGTCCGAAAGGTATCGATGTTTATTTTGACAATGTTGGTGGTCTTATTTTAGACGCTGCTTTAAGTAAACTTAGGATGCATGCACGTGTTGTTATTTGTGGGGCAATTTCACAATACAATAAAAAACATAAAATTGATGGACCTAGTAATTATTTATCGCTTTTAGTAACGCGTTCTACGATGCAAGGGATGGTTGTAATGGATTACACCAAAGACTTTGCTGTTGCTGCAAAAGAAATGGGAACTTGGTTGAAAGAAGGGAAACTAAAGTCGCGTGAAGATATTTACGAAGGCATAGAAAACTTCAAAGAAACCTATGAAAGACTTTTTTCTGGTGATAAAAACGGAAAATTAGTACTGAAAGTAATTGAAGATTAACAGTTTAAAGGATTGGATTCTTCCAATCAAATTTTTTAAAAAGCGAATTCCAATCTTCTGGGAATTCGCTTTTTAAGTTTACTTTTTTATTTGTAAATGGATGTTTAAAGCTTAAACGACCAGCGTGTAAAAAGAGATTCTTCCAACCAAAATTGGTTTCAAACATGAGGTCATGATTTTTATCTCCATATTTTGCATCACCAATTAAAGGATGGCTAATTTTGAGTGTATGTGCTCTTAATTGATGCATTCTACCTGTTTTAGGTTCCATTTCCACCAAACTATAGCGGGATGAATCATAGGGTTTTACGGGAATGTCCAATGTAATTGTGGCAAGTGTTTTTAGGTGTGTTAAGGCTTCCTTGTACGATTTTCCATCTTTTCCTTTTACGGGTGAATCAATTACTTTTTTTTCAGGGGCATGGCCACGAACAATTCCGTAATAGGTTTTTTGTATTTCTTTGTTCGTAAAAAGCGCTTGAAATTTAGATACATTTTCCGTTTTATTTGTTAGGATCATAATTCCAGATGTTTTTCGATCTAAACGATGTACTGGGTGAAATTTTTCACCAAATTGTGCTTCTAGTAATTGCAATAAAGATTGCTCATCGGAAACATTTCTCGAAAGATAAGAGTGATGCACAACAACATTATTGGGTTTGTTCACACAAATACAATAATCATCCTTGTAAATAATCTCTAAATCCATAACAGTCTTGTTTTTTGCTAATTTATATAATAATTTTAAAGAGGAGGTGTTAGAAACATTATTTGTCTATCATAATAGTTATGTTGTGTGTTTCAAAACATTCTATTTAACATAATATAAATTATAGTACAAGTGTATTCAAATTATTATATTAGCGTTTTAATAAGTTATAACTATGAGACATTCTACTTATCACAATTGCAATTTTAACTACATTAGTATTAATCACTTTCATATTAAGAAGTCACGTAATCATTGGCTTTTAAAAATTATTAGAAAATTATGGATGATCATTTGTAAGCTGTAATATACTATATGTAAAAAATAAAACCATTTTTTAAAAGATGGACTCAAGGCACCATTATAAAATTGAAAACTGACGAAATAACTACATCAATTTAGTTGTACATTTGCAGTGCAATTACAAATAACAAACTGTTTATAATTCCCATGCCTTTTAAAAAATTACATCCAACGATTAAAGAATTCATAGAGGATCAAGACATCACAACCCCTACACCTTTTCAAAAAGCAAGTATCCCTGTTATAAAAAGTGGTGCAAATATTTTTTGTACAGCTCCAGCAGGAAGTGGAAAAACCATTGCTTTGATTTTAACAACGATGCAAAAATTGAAGTGTGAAGAAATTGGAACAGCTCCTAGAGCTATTGTAGTTGTAGAAACCAATGAAAAAGCACAACAATTGTATGAACTCTTTTTAAAGTATACAAGACCTACTTCTTTACGAGTTTATTTTGGTGATGAAAAAGCTCATATTGATTTGTTAAAGTCAGAAATTTTTGAAGGAGTCGACATCCTTATTTCTACACCCAAAACGCTGTATAAATTAATTTTAGCAGAAGGATTAAATACGACTCAAATAAAAATATTTAGTATTGATGATGCTGATTTTTTAGTTCAAAAATCATTTTCTGCAGATTTAATATCTGTGACACAAAGTATTCAAAAATGCCAGTTTGTAATGTATGCTGAAAAAATGCACCCAACCTTAAAACGTTTTGAGTCTTATTTTATGACCCACTATAAAACAGTTACGATATAAGCACCCGTATTATAGAAGCATACTAATTTCTTTTATTCAACATTATGACCATTCCAAAATTACATTATATTTCTGAAGGAAATACTCCAAAAGAACACCTTGAAAACATTCAAAATGCCTGTACCTCTGGAGTCGAATTAGTGCAATTGTGTTTGAATGAATTTTCAGAAGAAACCATTTTAGAAATTGCCAAAGCAGCTAGAGAAATTACGTCTCATTTTCAAACCAGATTGATCATTAATACGCATTATAAAGTTGTAAAAACAGTGAAAGCAGATGGTGTTCATCTAGAAAAATCAGACCCTTCTGCTACAATTGCAAGAATACATTTATATACTTGGCAAATGATTGGAGGAACTGCAAATACATTGCAAGACTGCGAAGCACTGATAGCTGACGAAGTAGATTATATCAATTTAGGTCCGTTTAAAAGTAGTGAAAAAACGATTTCAACCGCGCTAGGAATTAATGGGTATACAGCAATTGTGGAGGCTCTAAACACAACGACTCCTATTCTCGGTTTTGGTGGAATTAAAACAGAAGACGTAAAGCGTATTTTAACAACAGGAATTACTGGTATTGGTGTTTCAAAAGAAATTACAAAGAATTTTGACAGTATTAAAACCTTCAATCAACTGCTTAGTGCTTCTTCCACAAACGAATTACGTCATACATTTGAATAAAATCATGAAGCTTCTTATTAATCTCTTAAAAGTTTCCTTCAAAAAATTGCATTAATATAGACATCAAATAGCATAAAAAAGTATATTCGCGCCATGTGGATGTATTTGGGTTTGTTGGCAGCACTTTTTTTAGGATTGCATAATTTATGTAAGAAACATGCAGTACACCAAAATGCCGCTTTACCTGTGCTTCTAGGGACTATTTCCGCAGGTTTTTTGTTGCTACTCCCCTTCTTCATTATTTCTATTTATGCTCCAGATTACGCCAAGAAAATGGGATTTTATATTACAAAAATCCCGGGATCTACCCATGGTTTTATTTTTATAAAGTCATTGATTATGACTACGTCCTGGATTTTGGCCTATCAGGCGTTAAAACATTTGCCCATTACTATCGTAACTCCAATTCGTTCTTCAGGACCTTTTTTTACTTTTATAGGTGCTATTTTTATCTATAACGAGCAACCAAATTCTTTACAATGGCTTGGTTTTTTTACGATTATTTTGTCTGTAGTTTTATACGCTAAAGTTGGAAAAAAAGAAGGGATTAATTTCCACAAAAACAAATGGATTTTTGCTATTGTTGGAGCAACATTTTTAGGTGCTTCAAGTGGTTTATACGATAAATTTCTAATTCAAAAATTAGTATTAAATCCACAAACTTTACAGTTCTGGTTTTGTGGGTATACCCTCCTAATTTTGACTTTCATTCTTTCGATTACATGGTTTCCATATAAAGAAAAACGAGCGAAATTTAAATGGCGTTGGACCATTATTGCCGTTGGAATTTTATTACAAACTGCAGATTATTTTTATTTTAAAGCCCTACAAGATCCAGACGCATTAATCATGCTATTATCTGCGATTAAAAGAAGTCAGTTACTGATTGCTGTGGTTATTGGTGGACTTGTGTTCAAGGAAAAAAATAAAAGAAAAAAGTTAATTCCTTTATTTGGGATCTTATTGGGAGTATTTTTAATTTTATACTCGTAAATATTCTATTTACAGCTATGAAATAGCAGTAATTTTAAGCTTTACTGTTTCTATAACTTAGTATTTTAAAGTATAAGAATTTCTTTTTCACACTAAAATTCAAAAAAATGAATCTTTTAGTGCTAGTTAAAAAACATTCTCCTCATTTCGGTATTGTCGTTTTCTGAAGGAATTAGATAAGGCCTTAATTCTAAAGCTCCACAAATTTCCAAATAAACAGCAAGAGGCATTGGTGTTTCTTTTTTGAAATAACGATACAAAGTTGTAACCCCAACTCCTAAAATATCCGCCAGTTTATTTTGTGTAATTTTCTTTTGTTTCATCCTGTTCTTCAAGTAATTTAAAATTAAATCTTGACCGACTTCTGAGGATTTTTTATAGTGATTCTTCCCAATCATCTTTAATCATCTTTTCAACGTTCTTAGCTCTTAAAGACAGAGATGCCTTTTCATTATCATTGGTACACCATTTCATTCTTAAGATGCACAAAACATGTAATGATTCTAGTAATGTCTTCCCATTTTTAGTGGCGTATTTTTTTACATCATTATAAAAATGTTTGGTCAATCTTTCGTTTTCGGTTATGGCTAGTCTTGCGTTGATATTAGTATGTTTTTAGTTCAATTATTAATATATGCTAATTTATTAAAAAAAAATTACTTACAAAAAAATTATCAAATATGAAAATAATTTAACATAAAATATTCATATATGAATATTTTATGTAAATTTATAATGATTTAAGGATGAATTAAATTCGAATTTAATACCGTTTTTAGATGAATATTCAGTCAGTGAACATAAATTATGACTCAATAATCATCATTTTACTCTCTAAAGAAATTCATGTTTAAAATCTTTTTTTTATAAGATACAACACAATCACTATAAAGTAAATTTAAATAAAAAAAAGAATATCTGTATCAATATTTGTCATAAGTGGTCAAAATTCAGAATAACTGGTATATACTATACACTTCTGAATGCACCTTCATCTCTCCTACTTTCGAATACAAAAATGCATCATTACAGTGTGATAATAAAAAGGAATCGATGAAAGTGTCTTATGAGAAGTTTAAAAAAACAGCTGTATAGATAAATGGTAGCCCTATGTATTATTAAGATACTAACTGATTGAAATAATCAAAAATCTCTCCCTTAGAGATATTACTCCCTTTTTCAATTAAGTCAAATAGTTCCGTATTTCTTTCCTCTTTATAAGGTTTAGATCCCTTAAAGATGTCAACAGAATTATCCATTGGGTTTTGCATCAACCATTCAAACCCTTTTTGCTCTAATAAGTTAATATCCCAATTTATTTTAATTGCAATCCTATGAATCTCCTCATCTTCACATTTAAAAAGATTTGCAGTCGTTTCTGAAAAATGCTCTAAATACTGAGTCTTTGTTAGCACATCTTCCCAAACAACATCAGAAAAAACATTCATTTCATCTACTGCTACCTTTGGGTTTTCTTCTTTTATTTGAATCCATTCTTTTGCATCGATGCTTTGCGAAGCTAAAAAGCGTGCAAACTCTTCGTGTAAGTTTTCAAATTGTTCTTTGGTTAATTGTCTGTACTTCATTTTTGGTAATTTTAAAAATCGCGATTCGTTATTGTTTTCTCAAACGTATCAAAAAATACGTTTATTTAGTTGAAATGGGACAGATTTTGAAAATAAAAAAGCTCGTTATTTCTAACGAGCTTTTTAAAAATTATTGAAGATTGTTATTACTCTTTAACAACTTCAAAAGTAATATCTGCAACGACTGCTCTGTGTAATCGAACAGTAGCGTCATATTTACCTAATCTTTTTACAGAACCACCAACAACTTTGATAAATTTCTTATCTAAATCTGTTCCTGCTTTTGCCAATGCTGCAGCTAAATCGATGTTATTCACAGAACCAAATAACTTGTCTCCTGAACCTACTTTAGATGCAATTTTAATTTCATATCCTTTAATTGTTTCTGCAACTTTGTTTGCATCTTCAATTAATTTAGCCTCTTTAAAAGCTCTTTGTTTTAAATTCTCTGCTAAGACTTTCTTTGCAGATGAAGTAGCTAAAACGGCTTTTGCTGTAGGAATTAAAAAGTTTCTTCCATAACCATTTTTTACAGTTACAACGTCATCTTTAAATCCTAAATTTTCTACGTCTTGTTTTAATATCAGTTCCATATCTCTACTTCTTTATTATTTTAACATATCTCCAACGTAAGGCATTAACGCTAAATGACGCGCTCTTTTAATTGCTTGCGCAACTTTACGTTGATATTTTAATGATGTTCCTGTTAAACGTCTTGGTAAAATTTTACCTTGTTCGTTTACTAAATACATTAAGAAGTCTGCATCTTTATAATCGATATACTTGATATCTTTTTTCTTAAATCTACAGTATTTTGCTTCTTTCTTTGTGTCAATGTCTAATGGCGTTAAATATCTAACGTCAGCAGATTTACCTCCTTTTGCTTGTTGTTCTATTGTAGCCATGTCTTATTTTTTAGTAGATTTAACACGTTCGCTTCTTATGGTCGCCCAAGCTGCAGCATGTTTGTCTAATTTAACTGAAAGGTAACGCATAACGCTATCATCTCTTCTAAACTCTAACTCAAAAGCTGTAATTTCTTGACCAGAAACTTTGTACTCTAATAAGTGATAAAAACCACTTTTCTTTTTTTGAATTGGGTAGGCTAATTTCTTTAAGCCCCAATCTTCTTTGGATACTAATTCAGCTCCTTTTGAAACCAAATAATCCTCAAACTTTTGTACTGTTTCCTTTATCTGAGTGTCAGATAAAACGGGATTCAAAATGAAAACAGTTTCGTAATGATTCATAATTAAATATTTATTGATTAATTTTAAGGCTGCAAATATAGTGACTTTTTTGTTATTTAAACCATCTTATCAACAATATTTTAAAGCTTTTTGGATCTCTTAAAACAGGGCCAATCTTGTTTTAGACTGCGATATTGCGCGTTCCGTTTATTACTTGCTAACAATCAATTTAAATCCAATCGAACTCCAATAGATACATTTCTAGTTTTTGTGTTTTTAAACAATGGATTCACATCATATTTTACATACAAACTGGTAGATTGATACCCTGCATAGGCGCTTATTCCATAGTTTACCGTATTCATATTAAAATTACCATATTGAACTTCTTCAACATCTACTCCTTCAAGATCGATATACTCTAAGTATTGTCTGGTCCCCAATTTAAACCCAATAAACGAGCCTACTCCAATTCGTACAGCTTTTTTATCTGATTTTTTACTTCTAGAAAAATCCCATTCTAAATGTATTGGGAAATTCATTTGTACATGACGCAATCTACTTTCCGATAATTTTTCATCTATCCTTGTTGCTAAAGAAATCATGTTTCCATTCATAATATGTTGCTGATTATTTTTTGGGCGTAAATTATTCCAAAGAAAAGACACACCGTATTTAAAGTACAAAGGCATGAATTTTTTGCTAAAACGTGATTTCCTAGTATAGCCTACTTCATAAAAATGAGATTGCCAAAACTGATATTCAGATTCCTCTAAAGAACTTAACTTATGCGCTTCTAATACGTTGTTTACTCCCATTGCAAAAACAAACTGACTGGTCGTATTTCTAATCGAGTTGGATTTTCTTTTCGCTTTTTTTTCCTTGCTGCTTTCGTCCTCAAGAGTAAATCGAAAGGTTTTGCCACCAACCGAAAATGCATTGACCTCTTCATCATTAGGAGTCTGAGTATGGCTTGCAATTTTTCCATTCGTTTTATCTTGCACTAATAATTGTAACATCCTTTCTTGCTGTCCAACGAGCTCTTCGATTCTTCTTGCATGATAGGTAGCTACTTCCTCCTTTAAAGTAGCTGCAGTTGTTTGAGTAATTTCTCCTTTTCCCAGCCGCTTTATAATTTGAATTACTTTAATTTTTAGTGAATCTTTTTGTGTTTTTGTAATCAAATCAATTCGTTTAGAGATTTTTGCTACTTCTTTCTCAAATGTTTTTTGTTGCGCTGCTATTGATGTTACAGCAAACAAAATGATTATTATTATTGTTTTTTTCATTTTCTTCTTACTTAATTATTTTAAATTTATTTTTGAATGATTGGGTATCAATTAATCATTTCTACTTGCAATAGCCGATGCAAGGGTAGATATTCTTTCCTGAATTGATTTTAAAAAGCTATTTTCTAAATAGGTATCATGAATTGTTCTTTCCACTTCCGCTAAAATAGTCTCTGGATTCACTTTTAATTTGGATTTCTCTAGCTCATCATTAATGATTTCAAGGATAGACTCTCTACTTAAACGCTTCTTATTGTAATAGCTTAGAACTTCTTCTTGTGAATGAGTAACAGCATATAATAAATCTCCAGAATCTACATGAATAGCGCTATTTGAAGAAGGCATTAAGTCTATTTTCGGAAAACTCAGCGCAGTATCAGAAACAACTTTTGACTCCCTTTCATTTTGAGCAACAATCGTTTTAGTTTCCTTCTTAATGGGAGTTCCGATGTCCAATACTTGAAGAATTGGCACTTCTTTTAAAGCAGAGTTGTTTTTTTTATTTTCAGTTTTACTTATAAAACTTTTAGATTCATCTTTAATAACAAGCGTCGAAATTGCTTCTTTTGAAGGAACTTCATTTTGATTTTTTTCAATTTCATCCTTCAGTACATCTGTATTCATTTGCTGAATAACAACGTCATTATTTATTGGAATGCTTACTTCATTATTAAAAGATAATTGAATTCCAACAGAAACGAGCGTTAAAATACTTGCTACAACACCTATGTAAAAAAACACTCCTTTTTTCTTGCTTTCAACCTGTGTGTCTAATTGCACAGATAAACGTTCCCATGCAGAAGAAGCTGGTGTAATTGATCTGGTTCTTAATGTCTTCTTTATATAATTTTCTAACTTATTTGTTTTCATGAATTCTTGTATTCATTTTGTGATAATTGTATTGTAATAATTTACGTGCTTTAAATAATTGCGATTTTGAGGTACTTTCTGAAATTTTTAATTTTTTTGCAATTTCTGAGTGTTTATATCCTTCTATGGCGAATAGATTAAAAACGACCCTATAGCCATCAGGCAATGCATCTATTAATTTTTGAATATCATTTACGGTAGTGTTTTCTAGATTATCAGTAGTAGCAGCATTAAAAACAAAATCTTCATCAGATAGATCGATTATATTTTTTTTTCGAAGATGTGAAATACACGTATTTACCATAATTCTTCGAATCCAACCTTCAAAACTCCCCTCATTTTTAAAAGTGTGTAAGTTGGTAAAAACCTTTAAGAATCCTTTTAATAGTAGATCATCTGCATGATGGAGATCTTTTACATATAGTCTACACACTCCCAACATTTTAGGAGAATGCTGGTCAAACAATTGTTTTTGTGCCGCTCTGTTGTTCTGTATCGCTTTTTTTATAAGCGAATTCTGGTTTGTATACAGTTTAATAATTTTCAATCCTTTCTTTTGTTTTCATTGCCTCACAAATATAAAGACTCCTAAAGTATTCAAAAGGTTGCCTCTTCCATATTTTATTTTATTAGATCCCCTAGCGAATTTTATAGAGGATAAAAACTCCAATCATTTATACAAGAACAAAAATAGCAACAAGTATCCATGACTGATGATGTTCAGTTAATTCATTCATTGAAAGGTTTGGGGATTTTTTAAAAAAAAAGACTACTTCAATACACGTTAATGAAAATTATGATTATGTGGAAAGAGATGATTGTGAGTAACTAAAAGGTCTCATTCTTAATAAAAGAAATTTTAATACGCATCCACATCAATAATAAAGCGAATCGGTCTAAAATCACTCACGGCTTCAAAGGTATTTCTAATTTTAGCAATTTGATTTTTAGTATTTGCCAAAGATTGTTTGGGCGGAACCTTTATAACCAAGTTCTTAATATATTGATTTCGAATTCTAGAAACTGCTGGTGCAGTGGGCCCTAAAACAAATTCGCCAAAAGACTGTTGCAAAGCCCTTACAAGCCAATCAATCCCTTTGTCAACCTTATTGTAATCACGATGCTTTAAGGTAATTTTTATCAATCGATAATACGGTGGGTATTTATACTGCCAGCGTTCTTGCAGCTGCTCTTTGTACATTTCTGCATAATTCGTAGTAGAAACTTGCTGTAATATTTGATGGTTGGGATTATAGGTTTGAATGGCTACATTTCCTTGCTTTTTACTTCTTCCTGCCCTCCCTGAAACTTGCACCATCATTTGATAGGCACGTTCATGTGCTCTAAAATCTGGAAAATTCAACATCGAATCTGCATTTAAAATTCCCACCAAAGAAACATTCTCAAAATCCAATCCTTTAGACAACATTTGAGTTCCTACCAAAACATCGATTTCTTTGGATTCAAAAGCACTAATTATTTTTTGATATCCATGTTTTCCTCGAGTCGTATCTAAATCCATTCGACCAATTTTAAAATCTGGAAAGAGTACTTTTAATTCCATTTCAATCTGCTCAGTACCAAAACCTTTGGTATCTAATGTATTGCTACCACAAGCACCACAGCTATTTGGCATAGCACGTTGATAGTTGCAATAATGACAACGTAGTTCATGTTTAAATTTATGAAAAGTAAGCGTCACATCACAATTTGGGCATTCTGGAGAAATACCACATGTTTTACACTCCACTACGGGAGAATACCCCCGTCTGTTTTGAAATAGGATTACCTGCTCTTTTGCGTCTAGAGCTTCCTGAATTAACAACAGCATTCGGTCCGAAAAATGCCCTTTCATCTCTTTTTTACGCTGTTTTTCTTTCACATCAATCAACTCAATTTTTGGTAATTGAACATTTCCATGACGTCTGTTTAGAGCAACCAAACCATATTTGTTTTGTGCTGCATTAAAGTAACTTTCTAATGAAGGCGTTGCAGAACCTAGCAAAATTTTTGCAGCATGCAATTTTGCCAAAACAATAGCAGCATCCCGCGCATTGTATCTTGGAGAAGGTTCAAACTGTTTGTAGGAAGTTTCATGCTCCTCATCAACAACAATTAATCCCAGGTTTGAAAAAGGTAAAAAGAGCGCAGATCTTGCTCCTAAAAGAATTCCTGCTTTTGATTTGTTTTCTAAAACATTTTTCCAAACTTCTACCCTTTCATTTAGAGAGTATTTAGAATGAAAAACAGAAATTTGATTTCCAAAATAAACCTGTAGACGGGTTATAATTTGAGTAGTCAATGCAATTTCGGGGACTAAAAATAAGACTTGCTTTCCAGCATCTAAAACTTCTTGAATCAGTTTTGTATACACTTCTGTTTTCCCAGAACTTGTAATTCCGTGTAAAAGTGTTACGTCTTTTGTTGTAAAGGTTTCCTTGATTTCTTTTAGCGCAAGTTCCTGAAATTCATTCAGTTGTTTTAAATTATTGGTTACTCCCTTAAAACTAATTCTATCTATTTGAATGTGGTAAAATTCAAAAATATTTTTATCAACTAAAGACTTTAAAATGGTAGAAGAAACGTTTGCTTGTACTTCTAAATCTTTTGCTTTTATTGGTTTTTTGTTTACTGATAATTGAAAGAAACTCAATACCGCTTCGCGTTGTTTTTTTGCTCTAGATAAAGATTCTAGTAAGGTTTCCAAAGAAGCATCTGTAGCATAATTTGCATGCAACCGAACATACTTAATCAATTTTGGTTTGTATTGTTCGTAAATTTCTTCTTGTACGCTAATGGCAGATTTTTCTAGTAGACCGTTGATAATTGGCATTACTTTTTTCTTTCCTAAAATAGCTATTACTTGGTGTATGGTTAATTGAAACTGATGTTGCAAAGCCTCGTAAATAAGAAATTCATCATCCAATAATATTGATGGATCAATTTCTTGCTCATTTTTTGTAATAACAGTTTCGCTTTCTAATAGAAAAGCAGATGGCAAAGCAGCTCTGTATACATCGCCTAAGGAACACATATAATAGTTAGAAACCCATTGCCAATGTTTTAATTGCTTTTCGTTGACCAAAGGCGCTTCATCTAGAATTTGATGAATTTCCTTTGCCTCATAAAGTGTCGGTGCTATTTGATGAATGTTAAAAACAAGCCCCGTATACATTTTTGTTTTCCCAAAAGAAACTGCAACACGCATTCCTATTAGCAGGAAATTTGCTTCGTCTTCTGTAATAGAATACGTAAACGTTTTCTGAATCGGAATGGGCAATATAACATCAATAAAGTAGGACAAAAAATTTAAATTTTAGGGTATTATTTCTAATGGAATTATAAAAACAGCCACGAATTTTAAAATTCCACTCGCGACATCGTTCTTTAAGGTCTAAGAAAAATCAAACTCAAAATTACATAAAAATCACTACATTGTCATTAGAAAACAACAACAAATATGACAGCACAAGAATGGAGCAATAAAGGAAAATTTGCGACTGTATTTTGTAGAAAAATTTTTGTGATTGACACGGCTGTAAATTCAAACTCATTCGACAGTAAAAAAGAAACATTAGTGCTATTGCACGGCTACCCAACTTCTTCCTATGATTATTACAAAGTTTTACCCCAGCTCAGTGAAAAATACCGTGTTATCTTGCACGATCACCTTGGTTTTGGTTTTTCTGACAAACCTTTAGATTATTCATATTCTTTAATCGAACAAGCAGACATTGCTTTGCAACTTTGGAAACAAATGGGGGTCAAAAAGGTAACACTTTTTGCACATGATTATGGTACTAGTGTTTGTACAGAAATTTTAGCGAGATACAATAAGCAGCAAATAAATTTACAAATCAATGCCCTAATAGTGTGTAATGGCTCTGTGCACATAGAACTTTCTAAATTACGAACCATCCAAAAATTATTAAAAAACAAATACACTGGAAAATGGGTGGCAAAACTTACGAATTTCCCTATTTTTAGTAAAAACCTTCGGAATGTTTATTATGATAAAACACAGGTCACAGAAAAAGAATTTGCTGAAATCTGGATGCAATTAGAACACAATAACGGGCGAGCAGTAATTCACCTTTTAAGTTCTTATATGGTAGAGCGATACACGTTTTGGCATCGATGGATAGGCGCATTAAAAGAAATAAAAATACCAACAAAAATTATTTGGGCAAAAAATGACCCCGTAGCTGTTGCTGCAATTGCAGAATTGCTAGCTACCGAAATTCCAAATAACAAATTATATTGGATAGAAAATTGTGGGCATTTCCCAATGTTAGAAAGACCTGAAGAATGGACTGCATTGGTATTAAAATAAAGAAGCAGCTCTTTTTTATAAAAAAGATTACTTCTTAAAATTTAATAATTGGTAGGCGTATTATTTATTCTTTTGGGGTGTTTTCTTCCGATGTGTTTTCCTCAATGATTGCATCTTCAGAAATTGAATCGGTTGCAGGATAGTCTTGTTGATTTTTCTTAAACTTACGAGATCCTTCGTACAATTCATACTTTACGTAACGACAATCTAAATCACCGTTCTTTAAAGGAATTCTCTTAGAGGTTCTCAATCCTACATTTTTTAATGCTTGAATGTCCGAGGTAATTAACCACGCGGTAGAATTTGGATAATTGTGTTTCAATGTATCCCCTATTTTACCGTAAAACTCGTTGGTGTCTAGAGTTAAACGCTCACCATAAGGGGGATTGAAGATCATGGTTGTTTTTCCAAAAACCTCTTTTTTAGAGTTGAAAAAATTTACGTGATGCACCCCAATAAACTCATCTAAGTTTGCTTCTTTTATATTTGCTTCCGCTTTCTGAATCGCAGAAGGCGCTTTGTCAAATCCCATAATTTTAAAGTGAGAACTCCTAATTTTCTTTAGTAAAGCATCCTGAATAATGAAATACAATTCTTCGTCATAATCTTTCCATGTTTCAAAACCAAAACGTTTTCTGTTGATATTGGCAGGAATATTATTGGCAATCATGGCGGCTTCAATCAAAATTGTTCCAGAACCACACATCGGGTCAATAAAATTCTCTTCTCCTCGATACCCTGAAAGCAATACCATACCAGCAGCCAAAACTTCGTTGATAGGTGCGATATTCGTTGCGGTTCTATATCCACGTTTGTGTAGTGAATCTCCAGAAGAATCCAATGAAATTGTTAAGTAATCGTTTTTTATATGAATGTGAATTTTCAAATCCGGATAAGCAACATCAACATCAGGTCGCTTGCCAAATTTATCTCTAAAATAATCCGCAATTGCATCTTTCGATTTTAAGGCTATATAGTGAGAGTGATTGGGTAAGTTAACCGAGTTGGAAACAGCACCGATTGCAAAAGTACCATCAATGTCTAAATACTTTTCCCATTTAACTTTCTTAACGGCATCGTATAAATCTTCTTCATCATAGATTTTTGTAACTTTTATTGGTTTTAAAATACGTATCGCAGTTCTTAAAGCTATATTTGCTTTGTATAAGAAACCCGTATCTCCTTTAAAGGAAACACTTCTAACTGCCTCTGTTACCTCTTTGGCACCTAGGTTTGTTAACTCATTTGCTAATACTCCTTCTAAACCGAACATGGTGGTTGCCACCATTTTAAAATCTTTCTCCATATTGTAAAATTCACTGCAAAAATACATTTTATAAAAATGATATTTCAAAGTTTATAAATATCATTTTACAAGCAACTATAATTAGTTACTTTTACATACTTTTTAAAACGTATGAAAACAAAAGATTGGTTTACAGATTGGTTTAATACTCCTTATTATCACATTTTATATAATAATAGAAATGATTCTGATGCTCAATTATTTATGCAAAATATTACAACATTTTTAGCACTAAAAAAAGGAGCACATATTGCAGATTTACCTTGTGGAAAAGGACGACATTCCATTTATTTAAATTCTTTAGGATACAAGGTTACTGGAGGTGATTTGTCTGAAAACAGTATTTTACATGCAAAACAGTTCGAAAATGAAAGTCTTAATTTCGAAGTTTGGGACATGAGAGACCCTATTGATCATACCTATGACGCAATTTTCAATCTTTTTACAAGTTTTGGTTATTTTGAGGACGATCGAGAAGACATTAGGGTTTTAAGCAGTATTAAAAAAGGATTAAACAATGATGGTGTTTTTGTTTTCGATTTTTTAAATGCTACGAAATTGGAAGCTACGTTGGTCAAAGAAGAAATAAAAGTTGTTGAGGGAATTACCTTCAACATTCAAAGAGAAATTAAAGAAGGGTTTATTTTAAAACACATCTCATTTACTGCCGAAAATGTAGAACACTCTTATTCAGAACGTGTAAAATATTTAGATTTACCAAAGATGATATCATATTTAAATAAAGTAGGTTTTCAGTTGGTAGCGATCTTTGGTGATTATAATTTAACTACTTTTGAAAAAAACATCTCTGATCGTTTAATTTTAGTTGCCAAATAAATGAGTTATATTTTATTAATCATTGCAGTAATACTGGGTGTTACACTTGTTTTTATATTGAAACCAAGTAAGAAGTTTATACAATTACTTCTAGCCTTTAGCGGTGCATATTTACTTTCTGTTACTATTTTACACTTATTACCTGAAGTTTATATAGAAGGCAATGACTACAAAAACATTGGGATTTATATCTTAATAGGAATTATATTACAATCTGTTTTGGAATCTTTTTCGAAGGGAGCAGAACATGGACATGTTCATGTACATACCAATGACAAACGCTTTCCAACCCTATTATTTGTGAGTTTATGTATTCATGCATTTTCAGAAGGTTTACCGATACATAATGCTGGTGATAATTTATTGTGGGCTATTGTAGTTCATAAAATTCCGATTGCAATTGTATTAACTACTTTTTTATTGCACACAAAATATGCAAAAAAAATCGTGTTTACTTTTTTGCTTTTCTTTGGATTAATGAGTCCATTAGGAATGTTAGTAGGTGATAAAATATTGTTTTTTAAGACGTATACATCAGAGATCACGGCATTAATAATTGGAGTTTTCTTACACATCTCTACAATTATTCTATTTGAAAGTTCTGAGAATCACAAATTTAATGTTCAGAAGTTTACAGCTATACTTATCGGTATTTTACTCACGATCTTTACGTTATAAAAAAACGGAAAGTAGACCTATAAATTAATTTCCTACTTCGTTAATAAATTTGATGCGCATCAGTCGGAGTTCATCAAAATCGTATTCTCCATCAAATTCATCGATTGCATCCTGAATACTATCCGATTCAGCTTCCATAAAATACTCATGTATATCTTCTTGTTGGTCTTCATCCAACAAATCGTCTAATGCATAGTTAACGTCTAACTTTGTCCCAGAAAAAATAATCGCTTCCATTTCTTTAATAAGTTCATCCAGCTTTAAACCTTTCGATTTGGCAATATCTTCTAAAGGAAGTTTTCTATCGGTATTTTGAATGATATAGAGCTTTAATCCTGAGTTTACTCCAGTGCTTTTTACAATTAAATCATCTGGTCGTAGAATGTCGTATTCGGCAACATAAGCGGCAATAGTTTTTATAAATTCTTTTCCAAATTTTCTAGCTTTCCCTTCTCCAACTCCATGTACTTTAGAAAGTTCGTCTAAATTGATCGGGTATTTTAACGCCATGTCGTCTAGAGAAGGATCTTGAAAAACAGCAAACGGCGGAACTCCTAATTTATTGGCAACTTTTTTCCGCAAGTCTTTTAATATTTTTACCAATTTAACATCAGCAGTACCCCCCAAAGATTTCGTGTTTACAAAGATAGAATTGTCATCTCCCTCTTTATAAGAGTGATCTTCAGTCATTAAAAAAGAAGTTGGATTGTCAATATATTCTAAACCAATAGGTGTTAATTTAAGTACGCCATATTGCTCAATTTCTTTTCGAATACAATTGACTACTAAAACCTGGCGTATCAGTGCCATCCAATAAGATGGAGATCGATCTCGACCAATTCCAAAAAAGAGTTGTTTGTGGGTTCTGTGAGAAGTTAATAAAGCATTTTCTTTACCTACTAAAGTATTTACAACTTCTTTTGACTTGTATTTCTGCAACGTATCTTTAATTACAGAAAGAAGTTTTACTACGTTTTCTTTTGCTTCATGTTTTGGTTTTGGATTTTTGGAATTGTCATCCATTGCTGCACCAGCTCCGTTTATTTCATCGAATTCTTCACCAAAATAATGCAATAAATATTTTCTACGATTCATTGAAGTTTCAGCATAGCCAACTACTTCTTGCAATAAGGCATGTCCAATTTCCTGTTCTGCAACAGGCTTACTTGCCATAAATTTCTCTAATTTCTCAATATCTTTATATGCATAAAAAGCCAAACAATAGCCTTCACCGTCATCGCGTCCTGCTCTCCCTGTTTCTTGATAATAACTTTCTAAACTTTTTGGAATGTCATGATGGATTACATATCGAACGTCTGGCTTATCAATTCCCATTCCAAATGCAATCGTTGCTACAACAACGTCACAATCTTCCATTAAAAACATATCTTGATGTCTTACCCGTGTTTTAGCATCTAATCCTGCATGATAAGGAACCGCCTTGATGCCGTTTACTTGCAATATTTGAGCAACTTCTTCAACCTTTTTTCTACTTAAACAGTAGATGATTCCAGATTTTCCAACGCGCTGTTTTACAAAACGAATAATATCTTTTTCTACTTCTTTGGTTTTTGGGCGTACTTCATAAAAAAGATTAGCTCTATTAAAGGAGGCTTTAAAACGATTTGCATCTGAAATGCCTAATGTTTTTAAAATATCTTCTTGAACTTTTTCTGTAGCAGTAGCAGTTAAACCAATAATAGGAACATTATCAATCGCTTTAATAATATGTTTTAGGTTTCTATATTCAGGTCTAAAATCGTGCCCCCATTCAGAAATACAATGTGCTTCATCAATGGCGACAAAGGATATTTTCTGGTTTCTTAAAAAACTAGCATACTCTTCTTTTATTAAAGATTCTGGGGCAACATATAAAAGTTTTGTAATTCCACTTACAATATCTGCTTTTACTTGGTTGACATCTGTTTTGTTTAAGGATGAATTTAAAACGTGTGCAATCCCATGATGCTCAGAGATTCCACGAATAGCATCTACTTGATTTTTCATTAAAGCAATTAAGGGAGAAACTACAATTGCAGTTCCTTCAGACATCAATGCGGGGAGTTGATAACATAACGACTTACCACCTCCAGTTGGCATAATCACGAAGGTATTATCGCCATTAATAATACTTGTGATTACTTTTTCTTGTAATCCTTTAAATTTATTAAATCCGAAAAATTTTTTCAGAGGACTGTGTAAATCCATTAGGTCTTGGGGTATGTGTAATTAATGCTTAAATATAAATCTTTTTTAAGAATGCAAATGCATTTATTTTAGTGCTATAATTATTTGTAGTAATTTTGCTAATAATAATTTAAAGATATAACTTTTTTTATTATGATAAAACCATAAAACTTGAAAAATAACAATACGATCCTAAATACAGCAAAAGAAACGATTCTTCTAGAAAGCAATGCAATTGCAAATCTAGCAACTTTAATAGATGATAACTTTGCAGAAGCAATTACTTTTATACTTGCATCCAAAGGTCGTGTCATTGTAACTGGTATTGGTAAAAGCGCCAACATTGCAAATAAAATTGTAGCCACTTTAAATTCTACAGGAACTCCTGCTATTTTTATGCATGCAGCAGATGCAATTCATGGAGATCTAGGAAATGTACAAAAAGACGATGTTGTTATTTGTATTTCTAAAAGTGGAAACACTCCCGAGATAAAAGTTTTAGTTCCATTGATTAAAAATTATGGAAATAAAATTGTGGCGATCACAGGAAATATCGATTCTTTTTTGGGTAAAAATGCAGATTTTCCTTTAAATACTTTTGTAGAAAAGGAAGCATGTCCCAACAACTTAGCACCAACGACCAGCACAACTGCACAACTTGTTATGGGAGATGCCATTGCTGTTTGTTTGTTGAAATTAAATAACTTTAGTAGCAAAGATTTTGCAAAATACCACCCTGGTGGTGCATTGGGGAAACAACTCTACCTAAGAGTTTCAGATTTGATTAAGAACAATCAAGTGCCACAAGTTTTAGAAAATGACAGTATTGCTAAAGTAATTGTAGAAATTTCTGAAAAAAGATTAGGAGTAACCGCTGTTCTAGATGCTAAGAATGCAATCGTTGGAATTATTACTGACGGGGATATTCGAAGAATGTTGAGCAAATCGAATACAATTGATCGTTTTACTGCCAAAGATATCATGGGCAAAAACCCAAAAACAATACTTAATGATGCAATGGCGGTTGAAGCATTAGAAAGATTAGAAAATAATAATATTACGCAAATTTTAGTAACAGATTTGGAGAATAAATATATTGGTGTTGTACATTTACACGATCTAATAAAAGAAGGAATTTTCTAATGACGCAACAAAAAGAAATGTCGTTTTTATCGCATCTAGAAGAACTAAGGTGGCACCTGGTTCGAAGTGCTGCCGCGATCTTTTTATTAGCAATTGTTTTCTTTGCTTTTGCGGAAGAAGTCTATAATAATTTTTTATTAGCACACATTCAACCAGATTTTATTACCTATCAACTCTTTTGTGATTTCTTTACGTTTTTTGGTTTTGAGAGTGACTTTTGTAATATTAATTTCGCAGACAAAAAACTACAAAGTATTAAAGTAACTTCTCAATTAATGAACTCCCTTTGGACTTCATTTATTTTAGGAATTATTGTTGCATTTCCTTATATTTTATGGGAGTTTTGGAGATTCATTTCACCAGGTTTGCATAAAAATGAAAGGCGTCAATCTAGAGGGTTTATTTCCATTGCTTCCCTATTATTCTTTTTGGGAGTTGCGTTTAGTTTTTATGTGATTGCCCCAATTTCGATTAATTTCCTATACAACTATCAAATTACAGATGCGATTCAAAATAATTTTACACTAGAATCTCATATTGGATTAGTAACCAACATGATACTTGGGGTATCTGTACTTTTTGAACTTCCAGTAATTATCTATTTTTTAGCTAAAATTGGATTAATAACACCTGCTTTCTCTAAAAAAATACAGAAAACACGCGCTCGTTTTTGTACTTATTATTGCAGCAATTATAACCCCACCAGACGTCGCGAGTCAAATAATTGTATCAATCCCAGTTTTAATTTTATATGAAATTAGTATAAAAGTAGCTGCGATTGTTATCAAAAGACAACAAAAAAATGCCAAATAAAGTTCAAGAGTTCAATGACTATCGTCAAAAAATGAACGATAAAATACTCAGTGATGATAATAAAGTTATCAAAAGAATCTTCAATTTAGATACCAACACCTTTAAGGAAGGTCACCTACCAACCAAAACAAAAGAATTGTTAGGCTTAGTTGCTTCAGCAGTTTTACGTTGTGATGATTGTGTGCAGTATCACTTAGAATCTGCCATGAAAAATGGTGTCAGTAAAGAAGAGATGATGGAAACCATGTCGATTGCCACTTTAGTGGGAGGAACTATTGTAATTCCCCATCTGAGACGCGCCGTTGAATATTGGGAACTTCTTGAAGAAAACACTTTATAAATACTTTAAGATTTCCTACAACCAGTTTTACTATATTTGAAACATGATTTTAAAAGCCAATAACATTCAGAAGATTTACGGAAGAAGAAAAGTAGTACAAGGGATTTCTTTGGAAGTAAAACAGGGAGAAATCATAGGGCTTTTAGGACCAAATGGCGCCGGGAAAACAACGTCTTTTTACATGATTGTTGGAATGGTAAAGCCAAACTTGGGTCAAATTTTTTTAAATGATGAAGAAATCACGAATGATGCCATGTACCAAAGAGCCCAAAAAGGGATTGGCTATTTGGCTCAGGAAGCTTCTGTTTTTAGAAAATTATCTGTTGAAGACAATATCATGTCTGTTTTACAATTTACAGGATTGTCAAAAAAAGCCCAAAAAGAAAAATTAGAGTCTTTAATTGAAGAATTTAATATAGGACATGTCCGTAAAAATAGAGGTGATTTACTATCAGGGGGAGAAAGACGAAGAACAGAAATTGCACGATGTTTAGCTTCTGACCCTAAATTTATTTTACTAGATGAACCTTTTGCAGGAGTAGATCCTATTGCAGTAGAAGACATTCAGAGTATTGTTGCGCAACTAAAAAACAAGAATATTGGTATTTTAATTACCGATCATGATGTACAAGCAACCCTAGCAATTACTGACCGAACCTATCTAATGTACAATGGAAGCATCTTAAAAGAAGGAACTCCAGAAGAGTTAGCAGCAGACGAAATGGTACGTAAAGTATACTTAGGACATGATTTTGAACTAAAAAAGAAGAAGTTTATTTAGTAATAAAACTACCAAAGTGCCAAAGTATCCCCGATGGATCGTGTACAAAGAATTCTCTTCCCCAATCGTTTTCAACAATTTTAGATATTTTTACTTTTGGATATTTCTCAATGAGTTTTTTAGTGTGAACCGTTGTAAGAAAATCTCCTACATTTTCTACCTCTAAAAAAAGCATACTGTTTGATATCCAATCTTTTACGTTCGCTTTTTGTAAATAAAATCCTAAGTTGTCAGCAATATTAAAATAAGACAATCCCTCGGAAAGTACAATTTCTGAAAAACCAAAATCCCTATAAAAATTACGTGATTCAGTGTAATCTTTAGCACCAATAAAACTTCTTATCGATTTAAACGGTTGTTTTTTTTCCATAATTATGAATCATTGACAGGACGACATACAGGAGAATAACCAAAGGTATTGCGATGTATTTCACTGAAAACAACAAGGTTAAGGAAGCGATCAAAAACAGGTATTTCACCACATTATTCTTAAAATTATAATTCTTAAATTTCAACGAAAACAAAGGCAATTCAGCATTCATTAAATAGGTTAAAAGAAGCGTTATTACAAGTAAAAAATAATGATTTGAAATTAAATATTGTACAAATTCGATGGTTGTGTATTCTTGAATTAATGGCAACGAGATGATAAATAAACTCATCGCTGGAGTTGGCAAACCAATAAAAGAATCGGACTGTCTCGTGTCAATATTAAACTTCGCCAATCGATAACAAGCGCCTAAGGTTAGTAACAAGCCAAAATATTTGAGTGCAGGAACTCCAGAAGAGGCATTGTCTAACAAATGATACATAATAATTCCAGGGACAACACCACTAGTTACCATATCTGCCAAAGAATCCAATTGCTTTCCTAATTCTCCAGAGACGTTTAGCAAACGGGCTGCAAATCCATCGAAAAAATCAAAAACGATTCCAAGCACTACAAAAAGTGCTGCAAGTTCAAAATTTTCTTGTACAGCAAAAATGGTTCCAATGGTTCCACAAAAAAGGTTTCCAAGCGTTATTAAATTAGGAATGTGTTTCTTCATAAAAAGGCATCATCAGATTTAAGGAGCTAAAATAGGGAATCTATTTTGAGTGTTTTGACAATTGCGCATTTTTTGTCATATTTGTAGAGAAATGCTATCAAAAAAGTCATGCCATTACTAAAATCTACCTTCTTCCCTACACTACCATTTCGAAATTCTCACTTTAACACGATTTATCGTGCTTTGTTTATGAAAGAGAATGTTAGGTATTCTCGAAAAAGAGTGACCACTTGGGACCAGGATTTCATTGATTTAGATTTTTCTTTGGTAGGATCTAAAACTCTAGTAATCTTAATCCATGGATTAGAAGGAAGTTCACAATCAAAATACATATTAGCAGCCACAAGTGAGTTTAATAATGAAGCGATAGATACGGTTGCTTTTAATCTCCGAAGCTGTTCTGGAGAAGACAATTTACTATTAAAAACGTATCACTCAGGTAAAACAGATGATGTTCATTTCGTTGTAAATCATATCATAGATAATTATTCCTATGAAAATATTGTTCTTGCGGGTTATAGTTTAGGAGGGAATTTAACTTTAAAATATATGGGCGAATTTGCGAAAACACAATCTCCTAAAATTAAATGTGCTATTGCAGTTTCTGTACCTATTGACCTAGCCTCCTCAAGTGTTGCGATGAGTTCGTATAAAAATAAAATTTACATGGAAGCTTTTTTAAAAACATTACGTTTGAAAGTTTTAGAGAAAGCCCATAAATTTCCAGAATTCAAATTAGAGAAAGATAAATTATTTAAAGCCAAAGCTTTCAGCGATTTTGATGCATTGTATACTGCACCTGTTTTTGGATTTTCTGGAGCGGAAGATTACTGGGAAAAAGCAAGTTCAAAACCTTATTTGAAATCCATTGAAACGCCTACATTATTAATTACCTCAAAAGATGATCCCTTTTTAGGGGAAGCTTGTTACCCCATAAAAGAAGCAAAAGCCTCTAAAAACTTCTATTTAGAAATCACAAAGTATGGAGGACATGTCGGTTTTATTTCTTCCTTTCTTATTCATCAGAATAGATGGTTAGAAAACAGAATGCTAAATTTTATAAAACAGAATCTATAATAAACACAATATCTATTCGAAAGAACAGTTATTTCAATTATATATTTAGATATTTGTTATTCTTAAAACAAACCTTTTGAAACTTAAAAATCTTTTTTTTCTTTTATTGGTTTTCCCACAATTTATTAGTGCGCAAGCATTTCGAAATTATTCTAACGAATTTTTAAACATTGGTGTTGATGCTGCTGCGTTGGGAATGAGTAAAACCGTTGTTGCAACAAGTAATAATGTAAACTCGATGTATTGGAACCCAGCTGGGCTTGTTGGTATCGACGATTATCAGGGTTCCATTATGCATGCTTCCTATTTTGCAGGAATTGCAAATTATAATTATGCTGCATTTGCAATGCCCATCGACAAAGAAAGTGCCATTGCTTTTTCCATCATTCGTTTTGGAGTAGATGATATTTTAAATACAACAGAACTAATAGACAATCAAGGAAATATAGATTTTAACAATATCAGTTTATTCTCTGCAGCAGATTATGCTTTTAATGTGGCCTATGCTCGAAATCTTATCTTTAAGGATTTGAAATTTGGTGTCAATGCAAAAGTAGTTCGTAGAATTATTGGAGACTTTGCCTCTTCTTGGGGTTTTGGATTTGACGCGGGAATACAGTTTGAAAGAAATGATTGGTACGTTGGACTCATGGTCAGAGATGTTACCACCACTTTTAATAGTTGGAGTATCGATCAGGATGAATTTGATAAAATTAAAAATGCAATTCCTGGGCAAAATCAAGAGTTACCTGAAACAACAGAAGTTACAAAACCAAAAATTCAATTCGGAGTTGCCAAGCGTTTTGAAATTGGTCGACTGTTTCATTTACTTTCTGAAGTGGACTTAAACATGCGATTTGCAAAAACAAATGACCTTATATCTTCTGACATCGTAAGTATAGACCCTGCCGTTGGCTTCCAATTAGATTTTGATGAACTGGTCTATCTAAGGGCCGGAGTCGGTAATTTTCAGTACATCACCGAGTCTGACGATAGTAAATCAATGTCTTTGCAACCAAATTTTGGCGTCGGCTTTAAATACAACGGAATTCAAGTAGATTATGCCCTAACAAACATTGGTAGTGTTGGAAATGCTTTGTTTTCCAACGTATTCTCTATTACTTTTGATTATCGTTTTTTTAGACCTTAAATTTTATGAAAAAAAAATACATCCTTCTTCTTTGCTTTCTGTCCTTTTTTAATGTTTCAAATGCACAAGTAAACCTTTCCGTATATTCCGAAATAAGTATTATTACAGCGGGACCTGGAAGTGAACTTTTTGAAGCATTTGGGCATGCTGCAATTCGAATTAAAGATCCTGTTTTGCAATTAGATGTAATTTACAATTATGGAATGTTCGATTTTAATGCGCCTAATTTTTATACCAATTTTGTGAAAGGAAAACTAAATTATCAACTTGGAAGACAGCATTTTAATCGGTTTGTAAGTAGCTATAATTACCAAAAAAGAAATGTTCAGCAACAAGTGCTAAATTTAAGTCAGCAAGAAAGACAGGCCTTTTTTCTCTATTTAGAAAACAATGCTGCTCCAGAAAATCGCGATTATTTGTATGATCCCTATTATAATAATTGCGCTACAAAATTAAGAGACATCACTACGACAATTCTAGGCGATCAAGTAACCTTTGATGCACTTCATCAATCTCAAAAAAATTACAGTTTAAGAGCATTAATGCGAGAAGAAATTCCTTGGAACACTTGGGGCAGTTTCGGAATCAATCTTGCCTTAGGGAGCAAATTAGATGCAATCGCAACAGAAGCTCAATATATGTATTTGCCAAACTATGTCTTTCAGAAGTTTAAAGTAGCGACTCGCATCCAGGATGGAAAAAAAATAAATTTAGTTAAAAGAGAAGAAGTGCTCTTAAAACATAGCAAACAATCCTATACATCGCAATTTATAAGCCCTTTGTTTGTTTTTATACTTCTTTCATTATTAGGATTGTGGATCACTTATAAAGACTATCACAAAAGGAATAGAACAGTATGGTTTGATTTTTTAATTCTATTTACTACGGGTGTCATTGGAGTTTTTATCCTCTTTCTTTGGTTTTTCACAGACCATGCTACCACCCCAAATAACTTTAATTTTTTATGGGCCTTCGCTCCCAACCTTTTAGTGGCATTTTTACTTTTGAAAAAGAAATCAAAGCAATGGTTTGCTACATACTTTAAATTTGTAACGGTTTTATTGATTTCAATGCTTCTTTTTTGGATTCTTGGAATTCAGTCATTTCCATATGCAATCTTTCCCTTTCTGGTATTTCTAATCGTAAGATATGTCTATTTACAACACCATTTTTCAACGTTAAATCAGTAAGATAAACAACGTTTTTCTGAGATAAATCTGATTATTTTATAGTATAAAAACAATTAAAATGAAAAAACAACTTATAGAATGTGTACCAAACATTAGTGAAGGTCGTGATTTGAAAAAAATTCATACCATCGCAAATATTGTAACTACAGTAACAGGTGTAAAGTTATTAGATGTTGATCCTGGAAAAGCAACCAACCGAACCGTCATTACATTTGTTGGAGCCCCAAAAGAGGTCATTGAAGCTGCTTTTCTATTGATACAAAAAGCGGCTGAGTTGATAGATATGCGCAAACAAACCGGAGAACACCCAAGATTTGGTGCTACCGATGTTTGTCCATTAGTACCCATTGCAAACATTTCTATGGAAGAAACAGCCGCCTATGCACAGATGCTAGGAAAGCGTGTTGGCGAAGAATTGGGCATATCCGGCTATTTTTATGAAAATGCAGCGACTTCAGAAGATCGTAAAAATTTGGCAAACGTTCGATCAGGAGAATATGAAGGATTGAAAGAGAAACTTTCAAAACTAGATTGGAAACCGGATTTTGGACCCACAGTTTTCAATACGCAAGTAGAAAAATCTGGTGTAATTGCTATTTCTGCAAGAGATTTTTTAATTGCCTACAATGTAAATTTAAATTCAACATCTACCAGACGAGCCAATGCAATTGCTTTTGATATTCGAGAGAACGGGCGTACAAAAATGGTGAATGGTAAAAAAGTATTGGACACAAATGGTGTTCCACAAAGAATACCAGGAAAACTAAAAGCCGTTAAAGGAATTGGATGGTTTATTGAAGAGTACGGTATCGCACAAATATCGTACAACCTTACAAACATCAGTATCACATCTATGCATGAGGCCTTTTATGAGACTACCTTATCCGCTACAAAACGTGGCTTGCGTGTTACAGGCTCTGAATTGGTGGGTCTAGTTCCTTTACAAGCCATGTTAGATGCTGCCGATTTTTACTTAAAAAAGCAGCAACGTTCTTTGGGTATTTCGGAAAAAGAAAAAATAAAAATAGCCATTAAATCTTTGGGATTAGATGATTTAAAACCCTTCAATCCACAAGAAAGAATTATAGAATATGTGATGAATGCAGCTGCGGATAAAAAACTAATCGATTTTACGGTTGCAGATTTTGCAGAAGAAACAGCTTCTGAGTCAATGGCACCTGGTGGTGGAAGTATTGCCGCCTATGTTGGTGTTTTAGGAGTTTCATTAGGCACTATGGTGGCCAATCTTTCTGCGCACAAAGCAGGATGGGATGCACAATGGGAATTTTTTTCAGATTGGGCCGTAAAAGGTCAAAAATATAAAAATGACCTGTTGTTTTTAGTAGATGAAGATACCCATGCATTTAATAAAATTATCGACGGATTTCGATTACCGAAAACAAATGCAGAAGAAATTAAAACTCGTAAAGAAGCTATAGAGAACGCAACCAAATATGCAACAGAAATTCCATATAAAGTAATGGAAACCGCATACAATTCTATTGAAGTAATGCTTGCCATGATGGAGTACGGTATTCAAAATTCCTTATCAGATGGTGGTGTTGGAGTGCTTTGTGCAAAAACAGCTGTAACAGGTGCTTATTTTAATGTGAAGATCAATGCAAAAGATATTAAAGACCGAGAGTTTGCCAAAGATATTTTAGTAAAGGCAGAAAGCATCTACCAAAAAACCTGCAGTTTAGAACTTAAAATGATGGAAATTATCAACAAAAAATTATAACTAAAATTGAATCCATTAACCATCGATATCATTCCATTTGAACCGGAATATGCATCCCATTTTTATACCCTAAATATCGCATGGCTTGAAAAGTATTTCTATGTAGAACCCTACGACGAAAAGGTACTTAGCAATCCAAAAGAGTACATTCTTAAAAATGGCGGATTTATTTTTTTCGCAAAAATAAACACGGAAATAGTGGGAACCGTTGCCTTGATCAATCAAGGTGATTTTTTTGAATTGAGTAAAATGGCGGTAAAACCAGCTTACCAAGGAAAAAAAATAGGATTGCAACTAATGGACTATTGCATTGCGTTTGCAAGAAAACAACAGTGGAAAAGCATTACACTCTATTCTCACAGATCTCTGGTTGCAGCGATATTTCTTTACAAGAAAATAGGTTTTAAAGAAGTAGCTTTGGAGGAGGACGTTCACTATGAACGCGCAGATATTAAAATGCGTTTGGATTTATAAAAAACTTTCGATCGCTAAATCATAGCTTTTTAGTCCAAAACCAGCAATGACTCCTTTTGCGTTTGGAGCGATAAAACTTTGATGTCTAAATGCCTCTCTTGCATGCACATTAGAAATATGAACTTCTATCACCGGAGTTTCAATGCCTTTAACAGCATCTCCAATTCCAACAGAGGTATGCGTATAAGCCGCTGCATTTAAAACAATGCCGGTATAGCTAAAGCCCACTTCGTGCAATTTATCAATGAGTTCTCCTTCGATATTCGATTGAAAATAATGCAACTCAATGTCGGGATATTTAGCTTGCAAAACCTTCAAATAAGCTTCAAAAGTTTCGGAGCCATAGATAGCAGGTTCTCTTTTTCCTAGTAAATTAAGGTTGGGTCCGTTTAAAATTAAAAGTTTCATACAGCTAAAATAATATATAAATAAAAAAAGGAAGCATTATAACTTCCTTTTTTTAATAAATATTTAATTATTGCAACACAAAAACACCTCCAATATTGAAACTAGAACCTGCATTAAATCGATCAAAAGAATCATCTTCAATAATATTTGTTATACCAACTAAACCTTGCCAATCAAATAGCAAACTGAAACTTTCAGAAATTGTAAGTTTATATCCAATACCATAAGAAATTCCAAGTTGAAAAGAAGCAACATAATCTTTTATATCCACTTTATCTTCCTTTGCAGAAATCAAAAATCCTGGTGTAATTCCGAAATTTAAATTCCATTTTCTTGTACTTCCAAAATGCCAATTAGCATTTAAAGGAATATTTAGATAATCTAAGATAGCCTCGTACCCAAAACCGCCCCCCATGGAATCATATATGAGTCCTGAGCGAAGACTCCATCTATCATTAAAAAAATAATCTAAATTTGCGCCAAATTTTATTGCTCCTCTAGGATCAAGTTCACTGACATTATCTCCATTAAAAAAACTCTGTTGATAACCAATAAATGGTGAAATTTCAAATTCTCCTTTAGTTCTTTCTTGGGCAGATAAACCTCCAAATCCTAACAATGCTAATAAAGCAATACTTACTACTTTTTTCATATATTTTAAATTAAGTTAAATAAAGTCTTCATGACTTTGAAACAAATAAAAGATTTTTTTTAAAAAAAAACTAGCGCCAATAAATAAGTGGGCGAAATAAGGAATAAGTGGTTCTCTAAACGGATAAGTGAATCTGAAAACGAAGCAGATTTTATCCATTTTTTACTCTTTAAGAAAATGAGGTAGTATAAATTTTATTTTAAAAAAAATGAATTTTTATTTATAATTATTAGCAACTGTATTTATTTATTTATGCTTATTTTTATCTGTATGAACTGGCAAAACGGAATTAAGGATTTTCAACTTTTTTTAAAAATTGAAAGAGGGCTTTCTACCAATACCATAGAAAACTATACCAGAGATTTAACAAAACTTGTTGTTTTTTTAAAGGCTAATGAAATGGATGTTTCTCCCATTGCTATAGATGAAAATATCCTTCAACAATTTATCTACGAAACAGCGAAAAAAGTTGCCGTTCGAAGTCAGGCCCGAATTATTGCTGGATTGCGTAGTTTTTTTGATTATTTAATTTTTGAAGACTATAGAACTACGAATCCGACAGATTTAATAGAAACTCCAAAATTAGGATTAAAACTTCCAGACACCCTATCTGTAGCCGAGATTAATGCGATTATTTCAGCCATAGATTTGAGTCATCCACAAGGAGAACGGAATAAAACAATGCTTGAAACGATGTATAGTTGTGGACTGCGTGTCACGGAGTTGATCTCCTTAAAAATATCGGATCTTTTTTTTGAGGAAGGGTTCATAAGAGTCATTGGCAAAGGGAATAAGCAGCGTTTTGTCCCCATTCATAGTACCACACAAAAATTAATAAATGACTATGTTTATCATTTTAGAAATACCATCAACCCCAACAAAGGCTTTGAAGATACCTTGTTTCTAAATCGAAGAGGCAATGGTTTGAGTCGACAAATGGTCTTTATTGTTTTAAAACAACTGGCATTAAAAGCTCAGATTCAAAAGATAATTAGTCCGCATACCTTTCGCCATTCATTTGCAACTCACCTCTTAAAAGGTGGCGCTGATTTACGGGTAATTCAGCAAATGTTAGGTCATGAAAGCATCACCACCACCGAAGTCTATTTACATTTAGACAAAAGCGACTTACAGGATGTGTTAGAAAAGTTTCATCCTCGGAAATAAAAAAATCCTGCGAATGCAGGATTTTTTTATTTCATATATTGTTTCTATTACTTAGCAACATTCACGGCCCTAGTTTCTCGAATTACCGTTACTTTTACTTGCCCTGGATAGGTCATGTCGTTCTGTATTTTCTGAGAGATACTGAATGATAATTCTGCCGCTTTGGTATCATTTACTTTCGTACTTTCTACCATCACACGCAATTCACGACCAGCTTGTATAGCATAGGCCTTTTGTACTCCTGTAAAACCAAAAGCAATATCTTCTAAGTCTTTTAATCGTTGGATATACGAATCCAATACCTGTCTTCTTGCGCCTGGCCTCGCTCCTGAAATCGCATCACAAACTTGAACGATTGGAGAGATTAAACTCTTCATCTCAATTTCATCGTGATGGGCTCCAATGGCGTTACAAACATCTGGTTTTTCACCGTATTTCTCTGCCCATTGCATTCCCAACAATGCGTGTGGCAATTCACTTTCTTCGTTGGGTACTTTACCAATATCATGCAACAATCCTGCACGCTTAGCTACCTTGGCATTTAAGCCCATTTCTGAGGCCATAATTCCACAAAGATTTGCAACTTCTCTCGAGTGTTGCAGTAAGTTTTGTCCGTAAGAAGAACGGTATTTCATTCTACCGACTGCTTTTATCAATTCAGGATGCAATCCATGAATGCCTAAATCAATCACGGTACGTTTACCAACTTCAATAATTTCTTGTGTAATTTGTTTTTCTGTCTTCCCAACTACTTCTTCAATTCTTGCAGGATGTATTCTTCCATCGGTCACTAATTTATGCAATGATAAACGTGCAATTTCTCTTCGAATTGGATCAAAACAAGATAAAATAATAGCATCTGGAGTATCGTCAACAATAATTTCTACCCCTGTTGCAGCTTCTATAGCTCTAATGTTTCTTCCTTCTCTACCAATAATTCTTCCTTTTACATCATCTGATTCTAAGTTAAAAACAGAAACACAATTTTCTACAGCTTGCTCTACGCCTACTCTTTGGATGGTTCCAAGAACTACTTTGCGGGCTTCTTGTTCTGCGGTTAATTTAGACTCTTCAATGGTGGTTTGAACAAATGCCATTGCATCTGCCTTTGCTTCATCTTTTAAAGAAGCAATTAATTCTTTTTTGGCTTCGTCTGCAGACAAACCAGAGATTTGCTCAAGCATATCTACTTGGCGTTTGTGGTTTTTCTCTAATTCACTTTCCTTTTTGTCTAGGAAATCAAGTTTAAAATCATAATCTTTTTCTTTTTGTTCTAAAGAGCGATTCAATTTTTTATTTTTATCGACTTCGGAGGCTACTTGAGATTCTCGATCACGGATTCTTTTTTCTACATCCGATATTTTCTTTTCACGAGATAAAATTACTTTTTCATGTTCCGATTTTAATTCAATAAACCGCTCTTTTGCTTGAAGTATCTTATCTTTTTTTGTAGATTCAGCATCAATTTTAGCTTGTTTTAAAATTGTAGATGCCTCTCTTGTAGTTCTGTTTAATGCTTTTTTTCCTTTTGCCTTCTCTACAATTTTCAGGATTAAAAAACCAACAATAATTCCTATTAAAATTCCCATACCGATGGGAAATATCATTTCTTCCATAATTTAAATTTAGTGTATAAAAAAGCCTACATCAGTTGGGTTTATATAAACTCCATTATGGTATTTATAGGACTAACTAGTTGATCAAGGGTCCATGCTGAGATGGCATGCTTTAGCAACTAAGACTCATCCTTCATAATAGATTCGTGTTGAGTTTATCAAACAAATTACTAACGTAGGCAGTATATTATTATCTTTAAGAAAAAACTTATTCTAAATGCATATTTACCAATTGGGTAAGCGCTTTTATTTTATTTAATACTTCGGTATCTGTTGTTGATTCTTCTAATTGTGAAATTTCTAATTTTGAACCAAACTGTAATGCACACATTGCTAAAACATCTTGTTTGTCGCTAACGGCATAATTTTGCTCGTATTTCTTAATTAAAGTGTTAATCGCGATCGCTGCTTTACGCATACCCTCTTCCTCTTGTGTGTTGTTAACACTTAAAGGATAGGTTCTTCCTGCTATTACGACGTTTATTTTTAATTTTTCCACAATATAATGAACTTACGCATTCAATTGAATGATACACTTATCGATTTCTCGAATTAAAGTATTTATTTTGAGTTTCGTTTCTCTTGTATTTTCTTTACTGCCTTCAATAGTTTTTGCAATTTTTAAAAGATGGTATTGTTTCTGTTGCCCTTCAATTAATTGTTGCTGTTCTAAAAGCTTCTGTTGATACATTGTTGCATTTTGAAGCAATATTTCGTTCTCATTTTTTAAAAATTCATAATTTGAAAACAAGTTTTTCAACTTATCTTCCAGTAAATGAATTGCTTCTAATGGTATGCTCATTTTTACTTTTAGAAAAAACTATAAAAACAAAGTTAATATTCTTTTTTCATTCTACAAGGTTTAATTGGTTTTTTAGTTACTAATTGAATTTCAATAAGTTAATAACTACCGTCAAATTTCCCTATTTTAGCTGAAATTTTACGCTTTCAATGAAATACATTCCTTTCACGCTTTTATTCCTTTCTTTTTTGGGATTTGGTCAAGATAAATACCCGAAAAACTACTTTAGAAGCCCTTTAGACATTCCGCTTATATTATCGGGTACTTTTGGAGAACTTCGTAGCAATCATTTTCATTCTGGTATTGATATTAAAACACAAGGCAAAGAAGGTTTAAATGCCTATGCAGTGGCAGATGGCTATGTTTCTCGTATTAAAATAGCCCAGTTTGGTTTTGGAAAAGCAATCTACATTACGCATCCAAATGGATATACCTCTGTCTATGCACATTTAAGTAAATATGTAGATGCCATAGAAAAATATGTAAAAGAATATCAGTACAAAACGAAAAAAAACACCACAGGAAATCTCTATTTAAAAGAAAATCAATTTCCAGTAAAGAAGGGAGATGTCATAGCCTATACAGGAGATACAGGAGGTTCGAGTGGTCCTCATTTGCATTTTGAAATAAGAAACACTTCAACAGAAAAGGTTGTAAACCCAATGCTTTTAGGGATCTGTCCCGAAGATGATATTCCTCCCGTCTTTCAATCATTGATGATCTATGCATTAAACAGCG
>CALSME010000002.1 GCA_943787375.1 uncultured Polaribacter sp.
CTTTTTATTGATCACTTTTACAACTTGACCGTTATTCACGCTTCTTGCCCCTTCGATGATAATTTCTGCGTCTGCGGATAGATTTTTAACAACTTCAATAAGGTCTCCTTGTGTTTTACCAGTTTCAATAATGCGTCTTTTTGCAATAGCTTTTTGGTCTTTTTTATCGGTAACAACATACACAAACTGCGCACCTTCTGCGTTTTCTGAAATAATAGATTGCGGAATTAAAATGGCTTTGGGATTGGTGTAATCATTCAATTTTAAACGTGCCGTTAGATTCGGTTTGATGTTTCCATTTGAATTTGGAACGTCAATTTCTATTTTAAAGGACCTGTTGTTTGGGTTGATAAAGTTTCCAACTTGTCGAATCGTAGACTGCATCGTTTGGTTTAGAATCGGAAAATTTACTTCTACCGTTTTATTTTTGGTAATGCTACGGATATAGGTTTCTGGAACTTCTGTTTCTATGTACATGTTCGAAAGATTTACAATTCTAAAAATTTCAGAACCTTGTCCGGGAGCAACAACAACTCCTTTTTCTTTAAAAACAGCGTCTATAACTCCTGAAAAGGGAGCAGTTACCACCGATTTTTGAAGTTGTTGCTTTAATTGACTTACGGCGCTTTTTTGAGATTCATAGGCGGTTTTGGTTTGCAAAAACTGAATTTCGGAGCCAATTTTTTGTGCCCACAATCGTTGCTGGCGCTCAAAGGTTGTTTTTGCCAATTGTACATTGGTTTCTAACTGTGCCAATTGTTGCGACATACCTCCGTCATCAATCGATGCTAAAATTTGCCCTTGCTTTACTCGCTGTCCTTCTTTAACCAAAACACTTTTTAAAATTCCTGGCATCTCTGGGTACACCAACACATTTTGTTTTGTTTTTACATTTCCTTGCAGTGCGATAAAGTGGGTAAAAACTTGTTCTTTTACTTTAAGGGTAGTAATCAGCGGGACGTTTTTATCTTCATCTAAAGCATCTAACTTGTCGTTTATCTTTTTTAAATCTTGCGTCAATGCTTGTTGTTGTAGATCAATTTCGGACTTCTTGGCTTTTATTTGCTTCAAGTCATTTGATGCCAAAATCGTATTTAAAGAAATCTCTTTTTGCTCTCCACAAGAGGCTAACAACAGTGCGGTAAATAATGTTAAATATATATTTTTCATGATCATTTTTTTATTTGTTGGATACGTTTAAGGCGTTTTCTAAGGCTACTTTTTTAGCAATTACATCCAACATCGATTGTACATAATTTTGCTGCTGAGTATATAACTGATTTTGTGCTTGCAACAAATCGAAGCTTGAAGAGATGCCTTCAAAAAACTTGATGCGTTGCTTTTTTTCGATGCGCTCGGACAATTGAACGTTTCTTTTTGCAGTGGTGTAATTTTCGACACTGAGTTGATACTCATTTTTTGCTTTCTGCGCCATTAAACTTAAACGCTGCTTGGTTTCTTCTAAACGAATATCTGAGGTTTCTAAAGCAATTCTGGCCTGCGCCGTTCTTGCTTTTCTGGAAAAACTACTAAAAATAGGTACTTTTAAACTGACTCCTAACAGGGAGGAATCGAACCATTGTTGGCTTCTATTAAAAAAGCTAAAGGAATCGGAAAAGGCTTGATTTCCATAGTTGACAAATGCGGACAAACTGGGTAAGGCTTTGCTTCTCTCGAGTTGCATGAGCAAGCGTTTTGATTCTCGATCGTTTTCTGCAATTTTAAAATCGATATGATTGGAAAAATTAAAGGTTTCTGAAAGAAGCCCCAGGTCGATATTCGTTGTTGCCAAGGTATCTAAACTATCGGTTAACACTAAAACGGTGTTGATTGAATTCCCCAATGCCAAATTTAACATTTGATAGGCAATGCCTTTCATTTTCTCGAGATTATTCCGCTGATTTTTTAAGGTCCCTAAAGTAATTTCTAATTGCTCAACATCTTCTTGCTCGTTAAATCCATTTTCGTAAATCTTTTGAGCATCGTGTAAATTTTTCTCTAAAATATTTACATTTCCAGCTAAAATAAGCAAGCTTTTTTCAGCAACTAAAACGGCTCCATAGGCATTTACTACAGCTTCTCTAGTTAATATCTCCGTTTTCTCATTGGCTTGTTCTGAAATTTTTAAATAGGCTTTTGATGCTTGCAGTGCGACCAGATAAGACCCGTCAAAAATTAACTGTGACAGGGTAACCGATGCGCTAAGATTCTGTTTTTTTCCGAAGACAAATTGCTCATCAATTCCATCATCATTAAAATCGGCCAAACTTACGGGTTGTTTTAAAAAATTCTGATAGTCAAAACTTGCGTTTATTTGTGGCAATCCAGTAGCGGAAGTTTCTCTAACGGTTTCTTTTGCAGAGGAAATTCCGTTTTTAGAGGCCTTGGTGTTGTAACTATTTTCGATGGCAAAAGCAATTGCTTCGTCTAGGGAGATGCGCATGCTTTTTTCTTGAGCATGAAGGCCTAAACCCCAGATAATCACAAAAAGTAGGATTAATTTTTGTTTCATTTTCATTTTTTTGTCAATTGAGTTTCTAATTGTTTAATTCCTTTTTGTGTTGCTATTCCTCTTAAATGATATTCTAAGTAATAATCCATAAGTGTATTCATGGAGTACTTTTTTAACGGGAACAGTTCTTGGTCTTTTATCCCCACCATTCCATTAAAATACATTCTACTAATAAAATCTTTGTCAATGGATTCTCGGAACAACCCAGATTGGATGCCCCGTTCTAAATTATCTTGAATGGTTTCGTGCATCATATGAAACTGCTTTTGTTTTAAGGATGCATATATCTTCGGATAGTATTTTTGCAATTGGTAAACCGGGGATGATTTTTCGTCATTTAAATGGTCTAAAACGGCCCTTTTAATGAAAAAAAGTTCATCAATTGGATTTAGTTTTCGTGCACATATTTCATCGATACTATTGCAAATAGTATCAAACATAAACCCTGTTACGGCATCTACAAGGCTGGTTTTATTGGTGAAATACTTGTAAATGGTTTTTTTAGAAACCCCCAATGCATTCGCAATCTCGTCCATAGTAACGCTCTTAAAACCTAAGTTTAAAAAGAGTTCTTTGGATTTTTCTAAAATTTTTTGTTTCATAATCGAGCGCAAAGATACACTTGGAAACTTTAGAAACAATAATAGTTTCCAAAGTTTTACAATTATTTAACATTTCATTCTTACGACAAATTTCTTTATATTATTTTTACAAAAAAATTAAAGGTGGACATACTACATTATCAAAAGGAGTTTCTCAACTATTTGGAATCTAAAAATTGGATTGATGAGCCTAAAAACTTGTACGAACCTATTGATTACATCTTAAAATTGGGCGGAAAAAGAATTCGACCTGTACTGACTTTAATGGCTGCCGATATTTTTTCTGCCGATTTTAAAAAAGCCTTACCTGCTTCATTGGCAGTAGAGGTTTTTCATAACTTTACTTTGGTACATGATGATATTATGGATGCGGCACCTTTGCGAAGAGGGAAAGCAACGGTTCATGAAAAATGGGATATCAATACGGGAATTCTTTCTGGTGATGCGATGCTCATTTTGGCATATCAATATTTTGAAAACTATGACCCTGTTGTCTTTCAGAAGCTCGCAAAATTATTTAGCAGAACGGCTTTAGAGGTTTGTGACGGGCAACAGTTGGATGTTGATTTTGAAACCAGAAATGACGTTACCATTCCTGAATACATTAACATGATTCGTTTAAAAACTTCGGTTTTGGTGGCTGCAGCACTACAAATGGGCGCTATTGTTGCAGAAACTTCTGAAGAGAACGCGCAACTGATGTATGATTTTGGCTTGAATTTAGGGTTGGCTTTTCAATTGCAAGACGATTATTTGGATACTTTTGGGGATCCTGAAACCTTTGGAAAACAAATTGCAGGAGATATCATTGAAAATAAAAAAACATTCTTGTTTTTAAAATGCATGGCGATTGCAAATGAAGAAGATCAACAGAAACTGGCTTTTTTCTTCAAACAAAAACTGGAAGATAACTCTATAAAAATTGCAGAAGTGACGCGCATTTTTGAATTGTACGAAATCCCTGCCTTAGTCAAAGAACAAATAAATAAGTACACTGAAAAGGCTTTTGAAACCTTGGAAGGAATGAAAATAAATACGGAAAGCAAACAAAATTTAAAGAATTTTGGGCTTTGGTTGATGAATCGATCGGTGTAATAATTTTTTCGATTATAGGGATAACTATTTAAAAATAATAGTACATTTGCCCACCAATATTTCGGTCCCATAGCTCAGTTGGTTAGAGCATCTGACTCATAATCAGAGGGTCCTTGGTTCGAGCCCAAGTGGGACCACACTTTAAAACCAAGCACTTACATTTGTAGGTGCTTTTTTTATGCCCCCTCTTCCCTTTACTGATATGCTCTAAACCATTATTCAACAATTCAATTTGAATCGCATCTCTTTTTATAGCACTTCCAAAGATGAAACCAGGAGAACGGTTTTATCAACGCATTTGGCACACTTTGAAAATTGAATGGTCTTAAACATCTGTTGTAACCAACACCCGTTAGCTATGGAATCTCTACAAGTAGATAATTCTTTCAAAGTAACTACAGTTAATGTTCCTGTACCGATAAGTTCCGTTGTTAGAATAGGTGAGAGTAGCTAAAAATATAAATGGACTCATTATGGGCTAAATCTGCGTATTGTTTTTGCTAAATTTGTTATTTATGATATACCCCAAAAAGCTACGGTTTTTTTTGCATTATTTACTATTCGCTATTCTGTGTTTATCCAATAATGATATTTCAGGACAGTTACATCATCAAATGCTATCTTCTCAAGGGGGGCTAAATACTACCCAAAGCGGTATCATTGTTTCTCAAACGATTGGACAAACTTCTGTGACTGGTAATTATTCAAGCACGAACTCCAAGATAGGACAAGGCTTTCAGCAACCAACAAAGGGAAAATTGTTAATAAAAGGTCTTAATCCAGCTATTTCAAGCACAATCTATCCCAACCCTTTTGAAAATCAAATAACGATAAGCTATAGTTTACAGGAACTCGTATCCATAACAGTATTTGATATGGCAGGGAAACTTATTTATAAAAACAAACTTTCTTTTGAGTTAGGCGACAGGTCTATTGATGTTTCTAATTTAAAATCAGGTGTTTATCTAATTCAATTACAATCAAAATCAAATACTTCTTATTCTAAAATCGTAAAACGATGAAATACAGCATCACTTTTTTATTACTCTTAGGAGTAACTTATTCATTAAGCGCCCAAGATGTTTATTTTAGTATTGGAAGAAACTTCACAACGTATGATTACGTTGATTCATCAGGAGCGTCTAATTCGAACATTAAAGGAGGTACAGGTAGTTCTTATGAAATAGGAGTTCTCTTAAAACCTTACGATAATATTGGAGTTGCTTTGGGAGTTACCTTAAATGAATTCAATGCTACTGGAGGGACATTAGTTGATAACTATATCTGGGATACTAATTATTTAGGACTTCAGGGAGTTCTTAAATACAAATTAATAGGAGGCAGTGGAAAGTGGTCTAACCGAAATGAAGGTTTTTCAATGTATCTTAATGCTGGTGTTAATTTTAACAGTTTAATACACGGTCAACAAAAAATAAATGGTCAAACTTTTGATTTGACACAGAGTAGTGAGTTTAATGGTTTCTTTATGCAACCTCTTGTTGGCTTTGATTTGAGCTATTCAATAACAGACAGTATTTCTTTTGGCTTAGGGTACCATTTCTCAAAAAACTTTAGGGCCTCTACTAGTGGAGATGAAACCCTAAAAATAAATAACAGTCAACTTCAGTTTAACGTATTAATGTCTTTATACTAGTATGAAAAAGTATTTATTAATTTTCTTATTTATTTCGAGTTACACATTTTCACAAAGCAATGGTATTACCTACCAAGCTGTGATATACAATCCAAGAGGAGAACAATTACCAGGCGCAAACAATCCATATTCACTGATTACAAACCAACAAGTTTGTATCCAATTTGGAATCGTTGATGCAAATGGCTCCTTGGAATATCAAGAAAATGTTCAAGTAGTTACAGATGGTTTTGGAATGGTAAACGTGCTCATAGGCGCTTATACACAAACAGCTGGTTATGCAACTGGATTCAATAATGTGAATTGGGGTCCAGAGGCCAAGTTTTTAAAAGTAGACATCGCTATCAAGGGCGAATGTGCGGAGTTTGAGGAACTTTCCTATCAACCATTTACGTACGTTCCCTTTGCATATTATTCACCTGCATCAGACATACCTGGTCCACAAGGTATTCAAGGTGAGGTTGGTCCACAAGGAGCCACAGGTGCAACGGGTGCTCAAGGTATTCAAGGAGAAGTAGGTCCACAAGGAGCCACAGGCGCAACGGGTGCTCAAGGTATTCAAGGAGAAGTAGGTCCACAAGGACCAGCAGGTACTAACGGAACGAATGGTTCAGATGGCGCAACAGGTGCAACCGGTCCACAAGGAGCCACAGGAGCCCAAGGTATCCAAGGAGAAATAGGCCCACTAGGAGCAACAGGCGCAACGGGTGCTCAAGGTATTCAAGGCGAGGTTGGTCCGCAAGGAGTCACAGGCGCAACGGGTGCTCAGGGTATTCAAGGTGAAGTAGGTACCCAAGGTATCCAAGGAGCCACAGGTACTCAAGGAGCTCAAGGTGAAGTAGGACCTCAAGGAGAAACTGGTGCAACGGGTGCTCAAGGCGAAGTCGGTCCACAAGGACAGACAGGCGCAACAGGCGCTCAAGGTATTCAAGGAGAAGTAGGCCCGCAAGGACTAGCTGGAACTAACGGAACGAATGGTTCAGATGGAGCCACAGGCGCAACAGGAGCTCAAGGTATTCAAGGAGAAGTAGGTCCGCAAGGACTAGCAGGAACTAACGGAACGAATGGTTCAGATGGAGCCACAGGCGCAACGGGTGCTCAGGGTGTTCAAGGAGAGGTTGGTCCCCAAGGAGCCACTGGAACTACAGGAGCTCAAGGCATCCAAGGAGAAATAGGCCCACTAGGAGCCACAGGCGCTACAGGTGCTCAAGGTATTCAAGGAGAAGTAGGTCCGCAAGGAGCCACAGGTGCAACGGGTGCTCAGGGTATTCAAGGAGAGGTTGGTCCGCAAGGAGCCACAGGTGCAACAGGGATTCAAGGTGAAGTAGGACCTCAAGGAGAAACTGGTGCAACGGGTGCTCAAGGTATTCAAGGTGACGTAGGTCCCCAAGGAGAAACTGGTGCTCAAGGCATCCAAGGCGAAGTAGGCCCTCAAGGAGCAACAGGTGCAACGGGTGCTCAGGGTATTCAAGGTGAAGTAGGACCTCAAGGAGAAACTGGTGCAACGGGTGCTCAAGGTATTCAAGGTGACGTAGGTCCCCAAGGAGAAACTGGTGCTCAAGGCATCCAAGGCGAAGTAGGCCCTCAAGGAGCAACAGGTGCAACGGGTGCTCAGGGTATTCAAGGAGAGGTTGGTTCTCAAGGAGCCACAGGTGCAACGGGTACCCAAGGTATTCAAGGCGAGGTTGGCTTTCAAGGAGCCACAGGCGCAACAGGTGCTCAAGGACCAGCAGGAACTAACGGAACGAATGGAGCAGATGGAGCCACAGGTGCAACAGGTCCTCAAGGGAGTACTGGATTAACCGGTCCACAAGGTTCTCCTGGAATTAATGGAGAAAATGGACAAGACGGTATTAATGGATTATCTGCTTATGAAATATGGATTTCACTTGGAAATACAGGAACCGAACAAGAATTTATTGATTCTTTAGTCGGACCTGCCAGTTCTGGAGGTAATTCAGGTTCAGCTAATTTTACTAATGGAATACCATCAAGTATTGATGAATATACTTCTTGTAATGATGAGGATTCTTGTAATCTTTTAATTCAAGATGGTTGGGTTCCATTTGGAGGAATTTCAATTGATGAATCTAGAGCTGGAACAGGAGGAAATACTTATAGTTATGGTGTTAGACAAGCTATGATAAAATATGAAAATTCTCCAACTATCGATGCCTACAGGATAGCAGTATCAATTCAAGAAGTTACAGATGATATAGCAGATGGATTTATACCCTATGGAGGTGTATCATATACAGAATCGAGAGCAGGTACTGGTGGTCGTAATTTTTCAAAGAAAGAGTATCAAGCAATGATATTATTAAGTTCTGAGAATGAAAACACTAATGATTCTTCTTCTTCTTCAGATTCAATTGTAGCTGAACATATTTCACCAATCGAAGATTATAACTGGGATATTCCTGGATGGGAATTTGATGCAATGGGCGAAGGTACAAGTTTAATAAAAAGTAGAATTACAAATAATTCAATTACATTCTATCCTATTTTTGTTTCAAAACAAACAGATTATTCTGCACTAGGATTTTTTAGAGGTAGTTCGTCAAATAATACTAGCAATGTAAATAATATAGATATTAGAATAGGAATATTTTCTTTTTCTAACGGTAAGCCAGGTGAATTGGTGAAAGAGTTTGATTTGATAAATTATTCAACATTACCTAGGTTTTTTGAAGTTGAAACATTTTTTTCTTTAAATGCAGGTAATTATTTTGTTGGTGTCACTAGTGAGACACAAGGTTTACAATCTTATTCTGATTTTTATAATGTAGTCAGAAATGCTAATGAGGGTCAAACTTTTGGAATTTCACCAAATGGGACCTTATCAAAAATGAGTGTTGTTAATGGAAGTTCATATTTAGAAACAGGGGATTCATATATTTATTCGAAAAATTCATCCCAAGTTGGTTTTGGAAATATAGATTCCGCTAACTTTATTCAAATGACTAATAGCGGATTCATTTTTTTTAAACAAGTATTATAAAATCATCTTATAATACAGAAAGGTAGGGGTTTTCTTTTACTGATTAATCTCAATTTGAAACTCTGTTGACATTTGATTGATGCTTAACAACTAAACCATAGGCATATCCTCTTCTTTTAATTCAGGGAGTTCTAAACCTCTTAAATAGGTTAAACTTACATTTATAGAGAATGTCCCATCGCTTTCTTTAGCTTGGTTATAGAGCCTGTACGCTTAAAGATTTCTATAACACCAGCGTGTCTAAAAGAGTAGAGTGTTTGTCCTTGTTCAAGTGTGCTTGATTGTCTCTTAAAACATGTCCAAAGGGTTTTAAAGTAATCTTAGTTTAAAGGTTTATGTTTTCCAGAAAAGATATTATGATGCCCTTCTCCTTTTACAAATAGTTTTCTAATGTGTGTTGGAACTGGAACGATGCTATTCCTAGCTTTTAACCCTATCAGATAGCTCGTTATCTATGAGTGCAATTAGTAGCAAAAAATCTTCTCTTAGTTCTGGTCCTTCTTTAATTATTGATTCTAACCACAATTGCATATCATAAATTTTATTTCTAAATGGAGTTGATAGAATTAGGTCTACGCACTTTTTTTTCTCTGTATCATTTCTTGGGTTATAAACATAATGTTCTGTTAAATAATACCCCATATTCACACATACTAATTCTGTGCGTTTTTCTTCCTCTGTATAATCTTCAATTAAAAAAGGCATACGAGAAACTAATTTTTTAATAGCATCATTTTTTATCAACTCAATATAACCAGAACTAATTAGCGAATTTGTAGCCCCCAGATTCGGATTAAATGACCAATTTAAAGTTAAAATATTAAGAATAGAGTCCATTTCCTTAAAGCTATCTTTATTTGAGAATTTATAGAATCTATCCAGATTTTCCCAACGTGGTTTGTGATAACTAAAAGACTCATCAAAGCCTTCTAAATTACTAACATACTCTTCTTTGAGACTTCTCAAATACTTAATTTCTAAAGCTTCATCTCGCTTCGTTTCTTTCCAATTATTAATAATAAAAGAAAGTGAAATTCCCAAAAAAATAACGAGAAACTCCAGAGTGTATTTAAAAACGTATTTTTTTGTTTTTTTATTCATCGATTGAATTTACTTTCAAATATAATCAAATACTAACAACTGAAATTGAAGTATACAAGATGTTTCATAAAACGGCTCCAAACACTCATAAATCAGTCTTATTATTAGGGCGCGATAAAACTTAAGGGACTGAATATTTGTTATTTGCGAAAATTATTATTAAATTTAAATCTTCTAACCAAAAAAGAATACCATGGATGAAAACAAAGCAATGTCAGTTGGTGATTGGATAATCACAATGATCGTTACAGCAATTCCTCTTGTAGGATTTATTATGCTATTTGTTTGGGCATTTAGCTCAGGCACAAACTTAAGTAAAAAAAATTGGGCCAAAGCAGCGCTCATATTTTACGCAATTATTATCGTATTATATTTCTTGTTTTTCGCTGCCATTATGGGAGCAATGGCATCGGGATATTAAGTTTTCAATACGCATTCCTAAAGAAACCCTCTATGTTGAGGGTTTTTTTTATGTCAATAGAAACCCATTAGTAAAAGCTAAATAACACTTAGACCTCCCTTCGTCTGTTAAGGAAACACCTAAACACTTGAATACGTTAGCAGAAGTACATTTGTAACAAATATCCCACACCTTCCTTTCATTTGAATAGAGAACGCTTTCTTTTAAAGGTTAAAAACGAAGCTGTCTGCAACAGCAGTCTTCATTTCAAAATGAATTAAAATAATGGGCTAATTATGGGCTTTATTGCTCAAGGGTGATTTCTATCTTTGAGCTTTTAAATAAAACATGGAAAAATTAAAAGAAAATACGCGTTTAGAAAAAGAGGATCCTAAAATTCTTATTGAAAAAGAAAAAGGGGAAGTACGATTTAAAATTGTTGAAAACATGAAGTGTTTCAAGGAAAATTAACACCCCCTATGAAACAAAAAACCGCTTTTTATGAGCGGTTTTTTTATGGTTGCTATTGAATCTACAAACTTTTCTTTTACCAATAACATCTTCACCTGAACTTTGCAATTACATGCTAATTGAAAAAAAATGCTTATTTTGATATACGTAACAAAGCAATATTGAATCGCGCACACTTAAAAAGAACCAGATAGGGTTTACATATAAATTCTAACAGGATTTAATGTTGTATCTTAGAAAAATAAAACAAGAAACACATGAAATTTATCAACACTTGGTATCCAGTTATTTTAGCATTTGGGTGTTTACTATATTCTGTAACCTACGGAATATTGGGAATGTACGAAGAGGCACAATACTCAGCACATTGGCCAGGCACTATTTTATTATTTGCAATTGCAATTAGACAACGAAGAAAAACATAATGGGAATTCAATTTTTCATAGTGGGTGGTGTTATTTTTGCAACATATATGGGATTAACTATATGGAACATCATCTACTCTAACAGAAAGCAAAAGGAAGAAAACTATCCATCAACACAAAGTGACGTTGATAAGAAGGGACTTAAATAACGATTTAAAGAAAACGATTACACTTCAACCTCATCCTACAGATGAGGTTTTTTTATGCAATGAAAAAGAGACGGTATACATTCCTTTATACCACACATAATAAACATGGGCTAGTTATGGGCAAATACTTAAATTCTTATATCTTAAATTAGTTGCTAATTTAAATTAATGTTAAAATGAGAAAAATACTAAGTACAAGTCTTTTATTTGCTTTTATCTTTTTAATTGGATGTAAAGACAAGAAAAAACAAGTAACTGTAAAAACATTAGATGCGAAAATTTTAATGGATGCATCTTCTGAGAGATTTAAGAAATATTGGGGTATGGGCGACGCAACTGCTATTTCAGAAGAATTTACAGCAGAGGCAACCAGAGTTATTTCGAATCCTGCGAGTCCAATAGAAGGAAAACAAAAAATTAAAAACGCATTTACAGCAACATTTTCAGAAGGTAGTGAACTCAAGGGAAGTAACATCAACATCTCCCTTTTAGAAACTCGATTGGTTTCAGAAGATATCTTGTTAGGTGCTGGAACTTTTGAGATCATAGATGCAAACAAAAATATTCTTGAAAGTGGTAAATGGGGAAACGTATATAAAGTATCGGAAGGAAAAATTAAATTTTTACTAGAATCTGCACATCGAAAGATTGACCCAGCAAAAATGGTTGGAAAAGCACCTACAGCACTTAAAAATTCGATTGCTTCAGAAGCGCTTCATTTCGAAAAAATACAAGCGAGCGTTTCCAATTATATAAAATTTGCAAATGAAGGGAATTCAGATCAATTAGCAATGCTATTCGCTGAAGACGGAATTCAAAGCGTAAGCTCAAAAGAAGGAGTGGTAATGGGGCGTGAAAAAATTAAGGCAACCGAAGCATATGCAGAAGGTCAAGTTTTAAACGCCAACATTTTAGGATATAAATATCTTGGGAATTCATTGGCCGTAGGGTATGGTAACTGGAATCAACTTGATGAAAAATCAAATACAATGGTTTTTGGGCAATGGGGGAATCTATTTAAAATAGAGGGAGACACTGCCTACTTATTAATGGAATCTGCAGGGCGCATAGAATAAATTATACCTAAATTTTAAAACTTCAACCTCATCCTACAGATGAGGTTTTTTTATTTAGTGAAGAAGGCATGCAATCGGTTTAAAAAAATTCTCCACGCCTCATTAAATTATAGCAGCTTCGTAATTTTTTTACTCATTGGTTTTGTCATCGAATAAAAAACATCCATCAATGCGCCATCCTCATCGATCAAGTATTTTTGAAAATTCCATTTTACGGAAGAATTCTTCTTTCCGTTTTTCTCCTTCTTCGTTAACCACTGATATAATGGATGTTGCGCATCTCCTTTTACTGATATCTTTACGCTCATCGGAAAATCTACCCCATAATTCAAACGACAAAAAGTTTGTATTTCTGCTGCGGTACCTGGTTCTTGACCTCTAAATTGATTGCAAGGCAAACCAATGACAACGAGGTTTTCTTTATAGGTTGTGTATAACTCCTGCAACCCCTCATATTGGTTGGTAAACCCACACTCCGAAGCAACATTGACAAATAATATTTTTTTACCCTTGTAGGCGTTTAAATCAATTATTTCTCCATCAATTCCTTCAATTTCAATATCGTATAATGCAGAACTAGTGACTTGAGAAAAGGACGAGAAACAAATACATAAAAAAAATAATAAAAGCGTTTTTTTCATCATTTAAATGAGATTTACCAGAATTCGATTGGTTGTAAAGGTAAGCATCTTGACAAGAAAAAAACAACTTCAGCGATTTCAGTCTGATTTACCCCTAGAATTAGCAATGCAAATTATACAGCAGGCAGCGTGGTACTTTTTTGCAGCCCTTGCACAAAATCGATATACGCTTTTGTTTTTTTCTCTTTAAGGCGAGCTGCATCTAAAAGAAATTCTTTTTTAAACGCTAATTCTTCTTCACTCATCGTCGTTTCGTCTATAGAATGAACTGAAAATAAATACAACTCAAAAAGAATCGGCAAGGTTAAAAGCCCTTTTTCGGTAACAATATACTGACGGCTTTTTTTGGTTCCTAATGGATTCAAATACTCAACAAACCCCTCTGCTAAAAGCATCTTTAATCTGTTGGTGAGAATGTTGGTGGCAATGTTCCTTTTGGAAGCAATTAATTCTTTAAAGCGCGTTTTTTTATCTAAAATTAAATCTCTTAAAATGAGCAGGGTCCATTTGTCTCCAACATAACGAATAGATAGCGCTATTGGGCAATAGGGTGTTTTTTGATACGACATACTACAAGCTTATTAAACGGGGAAGTTCGCTACTAAACTACAAAGGTATTTTTGCATTTTACTTAAAAAAAGACTAAAAATTCGTTTTTTTAATAACAAAAATTGAACAGATCCTAAATTGCTTATAAATCCATCCAAAAAAATCAAAGTTCGTACAATTAAAAATCGATACACCGCTTTTTAAATCTAGGGGCACCTAGACAATAAGGTTTAATTCCCTATCTTGTAAAGAATTAACTTTTTAGAAAATGAAAAATTGGCAATCTAAAGTAGACTATTTGTTTGAAATTGTCTTTTCAGACACAAATCAAAAAAAACTTGAAAAAGCAACCTTATGGCTTTCCATCATTGGTTTTATCATTCACCTACTTCTTATTTACGCAAAAAAGTTTCACCTTTTCGAAATTCCATTTGAAGCAGGATTGTTAATCAACCCTATTTCTGCAATCTACACCCCGTTTACCATTATTCTAATTTATGAAATCTATTTATTAGTATTAAATCTTCCACGATCTTTTACCACATCAGTCTCGAAACAATTTGAAATCATTTCATTAATTTTAATTCGTCGCATCTTTGCAGACATTCCAAAAATTGATCTTACCAACGAATGGCATACCACGCCCGCCAATTTGCAATTAATTTATGATGTCTTAGGAATTTTAATCCTGTTTTTCTTAATTCATCTTTTTAATAAAGGACGTTTAAAATTGCATAAAAAACCAACAAATACTAGTATTGAAAAATTTGTAAGCTCTAAAAAAATAGTCAGTTTAGTGTTGCTTTTCTTGTTAATAGGGGTGTCTTTTACCAGTGTTTTTAGTTGGAGTAAAGCACTTATTTACAATACAAGTAGTGGAGATATCAACGCCATTTTTTACAATGAATTTTTCTCTGTGCTTATACTAGCAGATGTGTTTATCTTATTGCTTTCTTTTCAATACACAGAACGTTACAACCAAATTATTAGAAATACCGGATTTATCATTTGCACCATTTTAATTCGCCTCTCTTTTGGTGTACCTGGCTTAACGAATGTGGTATTGATCATTTCAAGTGTATTATTTGGACTTTTAATCCTCACTATTTATAACTTGAGTGAAAGAGCACTAAATGACAAAATCTCTTGACTTTTAAAAAACACCCAGAGTCCTACAAAAAATTAAACCGACAAGTGTTCGTTTTGTTTTTTTAACTTACTGAAACGGTCTTTTTCTTTGTAAGTTTATTTTTTAGCGTGTTAAACGGTTCCTCAATATAAGCAACCACAAGTCTTGACACTAAACAGTAGCAAAGATAGAAATGACAAAATTGAGTAATACGATATCGAGACTAGTTAAGAAATCGGAACTTAAGTGCATCGGTTTTAAAGTGTTTTATATTTACCTTTATTGCTGAGTCAATCGAGCAACATATTTCCCAATAACATCAAATTCTAAATTCACAACCGAACCTACCACCATGTTTTTAAACATCGTGTTTTCCATCGTATACGGTATAATAGCTACGCTAAATTCCGTTACAGTGGAATTAAAAACCGTTAAACTGACTCCATTTATTGTAATCGATCCCTTTTCAATCGTTACATTTCCATTTTCAGCCGCATATGAAAAAGTAAAAACGGTACTTCCTCCTTGATCTTTTACGCTTGTACAAACCCCTGTTTGATCTACATGTCCTTGCACAAGGTGCCCGTCAAGTCGATCGCCCAATTTCATGCCTCTTTCTAAATTTACAAGATCATGCAATGCAAAACCCCCAATATTGGTTTTGTCGATGGTCTCTTTAATTGCGGTCACTTTATACACATCCTCTTCGATAGCAACTACGGTTAAACACACCCCATTATGCGCAACACTTTGATCTACTTTAAGTGCAGAAGAAATTGTGCTTTTAATGTGCAAATGAAGGTTTTCTTGTTCTCTTTCCATCCTAACAACCTCTCCGAGGGTTTCTATAATACCTGTAAACATATCCGTAAATTTTAACTACTTTTGTAGCATTCAAAAATACGAATATTAGACAGTAAAAAATGGATAAAGCAAACAAAATAATTGTTGGGATTTCGATAGGAGATTTAAACGGAATCGGAATTGAAGTTATTTTAAAAACATTTGAAGATAAAAGAATGTTAGACTTCTGTACCCCTGTCCTATTTGGATCTACAAAAGTGGTGTCCTACCATAAAAAAGCTTTAGACAATCCAACTCAAATTCATGGGATTCTAGACATGAATCAAATCAACCACAACAAAGTAAATTTACTGAATATATGGAAAGAAGAGGTTGAAATTGAACTAGGAAAAGCAACAAAAACAGGAGGCGAGTATGCTGCAAAATCTCTAGAAACTGCAGTAAGCCATTTAAAAGAAAAGAAAATTGATGTGTTGCTAACGGCTCCCATCAATAAAGAGACCATACAATCAGAAACTTTTGATTTCCCGGGCCATACAGAATTTTTAGACGGAAAGTTAGACGGAAAAAGTTTAATGATATTAATGACTCGTGAATTAAAAATTGGCCTCATTACTGGGCACATTCCAATTTCGAAAGTTGCTGAGACAGTGACCCCAGAGTTGATCAAAGAAAAAGTGGCAATCATGCAGCATTCTTTACAACAAGATTTTGGAATTAGAAGGCCAAAAATTGCCATTTTAGGGCTCAATCCACACAATGGAGACAAAGGCGTTATTGGCCAAGAAGAAGATGAAATGATCAAACCAACAATTGACGAACTAAAAGAAAATGGCATATTGGTCTATGGTCCTTACGCAGCCGATGGTTTTTTTGGTGCGAAAACATACACTCAATTTGATGGAATTTTAGCCATGTATCACGACCAAGGCCTTGCGCCTTTTAAAGCATTGTCTTTTGGGAATGGCGTTAACTATACAGCAGGTTTATCTGAAATAAGAACCTCGCCAGATCATGGAACAGGATTTGAAATTGCAGGAAAGAACACCGCAAACAATGAATCCTTTAAAGAAGCACTGTTCACAGCAATTGCCATTTATAGAGCAAGAAAAGAGTATGTGGAACTTACTAAAAATCCTTTAAAAAAAAAATAAACCAGTGAGCATAGATTTTTTAATATAAAAGATGGTATCCATACAATTTTTTGTATCTTTGCACGCTCAATTGATAATTGATAATGAAAGACTTGAAAGAATTTAACATACATTTTGTAGGTTTTAAAGAAGGAAGTCATTTATTTAACTATGAGATTGACAACACGTTCTTTGAAGCTTTTAATTATGATGACTTTTTAAATTCATCTATTAAAATCGAATTAAATTTTACAAAGAAAAGCACACATTTTGAGCTTGAATTTCGTGCTAATGGGCATGTAACCATTCCTTGCGACACCACGAATGAACCTTTTGACTTAGTTGTAAATCCTGCTATTTCAATGGTTGTAAAATTTGGTCCAGAATTTAATGATGACAATGAAGACATTATAATTATACCCTATGACGCAAATAAAATAGACGTTTCACAATATATATATGAAATGATTATTTTAGCAATTCCACAAAAAAGAGTGCACCCTAAAGTTTTAGATGGCACTATGGAATCGGAAGCTTTATCAAAATTAGAAGAACTACAAATTAAAGAAGAAAAAAATGTTTCTAACGAAACAGACCCAAGGTGGGACAAATTAAAGAATATAACAACAGAAAAAAATACATAAAATGGCACATCCTAAAAGAAAAATATCTAAAACAAGAAGAGATAAAAGGAGAACACATTACAAAGCTGCTTCTCAACAAATAGCAACAGACCCAACAACTGGTGAAGCACACTTGTATCACAGAGCGCACTGGCACGAAGGAAAACTATACTATAGAGGTCAAATAGTATTAGAATCTGCAATCGCAGAAGCATAGAAAATATTTTTATTTTTATAATAAAACCCTCAGTTTTGAGGGTTTTTTTTATGTTTTATCGCAAAAAATACTGTTTTTTGCTGTTTTTGATTAAAAAGTGAAATAAATTTCATTTCTTTGATTCCGAAATTTTCATTCGCTAGAAATAACTATTTATGAAAAAAATTACTGCAGCAATTTCAGCTGTTGGGAAATATGTTCCTGAATATATTCTTACAAATAAAGAATTAGAGAAGTTGGTTGACACCAATGACGAATGGATTACCTCAAGAACCGGAATCAAAGAAAGAAGGATTCTGAAAGGCGAAAATAAAGGAACTTCCTTTATGGCCATTAAAGCAGCTGAAGAAGTTCTTCAGAAGTCTAAGATTAACCCTGAAGAAATCGACTTAGTTATTGTAGCAACTGCAACTCCCGACATTATGGTTGCATCTACAGCAGTTTATGTAGCTACAGAAATCGGCGCAACAAATGCATTTGGATACGACTTACAAGCAGCCTGTTCAAGCTTTCTATATGGAATGTCTACAGCAGCAAGCTACATAGAATCTGGAAGGTATAAAAAAGTACTTTTAATTGGGGCAGATAAAATGTCTTCAATTATAGATTACACAGACAGAGCAACTTGTATTATTTTTGGAGATGGAGCTGGAGCAGCATTGTTTGAACCAGATACGGAAGGATTAGGACTGCAAGATGAATACTTAAGGAGTGATGGCGCAGGAAGAGAATTTTTGAAAATTGCAGCCGGAGGGTCGATATTACCTGCTTCAGAAGACACCCTGAAAAACGGACAACACTTTATACACCAAGAGGGAAAAACGGTATTTAAACACGCCGTTTCTAACATGGCCGATGTTTCCGAAAAAATGCTGACTCGAAATAATTTAACCAAAGAAGACATTCAATGGTTAGTGCCGCATCAAGCAAACAAAAGAATTATTGAAGCAACCGCAAATAGAGTTGGATTAGAATCAGACAAAGTGATGATGAATATTCATCGCTACGGAAATACTACCTCTGCAACACTACCATTATTACTCGCAGATTACGAAAATCAATTAAAAAAAGGAGACAATTTAATATTTGCTGCATTTGGTGGAGGCTTCACTTGGGGGTCTATCTATCTTAAATGGGCATACAATTCATAAAAAACAAATAATTAAATAATAAGAAAAATGGATATTAAAGAAATTCAAAATCTTATAAAATTTGTAGCAAAATCTGGCGCAAGCGAGGTAAAGTTAGAAATGGAAGATATTAAAATTACCATTAAGACAGGTTCTGAAAAAACAGAAACTACCATTGTACAAGCAGCTCCAATGGGCGCTATGCAACAAATGGCAGCTCCAGTAGCTCCAGCAGCACAGCCTATTGCACCAGCAGCAGCAAGCAATGAAGAAGACAAATATATAACTGTTAAGTCTCCAATTATTGGTACCTTTTACAGAAAACCCTCTCCAGACAAAGCCAACTTTGTAGAAGTAGGAACTGAAATTAACGAAGGAGACACGGTTTGTGTGATTGAAGCAATGAAATTATTCAATGAAATCGAATCTGAAATTTCTGGTAAGATTGTAAAGGTTTTAGTAGATGATTCTTCTCCAGTCGAATTTGATCAACCTTTATTTTTGGTAGACCCATCATAACAATTAAACATACGATTTTAAATGGGCAAGTGCAAACTTCCAAAGTTTGACTCTCAACCTTTAAACTTTAAACGCTAAAAATATGTTTAAAAAAATATTAATTGCCAATAGAGGTGAAATAGCACTTCGTGTTATTAGAACCTGTAAAGAAATGGGTATTAAAACGGTTGCAGTATACTCTACTGCAGACGCAGAAAGCTTGCACGTACGTTTTGCAGATGAAGCAGTTTGTATTGGCCCAGCACCCAGTTCTGAATCTTATTTAAAAATGTCGAATATTATTGCTGCTGCAGAAATTACAAATGCAGATGCAATTCATCCAGGGTACGGATTCTTATCTGAAAATGCTAAATTTTCAAACTTGTGTGAAGAGCATCACATTAAATTTATCGGCGCAACGGGTGCAATGATCGACCAAATGGGAGACAAAGCAAACGCTAAATCTACCATGAAAGCTGCTGGGGTTCCTTGTGTTCCCGGAAGTGAAGGTACGATTGCAGACTTTGCCGAATGCAAAAAACTAGCCACAGAAACAGGATACCCTGTCATGCTTAAAGCATCTGCTGGTGGAGGTGGAAAAGGAATGCGTGCTGTATGGAAATCAGAAGACTTAAAAGAAGCATGGGATGCTGCAAGGCAAGAATCTAAAGCCGCTTTTGGGAACAATGATATGTACATGGAAAAACTCATTGAAGAGCCAAGACATATTGAGATTCAAATTATTGGAGATTCATATGGGAAAGCCTGTCATTTATCGGAAAGAGATTGTTCGGTACAACGTCGTCATCAAAAATTGACGGAGGAAACTCCTTCTCCATACATGACTGATGAATTGAGAGAGAAAATGGGAGACGCTGCCGTAAAAGCAGCAGAATTTATTAAATATGAAGGTGCAGGAACTGTAGAATTTTTGGTCGATAAACACCGAAATTTTTATTTCATGGAAATGAATACCCGAATCCAAGTAGAACACCCCATTACCGAAGAGGTTGTAAATTATGATCTCATTCGAGAACAAATCTTAGTGGCAGCGGGAACTCCAATCTCTGGAAAAAATCATTATCCAAAGATGCATTCTATAGAATGTAGAATCAATGCAGAAGATCCTTACAACAATTTTAGACCTTCACCTGGTAAAATTACCACACTACATGCCCCAGGTGGTCATGGAGTGCGCATAGATACACATGTCTACGCAGGTTACATGATTCCGTCTAATTATGACTCAATGATTGCAAAATTAATTACAACTGCTCAAACACGAGAAGAGGCAATTAATAAAATGAAAAGAGCCTTAGATGAATTTGTTATTGAAGGGGTAAAAACCACCATTCCATTCCACAGACAATTAATGGATGATCCAGCCTATGTTGCCGGAGACTACACCACCAAGTTTATGGAAGATTTCGAAATGAAATAAAAAAACACAATTTTAATAAAATTAGTAATTAAAAATAGAGAATATAGTTTGTATTCTCTATTTTTTTTATATTTATACCTTATCTATTTAAAATGAAAATTGACGGTATTGACAAAATTATCATTCGAAGATTAGTAACAGATGCAAGAACCCCCATTCTAAGTATTGCAAGAGAGGTGGGCATTTCTGGTGCTGCAATTCATCAAAGATTACGAAAATTAGAAAAAGCCAAACTCATTGATGGATATCGAATGACCATCAACCCAAAATCTTTAGGCTATACTACAACAGCATTTGTAGGGGTTTTTTTAGATTCTTCTAGCCAGTACTCTTCCGCAATAAAAAGATTGAAAGACATTCCAGAAGTTGTAGAGAGTCACTATACAACAGGAAACTATGCAATCTTCATTAAAATTTTATGTAAGCACAATGAGGATTTAATGGAGTTGTTAAACAAAGACATTCAGAATATTAAAGGGGTGTTACGAACGGAGACTTTTATTTCTTTAGATCAACAAATTGACCGCCAGATAAGTATTTAAAACGATGCAAACGCCCAGCTTACAATACATCAATGATTTGGCCGATGGAGATCAATCGTTTGTCCTAGAAATTACATCACTTCTGAAGAAAGAATTTACAAAAGACCTAAAGCTGTTTTACAAACGATTGGAGGAAAACGACCTGAAAGGAGTTGCGAGCAGTATCCATAAAATCAAATATAAATTTGGACTGTTAGGCTTGGAAGAAGATGTAATAATTGCTTCTAAGTTTGAAAATGAGATTAAAACAGGAAACAAAGAACTCTTGATAAAATTTGAAGAAATCCTGCTCAAGATCAATCAATATATTCAAACACTCTAGCGATCAATCTCAAAATTACCTAAAAGAACCAACTAAAAAGAACAGAAAAAGTACTGTTTTTGCACCCCTGGAAAAGTATTTTTGGATCAAGGCTTTCCTCTAAAAAAATGAACAAAATCTACAAGACTTCATTTTTCAAAAAACCACCCCAACTTTAGGGGCGGTAAATTTTCTTTCTTCTTCACTATTCTTTATATGAGCACAACCACTATTAACAGAACATCTATGAATGGATTGATTGTACTAGGTTCTGGAATCAAGTTAAATAGATCAACTATACAAAGGACACAAACTAGTGCGCGCACAAAAATGAAAATACTTTTTATGTCTCACAAAAAAACTACGCGCTATTAGACGTTACCCTATATGTTGAAATGTAAAATGTGCCCACAAACTGTGTTGATTCGCGGAGATATAATACCCGAAAATACAGTTTCGTGCATTGTTTTTTTACGCTCAAGTTTTCAAATCATTGAAAACAAATTTTATATCTTCGTATTTCATTTACAGAAATAAAAATTTGAATAAAATACCCCTCTCAGTAGTAATGCTCTTTATGAGCATTCAGAGCATTGCACAAACCAATTTCAAAATTGAAAACAATTTTCTACTATTCGAAGATGCCTATACAAAAGAACCTGTTCTCATCTACAATGATAGTACTTTAGCTACTGGTTTTAATTTCACCAATGCAAATATCAAAACCTCTTTTCCGAAAGAGTTAAAAAAAAATGATTTTAATTTCTATCAGTTCGCTATTCAGGAGAAAACCTACCTTGTAGCTGCAGGTTGTGGTCCTGTAGTCCACTATGAGGACACTAAATTTACCCGCGTCGATAAATCCTTTCAACATAAAAGTCAATTCTACGCAATTCCGTTTCAATACAAAAATGAAATCTATTTGTGGGGAGGTTACGGATTGTTTAGCTACAAAAACATTCTCACTAAATACAACTTTAAAACCCAGGAATGGGGAAGTATGCCCCAAAATTTTGAAAAGGAAATTCCTCCGGCACAATCTTCAATGATATACGCAAAAACAAAAGATAAAGTATATATTTTGGGCGGTAGAACTTATGATTATGAAAATGTTTTTAAGAGCAAATACTTAGAAGATCTTGTATGGGAGTTCAACTTAAAAACAAACACTTGGAAGAAAATCAGAAAACATAACCTGCAGAAATTTATCAAAAATAAAACCGCTACAAGAAAAATTATTTTTCAACGAAAAAACAAAACCGTCATCTTAAATGATGAACTTACTGAAATTGATATTGAAAAGGATCGCATTCAAATGTTTCATCAAAAAGATTACAAACAAATTCTTGGAGCGGTATATCACGAGTCAACAGACAAAATCAGTTATGTCTACAGAAAATCAAACCAGCAACTTGTTGGAGTTACAGAAGATTTCGAGTTTTTTAGAGGAGATCTCATTGGTGAAGATTCTTTTTACGCTCCCAGAAAAATAAAATACGAATTATGGGGAGGCTTATTATTGGGCATTCTTTTGCTTGTATGGATTCTTTACAAAAGGAAAAGAAATCAACACACACTTTTTGAAAACAAAATCGTGTATGATAAAACAGCAGATGCCTTCTCATTCAACAGAAAAGTATTAAAAAATCTTAGTGAGCACAAAAAAAGAATACTAAAAATTCTTATACAAAATCAAAAAGAATTTCTACCCCTCAATGCATTGAATGTAGCCATCACAGAAGACCCCAAAAAAGAAAGCTATGACGCTATTAAAAAACGAAGAGAGGTACTCCTAAAAGAATTGAGGCAAGAGTTCTCTTTGTTATTGGCTATTGATAGAGATACTATTTTTGAGACACAAAAGAACAGTACAGACCGACGTATTAAAGAAATAAGATTGAAGATCGAAATCGAAATTAGATAGGAAAAAAAGATCGAAATATGTACACTAAAAAAAGCAGTACCGTTTTAGAAACGGTGCTTTTTTTTTGAAATAAAAATCCTGAACAAAGCACAAAAAAAAACCGTAACAATTTAATGTTACGGTCTTTGGTACTGAAGGCGGGACTTGAACCCGCACGGCCATTACTGACCACTGGATTTTAAGTCCAGCGTGTCTACCAATTCCACCACTTCAGCATTGGTAATTTAAAATAGAGCGAAAGACGGGATTTGAACCCGCGACCCCCACCTTGGCAAGGTGATGCTCTACCCCTGAGCTACTTTCGCAGTCATTATTTTTTAAGAACTTAAGCACTATTTTACTATAATTTGCTCCTCCTTTAGGACTCGAACCTAAGACCCTCTGATTAACAGTCAGATGCTCTAACCAACTGAGCTAAGGAGGAGTTTGCCTCACATTTGTGATAAGCGAGTGCAAATATATATCTTTTTAGAGTATCACCAAATGTTTTGATTAAAAATATTTATTTATTTTATCCTTTTATCACAGAAAAAAAATTATCGTTTATTACAAATATTGTATTTTTGTGCTACGAATCTGCTTACACAAAAAGCACAAACTATTATATGGACAAATTTTCGTTCTTAAACGCAGCGCACACTGGCTTTATCGCCGACTTATACGATCAATATCTACAAAATCCAGACGCGGTGGAACCGAGTTGGAGAAGTTTTTTTCAGGGCTATGATTTGGCCAACGAAAACTACTCCCTTAAAGACAGCGAGGAGGAAACGGTTTCTAGTGAGATCCCGGAAGAAGTAAAAAAAGAATTCTTAGTCGTAGACTTAATCAACGGATATCGATCTCGTGGGCACCTGTTTACAAAAACAAATCCAGTAAGAGAAAGAAGACAATACCAACCTACTCTAGAAATAGAAAACTTTGGTTTATCGGACAATGATTTAGACACAGAATTTTCTGCAGGATCAATTTTAGGTTTAGGGAAAACCAAACTAGCAACCATTATACAGCATTTAAAAAGTATTTACTGCGACTCTATTGGAGTAGAATATACGTACATGCGGAATCCAGAAAAATTAAAGTGGTGGCAAGATCGTTTGAATAAAAACGACAATCATCCTGATTATTCTGTGGATGCAAAAAAATACATCCTTTCAAAATTAAATCACGCCGTAACTTTCGAAAACTTTTTACAAACAAAATATGTGGGTCAAAAACGTTTTTCGCTAGAGGGTGGAGAAACTTTAATACCAGGTATTAGCGTTGCATTAAGAGATGCATCTGAAAAATTTGGTGTAGAAGAATGTGTTTTAGGAATGGCACACAGAGGGCGTTTAAACACCTTAGTAAATATCTTTAAAAAACCCGTTCGTGAATTGTTTAGCGAATTTGAAGGAAAAGATTTTGAAGATCAAAACATTGATGGTGATGTAAAATATCACTTAGGATTAACTCTCAGTAAAACCTATAGAGACGGAAAACAAATCAAGATGAATTTGGTTCCAAATCCATCGCATTTAGAAACCGTAGCTGCGGTTGCTGAAGGAATTACCAGAGCAAAAATAGATCGAAAATACAACGGAGATTCGAGTAAAATACTCCCTATAATTATTCATGGAGATGCTGCAATTGCTGGGCAAGGAATTGCCTATGAAATTACACAAATGTCCAAATTAAATGGGTATAAAACAGGGGGAACCATTCATATTGTAGTTAACAATCAAGTTGGTTTTACCACCAACTATTTAGATGCTCGTTCAAGCACCTATTGTACAGATGTTGCCAAAGTAACGCTCTCTCCAGTATTGCATGTAAATGCAGATGATGCAGAAGCGGTTTGCCATGCAATGGAAATGGCCTTGGAATTTCGAATGAAGTTTAAAACCGATGTTTTTATTGATCTTTTAGGATACAGAAAATACGGTCACAACGAAGGAGATGAGCCTCGTTTTACACAACCAAAACTATACAAAGCGATTGCAAAGCACCAGAATCCAAGAGATCTTTATGCTGCACAATTGCTTCAAGAAGGCACAATTAACAGTACTTATTTAGATGAAATAACGGCTGAGTTTAAAAATATGCTTTCAGCAGAATTCGATAAATCGAAAGAAGACAGCTCCTCGAAAGTAAAAGAGTTTATGCAATCTACCTGGAAAGGATATGCGCGTAAGCAATTAAAATCAATGCTAGAAATTGTCGACACAACTTACGGAGTCGAGAAATTAAAGCACATTGCAAAAGTAGTTTCTACGGTTCCTGAAAAAGTGCAATTTGTTCGAAAAGCAGAACGTATTTTACAGGGAAGAGCAAAAATGACTTTTGAAACCAATACCTTAGACTGGGGAATGGCAGAAAATCTTGCCTACGGAAGTTTAATGGAAGAAGGTTTTAATGTTCGTATTTCAGGACAAGATGTAGAAAGAGGAACGTTTTCTCACCGACATGCAATTTTGCGTGATGAAATTACCGAAGAAAGAATCAATTTATTAAACACAAATCCTAAGAGCAAAGGACAAATGACGATTTACAACTCGTTGTTATCTGAATACGGCGTTTTAGGATTTGACTATGGGTATGCAATGGCAAACCCAGATACACTCACAATTTGGGAAGCACAATTTGGAGATTTCTCCAATGGCGCTCAAATTATGTTTGACCAGTACATTTCTGCTGCTGAAGACAAATGGAAATTACAAAACGGAATTGTTGTTTTACTTCCTCACGGATATGAAGGACAGGGTTCTGAACATTCTTCTGCAAGAATAGAACGGTATCTACAATTGTGTGCAATAGACAATATGACGGTTGCAAACTGTACAACGCCAGCAAACTTTTATCATTTGCTGCGAAGACAAATGAAACGCGATTATAGAAAACCCTTAATTGTTTTCACGCCTAAGAGTTTATTACGTCACCCAAAAGCAGTGAATACTATTGAAGAATTGGCTACTGGTGAATTCCAGGAAGTAATTGATGATACCATTAACCCAGAGAAAGTAACAAAAGTGGTCTTTTGTATGGGAAAATTCTACTACGATTTATTGGCAGAGCGTGAAATTTTAGAGCGAGAAGATATTGCTTTGGTAAGAATAGAACAACTCTTTCCGCTCCATTTAGAAAAGTTACAGAAAGCCATCGATCGATATCCAAACGCAAAAGACTATGTTTGGGCACAAGAGGAACCTAGAAATATGGGTGCATGGAGTTTTATGTTAGAACGTTTTGATCTTGTAAGATTGAATGTTTGTTCTCGTAAATACTATGCAGTACCGGCAGCGGGTTCTAGTACACGATTTAAAAAACGTCATAAAGCCGTTATTGATAGTGTTTTTAGTAATGACTAAGTGCGTTAAGGATTGAAACAGCATCCTTTTTAATTTTGACTGTGAAGGAAAAAATTAAAAAGATATCGTGGAAAGCCTGTGAAAACGCCCAAAATATAAAAAGTAAAATAATTAAATGCTGATACATGTTCAGCGCAAGTAAAATAAGAAACCATGAGTGTTTTAGAAATGAAAGTTCCTTCTCCGGGAGAATCAATTACAGAAGTAGAAATTGCAGCTTGGTTAGTTGAGGATGGAGATTATGTTGAAAAAGATCAACCGATTGCAGAAGTAGATTCTGACAAAGCTACCTTGGAATTACCGGCAGAAGAAAGTGGCATTATCACTTTAAAAGCGGAAGAAGGGGATGCTGTAAATGTTGGCGAAGTCGTTTGTTTGATTGATACAAGTGCTGCAAAACCAGCTGGTAACGCTCCTCAAGCAGCAGCAGCAAAGCCCGTAGAAAAAGTGGCGGTAAAAGAGGCCCCAAAAGCAGCTACTTATGCTACTGGAACGGCTTCACCGGCAGCGAAGAAAGTATTGGCTGAAAAAGGAATGACGGCTTCGACCGTAAAAGGAACCGGTAAAGATGGACGCATAACCAAAGAGGATGCTGTAAAAGCAGTGCCTTCTATGGGAACGCAACCCGCAAACGGTGCTCGTGGTACGGAACGTAAGAAAATGTCGATGCTTCGTAGAAAAGTTGCCGAGCGTTTGGTAGCTGTAAAAAGTGAAACAGCCATGTTAACGACCTTTAACGAGGTAAACATGCAACCTATTTTTGATTTGCGAACGGAATACAAAGAGGCTTTTAAAGCAAAACACGGTGTTGGATTAGGCTTTATGTCTTTCTTTACATTGGCGGTTGTAAGAGCCTTGGAAATGTATCCTGATGTGAATTCTATGATTGATGGAGACTTTCAAATAAAACATGATTTTCAAGACATTTCAATTGCTGTTTCTGGACCGAAAGGATTGATGGTTCCAGTGATTAGAAATGCAGAAGGCCTCTCTTTTAGAGGGGTAGAAAGCGAAGTAAAACGCTTGGCTTTGAGAGCAAGAGATGGACAAATAACGATTGATGAAATGACGGGTGGAACTTTTACAATTACCAATGGTGGTGTTTTTGGTTCGATGCTGTCTACTCCTATTATAAACCCTCCTCAAAGTGGAATTTTAGGAATGCACAATATTGTAAACAGACCCATGGCTGTAAATGGTGAAGTGGTCATTCAACCGATTATGTATGTTGCGTTGTCGTATGATCATAGAATTGTAGATGGTAGAGAATCTGTTGGATTTTTAGTGGCGGTAAAAGAGGCATTGGAAAACCCAGTAGAATTGTTAATGAACAACGACCCTACAAAAGCATTGGAAATGTAAGCAACCATGTTGCCCAATACATATTAAAAATCCCGAGCTTAGCGCTTGGGATTTTTATTTTTTAAATGTATTTGAAAATTTAAATCCTACGAGAGTCCACAAATCTACACTTCAATTAAACTATCTTTGCCCCACTAAATACAATCATGGCTTTTACGTTACTTTCCTCTCCTTTACAGGGGTTTACTGATTTTAGATTTCGCAATGCTTTTCACCATTACTTTGGGGGTATAGACACTTTTTATGCGCCTTATATTCGCTTGAACGGAAAACTAAAAATAAAACAATCTTATCAAAATGATTTGTTACTGGAAAACAATTCGACATTGGAAGTCATTCCGCAGGTGATTACCAATGATCCTGATGAGTTTTTATATGTAGCGAAATATGTACAAAGTTTAGGCTATAAAGAATTGAATTGGAATTTGGGATGCCCCTACCCAATGGTCACTAAATCTGGAATGGGTTCTGGCCTAATTTGCAATCCAGCAAGAATCGACGAAGTTTTACACAAAGCACACAATGAAACGGATATTTTGGTATCTATGAAAATGCGAATGGGGTATGAAAATTCCCAAGAAATTTTAGCTGCTTTTCCGACTTTAGACAAGTATCCACTCAAAAATATTGCCATTCATGCTCGTATTGGGAAGCAACTGTACAAAGGTCCTGTAGACTTGGATGCTTTTGAGAAATGCATTAATAGTACAAAACACAAACTGTATTACAACGGAGATATTACGAGTGTTGCAGCTTTTAAAAAAATACAAGAACGTTTCCCAAGTATGGATCATTTTATGATTGGTAGGGGGCTGATTGCGGATCCTTTTTTGCCACAGATGATTAAAGATGATACCACAGAATACCCAAAAGATCGTTGGAAAATTTTCTCAGAATTTCACGATACCATTTACAATCAATATGACGAATACCTTTCTGGACCAACACCTATAAAAATGAAAATGTTGGGTTTTTGGGAATTCTTCTCTCAGTCGTTTCCCAATCCTCAAAAAACCTTTAAGGCGATTAAAAAAGCAGGAAATCCAAAAAAATACCAACAGGCTGTAGCTGGAATTTTAAAGCAGATTTAAATAAAAGACAGGTGAAAAATTCCAACAAAAAATAATACAATTTTTAGGAACTAATTTTTAATTATTTATCTTGCTAAAAAAAGTGCAAATGCCCAAAAATCCTGAATTAGAACTTGCCTTGCAGTTTATTGATAAAACAGATCGAAACTTGTTTATCACTGGAAAAGCGGGTACAGGAAAAACGACTTTTCTACATCAAATTAAAAAGGAATCTCTAAAAAGAATGGTTATTGTGGCCCCCACCGGTGTTGCAGCAATTAACGCAAAAGGGGTGACGATTCATTCCTTTTTTCAAATGCCTTTCGGCCCTATTCTACCGAATCAGATAGCAAACACTTCCAACCAACAGCGGAAGTTTTCGAAAACAAAAATCGATATTATTAAATCTTTAGACCTGGTCATCATTGATGAAATTAGTATGGTGCGCGCAGATTTGTTGGACGGTATAGACCAAGTAATGCGGCGCTATAAAAACAGAAACAAAGTCTTTGGAGGCGCACAAGTATTAATGATTGGAGACTTGCAGCAGTTGGCACCAGTAGTAAGACCTAACGAATGGGGTTTGCTACAATCGCATTACGAAACGGTTTACTTTTTTAGCTCAAAAGCCTATCAAGAAGCCAATGTGGTTTCTATTGAATTAAAACATATTTACCGTCAAAAAAACGAAGATTTTATTACCATTTTGAATGAAATTAGAAATGATGATTTGTCTGAAAAGTCTGCGAAAATTTTAAACAAACGATACAATCCCAACTTCTCTCCAAGCAAAGAAGAGGGCTATATTACACTTACGACTCATAATAACAGGGCCAATTTAATCAACGACTCTGAACTGAATAAAGTAAAAAGTAAAAGCACTTTTTTTCAAGCTGAAATTTCTGGAAAATTCAATGAAAATGCATTTCCAAATGCTGAAAAATTAGAATTGAAAGTGGGTGCTCAAGTGATGTTCATCAAAAATGATTCTTCACTAGAAAAAAGATACTACAATGGAAAAATAGGAATTATTACGGCAATTTCTAGCGAAACGGTTCATGTACAATGTGCCAATGAGGTAGACGAAATTGTAACCGAAAAGGAAATGTGGGACAACATTAACTATTCGATTCATGAGGAAACTAAAGCGTTAAAAGAGGATATTGTCGGATCCTTTAAACAAATGCCGTTGCGATTGGCATGGGCAATTACCATTCATAAAAGTCAGGGACTAACCTTTGAAAGGGCCATTATAGATGCGGAGGCTTCTTTTGCGCATGGACAAACCTATGTCGCTTTAAGTAGATGTACTTCACTGGAAGGATTGGTTTTAAAAACCCCCATTACTGCTAGTGCGATTATTAATGACAATACGGTGCGTATCTTTAATCAAGGCGTAGAAGAAAACCACCCTGATGAAACAATTTTGACGGAGTCTGAAAAAGAATTTCAACTCAATTTAATTACGGAATTATTAGATTACCAACCCTTTTTATATCCAGTCACACGTTTGATTGATATTTTCTACAAGAATCAAACCAGCATTAATGGTGCCGTAATTGAACATTTACATACGATAAAAGATGACGGAGTTGTTGCTTTAATGAAGGTAGCTGCTGGATTTAGAAATCAACTATTAGTGCTTTCTGAGGAGGGCATTCTCCCAGAAAACAGCAGTGCAGTACAAGAACGATTTACAAAAGCGATGGCTTATTTTCTAACGCAAACTCAAAATAACATTCAGAAACCTTTAGACGCCATTTCGTTCTCTACAGACAACAAAGCGGTTAAAAAAGATTTTGTGAAACAGTTTGACTCCTTGCAAGAGAAATTAGAAGAAAAGTTATTTGCGCTTCAAAAAATGACCAAAGGCTTTCAAGTGCATGACTATCTTAAAGTAAGAGCAAAAGCGGTCTTGCTAAAGAGTGCACCGACTAAAAAGAAGAAAGTCATTTCGAAACGCGATCCTATTTTGGCGATAAAATTGCGGGAATTAAGAGATGAAATTTTTAATGATGAAAAGATTCCTCATTATCAGATTTTCACTCAAGAAACCTTGTATGCGCTCTGCGATAATTTACCAAGAACAGCTGCTGCTTTGTTAAAAATAGTGGGCATGGGTAAAACGCGTGTTACGAAGTATGGGGGTCGAATCTTAGATATTATTGAAGCATATTGCAAAGAAAACGGGATTAATCAATTCAATGAACAGAAAAAAGAGGACAAGAAATCTACCAAACAGATTACTTTTGAGTTGTTCAGATCGGGGCTTTCTATCAAAGAGATTGCGAAAGAAAGAAGTCTTACTACTGGCACCGTAGAAAATCATTTGGCCAACTATATTGTTTCTGGTGAGGTTGATGTTTTGGAATTGATGGAATTGAAGCGATATAAAAAAATTCGAAATGAAATTGAGGGCGCTGGTAAAGTAAAAGGCTTAACGGCTCTTAAAGAAAAAGTAGATCCTGGATTTACCTACATGGAACTAAAAATGGTTTTAATGTCTATGGAGCGCTAAGAGCATGGTTGGGCTAAACTACCATTTTTATTGATCCATGGGTATCAATTAGAAATAGAAAAACCCGAGCAAATGCTCGGGTTTTTCTATTTTAAAAGAACTGAATCTTTCTTTATTTTACTTCTTTTGTACTTAAATGAAACTCTTCATAGGTTTGTAATAAACTCATTAAAGCAGCAATTAAATCCTTGGTTTCTAATAAAACACTAAAATACAAGGTGGTATTCTTAGGACTGGTTTCATCAGTTCTGATTCGGGCTACTTGGTTTTCAATAGAAGTAGATACATCATTTAATAAAGCTTTCTTTTGAGTTAAAACAGCATCTAAATCGTCAAAAGTTCTATTAGCAAACACATCGCTTACTTTATTTAATAGTACCGTTAACTCATTGTCTATTTCTTTTAAATCTTTTAACTGTGGCTTTTTTAAATTTTTGTGATTGTTATTTACGTGCTTGTAACTCGCTCGAGAAATATAACTAATCGATTGTGCTACGTCTTGTAAATACCCTAAGACCATGATGTAAAATCTACTCGCCTGAACAGAAGTTTCATCTAATGATTTAATGAAATAGAATACACCGTCTTTTAAGTCATCAATTTCGTCATTCAACTTCCCAACGTGTTTGTCAGTTTTACGCAATTTGTTTAAGTCGTGGTTGGCTAAATCGTTCACCACATTTGTGTATAGTTTATTAACCCGAGCAGCTACTTCAGAAATATGATCTGCACTTTCTTCAATGACTCCATTAATGGTAATCAACTCCGATCTTTCAATATATACTTGTTTTTTTACTTCCTTCTTTTTTCTTCTGTGAATTAAGGTATTTCTTCCTATTAATAGCGCTACTACTGCTAATAAAACAGGAATCATCAACATGTCAAAACGAATTAAATAAGCAACGATTGCTGCTGCTAAAAATGCGGTAATTGCAGTTAAAAACCAACCCCCAATTACATTGATTACACCTGCAACTCTATATACTGCGCTTTCTCTACCCCAAGCTCTATCGGCTAAAGAAGTACCCATAGCCACCATGAAGGTTACATAAGTGGTAGATAATGGCAATTTCATTGAAGTTGCAATTGAAATTAGAATCCCTGCTACAATTAAATTAACAGCAGCTCTTACTAAATCGAATGCTGGCAATTCATAGGTTTTATCTTTTGGCAATTCGATGACAGGTTTCTGAAACTTAGCATCTACAAATGCCAATGTTTTTTGAGGAACGATATAGCTAATTCCTTTGTTGATTGTCATCGCAAACCTTACCACCACTCTTGATAATGGGTTGGGTTGAAATTTTTCATGCCCCTCACCCTGTCTCGACAAATCAATACCGGTTTTAATTACATTCTGTGCCTTACTAGAGGTCCACAAAGTAACGACCATAATTCCTCCAGCGATTAGTAATAACCAAACGTTAGAAGGTACTTTCTTTGCCAATACTCCCATAGAAAAAGCATCTGCTGCAACACCAGAAACTTCCCACGCTTGGTAAGAATTCCAGGCAGCAATAGGAACTCCTACGAAGTTCACCAAGTCATTTCCAGAGAATGCCATTGCTAAAGAAAATGTTCCAACACCAATAATTAGCTTTAATATATTTATTTTAAAAATTTGAATTAAGACTTGAGATATTAAAGACCATATAACAAAACTCCCTGCTATAATGGAGAGCGTATTTCCTTCTATTAAAAATTTAATGTCTTTATAAAAAGGCGTTCCTTTCATTCCCTTTATGATAATGAAATACGTAATTGCAGTAATGGCAAAACCACCAAACAATGCGTTGATGTATATGGCTCTTTTTTCAAAATTAAAAGAATAGATTAATCGAGAAACAAATTGAACGATTGCACCCACTGAAAAAGCAACAACAACGGAGAGAAGAATTCCTGAGATAATTTTGATGGCTGTTTCATGATTGATATACTCCCAAATTGCATCGATAGATTGGCTATCATTTGCAGATATTTTTAATAATGAAATTGCAACCGCAGCACCCAGTAATTCAAATACAATTGAAACTGTTGTTGATGTTGGCATTCCTAAGGAATTAAAAATATCTAACAGTAAAATATCGGTAATCATTACGGCCATAAAAATGAACATAATGTCTTGAAACATAAACATGTTTGGATTAAAAATTCCTTTCCGTGCTACTTCCATCATACCACTTGAAGTAATCGCTCCGAAGAACACCCCCAAACTGGCAATGATCATGATGTTTCTAACAGATATTGCTTTTGAACCAATCGCTGAATTTAAAAAATTAACAGCATCATTACTTACTCCGACAACTAAGTCGACAACCGCTAAAACAGCTAAAGCGACTAACATTAAGATATATGGATCTCCCATTTTGATTTATTTTAATTATTTAATTATTTAATTTCTATTTGGTAAAATTACAGACTTACAAAGTCCCCTATGTTAGGTTTGTGTTATGTTTTTCGTGCTTAAAAGTGAATGTCTACTTGCACTCTGTACAACAACTGGTTTGTTTTAAATCCAATATCTGTATAGCTTAGATCTGTTTGGACCTTTAATTTATGCCCAACAATATATTTAGACAAACCTAAGGTGTATTGATTCTCTGAACCTTTTCCAGTAATCGATTTGTTTAAAGCAATGTTTGTATAACGTGTAGAAAGCTCTACTGTTTTTGAAAGTAAATAACCCGATTGTACATTTAATCCATTTCCTACCTGAACTTCTGCACCTGTTAAACTCCCATCAGAATTTTTTGCATACGGATCTGCTGCATCTCTACTGGCATATTCGGCCATCAAAGAAAATCCTTTGTGTTTGTAAATCGCATCTACAAATAGTGTGGAAATATTTGTTTCGTAAAAACCGGTATCATTGGTCATGTAAGATCCTTGATTACTTCGGTTTTTTACTGCGTTGTTGTTAAAGTCATAAGTAACACCAATCGCTAATTTTGGAGAGGTTTCAAACTTTAAATCGCTTCCTCTGTAGTCTCCTTTACTTGCAAAATTTCCAAAAGGTAATATTTCTAATCTAGAGGTATATTGGTGTCCTCCTAGATTTCCAGTAGTCACATTTCGACCCTCACCTTGCGAGATAGAAAACACTTCTTTTACAATAAAAGTATCTGTAAGATTAAAATGATGTCTTAATTGTAAACCAATATCACGGTCAATATTAAAACGACTGTTTAATAAAGATCGATCTACCATTTGTAAATCTCCTGAAGAAACCACACGTTCTCTGTTTCCGGCTAACTTTGTTTGACCCGCCCATAAAACAAAATTTCCTGAAAAATTCCATTTCAATACTGCATCTAAGATATATCTAGGTGAATTACTCGTAAATGCTGAAGCTCCAGACATATCTCTGTTAGATAATCCTAACTCTAATTTATATTTTAATTTTGGTGAATACGCAAAACCGTCAAATTTTAATCGAGACCTTCTAATTAACATTGAAGCAGACGGATTATTTAGGCCCCCATTAACATCCCAACCAGAAGTTGCTAAGGTTTGAAAACGCATCCCAACTTTCATTGTCCAAGTACTGTCTTTCCCTTTCAGGTTAAAAAGTCCTTTTCCAAATTTTGGAGCATTTGTTTCTTGTGCATTGATATTTAAAGAAATAAAAAGAACACAGAGTACTGAAAGAAAAATCTTATTAATCATAATTATTAGTTTTTGTCGCTGCAAAGAACTGATAGTTATGTTAAGATAATGTTAATGAAGTATTATTAAATAAAAAAAACTGCCTTGGCCAAAGGCAGTTCGTCACATAAAATAGTTGACAAAAACTAATTAATTTAAAATGACATTTATTCTTCAAAGAATAAAATAAAAGTAAAAATTTATTTAATACTCAATGTTATCATCTGGTAAAGAAACAGTTAAATATTTTTTACATTTTAACATTTAGATAAAGATTTCATAATACAAGCATAATTTTCTAATAATATCAATTTTACAATGCTACCCGAATTTTGCATCATAATTATAAAAACAATTATGAATAAAAAGATCTTACTTATTACATTGTTCATTAGCTTCATAGTCAATGCACAAGACAAAGGAAATGTAAAAGGTTTATTAACAGATAAAGAGTATAATAACGCCCCTTTACCCTTTGCTAATGTTCAATTAAAAGGAACAACCATTGGAACAACAACTGATTTTGATGGGTTGTACACCTTGTCCTTGGCTCCAGGAAACCATACCATAGTCTTTAGCTTTTTAGGATATAAAAAAATTGAAAAACCCTTCATTATTTTACCGGGTAAAACAATTACCATAAACCAATTAATGTCTGCAGAAGAAGGTGTTGCTTTAGAGGAAGTGATCGTAAAGTCTTCTACTAGTAAAGAGAAAGTAAGCGCTTTAATTATTGAACAGAAAAAAGCAATTTCCATAAAGACAACGATTGGAGCCCAAGAATTGTCTAAAAAAGGAGTTTCTGATGCTGCAGGAGCCGTTACAAAAACCGCCGGAGTCTCTAAGGGTTCTAAAAATGTAATTGTAAGAGGTTTGGGCGATCGTTACAATTCTACAACACTAAATGGATTGCCATTACCTTCTGAAGATCCAGAATACAAAAATATTTCTCTCAACTTTTTTGACACTAGTATCATAAAAAATATTGGTGTAAATAAAGTTTTTTCTAGTGACATTGGAGGTGATGTTGGTGGCGCTAATATTAATATTGTTTCTAAAGAATTAACAAAAAGAAAAGAAGCAAGTATTGGATTTGGTTCTGGAATCAACACGCAAACGGTTGCTAAAGAATTTTTAACTATTGATGGAGCAAATAGTTTTGGAACACAAAAATTAAATCACAGCATTCGTGATTTTAGTTCCTATAATTTTCAAAACTCTTTCAATCCAAACAGTCAAAACTTTCAACTAAACAATAGTATTTCTTTTAAATACGGTAAGAAATATGAGGTAGGAAAAGACAATACATTAAGTTTCTTTTTGGTTGGTGGATCGGATGCTAACTACAACTACCAAGATGGAAATATCAAACAAAATACAAATGGTGGTTTGGTTTTTAGAGATCAAGAATTTTCTAAATACACGTATAATGTTTCTCAATTGTTAATGGGAAACATAAAATTTAAATCGGAAATTTATTCGATCGCTTTCAATCATTTATTTATACATAATAATAAACAATCTATTGGCGATTATTTAGGGTTAGATGATCCGCAGCAGGAGAGTGATTTGTCTTTTCAAAGAAGACAACAAACCAATAATAACGAACTATATGTAAATCAATTAATAGGGAACTATAAATTTACAGAAAGATTGGATTTTGAGGCTAAAGGTGCTTTAAACTTCATAAGAGGAAATGAACCTGATAGAAGATCTAACGAATATTTAATTCGAAACGGAGAAACGAGACCCAACACCAATTCTGACGGAACAAATGAGCGTTACTTTTCTAAATTACAAGAAAACGATTATGCTGCAAAAGCAAAATTAACCTATCAATTGCATGCTGATGAAGATAACAAAAGTGCTATCGATTTTGGAGTAGATTACAGATACACAGAGCGTTTATTTGCAGCCACTATCTTTAATCATAAGTTCACAGGAAATGGACCCATTATTTCCATTGACAATCCTGATGCTATTTTTAATCAAAACTCAATAGACACTAATATTTTTTCTTTAACGTCTTTAAATGTAAAAGCATCGAATCCTAATGAAATTATTCCTTTTACCTACAGAGGGAAAAGATTGGTAAGTGGTGCATTTACAAATCTTGTATATCAATTTAGTAACAACCTAATTGTTTCTGGTGGATTAAAATTTGAGAAATCTGAGCAAAGAGTTACGTACGCAACCAACATTGGTAAAAGTGCTATCGATGGACCTTCCACCATTAATACCTCTTACATTTTACCAAGTTTGAATATAAAGTATAATATTAATGAGGATCATATTTTACGTTTTGCTGCAAGCCAGACTTATACGTATCCACAATTTAAAGAAACAGCTCCTTTTAAATATCAAGACATCAACTTTGCAAGTCAAGGGAATCCAGATTTAAACCCTTCAGACAATTATAATGTAGATGTAAAATACGAACGCTATTTTTCTTCAAGCGAATTGATTTCTATTACTGGATTTTACAAGTATATTTTAAATCCGATTTCAAGAAGTGAAATTTCGAGTGCTGGAAATACCCTAACCTATTTAAATGTTGGTGATGATGCTGCAATTCTTGGAATAGAAGTAGAAGCCAGAAAAAATATTTTAAAAAGTGATGATACTGTAGAAAATCAATATGAAGTTAATGCAGGATTAAATGCTTCCTACTTACATTCTCAAGTAAATTTAGACAGCGGTTCTATTGCGCAATTTCAGCAGAAATCTTCTCAATTAGAGGGCGCAACTCCATTTTTAATGAATGCAGATATCTCCTTCAATAAAAAATATGAAAATGACGAATTTACTGCTACTATGGTTCTTAACTATTTCAGTGATCGTGTATATTCTATTGGTACAAGAGGTTTTAAAAACATCATCGAAAAAGGAATACCCACTTTAGATCTTGTCTCTTCTTACCATCTAAATAAAAAGTATCGTTTTAATTTAAAAGCAACGAACTTACTAAACCCTTCTTTTCAACTAAGTAGAGATAATGCTTCTGGAAGTAATGTCATATTAAGTAATTATAAAAAAGGTGTTAATCTAAGCATAGGGATTTCTTACGATTTTTAAAAAACCATAACAATAAGTAACAATTCTTTAATAAAAAAGAAGCTTAAAAGAAACATTCACAATGCAAATTTGTACTGTTAATTAAACAAATATAAAAATGAAAAAAATGAAAAAATTATCTGTATCCATCTTAGCAACAGTAGCAATCCTATTATCAAGCTGTTCATTAGATAACGACGATGAAAACCAAGGTATAATTCCGGGTACCGAAGTTACTTCGCAAAATTTAGCCGGAAATTTAACCACCGATTTAAGGTTAACTTCTGGAATTGCACACAACTTAATTGGAGCACTTTTGGTAAAAGACGGGGCAACTTTAACAATAGATGCTGGAACGAGGATTAATGCTTTGGCAGGAGGAACAGATGTTTATATTTTAGTTGAAAAAGGAGGTAAAATTATTGCAGATGGTACTGCTGATAATCCAATTGTATTTACTTCGAATGCAACAAACCCTCAACCTGGAGATTGGGGAGGAATCATTGTAAATGGAAAAGCTCCTTTGAGTAGACAAGCAGGCTCTGAGAGCAACTCTGCTGCTGAGGTAAATGCAGCAATCTTATATGGTGGCGCTGTTAGTGAGGACAATTCTGGAATTTTAAATTATGTAAAAATTGAATATACCGGAGCAAGAATAGATGACGAAGCAGAACACAATGGTTTAACTTTAAATGCAGTTGGTGCAGGAACGGTCATTTCTAACATCGCAATTTTAAATGGAGATGATGATGGAATTGAGTTTTTTGGAGGAACAGTAAATGCTACAAACATTTTAGTTGTAAATGCAAAAGATGATATGTTCGATTTCACACAAGGTTATGTAGGTACTTGTACCAACTTATATGGAGTGAGAGAAAACGGATATACTGCTGTAACTTCGGATCCAAGAGGAATTGAAGCCGATGGAAACCTAGATGGTAATACGCCAACAGACATCGATCAATCACTATTTACAATTGATAAAATCACCATTATTAACAATGCAAGTGGTGTGGATATGTCTGACGGAATTAAAGTGAGGCGTGGTGCTACCGCGACAATTACAAATGCTTATTTAAGCTTAGGAACTGGTGCAACCTATTCTGATTTAGTAGATTTAACAGATGGTAAAGGAGACGGTACCGATGCAATTTCAATTACTGGAAATGCGAATACTGCAAATGGTTTAGACATCACAGATATAAAAAACACTACTTCTGGAGGCGCTTCTGTTTCTATAACAGCAGCTACTACTGGGGGAGCAGATTCAAGCGTTTTTGCATGGTCTGGATATAGTTTCTAATCCTGAAATTAAGATTCATAAAAAAAAGCAGACTTTTAAGTCTGCTTTTTTTTTATGAATAAATATTTGTAAAAATATTACCTATTTTGTGCTACATTAAGTTTTGGTTTCAATAAATTAACACTTACAATCGCATTATCATCATAGTTAATTTCCTTAAGCCCTGCCGTATCCCAAACAAACCAGGTACCAACTTTTTTTCCTACTTTATAATGTGCGCGCTGTATAATGTTCCCTTTTTTATCAAAACGAACCCACTCACCCGTTAATTTTTTATCTTTAAAATAACCTTCAACACTTACAGATCCATCTTCGTGATAATACGTTGCTTTTACTAAATCTCCTTGTGTAGTATATGTGGCTTGGTCATTCTGAGAATATCCAACTAGGCTTATGCTAAATAATGCAATTAAAATTACTTTTTTCATGGATATTGATTTTTAAATTTCTAGTATTATACTACAAATCTAGTAATTTAATTACAATTTACCAACATTTAAGTAACGTTAAATTAACATTGGGGGCTAAAATGCACTTCCACTCATTCGTAATACGAATAATCCTTAATTTCATTCGTCAGAATTCTTTAAAAAGTAGGTTGTTTTTTCTTTTCAGGAACTACCAGAAAATCTTTTAGATAAAAAGGCTCAAAATAGGCAACGTCTTCAAATTGATGTTGTTGAAACTTTTCAAACGAAAGCGTTGCCATTTCTTTTGCTGATGGAAATTTATCGGCAACAAAAACCGCATTCTTATGCGTCAAAATAGGCTGACACTTCTTTGCACCATCTCCTAAAAAGTATACATTTCCTTTTTCTAGATAGTCAGAAAAAGAATGTGTATCAATAATTTCTGCTTTAATTTCTCGAATCGCTTTGTTGTCTGCAGAAAAAACAGCAGCATAGACTTCCATTCTTCGAGCATCTAACATGGGTACCACTACTCCTGCATCAATAGAGATTGCGGTTGACAAGGAAGTTAACGTATCGATTGAGATCAATGGTTTATCGATGGCGAAACAAATGCCTTTTGCTGCAGACACACCGATTCGAAGACCTGTATATGAGCCAGGTCCTTTGCTCACTGCAACGGCATCTATTTCATTAATTGTAAGATTCGCTTCTTTTAAAGCTGCGTTTATAAAAGGGTGTAACTTTTCTGCATGTGAATAGTTTAGGTCGTTCAACTCTTTTAAAACGAGTACTGCACCATTATTAGCAATGCTTACAGAACAATTTTTAGTTGCTGTTTCAATATTTAGAATAATCGCCACAATTTGAAAATTTTTACAAATATAAAGGTTCCAAAAAATAAAACCTCGCAAAATTGCGAGGTCTTCTTATAGTAAGCATAAAAAGGTGTTATTCTAAAACCAATTCATCGGAATAGAATTGTAATATTTTTGTTTTAAACACATAATCGTATTTTGAACGAATCATGGCGCCTTCAGCATTGACCAATCTGGTTCTGACTTGATCAAAATCGAACAAGGTCATATCTCCAAAATTATATCGTTGTTGTGAATTTTTAAATGCTTCTTTTTGTGCGGCTAAAGAAACTTTTGCAGCTTGATAGGATTTAGCTGCGGCTTTTACGTCTAAAAAAGCTTGCTCTATGGTTTGTTTTAACTGGATCTTTTCATTTTCTAGTCGTGTAATAGAGATTTCTTTGTTGATCTTTGATTTCGCTACATTGTTTTTGGTTTGAAAACGATTAAAAATAGGAACGCTTACATTAAAGCCGATCCCATATTGAAAACGATCGGCAGTTTGTGATATAAAATCATCATTAAAACGAGTAGGTAAAAGGTTATTAAATTGATGATAATAAGAAGTTCCTGCGCTGAGGCTATACGTCAATGTTGGCTTGTAGGCACTTTTTGCAATTTCGATACTTAAATCAGCACTTTCGATTGCTAGTTTTGCACTTTCAATTTCAGGTCGGTTCAATAACGATTTCTCAAACACGATCTCTGAATTTGTATACAATAGGTTTTCAGAAGGCGTCCCCAATTCTATGGGTGCAATATCAAAATTAACGATCGGAACTTGAAGAGTTTGCGCTAAGTTGAGTAGCGCTAAATTCAATACATTCTCCTGTGCAACGACACTTTGCAAGTTGGCTGCAGCAGTAGATTGAATGTTTAAAACCTCCCCTTTTGCAACGACTCCAGCTTCAAATCTACTTTTAACTGCTTCTATTTGTTTGACGCTTATTTCATATTGCACATTAGCAACATTTAAATTTTCTTTGGCAAACAACACATTCAGATATCCGTTGACAACGAATAATGAAATGTCATTCTCTATCTTTTTTAAGTTGTATTCACTAGACAATACTCCTAACTGTGCTTGTTTGTAAGTGTTTGTATTCCGGTAACCATTGAAGATGGTACCAGAACTCCGTAAACTAAAAGAACCGTTAAAGTTATTTGTGTTTGTTAGAACACCATTCCAGTCTGGTGATAATCCTGAATTGAAATTACCACTTGATCCACCAGTTACATTTGGTAAAAAATTACCATTGGCAATCGCAACATCTTTTACTGCTAATTTTAAATTAAGCTTGCTTTGTTGTACAGAAATATTTCTTTCTAAGGCTTGGTCTACACATTCCTTAAGCGTCCATTTCTTTTGAGAAAAACCTGCTAATGAGGTGAAGACTGCAACTGCGAGTATAAGTTTAGTTTTCAATTTGTATTTTTTTAATGGGTGTATTTGTTGTTTTTAATAATATAGAAAAAGAGTTTCCATCTCTCTGACTTTTAATAGGACGATTAAGAGTAAAAGATGTTACAAGAAAAAACGTAGATTGAAAATATTAATCTTTAGCGTTTTTCTTATACCGATATAACGCAAAAAATAACCCACCAATGAGCAAGTAAGGAAAAACCATTAAATAAGTAATTCCATTGTTTACTCCTTCTGCCATAGAAATGTCTCCGTTCTCTACAACGGCCTTACACATGGCACATTGTGCATTGAAAACAATGGAAGTAAAAACAAATAAAAAAAGAAGTGCTATTTTTTTATTGAACATAGTATGGGGATATCATTATATAAACGATTACGCCAGTTACGGCAACATATAGCCAAAGTGGAAAGGTAATTTTTGCAATCTTTTTATGGGCTGGAAAATCTGTTAATTTTGCGCGCATGTAAGTCGTTAAAACAAAAGGGATGACTATGATTGATAGGGCAATATGTGTAATTAAGATAAAATAGTAGAATGGAAACGTTTTCAATTTAGTTAACAAATCATATTTTGCAGCAGCTGCACCTCCATAACTCGTGGAATTCGAGGTCATGTGATACGCTACATACATCACTAAAAACAAGAGTGAACAAAAAATTGCAAAGGTATTTAAACCTTCGTGCAATTTTCGGTTTCCTTTTTTAATGGCAATGACAGCAGCAACTAAAACAATGGCTGTTATTGCGTTTACAGATGCATAAATAGGCGGCAAAAAAGTAAGTGGTTCCACATCGAAACCTAATTTTTGTAAATTGATACCAAACAATGCGGCAACAGCAATCGGAATGATAATAGAAAGTGCCGTAATTATTCTCTTGTACTTTTTTTCTTGTGCTAAATTCTTATTCATGTAATAAAATTTTAATATCTTCTTTTAATTCTTTGATCTGATCTGGAAACGAGTGTTCATCCAATGCTCTATAAAACTTAATTGGATTGCCATAGGTATCTTTTCTTGAGCGAATGTTTCCTTCTTTGTCCACAAGGGCAAACAGACCAGAATGTTCAAAACCGCCATGAGCTGCATCTCCTTTTCCAGCGTATAAGGTAAAACCTTTGTTCGATAATTTTGAAACTACATCATACGGTTTTCCAGTTAACAAATGCCAATTTCTGTGGGTAATCTCATTCTCTTTTGCATAGGTTTTAAGCACTTCTGGCGTATCGATATCTGGAGTAATGGATATGGAAGCAATCCCGAAATCTGGATTTCCAAAAAATTCATCTTGAAGCAACAACATTTTTTTTGTCATTAAAGGACAAATTGTTGGACATGTTGAAAAGAAAAACTCAACTACATATACTTTGTCTGCATAGGTTTTGTTGTTTATTTTTTTTCCTTCTTGATTTGTAAATTCAAAAGCAGGTACTTTTTCAAAGGTATACAAATCGGATTTTTGAAAGCGTGACTCAATATTTCTAACCACGTAGATCCCAAATAATAGGATGACAAAAGCAACACCGACATAAGAGTACTTTTTATTCATAACTTACTTTTCTTTTCTATCTGCCTTTTTTCTATCTTTAAATGCGGCATAGTACTCATAATAAAGCACACTAATATCGTCTTTCATAGGCCCTTTTAAATCAGACACAGATCTCATATTATATCCAATAAACTTTCTGTTTGGATTTTTCATGTCATCTGTTCTTCCTCTGAGACTTCCTTTCTTATCAATTAAAAAAGCATCGTTAGAATAGAAGTTCGAGAGCTTGCTATTGTTTTTAAAACTGAAATAAAATGTATTTATTTGTTCCTTAGAACCTGTTATAAATTTCCACTTACTCATGTCTGTAAATGCGCCAATCTCATCTTTAAGAATTTGCGCTTCTTTTTCTTTTCCTTCTGGAACAATCGCAATAATTTGAAATTTTTTATGTTCGATAAATTTTTTGTACACTTTCTCGTTCAAATTAAACAAGCCTCCTTTGATTTTATTTAAATCATCTCCTAAAAAACAGATTACAGAAACCTTGTTCTGTAAAGTTTCGGTAGAATCAATGATAGAGATATCGATCACATTATTATTTACCACTGGCAATTTATTGAAGCCATTTATTCCTGTAGAAAGTAATAAGAAAGCGATCAATGGAAATATAAAAAGTAAAAAAAGTACAACTCTTTTTTTTGTAATCATGATGTATCGAATTTTAAGCAAAAAAAAAGTGGTTATCAAAAACCACCTTTTATTTTTATTACCATTTTACAAGTGGTCCTAGTGTATCGTAGATATATCCTCCTTCTATTAATAACAAGGTTACTAAAAAGCAGATCAGAAAAATAGGTGTCCATACAATGGCACGTCTAAACCATGTTTTCTCCCCTTCTAAATGCATAAAAGACCATGCAATAAAGTAGGCTTTTAGAAGTGTTAGTATAATAAAAATCCAGTTTAACCAACTTGTTCCCAAAAAGTTTGACAAATATAAAAAATCTGGTTTTAAAATTCCTAACCAAACTTCAACTCCAGTTATTACAGTTAAAATGATTAGTACTATCCAAATTTTCTTTGTATTCGATTCGTGTGCGTGTCCCATTTTATGTGCTATTTTTTTATTAAACTAAGTAGAAGAATGTGAATACGAATACCCAAACTAAATCTACAAAGTGCCAATACAATCCTACCTTTTCTACCATTTCATAATGCCCTCTTTTCTCGTAGGTTCCAATGATTACATTGAAGAAAATAATGATATTGATTAAAATTCCTGTGATTACGTGAAAACCGTGGAAACCAGTAATGAAAAAGAAGAAATCTGCAAAAATGGTATTTCCATATTCATTTACTTCTAGGTTTGCACCTTCTACAACCAATCTTGTTTTTGCCAATTGTGCACTACCTTCTTCTCTGGAGAGTATTGTTTTTTTCTTTTGGTCCGTTATCAACTCTGTTCTTACTTGAACTTCTGGATGTGCGTTATAAGAAGTAATAATTTGATCTATTGAATAGGTAGCAATGGTTGGTTCCTCTACAAACCACAAGCCATTCTTTTTGGTGTGTTGCTCTCTACCATCTAATCTTTCTGTAGTCACAAAATCTGCCAACGCAATTTGTTTTCCATCTTCATTTACAAATTGTAAAATCTTTCCTTCTGTGGTTTTTACAGCTCCATAAGAACCTTTGATAAAAGTATTCCATTCCCAAGCTTGAGAGCCAACAAAAATAATTCCAAAAATAATCGTAGCAAACATGTACCAAGCTACTTTGTTTTTCTGCATTTTATGACCTGCATCTACAGCCAATACCATGGTTACAGAAGAGACAATTAAGATAAATGTCATAATCGCAACATAAATCATTGGATACTCTCCATGTACAAATGGAACGTGTGTAAAAACTTCATCGGCAATTGGCCATGAGTCAATAAACTTAAAACGGGTTAAACCGTACGCTGCTAAAAACCCTGAAAAAGTTAATGCATCCGAAACGATAAAAAACCACATCATCATTTTACCGTAGCTTGCGCCAAATGGTTTTACACCACCTCCACTCCAGGTTTCTTTTTTATTAGAAGATACAGCTGAATTTGATTTCATAAATTATTCTATTAAATAGTTCTTTAATTGTTTGCCAAAATTAATCATTTTTCATCACTTAATAAAAGAGAAAAAGAAAAATAGATAAATCCATAATATATCCACAAAATGCCAGAAGATTGCGCCTAGTTCAAACCCCAGCAAATCATTTGGTTTGTATTTATATTTAAAATGATTATAAATAACAACCAACAGTACAATAACCCCTGCTAAAAGGTGTAAAACATGCAAAAACGTGATCCCAATTATAAACGATGTTGATACCGTGCTTTCTGGTCCTGTAAAATATAATCCGATACTTTTCAATTGATTAAAGCCAACATATTGTTGCCAAATAAAACCAACCCCTAATAAAAAGGTGAGTACCACTAAAACTAATGATAGTTGCCTTTTGTTGGTCTTTATAAAATATTGAGAAAATTGTAAGGTAATACTACTCAATACGATTAGAAAAGTACTTACATAAAATGCTTGCGGCAACTCAAATGAAACCCAATCATCTCTTCGCATACTAATTACATATGCACTTGTAAGTCCTGCAAAAAACATGACCATACTTATCATAGAAACCCAAAGCATAGGTTTTGCTGCTTTTCTTCTAGCAACAAGTAATTCTTCTTGTAATTTTTCTTCTGTTATCATTTTTCTTAATGTAAAAATTTATCGATCACATATATTATTTGAACCAATGTTATGTACAATACACTTGCTAACATTAACTTTCTTGCTTCTGTATTGTGCAACGTTTTATATAATTGCACTGCATAAAACAACATTATACAACCTAACAAGGCTACTACAATAGCCGTTACTGGATAAATATAAAAGGCCCCAGTTACTTTTAAAACAGGGGCTATAGAAACAACGATCATGATCACCGTATAAAAAATTATTTGTTTTACAGCGCCCGTATCTTTTGTATTCATGGGAAGCATATTAAATCCCGCTTTTTTATATTCCTCATCTTGCAACCATCCGATAGACCAAAAATGTGGAAATTGCCAAAAAAATTGAATCATAAACAAAATCCCAGCCTCAATACCAAATTGATTGGTTGCTGCTACCCAACCTAGCATAAATGGAATGGCACCTGGAATGGCACCCACAAAAACCGTTAATGGTGTTACCGATTTTAAAGGCGTATATGCACTTGTGTACAAAAAAATTGAAATCGCACCAAAAAAAGCACTTTTTGCATTGATGTTATACAAAATTCCCAAACCTAAAACGGTAAAAAGAATTGCGATTGTTAATGCCGAATTTACAGACATTCTACCTGTTGGTAAAGGTCTGTTTTTTGTACGTAGCATTAATGCATCAGTATCTATTTCTATAATTTGATTAAAAGCATTGGAAGCACCAACCATTAAAAACCCACCAACAGCAAGCAATATAAGCGTTGCATAATTCACAGTTTCTACAGCGAGTAAATACCCTGCAACTGAAGAAAAAACAACACTTAAAGACAACCCAACTTTAACAAGTTGCTTTACGTCCGTAATTGTTGATTTTATGGAGGAAGTATTCTCTGTAATACTCGTAGAATTCATGATCTATTTACTTGATTGCAAAGATATTTCATAATTCTGAATTTACAATACGTTTTAACGCTTAAAAAAGAAAAAACCCACTCAAAAAGGAATCCTTTATGAGTGGGAAATTGCTATGAAAAAGAAAAAAGTGTGATTATTAGATAATCACGACATAAATATATACTATTTTTTTAATTTTAATTATCGTTTCATGAAATTTAAGCACTTAAAGATTTCTTTTATTCCATTTTTTCTTCTTTTGACTCCATCTTCTTGACGAAATCATTTCTCAATTGATATTGTTGCTTACTTTCTTTACAAGTTGCAAAACCTGCTTCATTAAACTGTAAGCGATGTCCATACTCACTTACCCAACCAATTTGTTGGGACGGATTTCCAACCACCAAAGCATACGGTTTTATTTCTTTGGTAACCACTGCACCTGCGCCAACAAAAGCGTATTCACCAATATTATTCCCACAAACAATCGTTGCATTGGCACCAATACTAGCACCCTTTTTTACAATTGTTTTTAGATACTCCTTCTTTCTTATAATGGCACTTCTAGGGTTAATGACGTTTGTAAAGACCATCGACGGTCCCAAGAAAACATCCGCTTCGCAAATAACCCCTGTATAAATAGAAACATTATTTTGAACTTTTACATTTTTACCTAAAATTACCTGTGGAGATACAACAACATTCTGACCAAGATTGCATCCTTCTCCAATAATACAATTGGACATAATATGGCTAAAATGCCATATTTTAGTATCATTCCCAATACTGCAATTCTCGTCGATTATTGCAGTTTCATGTGCGAAAAAATTCTTCAATATTGATCTATTTTATTTGAGTTAATTACATTTTTTACAATTTCTTTTGCAGAAGACGTTCCAATTCTGTCCACTCCCAAAGCAATCATTTGTCTTGCCATTTCGTGGGTCTTAACACCTCCTGCAGCTTTTACTTTTAATGGTTTTGCATGTGCAATTATCATCCGCATATTTTCTAGCGTTGCGCCGTTTGGCATATGGTTCGCTGTTTTGTAAAATCCAGTTGATGATTTTATAAAAACAGTTTTTGCAGATGCTCTCTTAAAATGCTTCAAGACAATATTGCGGATGCGCTGTGAAATTACAACTATTTCCTCATTTGTTAAAGCAGCCGTTTCTATAATCCATTTTATAACTTTCTGTTTCTCTAAACAATATTTGGTACATGCAATAATTTCTTGGTCAATTAACTGGAAGTTTCCTTCTTTAAATGCCGAATAATTCAATACAAAATCAAGTTCATCTGCCCCTAAATAAATGGCTTCTTTTGCTTCAGCTAATTTTTTAGCAACAGCGGAAGTTCCTTCATGAAAACCAATCACGGTACCGATTATCGTAGGAGCGTTTGCAATGCGTAATAATTGTTTTACTTTGGGAATGTACTTTGCCCGAATCATTAGAAGTTTGTAATTATAAGCAATCGCTTCTTTTGTAAGCGATTCGACAATCTCCAAATTCTCCGCTTCTGTAACTCCTGCTTGTGCTGCTGTTTTTAAATAGGTAGCATCTAAAAATTGGTGCATCTTCATTTAACAAAAATAGTGAATAATGTTTTTCAATATAAAAAGAAACCCAATCTAATTAGATCGGGTTTCTTTTTATTCTACTAGAAAGGAAATGGGCAAGGTGTATTTTACTTTTACCGGTTTTCTTCGTTGTTTACCTGGTGTAAATTGGGGCAACTTATTCAAAATTCTTTTTGATTCTTTTTCCAATTGTTTGTGAGGAGCTTTTACAAAAACTACTCTAACAGCTCCATGCTTGTCAATGATAAACTGAGAATGTATTTTGTGCTTCCCAGAATGAAGTCCTAATTCTTGCGCTAGTTCAGCATCAAAATTCTTTATAAAAAATTGAGCTATGCTTTTTTCGAAACACTTTTTGTTGGCTTCTTTGGAGAGTCCTTCACAGCCTTTATAAATGGGTGCATCTTCTATTAATATATACGGTACAGGATCGGGCTCATTTACTTCAGGAGCCACGATGAATTCAACAGAATCGATGTCCAATACTAAAGGGTCTTCATCTATCAATTCATCTGGGAAAGGCGTTTCTTCGACAGTGTTATTTCCTTTTGTAAGATCAATCAAATCGATAAGCTTTGGCGTTGCAACTTTAATTTTTGGTTTTACTTTTACTTCTTTTTGAAAAACAACATGCTGAAGATCTTCTGGAATGTATACCGTTTCTATTTCACCAGGATCATCAATTGCATAGTGTACTTGTTCGGATTCATGCTCAAAAAGTGTGTACACGACAAAAAGTACGAATACTAAGCCTAACTGCATAAATACAGTAGAGAACTTTTCTAATTGTTTGGTTGGGTCTTTTTTTAGGTGTTTCATAATTAGAAAATTTTAGATGATTACACCTAGCCTAAACCAAACAGCATGCCACAAAAAAAGCGCAACCAAATGGTTGCGCTTTTTAGAACGATCTGTTTTTTTTATTCTTTACTCTACAATTAAAGTAAATGGAATGCTATATTTTACACCAACAGCTTTTCCTCTTTGTCTTCCTGGCTTCATTTTAGGCAACATTTTCATTACCTTCACAACCTCTTTTTTAATCTTCGGGTGTGGCGCTCTCGCTTGGATATTTACTACATTTCCGTTTCTATCAATTTTAAACCCAATAAAAACTTTTTTTCTCCCTGCATCCAATCCTAATTCGTTTGGAAGGTCCGCATCAAATTTTCTAGAAAAATGCTTTTGAACCATTTTGCTAAAACATGTTTTTAATGCTGCTTTGTTCCCTTTACAACCTGGAAAAACAGGTACATCTTCAATAATCATAAAACTTACGTCTTCGATTACTTCTTCTGACTCTTCTACCTCTTCTATTTCTTCAACAATAATTTCTTCAGTTTCATCGGTTTCTGTACTCTCGATAACCGTTTCTTCTACTTCTTTTTCGTCTTCTACAATTTCAATTTTTTCAGGTGCTGGTGGCGGTGGCGTTTTAGGCTTTATTTCCTCAATACGCTCTGTGATAACCGTTTCTTCTTCCATCTCAGCATTCATATTTGCCAAACCAAATTCTCCAAGATCTTTCTCAAAAGTTTTGTGTTCTATCGCTGCATAGGTAACAAATAGTGCCAAAACGAGGCCTAGTTGCATGAAAATCTTACTATAATTTTCTAAGTTAGATTTTGGATTTTTCTTAATTTCCATTGTAAAAAGTTTTTAGTAGTTCGCTAATTTAGTTAAATTATTGACTTATTTACAAGTCTTGGGGTTAATTAAATGCTTTTTTTTTAAAAAAAGGTTAAAAATCAGTAGAGCAAGAAGCACCCCGACTGAATTTGCTAGAAAATCGAACAATTCTCCTGCTCTATACTCCGTTAATGTCGTTTGTAATACCTCAAGAATAATACCATAAAGCACACAAGCAATTAGCACTTTGTATTTATATTTTGGCTTTTTTAAAGCAAATAACCAACTAGAAGTGAGCCCAAAATAGGCCACAAGATGGTATATCTTATCTATATTAGAAAAAGCGATATCTGGAAAATTAGTTGTTTTAATTAGACTTAAATAGGCAATACAAATTGTAATCGCAATTGCGAACCAAAGCGTACTAGCCTGCAATAAGTGTTTTATACGCTGCTGCATCTAATAAAGCTTCTATTTGAGAATCATCTGAAATGGTAATTTTAATCATCCATCCCGCTCCATAAGGGTCTGTATTTACTAATTCTGGAGCATCTTCCAATGCTTCATTAAATTCAGCAACTTCTCCGGATAAGGGCATGAATAAATCAGAAACTGTTTTTACCGCTTCTACAGAACCGAATACGTCTCCTTCTTCTACGGTATCGTCTAAGGTGTCTACATCTACATAAACAATATCTCCTAACTCTCCTTGTGCAAAATCAGTAACTCCTACTATTGCAGTGTTACCCTCAATTTTAATCCACTCGTGGTCTTTTGTGTATTTTAATTCTGATGGGATATTCATGATTTTTTATAATATATAATGATTTTTTTAATTGCCTCCTAAATTGTAAATAATATTGAATCCTCCATTAATTGCCTGTCTTGGGAATGTTGTAGAAATCGCATATTTTGACGTTTGATGATTGTAATAAAACGACGCGGTAAAATTACTATTTAATCTATAATCCGCCGTAAATTTTAATGAAAATAATCGTTGACCTCCACTAATTTGATTGTTATCAATATCTACCGATCTAATTTGGGTTAAATTATCTCTTAAAGAGAGGTCGGCTCTTAGGTTAATATCTCCTTTTAGCGTTTCTTTTTTCCCGGTAAATCGAGTACTAAATTTCACATCTTTTAAAACATAACCCATTCCTAAAACATATTCTGTTCCTCTGATATCTGTCAACGTACTATTATTGAAATTCATCGTCAATGTTCGATCTCTTTTTACTTCACCTCTTAATGAGAAAGAATTTTTCATTTTCATGTCTACTTTTATCAATGGAGAAAACTCATCGACCAAAGTAACTGCAGAGACTAATAATTCGGGTTCATAATTTGCTGCGGCATTAAAATTTGGATTGGCAAGGTCATCACTAAACTGAAGGTTATTTGTGAAACTAGAGACCGTATACGAGGAACGATACCCATGTGATATTACAAAAGTGCTAAAGTTTTTTTGAAACCATTTTCGCTTCATGAAGCCGTTATAACGCAAGGTCCAATTGGGTATTGGAATATCTCTAAACAGACCTGTACTAATTTTCTCTGGATCACGACCCGAATACGCAGCCATAAAGGCGGGTAGTAAGACTTGTTGGCTTGTTGCTCCAAAACCAGCAACTGGCAAACCGCTTTCGGCAGACAATCTATTGGCAATGGTACTTCGATACGCTTTCATTTTCTGAAACAACGCGTCTCCGTCAGAAAAAGAAGTGCCAATCATGGCATAACTGGTACTAAAATTACCGTTTTCAAAGGCGGCAGCTCTGGTATCTATAATTCCAAAAAGATTGTCTGGATTGCTACTGTCCGCAATCACATCTAATTGTTGTTGCAAATCTCTTGTTTGAATTTTATTCCCAATCACATCGATATTTAAATCTTTAAATGGCTTTAATGTAAAAGAATAGTCTAATTTGTTGTAATGTGTTTTGCGATAGGTTTTATTGAAATAGGCGCTTTCATCAATGTCTGGGGTTGAAGGGTCATCTTCTAAGGCTCTTGGAGCTACCAACCAGCCATTCATTAAGGCTTTATTTCGAATGTCTACCTGACTCCCGAAAGCAAAGGAAGTGGGGGCTCCTCCTAAAAAACCAACGGTTTCATCGTAACCAGGCAATAGCTGTCCGTTGTTTTCAGAATAACTAATTTTCCCCTGTTTCACAGAAGTAACAACGTCAAAGGCTCCTTTTAATAGTCGCTTTCCTAGCGGTAATTTTTTATTTTTGTTTCGTCGAATAGGTGGTACTAATTTACCGGATCGTCTGAGTGCTCTATTTCTTTTACGTTGTGCTTTTGTGAGTAAAAACCTTTCGAAATTTAATTTTTTATACAATTTCTCAAAAGCAAAAGTCGTATTGATATTATGAGTGTTTGCATTCTGAATGACATTTCCTATTCGATCATTGATCGAATTGTCTTGAGATGTAACTTGCCAATCAAAATCTGCAGTATATGCATAGTCGGCTTTCATAAAGTCTAAAAAAGGGATTTTATCGATAGGTGTTCGATAAGTACCGTTTAACTTTTGATGGTATTGATTGGGTCTTCCTGTATTAAAAAAGTTGTCAAAAACAACCAAATCTTCTCCAGATCCAAAAGCGTCATAAATATTACTATTGGTAGCATTAAAGTTTACTTGAATCGATTTTGTCAAATCAAAAGCAATTGCATAATCCCAATCAAATAGAAATCTACGTTGTTTTAATTCTGGTTGTGCAGACAAACCATCTACTAAATTTCGAGATTCCTGCGCACTAAATTGTCTGTTTATTCTTGAGTTAATAGCGACTGTTTTTGGAATTGGATTGAAATTTAAATCCTTAAACAATTGCCAATACTTTCCTTTTAAAGAATCTAGATTTTTAAAAGGAGCTATTCCTTTGGACTGAAAACTAAAATTATAGGCTGCGGAAGCATTTACATTTTCGTTTACATATTTTTTAATATTGTAATCTCTGTGGAATTCTTTGTTGTGTGCATAGGAAACAGAAACATTTTCTACATCGTAAAACTGTGGTTTTTTTGATGAGCCTGGATTTCTGTTCTTTTTTACATTATTAAAACTAATGCTAGTCCGTTTAGTATAATCTCTAGAAAATGCACTATTTGGGTTTTCAGCGATGGCGTCTGCCAATTCCACATCTTGATATTGTGGGTCAAATTTTGGATCAATAAATTGCTCTCCAATACTGTAACTCATTGGCAACTGAATCCCCCATTTCTTAGGAGTTAAAACGCTTCCTAAATTAACAGTCGTTGCAAAGTTATATTCTTTTGTTTCGTTTAAACTACGCTGCCCTATTCGATCTTCTACATTTCCAAAACCAACGGTTTGCATGCTTCCCGATAAGGAAACATTGGCAACATCTGCAAAATTTGCATCGGCATTTACAACGGCTGCCCAACCGCCTTTGTTGTCAAAACCTGCAGAACGCAGTTCGTTAAACCAAATTTTCGCACTCTTTGGCAACGGTGCATTGTTCTTTAGCCCTAACATCACAGTTCTTACTTGTGCTAATGTGGGATTTCCTTTTACACTTACTTTAATGGATTCTTCTGTTTCAGGAGTGTAAAGTTCATTAATCGTAGCATTTGCAGCATCTCGTTCTAGTTTAACCGCTCCAAAGCGCTTTAAGAGTACTTCTAAATTATTTTCTTCAGGCCAAATATCGACCGCAGCAGTGGCATTATTTTCTGTAACTATTAAAGGAATTTCTACTTGATAAAAATTATCATTTAAATCTGTTCCCAATCTTATAACGGCGGACATATCTCCTTCATTAATTGCACCTATTGTTTTAATTTCCTCTAAGTGCATAAACATTTTAAGCTCTTTAAAACGTCTTAAATCGATGCTTATGTTTTTATAGATGGCTCTAATTTTGTCGGTTTCTAGATTCAAAACACTTAAGGTAACCGATTGCTCATTTTGCTGCTGTACTGTTGTGCTTCCTTGTAGGTTTTCTCTTACAATCCCTGGAGGCAATACATAACTGCCTTCATTTTGTTCGATACTAATAACGCCTACTTCAAAATTATTCAATTCTGTTTGATCTAATTCTCGATCTGGATTGATGTTTGGATCTAAGGTTCTTACATAACGTCTCCAATCTCCACGCACTAAATCCAACTCTCCAAAACGCAAAACAACGGGCATTTTAAATCCAGAGAGAAACATTCTCATAAAACGAATACTGTTAAAATCTGAAATTCCATTGATGGGTGTTCCACTTCGAATGGGTACTCGAAATTGATACCATTTTGACTGTTGTGAATTCCCATTCTCTAGTGTAATTGTAGTGGTCTTTTCATCCACAATAAAGTTTCTTCCAGGAACCAAATCGGCCTTGTCCATAGAAATTTTATATTGATAGTAGCTTTCGACCGTATTCATGGTTTGATCTCTGTTAATATCTTCTACATCGGGATAGGTCGTAGCTGCCGTTGGATAGGATTCAGTAGATTGATTGATGGTCGGAGAGTTCCCTTGGGTATTGTTGAAGTTCTTGTATCTTTTAATGACTGAGGCATCTTCATCGTCCAATTGACCACCTCTAAAAAACTGGAAGTTATCGGAGGCAGGATCTGCTATAAAGTAGCTTGGCAAACTTGCCTCTGGAACGCCTAAGTTTTCAGATAATTTTGTTAACTCGTCCACATCATTCAACCCATCAAAACCTAAATCCTGATTTGCTCTTGCTGCATCTTCTTCGCTAAACGCATAAATAATGGATTGATTTGAGGGTACTTTTCCCCAAATCGTTTCTATGGTGTTTTGGTCTAACCCGGATTCTGGCAGTCCGTTCTCATACATTTTTCGACTGTCCTTATTTACATCTTCTGAAATGTTTCCGAGGTTTAAATACAAGTCTCCTACTTGATTTGCAGGGTCTTGTGCATCGACTCCAATAGGCAAACCTTCTTCGTTTGTAATGGAATAATTTTCATACGGATCCATAATCCAAAACTGAATGTATTCTACATTGGCTTGGTCAAAATTATTGGTGGTTAGAGGACGGGTAATTCCTGCCCAACGTGCTTCTGGATTGTCAAAAGTTCCGTCTGGCTTTACATTTGCTCCGGTATCAAAATTATAGGATCCTCTTTCGTTGGGGAAATACGCCAAATCTAAGGTTCTTAGCAAACTATTTTGGGTGATGTCTAATTGCTGATTTGGGAATAATTCTCTATAATTTATCTGTCTGGTTTCAGCTCTCGACAAATCGTCTGCACCAATTCCGGACGGAGTGTCTCCCAAACCGTAAAAAACTTGATCGATACTGTACCAGGCTAATTTTGCTCTTTGAAAATTGTATTCAATACTATTAAGGCCTCCATTAAAAACATCGTTGGTATTGTTTTTTGGGGTACTTGCTAAATACCACTGTAAGGGTGATAATAATGAAATTGGTATTTGAGAGGCTTCAAAATCATCTATATAAGAAGTTGCTGCACCCGCAACATCAATACCACTTGGAGTCCCCGGCAATAAATAGGCCATGTCTGCTCTTACCGATACATTAGAAGGAACATCGGTATCTACAAAGGGCAGTTTGTTTGCTAACTTTGTGAAAAAAGGCACCTCTGCTGCATAATCTACATTCAATCCCAACATGGTATTGTTTATCGGTTCCGATCCAAAATTTACTTTTGGTGTTAAGGGTCTTTCTTCCACATTTAAAACCGTCCCTCCCAAGGTAAATTTATCCGAAAAACGATGCTCTACGTCAACTCCCATAAAGGTTTTCCGTTGCTGATTGAATACGGCATTATTTTCTGTAGAAACACTAATAGGCACTCCAGATGCTTGCAGTCCTGGATCTATAATTTGTACTTTTCCGGCTAAATAGTCTACCACAAAATCTACCCCTTCGAGCAATTGCCTTCCACCGGCAGTTACTTTTACAGAACCTCTTGGAACATTAAAAGCGCCTATTGGAATTCCGCCAGAATTCTCTGATTTAAAGTATCCTTTTAATAAAAATTTATCTTTGTTCTGATAGTTGTTTTTTGCATTTATTTTAGTGTCTAAATACAGTTCTTTAAAAACGTAATTATCTTTGTCTTGCTGACTCGTTAGTTGCTCCTCTAAATTTACACCAAAAGGTTCTGGCTCTGGGAAAAAGATGAATCCATTTTGTGAATTTACAGTAATCCCCTCTACATAATCAAAATACCCATCGGCATCTCGAAATTGACTTTGGTCTAATTGGTCCAAACGCAATACTTGCAATAATGGCTTGTTGGCGATGTCTTGTGTTTGTGCGTTTTGGAGTGTGTTTGAAGGAATTCCTGTTGCGTCATCTCGATACTGAACTTCAAAACGAAATCCGTCTTGCGACAATGGAAAGGCGCCTAAAGCATACACGTTTTTCATCATCAATCGCCAGGTAGGAAATTGTTCTAAACCGCCATTTCGATCGTCTCTTTTGGTGGTTAATATTTCACTTCTTAATAATTTTACAGCTAAATTATTAGGTGCTTGTATTCCATCATTAGAGAATTCTCCAACTTTAAATGAATTCTGATTGATTGGAGCACCTGTTGCATTGGTCACATTTCCTGCAACCGTATATTCGTAAGCAACAGCTAAAACTTCTCCATCATTTAATCTTCTATTTAAAGAAATAAATCCGAGTTGTGGATTGAGTGTATATTCGTTTGTTTGTAATTTTCTTGCATTTTGAAGCAGTGAGTAATCACTTCCTTCTTGCATGTTGTAAGGACTACTTTGTAGGGTTGTATTTACCGTTCCCACATCTCTAATACCGCTAGACTGTGTTAACAAATCGGCAATCGTATTTGTGTTATTGGAAGGGATGTTTTGCAAAGAAACAAAAGGGCTATCTGGATTGGGTGTAATGTCTGTAAAATTCACCAAATTCGATGTTCCTACTTCCCCAATATCTGCAAAGGCAACAATACTTCTAAAATCTTCGGTACTCGCATTTCTGTTGGTAATCCAAACTTCAATTCTGGTAATATTAATTTGACTGTTTATCAAAGGGTATTGCTCCAATGACTTTGCGTAATTATCAACAAAATATTGTGATAAGAAAAAGTGTCGGTCATTGTCGTAATCTGTAGTTCTTAATTCAAAAGGTTGAATGGAGGCTCCTCCTTCTGATGTAACCGTTTTACTTTCAGAATTTTGCTGTGAAAAAACAGCCGTTATTTTGGTGTTTCCAAATTTTAAATCGGTTTTCACTCCAAATAAACTTTGTGCGCCATTAATTAACGAATTCTTGATGGGCATCGAAATATTACCCGCTTCAAGTCCTTGAATAATGCCGTCTTCTGAAAAATTTGTTAAATCATCTTTATAACTTTCAACCTTATCCCCAAGAGCTCCAACTTTTTTCTTAATGCCTCCCAATTTATCATTAAGACCACTTGTATTGTTTCCTGATTCTTGCGATTCATCTGAATTTTCCGAAGGAAGAAACTGAACTTTCACTAAGTTTTGAAAATCGAATGTAGATTGTGTATCATAGTTTGCTGTGAACTGCAATCGCGTCCCAACTTTCGCTTGCAAACTGACATTAATTTGTTGATCAAAATCAAAAGTAAGACTGCTCCTGTTTTCTTCTGAAATTTGTGGGTTCTCTGTATTTTGATAGATTACTCCTAACTTTAAATTTAAATTTCCCGTAGGAATTACCTCTACCTTGTTACTCCCAAAAATAGTTTCAAAGAATTTAGAATTTACATAATAGGCGGGTAGTAAGTTTTTTCGAGCAGCTACTGCATCTCCAGTTTTCCCATTCGCTGCATTAACTTTCTCCTTGAAGTACACCAGCATATCTCTTTTTAAGCGATATCTTTTGTATTGTTCGGGCGTTAAATAAATAGGAGTTCTTGTATAATAATCTCCAATTTTCTCTAAAATTACATACTTATTAAGGACCTTATCAAAAATAATTTCTTTTTCTGCTAAATAGTCTAGAAACAGCCCTCCTGTTTGGTTTTTTGTAAAGTTATAGGTTAAATCTAGTGTGTCTTTTTCAACTTCTGGAGCACTGCTACCTGCCATAAATTGTGAAAACGAAGAAGTGCTTGCCAATAACACAAACACGACAAACAAAAATATATTTTTTAGATTCTTTTTCAAGGGCCTATAAATTCTTTAGCGCTAACTTTATAAGTTGTTCAACGGAAGCATCTTTTTGTGTTTTTATAATGGAAGAAATCACCTTTTCAGATTGTTTTCTTGCAAAACCTAATACCTCCAAAGCAGATAACGCTTCTTCTTTGTTTGTATTGTTTGTATAGACGGAAACTTCGTCTAAGTCAAATGTTTTTAGGATTTTATCTTTAAGATCTACAATCACTCTTTGCGCTGTTTTGGCACCGATTCCTTTTACAGATTGAATTACGGGCACATTTTCTGAGGCAATTGCTTGTTGTATTTCTTCAGAAGTCATCGACGACAACATGGTTCTTGCAATACTTGGTCCAACACCAGAAACAGAAATTAAAAGTCTAAAAACTTCTCTTTCTGTTTTGTTAATAAAACCAAACAACGTATGTGCATCTTCTCGAATTAATAAATGGGTATATAAGACCACGGCTTCCTGGTCTGGGAGACTCGAAAACGTTTGTAAAGAGATGTGCAATAGATATCCAACCCCATTACAATCAACCACGGCATAGGTAGGGTTTTTCTCTACCAGTTTTCCTCTTATTTGTGTAATCATACCCGTCTATTTATGCTCCTAATGAGCCTTTTATTTTGAATTTTTTTCTTTTTCCTGTGCATCTACAGCAGCTAGAGCTGCCATATTTACCATTTCGTCAACACTTGATCCCAATTGCAAAATATGCACTGGCTTGCTAAACCCTAAAATAACGGGACCAATCGATTCTGCTCCATCAATTTGTTTTAATAATTTGTAGGTAATGTTTGCCGATTCTAAATTTGGAAAAATAAGCACATTTACTTTTTTACCATTCAACTTTGAAAAAGGAAATTCTTTTGCCAACATTTCTGGGTTGAGCGCAAAGTCTGCTTGAATTTCTCCATCAACTACTACGTTTGGAAAATTACGATGGATGTAGGATACTGCTTCTCTAATTTTTACGGAAGTTTCTGTGTTTGAAGATCCAAAATTAGAAAATCCTAACATTGCAATATTGGGTTTCATTCCAAACATCGTCACCAATTTGGAAGTCATCTGAGAGATTTTTGCTAAATCTTTTGCTGATGGATTCACATTAATGGTGGTATCTGCTAAAAATAAAGGTCCTTGTTTGGTCAACATCAAATTACAGGCAGCGATTCTAGAAACTCCTTTCGATTTTTCGATGAGCTCCAACATGGGTTTTACTACGGTTGGATAAGGCCTAGAATATCCGGTAATTAGAGCATCTGCTTCTCCTTCATTGACCAACATTGCTGCAAAATAATTACGCTCTCGCATTAATTTTACTGCTTCTGAGTAGGTTTTCCCTTTCCGCTGTCTACTTTTCCAATAAACAGCACCAAAACGTTCTCTTCTTTCTTTTTCTTCGTCTGTTTTTGGATCAATAATTGGTACATCTGCTGTAAAACCAATTTCTTCTTTCAATGCTAGAATCAAATCTTTTCGTCCTAATAAAATAGGCTTTCCTAATTTTTCGTCATGCACTCTTTGAGCTGCTTTTAGCACATCTAAATGATCTGCTTCTGCGAAAACAATCCGCTTTGGATTGCTTTTAGCTCTGTTATGTAATATTCTAATTTCTTTACTCCCAGAACCCGATCTTTCCATCAATTGTTCACGGTATTTACCCCAATCTTCAATCGGCTCTAGGGCCACTCCAGAGTCCATTGCAGCTTTTGCAACGGCTGGTGGAATTTCATAAATAAGTCTTGGATCAAAAGGTTTTGGAATGATGTATTCCTTCCCATAGGTCAAACTCACCTCGTCATACACAATATTTACTTGCTCGGGCACTGATTTTTTAGCCAAATCTGCCAATGCGTGTACCGCGGCCATTTTCATTTCTTCATTAATTTTAGTTGCTCTAACATCTAAAGCTCCTCTAAAAATAAATGGAAAACCCAGTACATTGTTTACCTGGTTTGGATGATCAGAACGACCAGTAGCCATTAAAATATCATTTCTTGTTGCAACTGCTAAATCATATTCTATTTCTGGTTCTGGATTTGCCATGGCAAATACAATTGGATTTTTAGCCATCGACAACAACATTTCTGGAGTCACTACATTTCCTGTAGAGAGTCCGATAAAAACATCGGTATTGTGCATCGCTTCTTCCAAAGTATTGAGGTCTTCGCTCGTGGCAAACTCAGCTTTTTGTGAAGTAAGGTTGTTGCGGTCTTTTCGAATGACTCCTTTACTATCACACATGATAATGTTTTCTTTTTTAGCCCCTAACTTCAAATACAATCTTGTACAAGAAATTGCAGCTGCACCAGCTCCATTAACAACTATTTTAACATTAGCAAAACTTTTCTCAGCAATATCAATTGCATTTTTTAACGCGGCCGCAGAAATAATAGCGGTTCCATGTTGATCATCGTGCATTACAGGAATATCTAATTCCTCTTTCAATCTTCTTTCTATTTCAAAAGCTTCTGGAGCCTTAATATCTTCTAAGTTAATTCCACCAAAAGTAGGGGCAATCGCCTTTACTGTTTCTATGAATTTATCGACATCTGTGGCATCTACTTCAATGTCAAAAACATCGATATCCGCAAATATTTTAAACAATAACCCCTTCCCTTCCATTACAGGTTTTGAGGCTTCTGGTCCAATATTTCCCAATCCTAAAACAGCCGTACCATTTGTAATCACGGCAACTAGATTTCCTTTAGCGGTATACTTATAAACGTTATTTCTATCTTTTGCGATTTCTAAACATGGTTCTGCAACGCCCGGCGAATAGGCCAGAGCCAAATCGTGCTGAGTAGCATACTTTTTAGTAGGCACAACAGCAATCTTCCCTGGTTTTGGTTTTGCGTGGTATAGTAAGGCTTCATGTCTTTTTCTAGAATCACTCATAAAAATATTATTTGTTTGTGACTAACAAATATAAGGTTTTCAAGTGAAGCTCTGCCCTTTATTTCATTCTTTTGAAATCCTTCATTCTTAGAAAATTGAACTTCAAAAAAGAGGCATACTCTTTACATTTATAGCAATAATACAAAGTACTTTTTTCTGGGAGATTCTTATTTTTTTTTTAAACTACAGGCTCATTAACTAAAAAAAATCGGTTCTTGTAACAATAAAGAAAAACATACGTCTACTAAGAAAAATTCCAATGAAAAAAATAGCGCTACTTATTTTAATTTTAATATCTGTTTCTCTTTCTTCTCAAATCAAAGGAAAAATTACGGATACTAACGGAAAACCACTTTCTTTTGTTAATGTTTATCTAGAAAAAACAATAACGGGAACTACTTCAAACGACAATGGAGACTATGTTTTAAACATTAAAAAACTAGGGAACTACATTGTTTACTTTCAATTTTTGGGATATAAAACAGTGAAAAAAAAGGTAAGTATTAACAGTTTTCCGCTGATCTTAGATATCACTTTAGTGGATGAAAGTATTGAATTAGAAGAAATTTTAATTTCTACGAAAGACAACCCTGCAAATGCAATTATTAGAAATGTCATTGCCAACAAAGATAAAATTACAGATAAATTTTCAACATATACTGCAAATTTTTACTCGCGAGGGTTGTATAAGATCAAAGATGCTCCTGAGAAATTCATGGGTCAATCCTTGGGCGATTTTGGGGGTGGATTGGACACTACCAGAAGTGGCATAATTTATCTTTCCGAAACCATTTCTGAAATTACCTATCAAAAAAGACCTAAAAAATTTAAAGAAAAAATTACCGCTTCTAAAGTTTCAGGAACCGACAACGGCCCTAGTTTTAATAGAGCTGAAGATGCAAACATCAACTTTTATAACAATCGTGTTGAGCTTGGAAATGATTTAATTTCACCGCTTTCTACCAACGCATTTAGTTATTATCGTTTTAAACTTATTGGTACTTTTTATACGAAAAGCGGTAAACTCATCAATAAAATAACGCTCCTTCCAAAACGGAAAAATGACCCTGTTTTTAATGGCAATATTTATGTTGTGGAAGACGATTGGGCCGTCTATGGTGCAGATGTTACGGTTACAGGTGCCCAAGCAAACTTCCCCGCAATAGATCTTTTGTCTTTAAAGCAAGATTACAATTATTCAGAAGAAAATGATTCTTGGGTGCTCATTAGTCAAGCTATTGGATTTCAAGTCAACTTTCTTGGATTGAAGTTTGATGGTAAATTTTCGTCCGCCTATTCAAACTATAATTTCACACCAAATATTAATGAAAACACATTTTCAAATGAGGTCTTAACCTTTGCCAAAACAGCTACTAAAAAAGACTCTGTTTACTGGAAGAAAATTCGTCCAGTTCCCCTAACACTAGAAGAGATAAAAGACTACACCTTTAAAGATAGCATTAAAGTAATTCGAAAGTCTAAAAAGTATTTAGACTCTCTGGATACCAAAAGAAATAAACTAGGTTGGTTCGATCCAATCACAGGGTATACCTTCCGAAACTCTTATAAAGACTGGTCAATTTCCTACAATGGTCCTTTGCTAAAAACAAGTTTTAATCCTGTACAAGGATTTCACTCTTCTGCTGGAATTCGCTATTTTAAAAGACAAAATGATGCTGGAAAATGGTGGAATGCAGGGATAAATGTAAACTATGGCTTTGCAGATAAAAGAGCTAGGCCCACCATCTTTTTTACCAAAAAATGGAATAATATATCGCGGCCAAGAGTCTCAATAACTGGTGGAGTTACAACAGCTCAATTTAATGATAGAAATTCATTTTTATTAGCGAACAATAGTTTTAGCGCTCTTTTTGATAAGGAAAATTACTTAAAAATATACGAAAAATCATTTGCAAGAATTAGCTATTCTAATGAGGTAAAAAATGGTGTTTTTCTAAACACTTCTTTAGAGTATGCGAATCGGAAACCTCTTTTTAATACCACTAATTATTCTTTTAAAAACAAAGAACTAAACTATACCTCAAACAATCCATTGGATGAAACCGATTATTCGAATGCTGCTTTTTCTGAACACACCATTGCAACTTTAAATATAGGGGCACGTTTTGTGTTTGGTCAAAAATACCTCTCCTATCCAAATCGGAAATTCAATATTGGAAATGAAAAGTATCCAACATTCAATCTGAATTATAGAAAAACATTTGGTGCTCAAAATTCTGAATTAAATTCTGACGTACTTATTGGACGCTTAAATCAAGAGATCAACACCGGAAATTACGGACGTCTTTCCTATAATCTTCGAGGAGGCCTTTTCTTAAAAAAGAAGCAAATTGCCTTTATGGATTATTTTCATCCAAATGGAAATCAATTTACATTCCCCTTGGATATTTCATATACAAATAGTTTTGGTTTGCTCAATTACTACAAAATTTTTTCTAACGACCAATATGCAGAAATGCACCTGCTACATAATTTCAGAGGTGCTTTGTTATCAAAAATACCGCTGATGAATCAACTAAACTTTCATTTAGTAGCAGGTGGAAAAACCTTATTTACAGCAGAAAGAAAACCTTACAGCGAATATTCGGTAGGGTTGAATAATATTGGTTGGGGGAAGTGGCGTTTTTTACGAATCGATTATGTGCGTTCTAATTTTAATGGAAGCTCAAAAGAGGGATGGCTTTTTGGATTGAGTTTGTTCAATTAATTTTTATCTTTGATACTATGAAAATCAAATTACTCTTTTTTGGAATTACTAGAGATTTATTAAATACAAATGAGATGTCTTTTGAAGTTCTTGAGAACTCAAGTATTAAAAACCTTAAAAAGGAATTGCACACAAAACACCCTTCGTTAGAAAACATCAATTCCTATGCAATTGCTGTAAACGAAAACTATGCTACGGATGATTTGATATTACAAGAAAATGATGTTGTTGCAATTATTCCACCGGTTAGTGGCGGCTAATTATCTTAGATATTTTTTATCAATATAAAAGGTTCCAAAAGGTAAAATAGCCGCTGCAAAAACAATTGCCAGCGTTTTATAACTCCACTTCATTGGTTTGAAAAGCATCATTGCTAAAACAAGGTACAACATAAAAAGAATTCCATGGGGCATTCCTAATAGTTTCACATAGGAAACATTCCCTTGAAAGTATTTTATTGGAACCGCTACAAAAAGCAATAACAAATAAGAAACTCCTTCAAAAAAACTTACAATTCTAAAAATATTTTTCATTTTTTCAACTTCTGATATAACACAACAAAGATACGTTTTGATTTCCTATTTTTGTATTTCAATATGAGCAAAACATCTATAAAAATTACTTCCAAAAAACTGAATTTAAACGAATGTTATAATTTTGTAACAGCGGCATCATGCGGAGGTATTGCAGCATTTGTAGGGACTGTTAGAAATGACACCCAAAACAAAAAAGTAACACAATTGGACTTTTCTACCTACAAACCGATGGCGATAAAAGAAATGCAAAAGATTGCAGAATTGGCTTTAGAAAACTTTAAAATCCATAAAATAGCCATACACCATGCAGAAGGCATGTTACAAATTGGCGATATTCCTGTGATTATTACAGCTTCTGCAAAACATAGAAAAGCGGCTTTTGAGGCTTGCAAATTTGCCATTGACACCCTAAAAGAAACGGTTCCTATTTGGAAAAAGGAATATTTTGAAGATGGTGATGTTTGGGTAAATGCCCACCCTTAATAGTTTGCGACTCCTCCCGTAAGGCTCAATACAGTAAGTGCTGGGTATCTTTTCTTTAACATTTTTGTGGCTTTGTAACTATTCAGTCCGCGTTGACAAACAATCACATAGGTTTTATTAAAATCAATACTTATTTTTTCTACATCAAAGTCAGTTATCGGAATTGTTTGATGCACCTTAAATGGCGATTCTAAATTGGATAGTACTGCTATAATTTCAATCTTTTTAGATATTATTTTCTCTTTTAAGTCCGTCGGCGAAATTTGCAAATCCGCTCGTTGAATTGCACAAACAGCATCCAAGTAAGATTGAGTTTCAAACAACTTCAAAATTTCAGTTTTCAAAACACTTGGCAATAAGGTCATTTTTAATTGGGTATTCTCAAGTGAATTGTAAATCAGCAATGTATTTACTAAAGGACTCCCAATGCCTGTAACCAGTTTCAAAACTTCGTTTACTTGTTGCATAGCAATCATGCCAACAATCCCATTCAATGTTCCAGCCGTTTCGCAATTGGGAATGTCGGTTGTCATTTCTGGAAATGCATCTCTTAAATTTGCCGAATGGCTTCCGTCTTTTTGTAACACATTAAAGGTTGCCACATAACCATCAAACTTGTATAAAGATCCATAAACAAGCGGTTTTCCTTTCACAACACAAGCATCGTTGAGTAGATATTTTGTGGGCAGAGAATCGGTTCCATCCACTACAATGTCTACGTTTTCCATGAACTCAAAAATAGTTTCTTTGGTGACTTGCTCATTGGTAAAATTCACAACTGTAAAAGGAGCTCTCTTTTTTATAAACGCAGATAACACCTCCGCTTTTGATTTTCCAACATCATTTAAATCATAAAATACCTGTCTGTGTAAGTTGGTGGTAGCTACGGTATCAAAATCTACCAAATGAATTTTTCCAATTCCACTAGCAGCTAAGTAGACTGCAATAGGACTCCCTAATCCGCCACAACCGACCACTAAAACAGAAGCGTCTTGCAGTTTTTGTTGTCCAACCTCTCCTATCTCTGACAGAGTTGTTTGACGTTTGAAAAATTGGTTTTTATCCATTTTTAGTATTGATTTCTTTTTTTGCCACTTCAAACGCTTCAGGAGTATTTATATTCCTAATTAAGGATGCATCTATTTCAACGATTTCAACATCTGAATTAATCAACATTTTTCGCGGACAGGAATATCCTTGGGCTAAATACTGTAATAGAACAGGATATGCTTTTGGTTCATAAATTGTAATTAACGGCTCTACAAACTCATTGCCTTTTCCTCTAATTGCCGTTGCCACTTTACTTGGGTTTCTTTTTTGTAATAACAACTGAATTACCTCCTCATTAATAAAAGGCAGATCTGTTGCAATTACTAACCAAGCTGTATTTGGATCTTTTTGAAACGCAGAACAGATACCTCCAAAAGGGCCCAAATTTAAAAATACATCCGAAATTTCACTTTCATTTTCTGAAGGAACCTGAACCGAAAAATACGTTTCTAATTTGTGATTCTCTACTATTTTTTGGACATACTTTTTTTGGGGAATTCCGTGGTAATCGAGTTCCGATTTATCGACTCCCATTCGGGTACTTTTCCCACCAACAAGCACCAATCCTTTTACTGGAGGCAACTTTTCTTGAATCAGACGATCAATGTGATTTGCTATTTTAACTACCTCATCAATCGTATAACATTTTACATTATTGATTTGCGGGTATTTTTCTTCTAAAAATGAAAAAAAAGTGTTTTCCTTTTTTAATTTAACAACAAACTCGATACGGTCCAATTGTTCCAATCTCTTTAAAACAGAAGCCTCTTTTTCTTCGTCTAAAATTAAGATTTGCTTTACTCCTGGGTAATGATTGCCATTGACAAAAACAAAATCATATTGTGCAAATTGCAATCGTTGTTCAAACTTATTTACGATACCGGAAGTTGTGATTTGTAAATTTCCTTCGTGATGAAATGTGTATTCAGCTATTTTATTTTTAGGAACATTTTTAGCATGTGAGGCATCGAAATACGCCAATTTATATTTGGATAGTTGCTCAGAAACGCTGTGTATCAATTCAGAAATAATATCACAATTGGTTCCTAAAATTGAAATTTCATTCGATGCAAAATGATTGTTCTCTCTTCTTACTAAATTTGTATGTTTTTGATGTTTACCCATTTTTAATATCTGATTTTCCACCTGTTTTCTCCAACAACCTTACTTCCTTAATTACTATTTCTTGGGAGATACTTTTACACATATCATAGATGGTTAAACAAGTAATATTTACGCCAGTTAACGCTTCCATTTCTACTCCCGTTTTTCCTTCAATAGTCACTTTACAAAACACTTCTATAGTTTCTGAATCTGCAATTTTAATATCTACATCAACCCCATTAATCAATAGTGGATGACACATAGGGATCAGTTCAGAAGTTTTTTTTACGCCCTGAATCCCTGCAATAATTGCTGTTTGAAAAACAGGTCCTTTCTTGGTAATTAGTTCATCATTCGTAAAATGAGAAAGTAGTTCTTTTCCTAAAAAAAGTGTTGCTTTTGCAGTAGCGGTTCTTTTGGTGGTTTTCTTATCCGAAACATCTACCATTTTAGGATTATTGTCTTTATTAATGTGTGTAAAATTGCTCATAAATTATCGTTTATTATCTTCCTAAATTTCATTCTCAACGGTATCTAATTACCGGAAAAACTGCCCCTTTTTCAAATACTGTTTGCCCTTGAGGTAATTGAATAAATGCATCTGCATATATCATACTGGCAAGGTCACCTGAACCATTTCCTAAAACGGGTGTTGCAACTAAGTGCCCAAAACGAACGCTCAATTTGACTTGCAAAAAGTAGGTTAAATTTGGTTTAAAGGTTACCTCAGAGGATAAAATTGCCGTTTCTTGTTCAACTTCTAAACCAACCGATTTGTAATACCAAGGGTAAAAATACGCCAAACAATTTACAAAAGTTGAAATCGGATTTCCTGGAAACCCAAACACTATGGTGTTCTTATTCTTGTTCTCTTTTTCATTTTGATCACCATTTTGTGCACTTATAACAAAAGAAGTTGTGCTTCCAAACCAAAACGGTTTCCCCGGTCTTTGTGCCACTTTATGAAATAATTTCTTCACGCTTAACTCCTCGAAAACTTCGGGTAAAAAATCGAATTTCCCTTTACTAACGGCACCACTAAAAAGCAACACATCATACTCTTGTAAATAGGTTTTAATCTTCGATTTTAGAATCGGTTTGTCATCTGTGATATGGGCAGTGTCTGAGGAGATCTTTAATCTTTCCAACAAAGATACGAGAGTAAAAACATTGCTTCTTCTAATTTGATAGTCCAGCGGAATTTCTTCAACACCAACCAATTCATCTCCAGTTGAAACAATCATTATTTTTGGTTGCTTTGCAACGTTTACATACGATTTTCCAACCGTGGCCAATACGCCTATTTCTGCTGCAGCTATTTTGGTATTTTGTGTAATTAACAGATCGCCAACTTTTCTATCTTTTCCTTTTTTATGAATATTTTGCCCCTCATGCAGAGTATCAATATTAATAATAGCAATTCCATTTTTTAAGGTAATGTCTTCATAGCGAATGACTGTGTTTGTATTGTCTGGCAACACTGACCCCGTCATTACTTCTAGACAGTTTTTCGAATCTTGAAGGGCTAATTGGGCACTTCCAGCGGCTTGAACTCCCTCTATTTTAAAGCTTCTCTGTCCGTTTTTGAAAGCAGTATAATTAATGGATATTCCATCCATAGAGACCCTGTTAAATGGTGGAAAATCTCTATCTGCGTATATGGTTTCTTTTAAAATTCTCCCTATAGATTTTATAAAAGGAATTTGTTCAATACCAAAATATTGGGTTGTATTCAATACGGCTTGCAATGCGTGTGCTACTGAAATCATGTTAAATGCGTAATTGTTTCATTTTGTAATCGGTTGCCTACCCTCCAATAGTACTCATACTTTCGGAGACACCTCCTTTTGTACGGTTTGCTTCAGCTATAAATCCATTAGCTGGCTTCTCTTTGACTAAAGATAAAAAGAGCTTTTTTAAATCGTCATTGGATGCGCCATTTCTTATGAATTCTCGCAAGTTAAAAACGCCGTCATCAAACAAACAGTTTTTAAAAGTACCTGTTGATGTAATTCTAATTCGATTGCAATCATTACAAATCGATCTTGTAAAAGCAGGGATAATTCCAAAAGTTCCACGATGATTTTCTATCGTATAATTTCTTGATGTGGACGATTTTTCTGATTGGACTTCAGTAACTTTAAACTCGGTTTCTATCTCATTTAAAATTTTATTAAAAGTCCAGTTTTCATTCATTTCACGTTGGCCATTTCCATTGAATGGCATTTCTTCTATAAACCGAACGGCCAAATTTCTATCTTTCGTCAATCGAACAAAATCTTTAATTTCATCTGTATTAATACCAGACTGAACTACAACGTTTAACTTGAGCTTTAATGTACTTTTTTCTAAAAGTTCCATTGTTTTAAAAACGGCATCAAAAGCATTTCTACGGGTAATTTCGTTGAATTTAACGGCTTTTAAACTGTCAATACTTAAATTAATATTTTTAACTTTCTCTAGCTTTTCAATGTCAGCAATGTATTTAGAAATCAAGGCACCGTTTGTGGTAATATTAATGGCGTCTAACAAGTCATTGTAGGATAGCATTTCTAAAAATCCAACAAAATCTTTACGAACAAAAGGCTCCCCTCCTGTTAAACGAACTTTAGTAACTCCCAACTCTGTTAATACCCGAATTAAGCGATACATTTCTTTAAATGTGAGCAATTCTTGCTTGGGAACAATATCGATTCCATGCGCAGGCATGCAGTACTGGCATCGCAAATTACAACGATCTGTAACTGCGAGTCGCACATAGGCTATTTGTCGCCCAAAATTATCTATTAATTTGCTCATTTAATTTGAAAGTTATTTCCTTGAAATCCAGAATTTTATATTTTTTGTTGCATCCATTTTAGAATCGATTGCGTTGCTCCCACATTGTTTTGAATATAGTTTTTATTAATTTCTCCGGTTGATTTCCTGTACAAATCATCATTTTTTAAAGAACATAAAATGGTTGTAAATTCTTCTTGACTCTCAATAGAAACAACTCCTTTAAGAGTTACAAGATCCACTGCTTCCTTAAATTTACCATATTTATTTCCAATCACTATTGGCACCCCAAAGGTAGCGGGTTCTAAAATATTATGCAGCCCTGTTTTTAAACCTCCTCCCACATATGCAGTGTCGGCAGCACTATAAATTTTAGTTAAAACACCAATCGTATCTATAATAAAAACTTGGTATTCTTTTAAATTTTTATTTGATTTCTCTGAAAATAAAACAGCTTTGTTATGGAGTGCCTTTTGGAGTTCTATAATTGAATCTTGCTTGATATTATGAGGTGCGATTATAAATTTCTCCTCTTCAGAGGCTACATGATTAATATAATTCACAAACAAGGCTTCATCTTCTTCCCAAGTACTTCCTGCAACAACAGTATAGGTATTGTCTTTAAATTCTTTGATAAAATCAAGGGAATTGTCTTGCTCTAAAATTTCTAATACGCGATCAAAGCGAGTGTCTCCAACCACAGAAATATTCTCAAAATGAATCGTAGTTAATAATTCTTTTGAGTTATCATCCTGTACAAAGAAATGATGAAATGCTTTTAGAGAGTTTCGCATAAAACCTCCGTAATACTTAAAGAAAATTTGATTTTCTCGAAAAATTCCTGAGACCAAAATAGTTGGAATTTCTTTCTTTTTTAATTCTTTTAAGAGATTAGGCCAAAACTCATATTTTATAAAAATAGCAAGTGTTGGGTTGAGGAGCTCCACAAACTTTTTAGCGTTTGATTTACTATCTAAAGGCAAATAACAAACGACATCTGCTAAATCATACTTCTTACGAATTTCATACCCCGACGGAGAGAAAAAAGTGACGAGTATTTTATAATCAGGATATTTCTTTTTTAAAACGACTATAATGGGTCTTGCTTGTTCAAATTCTCCCAATGAGGCTGCATGAAACCAAAGTATTTTTTTGTTTTTTAATTCAGAAATTTTCGAGAAAGTTTGTTTTCTTCCAGCAACAAAAAGTTTTATTTTTTTATTAAAAACAGCTGCGATCGGCAAAAATAGTGAGGCCAAGAAAACAATAAAATCATACAATAACTTCATAAGGGTAAAAATACAAAACGGAATCTTTTTAAACGGAAAATGCTCAAACAATTAATTGTTTGAGCATTTTATAAATTATGAAAGCTTTATTGACTAAGCTTCAAAAGGTGTTATAGAAACATAAGATCTGTTATTTCTTTTCTTTCTAAACTCAACAACTCCATCAACCTTTGCATGTAAAGTATGATCTTTACCCATGTAAACGTTTTCTCCTGGATTGTGTGTTGTTCCTCTTTGACGAACAATAATGTTTCCTGCTATTGCAGCTTGTCCTCCAAATATTTTTACTCCTAGACGTTTCGATTCTGATTCTCTACCATTTTTCGAACTACCTACTCCTTTTTTATGTGCCATGATACGATGGTTTTAAAATTGAAATTTTTATTTAGTTAAAGCTTCAATTAATTCAGCTTTCTTTAAAGAAGTGTATCCTGAAATACCCTGCTCTTTTGCAGCTGCTTTTAATTGTGCAACAGTCATAGAACTATAATCTGTTGTCGCTTCTTTTACCTCAGCTTTTGGAGCAGCTACCTTTTTTGGAGCAGCTTCTTTTTTTGCTGGTTTTTTTGCACCAGATGCAGCAATAGATTCGATCTGAATCTCACTAAATGCTTGTCTGTGTCCATTTTTCTTTTTGTAACCTTTTCTACGTTTTTTCTTAAAAACGATCACTTTATCACCTTGTAAGTGACTTAAGATTTTAGCCGTTACTGTGGCTTCTTCTATAGCTGGGGCGCCAATAGTTACGTTTCCTTTGTCTTCAACAAGCATTACATTATCAAAAGTAATTTCTGATCCTTCTGCTCCTTGTAAACGGTGTACGTATACTTTTTGGTCTTTTGCAACTTTAAACTGCTGCCCTGCTATCTCTACGATTGCGTACATACTATTTGTTTTGCGTATTTATACTGATTAATAGCACTTTCTTGCTGAAAATGCGGATGCAAATATACATATTTTTTAGAACTACAAACTTCTATTGCCTAAATAATTAGAAGAAAATAATTAGAATTAACAAAAAGTTTGTCTTTAAATTTTTATTTTTGATGAAAATTTAAACGGTTTTATGGTTTCAATGTAACATTCTGCCCTAAGAATCGTCTTATAAATTCTAAAAGATAAATTAATCAAATTAAGAATCAATGAAAAAAAGTATATTCACTTTTGCTTCAGCTGTTTTAGTTGCATTTTCTATGAATGCACAAAAAGTTGAATTTGAAGAGTACGATTTAGACAACGGAATGCATGTCATTTTACACCAAGACAATTCTGCTCCAGTTGTAACAACTGCGGTCATGTATCATGTAGGCGCTAAAGATGAACAACCAGACAGAACTGGTATGGCGCACTTTTTTGAGCACCTGCTCTTTGAAGGAACACAGAACATTGGAAAAGGAGAATGGTTTAAACTTGTTTCTTCTAATGGAGGTAGAAATAATGCAAATACAACCGACGACAGAACTTACTATTATGAAATTTTCCCTTCAAACAAATTAGAATTGGCATTGTGGATGGAATCTGAACGTTTACTGCACCCAATTATTGGTCAGGACGGTGTAGATACCCAAAATGAAGTGGTAAAAGAAGAGAAAAGATTGAGAGTTGACAATCAGCCTTATTCTCGTTTTTTAGAAAATGTAAAAAAGAATATTTTTAAAAAACATCCTTATAAAGGAACCACCATTGGTAAAATGAAACACCTGGATGCGGCTACTTTAGAAGAATTCTTAGCATTTAATAAAAAGTTCTATGTCCCTAACAATGCCACCCTTGTGGTTGCTGGTGATATCAGTTTGGAAACTACTAAAAAAATGATTCAAGATTATTTTGGACCCATTCCTAGAGGGGCAGCCATCGAAAGGACAGTTGCACAAGAAGACCCAATCACAGCTCCTATAAGTGCGAAAGCATACGACCCAAACATTCAGATACCTGCAATCATTACAGCCTACAGAACGCCTTCAATGAAGACAAGAGACTCCAGAGTATTGGACATGGTTTCTTCGTATTTAAGCTCTGGAAGAAGTTCTATCTTATACAAAAAATTGGTAGACACCAAGAAAATGACGCTACAAGTGGGTGCTATTAATTTAAGTCAAGAAGACTATGGAACCTATATTGTTTATGGTTTGCCTCAAGGAGAAACCAAATTAAGCGACATTGTAAAAGAAATCGATGAAGAGATTGTAAAAATACAAACAGATTTAATTTCTGAAAAAGCCTATCAAAAACTACAAAATAAGTTCGAAAACAATTTTGTAAACTCCAATGCGAGTGTAGAAGGAATTGCGAATTCTTTAGCACGTTACAATGTATTATTTGGAGACACCAACTTAATCAACACCGAAATCGACATTTACAGATCGATTACAAGGGAAGAAATTAGAGAAGTTGCTAAAAAATACTTGAATCCAAACCAACGTTTAACCCTGGAATATCTTCCAGAGAAAAAATAAACCAAAAGACAAAACAATTATGAGAACAAAAATTTTATCGTTAATAGCAATTGTAACTATGTCTTTTGCTTTAAACGCGCAAATAGATAGAAGTAAAATGCCCAAACCTGGCCCAGATCCAGTCGTAAAACTTGGGGACGCAGAAAAGTTTAGCTTAAAGAACGGAATGACCGTAATTATGGTTGAAAACCATAAACTACCAAGAGTTTCCGCGAACCTTACCATCGACAACAAACCTGTTTTTGAAGGTGAAATTGCAGGAGTTTCTTCAATGATGGGAAGCTTACTTGGACGTGGAACTACAACTATTTCTAAAGATGACTTTAATGAAAAAGTAGACTATTTAGGCGCCAATGTTAACTTTTCTAGTAGAGGTGCATTCGCTTCTTCTTTAAAAAGATATTTCCCTGAAGTACTCGCATTAATGGCTGACGGTGTTAAAAACTCACAATTCACGCAAGAAGAGTTTGACAAAGAAGTGAAAGTTACTTTAGACGGTATAAAATCAGGTGAAAAAAGTGTGACCAATATTGCAAGACGTGTAGAAAGTGCACTCACTTACGGTAAAAGCCACCCTTTTGGAGAATTTATAACAAAAGCCTCTGTAAATAATATTAGGTTAGAAGACGTAAAAACATTTTACAACACCTATTACAAACCGAACAATGGGTATTTGATTATTGAAGGAGATATCAATCCTAAAGAAATTAAAAAATTAGTTAAAAAATTATTTAACGACTGGACTAAAGGAACCATTCCTTCACAGGACATCCCAAAACCTACCAATGTGAGTACAACAGAAATTAACTTTGTAAACATGCCAAATGCAGTTCAGTCTGAAATTGCAATTGTTAATAATATTGATTTAAAGTTAGGAGATAAAGACTACTATGCAGCACTATTGGCAAACCAAATTTTAGGTGGTGGTGGTACTGCACGTTTGTTTCAAAATCTTCGTGAAGACAAAGCCTATACCTACGGTTCTTACTCAAGTGTAAGACAAAGTAGAGATGCTGCAATATTTAAAGCAACTGCGAGTGTTCGAAATATGGTTACTGATAGTTCTGTTGTTGAATTGCAAAAAGAGATTACAAGAATTCGATACCAAAAAGTATCCGCTGAGGAATTGAAAAATGTAAAAGAAGAATACATTGGAAGTTTCGTAATGGACGTGCAAAAGCCAAGAACAGCGGCTAATTATGCATTGAACATTGCGAGATATAACCTGCCCTCAGATTTTTATGCAAACTACATCGAGAATATTAATGCGGTAACGATAGCGGATGTTCAAGACGCTGCTATCAAATATTTTAAAGGTGATAAAGCAAGAATTATAATTACAGGAAAAGGAATTGAGGTGCTTAAAAACCTTGAAAAAGGAGATTATATTATCAAATATTTCGACAAAGAAGGAAATCCAACTGTAAAGCCAGCGATGACCATGCCAATTCCAGAAGGAATGACCGCTGAAAAAGTAGTCAACAAATACATTGAAGCCATTGGTGGGAAAGAAAAAGTAATGGCTGTAAAAACGGTTATGACTGTTTCTGGAGCTAAAGTTCAAGGAATTGATGTTACTTTAACCACAAAATCTGCTGCCCCAAATAAATCTTCTATGGTAATTATGGGTATGGGGCAGGTATTTCAAAAAGCGGTGTTTAACGGTGTAAATGGATATGAAGAGCAACAAGGTCGAAGAAAAGAGATGGAAGGTGATGCTCTCGAAAAAGCCAAAGGAAAAAATGCACTTTTTGGAGATTTAAACTACACCTCTGGAAAATTGGTAAGAATAGAACCTCTAGAAGGGAAAAATGCAATTGTATTGAAGTATTTAGACAAAGAAGTTTTTTACGACATGGCTACTGGCTTAAAAGTAAAATCTATTGAAACCATGAAAACTCCAAATGGAAAAGAAATAAAAATACCTACAACATTCTCTGATTACAAAGCAGTAAATGGCATTCTGTTTCCACATGCTGTTGGTCAAAAAAGTGGTCCAATGGACTTGAACTTCACCATCAGTGAAATTAAAATAAACGAAGGTGTTACAGACGAAGATTTTAAATAATCTGCAATCAAATCCTTTTTAAAACAGAGAGTCAAGAATTTATTCTTGACTCTTTTTTATATAATAAATCCCGATCTAAAAAACTACTTCTTCTTATTGACTAAATATACCCCAAAAAGAATCAAAAAACCTGCTACAACCTGAATCAAACTTAGTTTTTCGTTATCAAAGACACCCCAAAAAATGGCAACAATTGGGATTAGATAGGTTACTGAGGAAGAAAAAACAGGATTCGAAATTTGCACCAATTTATTAAACATCGTTTTTGCAATACCAGTTCCAACAATGGAGAGGATCGCAATATACCCTAATGCCTCTAAGCCTGTTTGGGAACCCTCAAATTCTGTGAAGAAATCGGTACATACCAAAACAATAATCGCAGGTATGAGTAGTAATATAAAATTTCCTGTTGTAATTGCTAAAGCGTCTACATCTTGCAAATGCTTTTTCACGATGTTTACATTGAAAGCATACCCAACCGATGCAATGATAATGAGCAAGGCAAACCAATAATTTTGATCTGGATTTAAAACCGCGCCCTCTAATATTAAAATTAGCGTTCCTGCAAGTCCAATTAAAATTCCAATAAATTGTTGCTTTTTAAATGCAAACCCAAAAAAGAGCGCTCCAAAAACCAATGTATTAAAAGGAGTAAATGAATTTAAAATCGCTACGATGGCACTATCAATCACTTGAACGGCGTAGGCGAAGAGAAACCCCGGAAGAAAGGTTCCTAAAAACGCTGTATAAGCGATATAGCGCCATTGCTTCTTTTGGATCATATGAAGTCGCTTAAAACCAATTAACGCTAAGAAAAGAGCCGTAATAATCATTCTTAATGCCCCCAATTGCATTGGACTAACACCAATCAATGCCTTTTTCATTAAAATAAAAGAACTCCCCCAAACTAAAGAAAGCAATGTGAGGTATAACACTTTTTGTTGTTGGTGATTCATAGCGAGTTAGAATTTGTACAAAAGTCCGATAATTCTTTAGATATCTATAATTTTCTTAATAAGTTTGTACGATAATTAAATAATCAAAAACATGAAAGTTCAAAAATTTATATTCGCATTTCTAATCGCTTGCTTTACCTTAATAAGCTGTCAAAAAGAAATTAAAAAAGAAAACGTATCGTTAGCAATTTCTGGAATGACCTGCGAGATTGGTTGTGCAAAAACAATACAATCTAAACTAACTAAAAAAGAAGGTGTTTTAGCCGCGAAAGTGGTTTTTTCTGACAGCATTGCAACGATCGAATTTGACACCAACACGCTCTCTAAAAAAGACCTAATCGCATTTGTTGATGGGATTGCAGGTGGAGACTTATATACTGCTTCTGAAATTTCTAATCAAAAACATACATGTTCTGATGCCTGCAAATCAAAATGTGAGATGATGGAGACCCAAAAAACATGTAAAGAAGATTGCAAAATGGAATGTTGTAAAGACAAAAAAGCATAATTTATACCAATTCTAAAGAGAAGGCTTCTAAAATTTAGAAGCCTTTTTTATGCCTTTTAACCTATCTTTGTATAAATTTTAGCATTAAATATCGTGAAGAAAAACTTTCCTAAAATCGTAAAAATCACAATAATATCAGTGTATTTAATTTTTCTGGCAGGATCCATTGTTCGAATGACAGGTTCTGGGATGGGATGTCCCGATTGGCCAAAGTGTTTTGGTTATTTGATTCCACCAACTTCTGAAGATCAAATTAGTTGGAAAGAAAATACTGTTTTTGAAGAAGGGATGATCATCATAAAAAACAAGGAATTGTTTGTTGCAAAGCAAGACTTAAAGACAAGCGATAGCTTTGATTCTGGGAATTGGGAAGCCTATAAAAAACACGATTATGCAAAATTTAACAAATACCACACTTGGACAGAATACATAAATCGTTTGGTTTCGGTAGTTGCTGGGTTTGTCTTTTTATTTCTAATTGTTGGTGCCTATAGCTTTAGAAAAGAGAACAAAACAATTCCAATACTTGCCTTTACTGCCTTCTTCTTAATGCTATTTGAAGCCTGGCTGGGGAAAACAGTTGTAGATACTAATTTAACGCCTGAAATCATCACCATTCATATGGTGGTTGGTCTGATCATCATTGCGCTTTTATTAAAATTGCAATTTATCATCTCTCCAAAGAACGAAACGTTCAAATACAATGCGCTTTTCAATAAATTATTACTTGTATCCGTAATTTTCTCATTGGTTCAAATCGCTATGGGAACTCAAGTACGTCAGTTTATTGATGAACAAGTAAAGCAATTTGGGTTTGAAAATAAAAACTACAGTTTACTAAATCCGAGTTTTAAATTCTACTTCCATCGCTCTTTTACCATTGCCATTGTATTGGTCAATTTCGGGCTTTTTTACCTAAACCAAATAAAAGACTTGGGGTATAAATTAGTAAATTGGATTGTTTTCTTAATCTTTTTAGAAGCTCTTACAGGGATACTCATGTACTATGCCGAATTTCCAATTGGAACGCAGGCAATTCATTTGCTTTCTGGCGCTATTTTATTTGGGTTGCAATTTTACTTGTGGCTACAAAGTAGAAAGCTAAAAAACACCTAAACTATTTTTATTGCCATTTCAAGGTTTCCATCAATCGTAAAATATCCTTTTTAATATAAGCCACAGCGGGTAAAATTGAATCGTAATTTGGTTTTGTATAAAAATACAACGACCCTTTTATAAAGTTCTTTGTACTGTCTGTTGCGTGAAACTGAATCTGTGAAGCCGCATTTCCGGTGATTTCATACATGCTACCAAACACCTTCTTTTTTGTATTCAAAAAATCTTTAGAAGTAATTTCTTCTGCTTTTAAAGTGTGTTTAAAAACCAGCTTTTCTGCCTCTTTTACCAACTCTAATACATTAGCATCTACTTCTCTGTAAGTAATATCTATAGAGGCTTTTAACGCAGGGTATGTGATTTTTAACCAACTTTTCTGCTCGTCTTTTAAGACACTACTTTCTAGGACCTCAAAAGTATAAGGTCTAGAGATGGGTAGTTTTTGATATGTTTTTTTGGGATATTCTAAACTTAAATAGGCTTTGGGTTTTGGAATTATTTCTTGTTCACAAGAAATAAAAAGCAGGCTGAAGAAAAAGAGAGAGAGATTACGCATTTCTTGTTGTTTTCACTTGTTTTATGCGCTTATTATCTAACGCCTCTATGGTAAACGTATATTTTTTGAAATTTATTTTCTCACCTCTTTTTGGAAATTTTCCAGAAATTTCTAAAATAAATCCTGCCAAGGTTTCAGATTCGCCTTTTTCTTCTTCAAAAAGAGCTTCGTCTTCATCTCCTAAAACTTTACAAAAGTCTTTGATGGTGGTCTTCCCTTCAAAAATATAATTGTCCTCATCAATTTTAGAGTAAGACAAATCATCTTCATCAAACTCATCATTAATATCGCCAACAATTTCTTCTATGACATCTTCTAAGGTAACCAAACCACTTGTTCCTCCGTACTCATCTACCACAATCGCTAAATGATTTTTCTTTTCTTGAAACTCTGCCAACAAATCGTCTAGCTTTTTATTTTCTGGAACAAAAAGCGGAGCTCGAAGTAAGCGCTGCCATTTAAAAGTTTCCTTATTTAAATGTGCCAATAGATCTTTGGCATACAAAACACCAATAATAGTATCGATATTTTCGTGATAAACAGGGTTTCTAGAATACCCGTTTTTTAAAATTTTATTTAAAACAGCTTCGTACGTTTCATCATCTGAAAGCGCAAAAATATCAATTCTTGGCTTCATTATCTGAACGGTTTCAGTGTTTCCGAAACTCACAATTCCTTCTAAAATCTTTTGCTCGTCTTTTGTGGTTGCTCCTTTCGAGGTAAGTTCTAATGCTTGTGACAATGTTTCTACGGAAAAGATATTGGATTTACTTCCTAAACTTCTTTCAACAATATTTGTAAGATTGATTAGTGGATAACTTAAAGGGGTTAAAAAAGTGTTTAAGACTTGCACTGGTTTTGACATAAAACTGGCAAAACGCACTGCTTTTCTTGAAGCGTATACTTTAGGCAAAACTTCTCCAAATAAAAGAATTAGGAATGTAACTAAAACAACTTCTATTAAAAAACGAACTTTAATCCCGAAAATGGAATAGTCAAAATCTTCCAACAACTGTTCTCCTAAAGAAGCAAAAAGTAATACAATTAAAATATTTATAAAATTGTTGGTAATTAAAATTGTTGCTAATAATTTCTTTGGTTTCTGCAACAGCTTTACAACAGTGTCCTTTTCGTTTTTTGAAGATAAATCGTCGATATCTACTTGAGAAAGTGAGAAAAAAGCAACTTCGGTTCCTGAGATTAATGCGGAACTTATGAGTAAAATAATGAGCGCAATACTATTTATCGATAATGTATAATCAATCGTTAATAGGGAAACAAATAAAAGCTGGGGGTCTGGGTCCAAATTTTAAAATTTAAAGATGTTAAAACGGTAAATCGTCATTTATTTCTGGTGTAACAGTTTTTTTAGTTGCTGGAGTTGTTGTTTTATTTTCTGGCGATATTTGTGTTACTGACTTCTCTAAACTTTTTTTGGTAGATAAAAAGGTCATTTCTGTAACGTGAACTTCGGTCGCATACCGCTTCACTCCTTCTTGCTCCCACTGCTTATTTTTCAGTTTTCCTTCGCAATATACTTTATCTCCTTTACTCAAATACTTTTCGCAAATTTCGGCCAACTTGTTTTTTACAACAATATTATGCCAATCTGTTGTTGTTACTTTTTCGCCTGTTTGTTTGTTGGTATAACTTTCGTTTGTAGCAATTGGAAATCTTCCAATAGCATTCCCTCCTTCAAAATAGTGCATTTTAATTTCATCTCCTAAATGTCCAATTAAAATAACTTTGTTTACAGTTCCTGCCATATTTTTAATACAATTTACTTGATTGATCAATTCTTAAATAACATGAATTGACCCCTTTTAATACAAATCAAATGTACTAAAAATATCAATTAGTTTTCGCTTTAAAGTCTTTCAAAAAATTGGCGATTAAAACGGGAACAGGATAATTTTCAACATCCGCCCAGTCAATGTTTGCATCAAAAGCAGTTTTTGGTCTCACAATCCAGAATTGAGTATAGAGGTGTTGGTGAGATAACTTATGGACAATCTCTTTTTTATTGAATAATGAAATTGAGACCTTTTCAGGAAATAAACTGATAAATTCCTCTTTGGAAATTAGTGCTTCTCCAGAGATGTTTTGAGTGGTTTCTATGAGTGGAAATTGGTACAAACCTTGCCAAATTCCATTTCCTTTTCTTTCTGATAGAATGGTTTTATCATCGACAGTTTGTATGACTAAAAAATTAAAATAGCGCTTCTTAACTTTTATTTTTTTGTTTTTTAACGGCAATACTTTGGTTAATTTTTTTTCAAAAGCAACACAACTGTCTGCAAAGGGACAACTTTCACATAGCGGATTTTGCGGCTTGCAGTGCAATGCGCCAAAATCCATAATTGCTTGATTAAAGTTTCCTGGCTGAGTAACATCTATTAAGGATTGCGCTAGTGCTTTAAACTCTTTAATTCCTGCAGACGAGTTTGTTGAGGTGTGAATGCCAAAGTATCGGGAAAGCACCCTAAAAACATTCCCATCTACAACTGCTGTGGGTTCATCAAAACAAATTGAAGCAATGGCCGATGCAGTGTAATCTCCAATTCCTTTTAATTTTATAATTTCAAGATATGAACTAGGAAATTCGCCGTTTAGCTCGTAAGCAATGTGTTTTGCTGCTGCATGTAAGTTTCTTGCTCGCGAGTAATACCCTAGGCCTTGCCACATTTTTAAGACGGTACTTTCGTCTGCCTTTGCAAGGTCGAAAACTGTAGGAAAAGTGGTAGTAAACTTCAAATAATAAGACAAGCCTTGTGCAACTCTTGTTTGTTGCAGCATCACTTCTGATAGCCAAATGAAATAAGGATTCCTGCTTTTACGCCATGGCAATTCTCTTTTGTTTTGTAAGTACCAGTATGTTAATATGTTAGAAAAAGCCATTGTCAAGAAATAGATTTGTAATATTGCATTTTAAAATTCGTACAAATTTAAGCTTTAATTTTCTTGGAATTGATTAATTATCATATATTTGCATCCGCATTTTTGGAAGTAAATTAATAAAAATCTAGTAAAAATAAAGACATGACGAAAGCAGATATCGTATCAAAAATTTCAGACAAAACTGGTATTGAAAAAACAGATGTATTAGCAACTGTTGAAGCATTTATGACTGAAGTAAAAGATGCATTGGAAAGTGGTAACAACGTTTATTTAAGAGGTTTTGGTAGTTTTATTATCAAAACTAGAGCCGAAAAAACTGGTAGAAATATTTCAAAGAATACAACTATTAAGATTCCTGCACACAACATACCAGCCTTTAAACCGGCTAAAACTTTTACTGAAGGAGTAAAAAACAAAGTAACTGTTAAGTAGTAAAAAAAACATTAATCTAAATCTTCATTGATTTAAAAAAAAATCTCGTAATTATGCCAAGTGGTAAAAAAAGAAAGAGAGCTAAGATCTCTACACACAAAAGAAAGAAAAGAGCTAGAGCAAACAGACACAAGAAAAAGTAAGCCTCCGCTTACTTTTTCGTTTATTTAATAGCGAAAAACAAAAAGTTCATTGACATTAGAAGATTTTTTAAAACTGCAAAGGCAGTAAATCTTCGCACGGTATTATAAAATACCTGACAATATTAATCCATCTACACAATAATTGTGTAGTGTTAAAACCAAATTCAGCATGAAAAGAACAGAATTAATAATTCGTACAAATTCATCTGATATTGATTTTGCCTTATTAAAAGATGGGAAACTTATTGAATTAAATAATGAAACAACTGATAACAAATTCTCTGTTGGCGATATTTTTTTAGCCAAAATAGGAAAGGTGTTAACAGGCTTAAACGCAGCATTTGTAAATGTTGGTTATCCTAAAGACGGATTTCTACATTATCATGATTTAGGCGCGCAAGTAAATTCATTAACGACATTCCTTAAGAAAGTAAGCACAGGTAAGTATAAAGAATTCACTTTAAAGAACTTCCAATTTCAGGGAGACATTCACAAAGACGGTAGTATTAACGAAGTACTAAAGACAGGTCAAAATCTGTTGGTACAAATTGTAAAAGAACCAATTTCTACAAAAGGCCCAAGATTAAGCTCAGACCTATCTATTGCTGGTAGATTTTTAGTTTTAGTTCCTTTTTCTAACAGGGTTTCGGTTTCTCAAAAAATAGAAGACCCAAAAGAAAAAGAACGCTTAAAAAGATTAGCAAAAAGCATTAGACCAAAAGGTTTTGGTGTTATCTTAAGAACTGTTGCCGAAGGCAAAAAAGTAGCAGAACTAGATAAAGATTTGCAGAACTCATTAGAACGTTGGAAAGCGACGTGTAAGCGAATTGCGAACACAAACACTCCAACAAAAATATTGAGTGAATTAAACAGAGCATCTTCTATTCTAAGAGATGTTATGAATGAATCTTTTACAAATATTGTAACCAATGATGCATCGCTTCAGGAAGAAATAAAGGAGTATTTGCAAGAAATTTATCCTGAAAAGGAAGAAATTGTAAAACTACACACTTCTGAAGTGCCAATTTTCGAGAAATACGGAATAGAAAGACAAATAAAAACGTCATTTGGTAAAACAGTTTCTATGAGTAGAGGCGCTTATTTAGTTATTGAACACACAGAAGCTTTACACGTTATAGACGTAAATAGTGGAAACCGTTCTAACAAAGCTGGCTCGCAAGAAGACACTGCATTAGAAGTAAATTTAATTGCTGCTTCTGAAGTAGCACGACAGTTACAACTGCGTGATATGGGAGGAATTATAGTGGTTGATTTTATTGATTTGCATTCGGCAGAAAATAGAAACAAACTCTATCAGCATTTAAAAGAAGAAATGTCTTTTGATAGAACAAAGCATAAGATTCTACCTCCAAGTAAATTTGGTTTGATACAAATTACAAGACAAAGGGTAAGACCCGAGTTGAGTATAAAAACTACCGAATCAAACCCAAATAAAAACGGAGAAGTAGAAGCACCAATTGTGCTGTTAGATAAGATAGAAGCAGACTTAGAAAAGTTTGTTTTGAATAAGAAAAATAAAAAGACGAGCCTACACGTGCACCCTTTTATTGCTGCTTATTTAACAAAAGGAGTATCATCAATTCGTTTTAAATGGTACTTAAAACATAAAAAGTGGATTACAATTATACCTAGAGACGCTTACACCTACTTACATTTTAGATTTAAAGCTATAAAAAGCTAAAAAACTATCTTTTAAGTAAAGGCAATAATTTTTTATCAAAAAAAACCCGCAACTTACCTTGTGGGTTTTTTTATTTTACGAGAATTCGAAATCCTTATTTCTTATACTTTAAAACTTCGCTTCGTCCTTTTTTAAAAATTTGATTGCTATTCCCTTTGCCTTTTCTCAATTCTTTTTGAACCTCAGCGGGAAGCTGAATCGTCTCTTGACAATCTATCGAACAAGTATTTTCCATTTTCTCTGAACAGGCATCGCATTGAATAAATAATAAATGACAGCCTTCGTTTGCACAGTTGGTATGTGTATTAGAAGCAGCCCCACATTGATGACAATTTGAAACAACATCCGCTGTAATTTTTTCTGCTCTTCGATGATCGAATACAAAATTCTTACCAATAAACTTATTTTCAATGCCTTCTGCTTGTACTTGACGGGTGTACTCTATAATTCCACCTTCCAACTGAAAAACATTCTTAAATCCCTTGTGTTTGTAATACGCAGATGCTTTTTCACAACGAATTCCACCTGTACAATACATTAACAGGTTTTTATCTTCTTTATGGTCTTTTAAGTCTTCTTCAATAATATCTAATGAATCTCGAAACGTATCTACATCCGGAGTTACTGCCCCCTCAAAATAACCAATTTCACTTTCGTAATGATTCCGCATATCCACACAAACCGTATCAGGATTTGCCAACATCTTATTGAATGCTTCTGCATTTAAATGAACACCAATATCTGTGACATCGAAAGTAGCGTCTTCCAAACCGTCGGCAACAATCTTGTTCCGCACTTTTACTTTCAGTTTTAAAAACGATTTATTATGTTGCTCTATGGCAACATTCAAACGAATGTCTTTTAAAAATGAAATGGTATCTAATTGATCTTTAAGCGCGAAAAAATTTTCTGAAGGAACGGATAATTGCGCATTGATGCCTTCATACGAAACATAAATTCTACCCAAAACATCCAATGCGTTCCATTCTAAGAATAATTTATCTCGAAGTAATTTTGGGTTTTCTATCTTATAGTATTGATAGAATGAAATGGTAAGGCGGTCTTTCCCTGCCTCATCTATTAATGCAGCACGTTCTATGGCGCTTAACTTATTGTACAGTTGCATGCTATACTTTTTTAGTTATTGATTATTTAATCCCACAAAATTAAGGTTTTTAGACCGAATTCCACAAATCAAATAAACTATTAACTTCGTTTATGAATGAAATCGCTACGATTCGTATGTTTTGTTTTTTAAGTTTAATTTTAAACAGCAGAATTCTATGTAGATTAATTTTAAACTTTAGTTGATTTATAACACTTTAAGGGAATTAAATCGTTCTTTTTTTTAGCATCTTTGCAATATCAAAACATATAAATTATCTTTTCTGTAAAAGCAGAAATCTAAAAGAATTACTTATGAAAGTAGCTATTGTAGGCGCAACTGGCATGGTTGGCACCGTAATGTTGAAAGTCTTAGAAGAACGTAATCTACCCATAACGGAATTAATTCCTGTGGCCTCTGCACGTTCTGCCGGAAAGAAATTAACCTATAAAGGATCCGATTATACGGTAGTTACTTTAGCCGATGCACTAAAAATGAGCCCTGATGTAGCATTGTTCTCTGCAGGCGGAGATACTTCATTAGAATGGGCTCCAAAATTTGCCGAAGTAGGCACCACCGTAATTGACAATTCATCGGCTTGGAGAATGGACCCTACTAAAAAATTGGTAGTTCCAGAAATCAATGGTGATGTATTAACCACGGAAGATAAAATAATTGCAAATCCAAATTGCTCAACCATTCAATTGGTAATGGCATTAGGACCTTTGCACAAAAAATACACGATGAAACGGGTGGTCATCTCTACGTATCAATCGGTATCTGGATCGGGTATAAAAGCAGTACAACAATTAGACAATGAAGAAGCGGGAATTGAAGGTGCAATGGCATACCCACATAAAATTGGAAGAAATGCATTGCCGCATTGTGATGTTTTTTTAGAAAACGGATACACGAAAGAAGAAATGAAATTGGTTAAAGAGCCTAAGAAAATTTTACGCGACGATTCCTTTTCAGTAACCGCAACTGCCGTAAGAATACCAACATCTGGAGGCCATTCTGAAGCTGTTAATGTGCAATTTAAAAATGATTTTGATTTGACGGAAGTACGTCAAATATTATCCAATACTCCTGGTGTTATTGTACAAGACGACTTGGCAAATAATTTATATCCGATGGCCATAAACGCACATGATAAAGACGAAGTATTTGTTGGACGAATTAGAAGGGATGAATCTCAGGAAAATACCTTAAATTTGTGGATCGTTGCAGACAACCTAAGAAAAGGTGCTGCGACCAACACAGTTCAAATTGCCGAATATTTAATTGCAAATAATTTGGTTTAATCTATCCTATTTTAATGGCAACATTTTACAATCTAGACATAAAAGAAGTAAAACAAGAAACCGCATCTGCGGTTTCTGTAGTATTTAACATTCCTGAAAACTTGAAATCTGAGTTTCATTTTTCTGCTGGACAATACATCACACTTCAAAAAGAAATTGACAACAATATCATTCGACGGGCTTATTCTATTTGCTCTACTCCTGAAAGTGGCGAAGTTCGGGTCGCTATTAAAGCGGTTGAAAAGGGCGTCTTTTCGACCTATGCAACGACCCTTTTAAAGGCGGGTGATGCGCTTGAAGTTTCTGCACCAGAAGGACGTTTTTTATTACATCCAGAAACAAATAAAAATTACATCGGGTTTGCCGCAGGTTCTGGGATTACACCAGTATTATCAATGTTAAAAACAGTTCTAGAAACTGAACCAACAGCAACTTTTACTTTGATTTATGGGAATAAATCGATCGAAGACACCTTGTTCTTCGAGGCGTTAAATAGTTTAAAAGAAATTCATTCGGAACGATTAAACCTCCACTATATTTTCAGTAGAGAAGACGTAAAAAATGCATTACGTGGTAGAATTAATGAAAATGTAACCGACTTTTTTGTGAAAAGTAGGTATAAGGAAACTTCTTTTGATGCGGCCTATTTATGCGGTCCAGAAGGAATGATTAAAGAAGTGTCAAAGACACTTGCCAAAAATAATGTTTCGAAAGAAAACATCCACTTCGAGCTTTTTACCGTTACTGTTGACAAAGAAAGTGCTGAACAAGTAAAAGAAGGAGAAACCGAAGTTACGATCCTTTTAGACGATGAAACATCGACTTTTACAATGCAACAAACAGATGATATTCTGGCAGCAAGTTTGCGAAACGACTTAGATGCTCCTTACTCATGTCAAGGAGGTGTATGTAGTTCTTGTTTATGTAAAGTTACCGAAGGAAAAGCGGTCATGGTTAAAAATGCTATTTTAACCGAAAGTGAAATCGCTGATGGATTTATTTTAGCTTGTCAAGCCTACCCAACAACAGCAAAAATTACAATTGATTTTGATGATGTATAATACAATATCATTATTTATATATTGAAATTCGTTGTGTCTTCTGTGGTAAAAATAACTCTTCAAGAAACTAAAATATTATTCCTATTTTTAACCAATGGATATTTACGACTTTCAAAACGCTTTTCTAATTGGATTCTTCATGGCTTTCATGATTGGACCCGTTTTTTTTGTGCTCATCCAAACCAGCATTCTGAAAGGCGCAAGAGCAGCTATTGTTTTCGATTTAGGCGTTCTCTTAGGAGATGTCTCTTTTATATTAATTGCCTATTACGGCAGCCGTTCCTTATTAGAAAAAATAAAAGATGACCCAAGACTCTTCTTCATTGGAGGTTTGGCTTTGGTTATTTACGGACTCATTACGTATTTAGAAAAAGAAGGGAAGAAAGAAGCGCTAGCAACGAACAATACGGTCACGATTCCGCTTAAAAATAACTACCTAAAGGGCTTTTTTAAAGGCTTCTTTTTAAACTTTATAAATGTTGGTGTTTTGGCATTTTGGCTGGGTATTGTTTTGGTAATTGGACCCACTTTAAAAATGGATCAAACCGCAATTTTCTGGTACTTTGGAACAATTTTGACGGCGTACTTTCTGACGGATTTAGGAAAGATTTTTTTAGCCAAACAATTAAAGAGTAAAATGACGCCTTCGGTAATTTTCCGCACAAAAAAAATTATGGGAATCATCTTAATTGTTTGTGGGGTCTTTTTAATGCTACAAGGTTTCATTCCGAATGAAAAAATGGATGGACTTATACAAATTGGAGAATAAAAAAAGCGAAGTTTTCACCTCGCTTTTTGATTCATTTTCTCTTATAGGTAGGAACTGTTTTTCAGCAGTCATAAAATATTACTCCACTTCAAAAATGTTATTGTCGTCATTGACATCTGCCATGAGTTTACTGCTGTCAATCACCACCGATTTTATTTTTTTTGCCGTTTTAAAAGTATAGGTTGGATGTGCCCAAGCCCAATCTTCTAATACCGTTGCAGAAGTTGGTTTGTTCCCACGCATCACTCTTAATGGAATATTAAAACTTTCTACAGAACCATCAACATAGGTAACGTCAACATCTACTGGCATTGGCATTTGACCAATTCTTTCGAGTGTAACTTCAGTCCCAATTACGGTTTTAACTCCGTAGTCAATGGTGTGCGTGGTCTGAATCCATTCGTTTAAATACCAGTCTAAATGAATTCCAGAAACTTTTTCCATTGTTCTTTTGATATCGTTTGGAGTTGGGTGTTTAAAACTAAAGTCTGTAAAGTACTTTTTCAATCCTTTCGCAACATTCTCGGCACCAATTACATATTCTAATTGCGACAAAAACATACTTCCTTTTCCATAACTTCCAACACTATACGCTGCATTGGTATTGTATCGGTCTGCATGGGTTGTCAAAGGTTCTTCTAAACCATTTTTTGTAATATAATTATACCCCCTGTAAGGACCTGAATTTGGGTTTTTACCTTCCGAATTCTTCAAGATTTCTGCAGAAGCCTTGTTTGAAATATAGGACGTAAATCCTTCATCCATCCAAGGATGTAAACTTTCGTTAGACGCCAACAAAAACTGAAACCAAGTATGTGCCAATTCATGCGCAGTTACTCCAAAAAGGCTTCCATATTTTCTTTTCCCAGTAATTAAAGTGGCCATCGCATATTCCATTCCGCCGTCTCCACCTTGTATCACAGAGTATTGTTTGTAAGGATACTGCCCAATGTGCTTACTAAAATAAGTCATTAAAGCTGCTGTTGGTTTTTGTAAGTCTTTCCAGTTTTTTAAATACGCTGGTGCTAAATTTTTCTTGTACAGAAAGTGTAAATCAATTCCATTGTCCATTTTTAACACATCGTGCTTATATTCTGGATCTGCTGCCCAAACAAAATCATGCACCTTTGGTGCTTTAAAATGCCAGGTCAATTTATCCGTTGATGGTATATTTAACGGTTTTGAATCCTCCTCATAACCATGCCCAATTTCTTGGGGGTTTTGTAAATACCCTGTTCCACCAACAACGTAAGTTTTATCGATGGTTAATTTTACATCAAAATTACCCCAAACTCCGTGAAACTCTCGTGCAATGTAGGGTGGTGTGTGCCATCCTTGGAAATCATATTCCGCCATTTTTGGATACCATTGCGCCATTGAAAGTGCAACTCCTTCTTTATTATTTCTTCCAGAACGACGAATTTGTGCAGGAACTTGCGCTTCAAAAACCATATCAAAAGTGACACTTTCACCTGATTTAATTGGGGTGTCTAAGGTAACTTCTAAAATTGTACCCACCGCTTCGAAAGCTACAGAAATACCATTTTGTTGTAAAGAATTTACTTTAATATATCCAATTTCATTAGGTTGTAATTTACTAATTCTGTCTCCGACTCTTCGGTCTGGATCTTTAATGTTTAAAGACCGTACGTCCATTTGAGAGCCCGGTTGAAAGGCATTAAAATACAAGTGATAAAAAACTTTGGTCAATTCGTCTGGCGAATTGTTGGTGTACACTGCTTTCTGAGTTCCTTTGTATTGATAGTTGTTTACATCTACATCAATATCCATTGAATAATCAATCTGTTGTTGCCAATAAGAAGCAGTTTCTATTGTGGTTGATTGTTTGTAAACGACTTCTTTTGTTTGCTTACAAGAAAGCATCCACAAGGTCATAAAAGCAACTAGTAATAATTTTTTCATTTTCTTTATATTTAAATACTCCTTTTTTTTCGATTTCACTTAGACAAACAAAATACTGTTTCGTGTTACTTTTTCCCGTTGACAATTTGATCTGCCATCTTTAAAGCATTGTAGGCATTTACAATACGCCCTGAAACAGATAAATCTGAAAACGACACTTTATCTCCTGTTGGATTTTCTCTTGATTGTGATCCTGGCTTGATTACTTCAAAATTAATTTTTATCCCCGAATTCATTAAAATGTGTTTTACTTGACTTGCCGATAACTGAGGGTAGTATGAACGAACCAGTGCTGCAACACCTGCTGCTGACGGTGCGGCCATAGACGTTCCACTATTGGGTGCATAGCTGTCTTTTGGCATGGTTGCATAGATATCAACCCCTGGTGCAAATACATCTACATTTACCTTTCCATAGTTAGAAAAGTTTGCGGGTAAATTTTCATTGTAATTAAGGCTCATTGCGCCAACGGTTAAAACATTGTCTGAGATTTCATTGATGAAATCGGGAGCGTCTGTTGGAAAAGTCGCTTCAATATCAATATTTGCACCATCATTCCCAGCAGCATTTACTAATAAAACATCTTTTTTGGCAGCATATCGAATGGCTTCTAATACCCATTCCATATTGGGTGATTGTCCTTTACCAAAACTCATATTAATTACTTTTGCGCCATTATCTACTGCATATCGAATCCCTAAAGCAACATCCTTATCGTGCTCATCTCCATCTGGCACCACTCTTACTGCCATGATCTTTACATTTTTGGCAACTCCGTTCACTCCTTTATCGTTGTCTCTTGATGCTGCAACAATTCCAGCAACATGTGTTCCATGGCTTTCTAAATCTTTTGAACCAATCACATTATTGTTCCCGTAATCGGTATCGGTGATGTCGTATAAATCATCCCCCATCGTTTGACGTGCGTCAAAATCTAAATCGAAATGCTTTGTTCTTTCGAGGCCAGCCATGTAGTCTAACAATCCTTTTTGATAATCTAAAAGACTCACTTCGGTCATTCCTCTGTTTAAAATATTGACAACATCTGCAATTTGTTCAGCAACTTTAGGATCTCCTGGTTTCACTACTTTTAAATCTTCTAAAGTAAAATCATCTTTCCCCAAGAAGGTTTTCACGGCATTAAAATTCTCAGCAAGTTGATTTAATCTTTGCTTGGTATTGTTTAAATTTTCTTTTTCCTTGGTTTTTTTATCCGCAGACTTAGAAAATGCTGCTTTGTCTTTTAAAAATTGTGCAAATGCAGCTTGATCTGCTTCTGGAATCTCGGAAGCTGTTTTATTGCCAAACTTCTCCATCCCTCTTTTTACAATTCTAGTAATTTCTAATTGATCTGAATTTACAATACGACCATCTTTACTTCCAATAAAGTTCCAACCATGAATATCATCTACATAACCGTTCTGATCATCATCGATATTATTGCCTGCAATTTCATTTGGATTTACCCAAGCAACTTCTTTTAAATCTTCATGAGATACATCGACGCCAGAATCTGCAATACCCACAATTACTTCTACGCCCTTTTTGTCTTCTAAAAACTGATACGCTCTTGCGATACTCATTCCTGGAATGGAATCTTTTTCTAGATCTGCATGACTCCAACGATGGGTTTCATCTTCGGATAAAGCTCCTTTTTTAGCAGTTACATTGATCGTATTCACCGTTCCACTTGGAACCGGTATAGCGGTAATGGATGTTTTACAGCTTGATAAGATAGAAACAGCAACTGCTGTATATAAAATAGATTTTAATGTGCTCATAATAGTATTAATTAAATATGTCTGTGAATTTATAAGTTTGGTGAAGTCGTACTCCTTTTTCTGTATGCTTTACGGTACAAAGCTCGTTGTAAGCATCGTGTTCTAAAAAAAGATAATAATTTTTGTCTGCAGCTTCCTTTAAAAAAGCAGCTTTTTCTGTGATTGTTGTAAGGGGTCTTGTGTCATAGCCCATTACATATGGCAATGGAATGTGTCCAACGGTAGGCAGTAAATCGGCCATAAAAACGATGGTTTTGTCTTGGTATGTAATTTTTGGCAACATTTGTTTTTCAGTATGCCCATCCATCAATAAAACGTCAAATCCTATTTGGTCTTTGGCATTCTGTTGGATAAAATTTAACTGTCCATTTTGTTGAATTGGGAGGATGTTTTCGGTTAAAAAAGACGCTTTTTCTCTTGGATTTGGTTCCGTTGCCCAATTCCAATGTGCTTCATTCGACCAAACTTTTGCATTTTTAAATGCGGGTTGCAAAATTGTTTTTGCTTGGTTAAACTCGATAACTCCACCACAGTGATCAAAATGTAAATGGGTTAGAAAAACATCGGTAATATCATCTCTATGAAAACCATGTTTTGCTAAAGAAGCGTCTAAGGAGAAGTCACCAAATAAATAATAATATCCAAAAAACTTTTGAGATTGTTTGTCACCCAAGCCAGTATCAATTAAAGTCAATCGATTGCCATCTTCTATAAGCAGACAACGCATGCTCATGTCTATTAGGTTTTTTGCGTCTGCAGGATTTGTTTTTTGCCAAATCGTTTTAGGCACAACACCAAACATAGCACCTCCGTCTAACTTAAAATTTCCAGTTTCTATTGGGTACATTTTCATCAACAACAAATATGCAGAAAAAACGCCACTTTTTTGCTAATAAAATCTTAAATTCATGAAGGTAAAATACCTTAATCTTTTACAATCAAGTTTTGCTGGATTTCTTTTCCGAAATTATCAGTTATAGAAATTATATAATCCCCACTCTCTAAAGATACTGCAACTTCATGAATCTTATTTGTAGTTGCTATAAATTTTTTGTTGATATACCAAAACAGGGTTGCATCATTGTTAGAATGCGTCGCTTTTAAAATGGTTTCATTTTTTTTACCGTTAAAATCTTTCGGTAAAAAAATAGTTATATTTTCTGATGGATATATAAATTTTAACGCATTTTTTATTTCACCCAAACAATCCATCCGAAACTTTGGCAGAGATTTGTAAAAAGGGTTTTTTTTCTTATAATGATAGTCCATTAATGGTGGCAAAACAAACCAAGACTTTTGTTTGATTTCGCTTAATTTTTGGCAAGAAGTATTTACTTGGTAGTTTTCTGTTTTATTTACATTTATAAAGACATGAAAAGGACATGGGGGTGTTTTTAGTCCTGAGTTCTGAACGAATTCAAACCCTTTCTCTTCGCAAATAGCGGTCGCTCTATATCCACTTTTTGTGCAAACTTCTATCTCTGTCATTTCATCAAAAGGTTTTTCAAACCAATCTGATTTAGGCAATTTATCAAAGACATCAAATAAGATAGGTGCTGCTGTTTGAACCCCAACCAAACCAGGTCTTCCCTCTCCATCTGCGTTACCAACCCACACACCAACAACATAATCTTTTGTGGTTCCAATTGCCCAAGCATCTCGAAAACCAAAACTAGTTCCTGTTTTCCATGCAATTTGTTTGGCGGCATCAAAGAATTTCCAATTTTCTTCAGCACCGGGCCTGTTCACTTCTTTTAAACTTTCAAATGTGAGGTAAATTGATGCCGCATCAAACACTATTTTCTCTGAAGAATTTTTACCAAAATCATTTTTTTCATCTTTAAAATAAGTAGGTTCAGAAAATTCATTTGTAAAATAGGTACTCGAATGTTGACTGAAATGATTTACCGTTGCTGCCATTGAAGCATAACTCTTACACAAATCCCATAAGTTGCTTTCAGCTCCGCCCAGCACCAAAGTTAAACCATAATAATTTGCATCTTTTTGAAGGTTCTTTAGGTCTAATTTTTTTAAATAATCATGAAACTTTACCAATCCAAATTCCTGTAACATTCTTACCATTGGAACATTTAAAGATTTTGATAATGCCAATTTTGCAGAAATTGCTCCCGAATATTTTTTATCGAAATTCTCTGGCTGATAGCTACCAAAATTAGTTGGAATATCTGCCACTAAAGTGTTCGGGAGCAAATCGCCACTGTCTAACATTGCCGCATATAAAAATGGTTTTAAGATACTTCCTGTACTTCTTGGCTTGTCAATAATATCTACCTCTTTTTGATGTTTTTTATCGGTAGGAGAATTTCCAACATAACTCAATACTTGTCTGGTTTTTACATCTAACACCAAAACTGCAACATTATAAATTTCATTTTTACTTAATTGATTGTAATGGTTTCTAACAATTGTATTTGTTTGTATTTGTACCTTTTTGTCAATCGTTGTTTTTACAAACGCCCCTTTTTGCTGCTTATTAATTTTCTGTAATAAATGGGGTGCAATTTGTGGAAGTGGATATGGTTTCTGGGGTAAATTCTCTAAAAGAGACAATCGATATGTTAAAGAATCTATCACCTTTTTGTGATGTAATTTCTTAAGTAATCGGTTTCTTTTTTCCAATAATTTTTGTTGATTTTTTCCAGGATAAATTAAATTTGGGGCATTGGGTAAAACCGCTAAAGTGGCCGCTTCTGCCCAAGACAAATCCATAGATTTTCTATTGAAATACCTCCACGATGCAGCATCTAAACCCACTACATTTCCTCCAAAAGGAGCATTTGAACTCCAAAAGGCAATAATTTCTTCTTTTGAAACCCTCATTTCTAATCTTGTGGCAAGAACGAGTTCTTTTAGTTTTTCAATGTAGGTTCTGGAGGTATTGCCTCTACTTAATCGAATGACTTGTTGAGTGAGCGTACTTCCTCCTCTTTTTACTTTTCCTGCCTGAAGGTTTTGCTGGAGGGCTTTTAAAATTGAAACTGGATTAAACCCTGGGTGTTGATAAAAATGCTCATCTTCAAACTGAATTAAACAGGTTTTAAATTTCTCAGGAACTACTTTATTATGTGGAAACCGCCATTGACCATCTGAAGCAATTAACGCTCCTAACAACTCGTTACTACTACTTACAATTACTGTAGATGTTGGTTTGGTAAATATTTTTTTGGGCAAACAAAACGCATAGAATATGAGTAAAACAACAATCAAAATTGTTTTCTTTTTATGACGCATGAAATAATTATTCCTTTTTTTCATTCTTTTTTTGCCTACATATTCGTAAAAATTCAATTTACTTTTTATTTTACAACCTCAATCCAACGCCCTTCTGTTCTTACTAAATAATCATTATCATACATGGCTTCTACTTGGAATCCTGGCAAATAGTAGCGCCCTAAATAGGCTGCATTTAGTAGGACCGTAAAAGTTTTTGTTTGCGCCCTTCTCCCTTCATTCAAATCAAAATAAAAGTTAACACGATCATCTTTGATATCGGTATAACGTGCTTCACTTTTTATGGTAGTTCCAAAATCTGTAAAACGAGTATTGACAATTTCCCAACCAGACGGAAATATTTGAGTGAATGCAACGTCTTTAATTGTTTCATTTTTAGGGTTACTTACTTTAATTTCTGCTCTAAAATCTTGTCCTTGTTTCAACTGATCGATCGCAATTTCATTTCCTTTTAAGTCTTTATAAATTACTGAAACAGACAATCCCCTACTCTCAGGAAGTTCTTCTCCCAATGGTAATTTACCAGTGTTGATAATTCTTGCAAAAACAAGATTGTTTTCTTCATTTTTAATTGTAATTTTATTTACCCCTTCTGATACTTTCAAAGCTCTTTGCACCATAGCGCCTTTAGCATGTATTCGCTCCGTTTTTTTATCATTTGTATAATTTATGTGGATTGCTTTTCCGCCATTATTAATTACCATCTTTCCAATTGCCAGCAAACTATATGCAGTAGACTGTGTGTTCATCCAATTTTTGCTCGATAGATTTTTGGCGATCAATTTGGCAATCTCTTTGGTATTTTTATGGTTGATAATTAGCATGGTTTCTAAAGCCATTGCTCTGTTTCTGTGCGCAGAACCATAAGTATAATAATTATATTTAGTATTAAAATTGCGATTAGCTGTGTTTATGATTTCTTGACTTGCTTCTTTTTGACCAACCATACCATATGCAGCTGCCAAACGCCATTTCGCTTCATTGGAAATTTGCTTAAACTCCCTTAACCTATTCATTGCAGATAAATCTGGACTGCCTGCTAAAGCCAATGTATACAGTCTATAGGCTTGGGCTAAATCTGGTTTATTGTCACCATAACCTGAACTCCAGTTTCTGGCAGCCTTTTTTTGATAGCGAATAAAATTAGACTTGAACGTTAAAGGAAGAACAAAGCCTTTTTTTTCGGCTTCTAACAAAAAGTGTCCGGCATAACTTGTCCCCCAATCATTGGCATAATTTTCACCAATCCAATAACTCATTCCGCCATTTGCTTGCTGAAAATGACCTAATCGTTCAATTCCCTTTTCGATGTTGTTTTGAATTTGATTTTTTTTATCAGCAGTTAAATCAAAAAGATCCACTAAAAACAACTGTGGAAAAACACTAGAGGTCGTTTGCTCTAGACAACCGTGTGGATATTGAATTAAATAAGCCAATCTCCCTGAAAAATTGATTGGTGGAATTGTAGATAATTCTAAAATTGCCGAGTTAGAACCAATCTCTCCAAACGTATCAAAACTCAATGTTTGAGTTTGTTTCCCTTCGATATTCAGATCAATAACCTTTGTGGTCATCGGATTTGGATTTAGAACCTCTAAGGTTACTTTATAAGACGATTTCTCTCCATTTCCTACAGCAATGACCTCTACGGTATTCGTGCCATTTGCTTTTAAAACATCCAATTCAAAATACAGCATTTTTTCATCCGGCTTTTCAAAGTTTACCGTTTTCATTTTCTTACCAAGCACCGTAATTCCTTCTGATGTTTTTATTATAACGGATACTTTTTTTACCTTTTTATCCATTGCAAAAATAGTAACAGGTAAGGTTACTTTTTCTTTTGGAGACAACTTTCTAGGCAACGTTGCCAAAACCATTAAAGGTTTTTTTACAGGAACCGTTTTTTGAGCATTTCCATATGCCGCTTCATTTACATCACCAGCAATGACCATTGTTCTTACAGAACCAATATAATTTGGCAAGGTAATTTTGTGCGATTTAGTTTGTCCGCTTTCTAAATAAAAGGGGCCTAAAACCTTTACAACTGGCTGAAATCGGTTTGCTTTTTTATTTTTTCCCTTCGCAGTATTCCCATCACCACCAATCGCGTATACTTGGTCTATACTTCCAGAAAATGCGCCAATTACATCATCAAAAATATCCCAAGTTTTTATTCCCAAAGCCTCTCTAGCATAAAAGGTATTGAATGCATTTGGTGTTTTAAATCTTGTTAAATCTAGCAAGCCTTCTTCAACAACAGCCAACGTATATGTCATCGGTTTGTTTTTCTTTTCAGAAACTTTCACAACAAATTCTTTCTTTGGCTGAACCTCATCGGGCATTGAAATTTGAGGCTCCAATTTGGTGGATGTATCTTCCACCAAAAGAGGAATGGTACCGTATAAACGTAAAGGAAGATCGTTTTCAGACAAATGATGAGGCTGTAATAACGAAATGCTTACAAATACATTTGGCGCCATATTTTTATCGATTGGAATTGCCACAGAAGTACTTCCTCTATTAGTTTTCACCCATTTTGTATCTAACACTTTAGTGCCATTTTCAATACTCACTAAGGCATGTCCTTTACTCCCAGATGGAAAGGTAATTTTTGCAGTTTCTCCAACATTGTATTTCTCTTTATCGGCAGAAAAAACCAACATTTTTGCAGCTTCCTTATTTCCTGAAGTTGCATTTTGCCACCAATTTTTATAAAAATAAGCCGTTCTTCCTGATGCATGACCACTGATTGGGTCTATAACTCGTATTAAAAATCGTCCTCGATCTCGCGCTGGAATGTTTAAATTAAAACGCCCTTTTCCATTGGCATCCGTATCTACTTTTATTGTCTTATAAGGAGTCTGATAACTACTTGAAGTATATCGAGAGAGATTGTCAGAAGAAGAACTCCACCACCAGCGCCAATGAATTTGATACACCTGAACCTCAATATTTTTACGCTGTATTGGAGTTCCCATATCATCGACTGCAACAATAGAAAAATTTTGATTTTCATCTGTATAAAAAGAACCATTTCTCTTTTCTTTTGGGGAGGCTAATCCTACAAATGAAGAAAATGGTGCGTACTTTTTAGAAAAAGCATCCATCGAAAAATCTCCTCCAGTTTCAAAAGCTCTCACCAAAAACTGAACGTTTAACATCCCAGGTGCATTCTTCCCAATTTCTAATTGATGCTTTATTTTCGCAAATCCATTGGCATCTAGGTTTCCATTAAAAATGTTTATTTCTTCAGAAGAAAAGGTTCTTGATGGGTCTGAAAAAACATAGTTTTCATACTTCTTGAAACTAAAATTTGTAGCAGAAATCTTTGCTTTTATTTCTGTTTTTATGTTTTTTGCTGGCGTACCATGCAACCATTTTACTTCTAAATTTCCGTTGATCGGTTTTTTACTCGTTAAGATAGCATCCTCAAAATCAATTTTAATTTTTAATCGATTTGGTTTTACCGTTTCAACTTTTAACGTTTTATAAAATTTCGCACCCCCAACAGCTACCTTTGCACTATAATTTCCTGTTTTTGCCCCGGAGGAAGTAAGTACTTTAAAAGTATAAAACTTGTTGCTATGTTCTGTGGTTACTTTCTTGTAAACCAGTTTACCACTTGGGTCTGTCACTTCTAATTTTACAGGATGGTTTTTCGGAATCTTATTCTCCGCATCGTTTAATACAAAGGTTAAATGAATAGAGTCTCCAGGTCGCCAAACTCCGCGCTCACCATAAATATATCCTTTCAAGCCTTTTTGAGTTTTGCTTCCAGCAACGTCAAACTTACTTAAAGACAATGAATTTCCGTCTAATAAACGAAGGTAGCCCTTATTATTTCCTTTTGAAACTAATGCAAATGCAGCATTTTTGGAGGTTTCGATCGTTGCAAAACCTGTTGCATCTGTTTTTGCGGAAGCGATTTCTTGTTGTTGAAAATTGAATAACTGAATGGTCGCATCCGAAGTTGGATGTGTCGTTAAGATGTTTGTAATTGCAAAAGAATAAGAATTATTCGTTCCTTTTTTGGCAATGATTCCAAGGTTGGAAGCCAACAAATTTTGAGTTAAAACTCGATTTTCGTAATAATAATCATGACAAGGATTGTTTCTTTCTCGCCAATTATAACTGTTTTTCTTATATCGATACAAGATGTTGTCCCAATACATTTCTTCTCTTTGGTCTTCATTTTTTGCTTCAATCAAATCTTCGTATGCAGCAGCATCTAATTCTTCTGGGGAAAGAACGTTTGCGGTTTCCTTGCCGCTTTCTGTACAGTTATAAAAAGCTTGCCTTTTGGTATAGGAAATTTCTACTCTATAGATTGCTCCTGGTTCTGCAGCGATCATCTTCGATAAATCTACGCTATAAGATTGCCATTTTTGCGGATTAACTTCCTTTGAAGGAATCAGTGTAATTGTTTTTTTGGCTACGCTTCTACCTACTCTTTTTATCGCATACTTATTATTACTATTTAAATTATTTTCTTGTAAAAACTGAAGCACATTGTCTTCAAATATTTTTATAATTCGAATATCTACCGCCTTTACATTGATGGCTTCGAAATTAAATGTTAAGGCCTTCGAATTTGGCAAAATAGTACCGTTACTAATGAGGCGAACTTGTGGTTTTTTCTGTTCGAAAGCCACTGTTTCAATGGTGTTATTTTTGAGTTTGTAATCCTCAGAATTCTTTATTCCATGAAAAACAGTCACCAAAACATTCCCTACTAATTTTGTGTCAGGAAAAACTTTCAATTCGTTTCCATTGACAATAAATCGTGGTTTTTTTACATGCTGAAGAGTTACCAATCCATCAAAAATTTGTTGCTTTTTTAACGCATCCGAAAAGTGAACCGAAAGGTATTGTACTGCTTCATTCTTTACTTCAAAACTCAAAACTTTAAAATTGCTTTTCCCAGGGACTGTAATTGCATTATTTCCTTTAGAATCTACTTTTATTGGACTCCCGTCCCAAGAAACAACTAATTTTGTATCCCCTACGAATCGCTGAACACTATCAATCTTAAACTCGAAAACCTTCCCATTCTCGAAAGATTCGTTCCATACAATACTCTTTGAAACTCCTTTTTGAGTCGCTTTTATCAATTTTTTTGCATTCGCCAAAGAAATGAAATCTGCAGATTTTACCGTTCCTAATACATACTGGTAATCTTTATTATACGATTGTACATTCTTAGTTTGAATGGTGAAATTAGGCGTGATTGTCTTAAATTGAAAGGTGTAATCTTGAAACTCTTTCTCGGTTTTTTTATAAATTTCTTTTAGGCTAACTGTAATTGTATATGCTGTATTTGCCGCTAGATGCTCCTCTGGAATAAAAACAAAAGCATGTTTGTTTATGATTTTAATCTTCCCATTTACAAAAGGTTTTACAGAAATTATTTCTGAAGTAATTTCTTTATTTGCCTCCCATCCAGCCACTTCCTTAGCAAGGTTTACTTCAATGTTTTGGGTAGTAGAAACAACACCTGTAGTGGTATAGTTTATATATTCTTTAAATTTATAAAGATTATCTAGTTGTATTGCTTCCTTTTTACAGGAGAAAATTAATAAAAAAATAACGAGAATTGAAAGGGCATTTTTTATTTTCATAGTTGTAATATTTGTAAGTACAACTCAAAAATAACAATTTAAGTATCGAGAAAAGAGGTGAATGAGAATTTGGCACTATTTTTTTAGAATTCGATTAAAATAAAAAAACGCTTCTATTTCTTGAAGCGTTTTTGAGGTGTCGAGCGGATTCGAACCGCTGTAGATGGTGTTGCAGACCACTGCCTAGCCACTCGGCCACGACACCCTATTGTATTAAGGATTGCAAATCTACATAAATTTACATGTATTGCAAGGCTTTTTTTGTGTTATCGCTTTTTTTTGAGAATAACCACCACTTCTTCTACATCGCCTCCGATGGGTGGATTTATTTTTGATACCGAAACGGTCGCTTTTTTTATCATTCTAAGTTCTTTGAAAAAACGATTTAAAATTCGCTGGGCAACCTCTTCTAAAAGCTTTGAGCGAATGGCCATTTCTTCTTTTACAATATGATTTAAATGTACATAGTCTACCGTATCTTCTAAGGCATCCGTTTTGGCAGATTTCTTTAAATCGGCTTTTACCGCTACATCTACACGGTATTCTGAACCAATTTTTGCTTCTTCGTCTAAACAACCGTGGTAGGCATACAACTTAATGTTGTTTACTTTTATAGTTCCCATTGCATCTCTTTTAGCCCCAAAAGGGTTTTGTCTTATTTATCTTCTTCAATTTTCTCCCACATTTTATCGGTATTTAAACGGAAAGAACCTACATAGTCGAAACTACATTGCTCTGGGGAAATGATCGATAAAAAGGGTTCTTTATTTTTCTTGTTGTACAAATGATAGGTTTCTCCAAAAATAGGCTCAAAGCTAAAGTTCGCATTGTAGATTAAATCGTTGTACTGAAACTTTTGCATTAAGGATTCATACTCTTTTTTTACCTCATCAAACTTGGACTTCAACTGCTTGTTGACACGCTGAATTCCGTCATTTTTCCAACTGGCAGTATTTAATGGAGTAATTACTGGAGAACTTGCAGAGGTACCATAGGGTTTTAATGCAGCGTCATATTGCTGGGTATCTTCGTTAAAAACAACCAAATCTGGTTTTTTTGCTTCATCTTTCATACACTGCAAAAATACGACAATAAATAAAGAGTAAATTCTATTTTTAAAGAATTTTAATGGAGCATGCTACACCGTTTGCAATTCTAGGAGCATCCTTTTCAATGATCCGTTTGTCGCTAATGTAAGATAGCAACTTGTGGGTTTTGTTTTTATTAAAAGATATTTTGGGCTGAATAATATTTGTTTTTTAATTGACCATGCGATGTAATTGCGCAACAGTTGAGCTATTTTGTATATTTATTTTTTTATTTATGGCTGAAATATTTTAAAATATTCTTTAAACATAAACTTTCTATTCCGTTTATAACCCGTTAACTCTATTAGTATCTTGAGATCAATTAAATCTTGTATTAATCGATTTGCAGTTGACGCTGAAATTTGTAAGCGCTCTGAAACTTGTTTTGAATCTGTAATAGGTATTTGAAAAAGTTGGTTCATTAATAATTGACCATTTCCAATCTTACTCTTTAATTTGGGTAATCTTACTGTTTCAATATTATTTTTTAAAGCGATAATCTCTTTAAATACTTGTATTGATTCTTTTGATGTTTCAATAACGCCAACTAAGAAAAATTTCACCCATTGTGTTAAATTACTAGTAAGACGCACAGTCATTAAATTATCGTAATAATAGCCTTTATTCTTTTCAAAAAAATCAGACAAATAAAGAGATGGTTTTTTTAATACGTCATTACCAACTAAATAAAGTGTAATTAAAAGCCTACCAAGTCGACCATTTCCATCAAGAAAGGGATGGATTGTTTCAAATTGATAATGTGCAATTGCTATTTTTATTAAATGAGGAATAGGATTTTCTTCATCATTAATGAATTTTTCTAAGTCACTCATTAATTCAATAACTTCTGAATGATGTGGAGGAATAAAGATTGCATCTTTTAAGGTTGCTCCTATCCAGTTTTGACTTCTTCTAAATTCACCAGGAATCTTATATTTTCCTCTAACACCAGATAGAATTATTTCATGAGTATTTTTTATGAGACGACTTGAAATAGGTAATTTTTCTAAATCTTTTATTGATGAATTAATTGCTTTAATATAATTTTGTACTTCCGCCCAGTCATCTCTTTTTTCAGGATTTATATCTTCTTCTTTTACGAGCGCTTCTTCCATATTTGTTTTAGTCCCTTCAATTCTACTAGAAGTTGTTGCTTCTTTTAGGATATGCATCGTAATGAAGAAATCTACATCAGGAACAATTTGTGAAAAAGCATTTAATTCTCCAATGAGCCTGTTTGCTTCAGATAATAATTTATTCACTTCAGGGGTTGACACAATCCATTCGTGATTAATTTTCTCAGGGGAAAATGATTTATATTCTATTTGCTTAACATATTTACCAGAAATGAAATCATTTAAATCCATAATTTTATTTTTTACCTAAAGTACAAATATATTGTATTATATTTTCATTTTTAATCAAAAATGAAAATATAGATATTCTTGTTTTCATCAAATCTGACCTTAATCATAATTATTTGTCGAATTTAGAGGTGTCCTAAAAAGGGGAAGTCTACATATTAGAGTTTCAAAAATTAGTTGAATGTTCTAATAATTTAGAAAAAGTAAAAGACAAAGAAACTTTAAATCAAGTTGTAAATCATTTATTTAAGTGTCGAAAATTCTAAAATAAATGAATATCTAATTACAGAATTATCTTTTAAATTATTTAATATCTGTTGTTCAATTTTTTCAGAGTTTTCTTTTCCAGCAAATTCAGAAATAACATTTACAGCTTCATTGATATTTTCAAATAGAATAGTTTTTTCATTTTCTGTATTTGAAATTTTAAAATCAAATGGTTAAGAGAATCTCATAATTCCGTTACTTTCAGTTACTATATTTTTCCCTTCATTTAGTAGTTCAAAAAGTATATCACTTTTAGTTTCTTTATTCATAGTTTCTATTTTTAAATTTTGAATGAGTAATAGTTGCCAAAAACCGTAAAACACATTACAGTTATTTCTCTCCCCCATGCAAGCTAGTTCTTTTATCTAAAAAAAACAAAAATTAATTAACATAAGTATATTTATTGTGCTTTAAAAAAGGGGTTTTGTTTTTAAACGTTAAAAACGGTTAATAAAAAATATAGCTGTAAAATAGCTCTAAAAGACGAAAATTAATTTGAAACAGCAATAGAAGATCTCGGCTTCCTACTTCCAGTTTTGAGGAACATAAAGTAAAATAACGGACCACAGAAAGCGCAGCTTGAAAGGGAGTGCTCAAAATAAAAATATACAAGTTATTTTATGTAATTTTGTTGCTTAATTTTTCCACAAAAGAATATGTCTGAAGAGCAAAAACCGCTGAATTTTTTAGAGCAAATCATTGAAGAAGATTTGGCAAACGGAATGCCAAAAGAAAATTTACGTTTTCGGTTTCCACCAGAACCAAATGGGTATTTACACATTGGTCATACCAAAGCCATTGGAATTAGTTTTGGCTTGGGGCAGAAATACAATGCACCCGTAAACCTTCGTTTCGATGATACAAATCCTGCAAAGGAAGAGCAAGAATATGTAGACGCCATTAAAAAAGACATTCGCTGGTTGGGATACAACTGGGCAAAGGAATGTTATTCATCCGATTATTTTCAGCAATTATACGACTGGGCAGTGCTATTGATAAAAGACGGAAAAGCCTATGTAGATTCGCAGTCTTCTGAAGAAATGCGTGCGCAAAAAGGAACCCCAACACAAGTTGGAAGCGATAGCCCTTTCAGAACACGTTCTGTAGAAGAAAACTTGCACTTGTTTCAAGAAATGAAAGCAGGAAAACATGAGGAAGGCACCCATACTTTGCGTGCTAAAATTGACATGGAAAACCCAAATATGTTGTTGCGTGATCCATTAATGTACCGCATCATGTTTAAGTCGCACCATAGGACTGGCGATGACTGGTGTATTTATCCAATGTATGACTGGACCCATGGAGAGAGCGATTATATTGAACAAATATCCCATTCTTTATGTTCTTTGGAGTTTAAACCGCACAGAGAATTGTATGATTGGTTCAAAGAACATGTTTTTGAATACAGTAAAACCGAATATCCAAATCCAACAAAACAACGTGAGTTCTCTCGTTTGAACTTAAGTTATACCGTAATGAGCAAGCGTAAAATGTTGAAATTGGTAGAAGAAAATATCGTCTCTGGATGGGACGATCCAAGAATGCCTACCATTTCTGGTTTAAGAAGACGTGGTTATACACCCGAATCCATTAAGAATTTTATTGAAACAGTAGGCGTTTCTAAGCGAGAAAATAGCATTGATGTTGCCTTGTTGGAGTTTAAAATTCGGGAGGATTTAAACAAAACTGCCAACAGAGTAATGGGTGTGTTAGATCCTGTGAAAGTAATTATTGACAATTATCCAGAAGGAAAAGAAGAAATCTTAATTGCAGAGAACAATCCAGAAGACGAAAATTCTGGCACAAGAGAAGTCCCTTTTTCGAGAGAAATTTATATTGAAAAGGAAGACTTTAGAGAAGAAGCAAACAAGAAATTTTTTCGATTGAAACTCGGAAAAGAAGTGCGTTTAAAAAATGCGTATTTCATAACCGCTACGAGTTGTGAAAAAGATGAAAATGGAGTCGTTACCGTAATTCACTGTACCTATGACCCATTAACAAAATCTGGAAGCGACACCGAAGAAAGCAAGCGCAAAGTAAAAGGAACCCTGCACTGGGTTTCTATAAAACATGCTGTAAAGGCAGAAGTAAGAGCCTACGATCGTTTGTTTTTAGACGAAACACCAGATGCCCACAAAGACAAAGATTATATGGAGTTTGTAAATCCAAATTCCTTAGAAATCATCAATGCCTTTGTAGAGCCAAGTTTACAATCTGCAAAAATTGGTGAACGTTTTCAATTTCAACGTTTGGGCTATTTCAATGTAGATGACGATTCAACTTCAGAGAGTTTAGTCTTCAATAAAACCGTTGGATTGCGCGATTCTTGGGCGAAAAAATAATCACTAAAAATAAAACTACAGATCATGAAAAAAACACTGTTCTTCTGTTTTTTAATTTTGGCCTCTTGTGAAGCCAAAAAAGAAATACACCAAGTTGCCGAAATTTCTTGCGGACAATGTCAGTTTGAAATAGAAAAACCTATGGGCTGCGATCTCGCTATTCGTTTAGACGACCAACCCTATTTTATTGATGGGGTACATATTGACGATTTTGGAGATGCTCATGATAAAAATACAGGCTTTTGTAACGTTATTAGGAAAGCAAACGTTGTTGGTGTTCTTGAAGATGGACGCTTTAAAGCAAGTACTGTAGAACTCATTGAATAAGAAACTTTACTTGCTATCGATTTAGCAAGTGGTAAAAAATAAAAAAACCGAAAGAAATATTCTTTCGGTTTTTTTTATCCTTTAATTTTCTTTTTATTAAGGTGCTGGATTAGGAATTTCTGCATGCACTGCATTAATCGCTGCAATGCTTTCAGCACTCAAATCAATATGAATACTTCCAATATTTTCTTTCAATTGATCCATTCTTGTAGCGCCAATAATATTACTGGTTACAAAAGGTAATTGATTGATAAAGGCCAATGACAACTCCGTCAATGTAATTCCATTTTTAGCCGCAATCGCTTCATATCTTCGCACCGCTTCTAAAGAACCATCGCCCATATAACGTGCTATAAACCTTGGAAATAAGTTCCCTCTTGATCCTTCAGGACGCTTTCCGTCTAAATATTTTCCAGACAATACTCCTTGTGCCAACGGTGAATATACCAATAGACCAATATCTTCTCTTAAAGAAACCTCAGACATTCCATATTCGTAAGCTCTATGAATCATAGAATACGAATTTTGAATGGTAACGGGTCTTACTAAATTGTTTGCAGCAGCCGTTTGTAAGTATTTCATAGTTCCCCAAGGAGTTTCATTTGAAAGTCCAATGGCTTTTATAGTTCCTGCTTTTACAAAAGCATTTAAAACTTCTAAAATCTCCAAATGATTTTCTGCTTCCTTTGTAGATGTCTCGTAAGGATAGTCTCTTACTCCAAAACAGTTAACGCCGCGGGATGGCCAATGCAATTGATACAGGTCTAAATAGTCGGTTTGCAATCGTTGTAAACTGCCTTCTACTGCTTCTGTAATGTTTTGTTTTGTAAAACCACCGGTTCTAATATGTTTTGTATAATCTCCAGCTCCTGCAATTTTACTTGCCAAAACAACCTTTTCTCTATTGCCTGTTTTCTGAAACCAATTTCCAATAATTCGCTCTGTATCTGCATAGGTTTGAGGAGTTGCTGGTACCGGATACAATTCCGCCGTGTCAAAAAAATTAACGCCTTGAGATAGAGCATAATCCATTTGTTCAAAGGCTTCTGCTTCTGTATTTTGGTTTCCCCAAGTCATCGTTCCTAAACAGATCTTAGAAACTTTTAGGGTTGTATTGGGTAGTGTCGTGTATTTCATTTGTTGGGGTAAAATTGGTTTTTTTTAATCTTATAATTGAATACGAAACAACGAATTTAAAAACTTAATTGGATATAAAATAATAAGCGTGCAATTTTTAAAAATTACACGCTTATGAATCGGAATGATCTCTATTTTTATTTCAAGATTGCTTCAATTCCTGGCAATGTTTTTCCTTCTAACATTTCTAACATGGCACCTCCTCCTGTTGAAACATAACTTACTTTTTCTGCAAACCCAAATTGTTTCACAGCAGCAACAGAGTCACCCCCACCTACTAAAGAAAAAGCGCCGTTTTTGGTTGCTTTGTCAATCGAATGTCCTAATGCAATAGTTCCTTCTGCAAAAGCTTCCATTTCAAAAACACCTAAAGGACCGTTCCATAAGATTGTTTTACATGTATTGACAACGGCATCAAAATTTGCTCTCGATTTTGGACCGGCATCTACACCTTCCCATCCATCAGGAATTTCATTAATATCAAGAGTTTGGGTATTGGCATCATTTGAAAAATCATCTGCAGCAACTACATCTACTGGAATATGAACTTCCACTCCTTTTGCTTTTGCTTGCTTCAAAATTTCTAAAGCCAATTCCATTTTGTCATCTTCACAAATAGAATTTCCAATTTTTCCGCCGAGTGCTTTCACAAAAGTAAAACTCATACCACCACCAATAATTAAGTGGTCTACTTTGTCTAAAATATTTTCAATCACCGTTATTTTTGAAGACACTTTTGCACCTCCTAAAATGGCTAAAACCGGTTTTTCTGAATTGTTTAAAACCTTATCAATACTTTCAATCTCTCTTGCTAGCAAGTTTCCAAAACATTTATTCTGCTCAAAAAATTGAGCAATAATTGTGGTAGATGCGTGTGCTCTATGTGCTGTACCAAAAGCATCGTTTACATAAATATCTCCTAATTTGGACAACTTCTCTGCAAAAGCAACATCTCCTTTTTTCTCTTCTTCGTAAAAGCGTAAGTTTTCTAATAATAAAACTTCACCTGCTGCTAAATTAGCAACCGCTTCTTCTGCTTTTGCTCCAACACAGTCTTCTACAAACTTTACGTTGCAACCCAATACCTCTTCAACAGACGATACAATGTGTTGTAATGAAAGTGCTTCTTGAAATCCGTTCGGCCTTCCCAAGTGAGACATTAAAACACAGCTTCCTCCTTGCGCTAAAATTTCTGTAATCGTCGATTTTGCAGCTTGAATTCTTGTGCCGTCCGTTACTTGAAATTCGCTATTTAACGGTACATTAAAATCTACACGAATAATGGCTTTCTTGTTCTTGAAATTAAAGTCTTTTAAGGTATTCATTTGGATATTATTTTGCACAAAAATACCGAATTCTTTAGGTTTAAAGAAATCGAAAACTAAAAAACTAAGATATCGTTTGCGTAGGAAAGAGCAACCCATAGAAAAAGAAAACCGCTTAAAAGGAAACCAAAACCTTGTATTTTAAAAAGAAATCTTTTTTGATTTCTAAAATTCGTAGATTAGCGACGAACTAATTTTATCTTTGCGTATGCTTTTCAATCAAGTTATAGGTCAGGAACATATAAAAAATCATTTACGCATTGCTGCTGAGAATGGTAGAATTCCGCATGCGCAACTTTTTGTTGGGAACGAAGGAAGTGGTACTTTGCCAATGGCCATTGCATATGCACAGTTTTTATTATGTAATTTCTCTGACAACACAGAAGCTTGTAATATCAAATGTGACAAACTACAGCACCCTGATTTTCATTTTGCTTTTCCAGTGACAACAAGCGATCGCGTAAAAAAACATCCTGTTAGTAATTTATTCCTTCAAGAGTGGCGCCAATTTCTAAATGAACAACCCTATGGAAGTTTATTCAATTGGTTACAACACATTGGAGTAGAAAATAAGCAAGGAAATATTGGGGTTGATGAAGCGTTAGATGTTGTAAAAAAACTACAATTAAAGTCTTATGAAGGAGGCTATAAAGTAATGATTATTTGGATGGCAGAAAAAATGAACATTGCTGCTGCCAACAAACTCTTAAAACTCATTGAAGAACCCCCTCAGAAAACAGTGTTTTTATTAGTTACCGAAAATGAAGAACAAATTATAAATACGATCCGTTCTCGATGTCAAGCACTACATTTTCCCGTTTTAGCTGCACAAGACATTGCATCGGCTTTAATGCAGAGAGAACAGTGTTCTGAAAGTGAAGCCGCTAAAATTGCCCACCAAGCAGAAGGAAATTATAACAAAGCGGTCCAGTTACTAAAAAATGATGGTGCCGATTTAATTTTTGAAGAGTGGTTTGTTACTTGGATTAGAACTGCTTTTAAAGCAAAAGGAAATGCTGCTGTGGTGCAGCAATTAGTTTCTTGGTCGGATACCATTGCAAAAGCAGGTCGAGAAAATCAAAAACGTTTTTTAGGCTACTGCTTACAATTCTTCAGACAGGCTTTGTTGTTGAACTACAAATCAGATGAGTTGGTTTTTATGGAAACCAAAACAGGCTTCGATCTTTCTAAATTTGCGCCTTTTGTGCATGCAGGGAATATTTTAGAGATCGAGAAAGAACTCAATGACGCGATTTATCACATTGAAAGAAATGGAAATGCTAAAATTATTTTGCTAGATCTTTCAATGAAATTAACACGCTTTTTACACAAGAAAGAGGACACGCTTTCTTCCTAGATTCGATCGATTTAACTCGCTTTTGTCGAATGTACTAAACCCCTTTTTCCGTTTTTATAGCAACATATAAATCTGCAATTGTAGGGTTTTGAGGACAGCTTTTCAACTGTATAAATTCATCTCCAGTTTTTACATAACCTGTTTGCAATACTTTAAAATAAACGCCACACATTGTCGTTTTCCAAAACTGTTTTACAATTTTCATGTCGTTAAAACGAACACCTAGTTTATAGCATGGATTTCGTTGGACTGTTACTTCTAAAATAGCACCCCCCACCTCAAAGGTATCTCCTTGATGCAACTTGGTTTCGTCCAAGTCGTCAACTGTTAAGTTTTCGCCAAACATCCCAGATTGCCATACTAAATTTGGATACAATGGCTTAAAATAATCGTAGTGTTTTAATGAATATCCATAAATCGCTTGGAGGATACCGCCATGATGTTTTCTATCGGTAATTTCGTCGCCAGTAACTTCTTCTGTATCTAAAAAAATAGGCTTTGCAACAGGATATTTAAAAATACCTGTCGTCACTATTTTTCCCTTCCAATCAATCTCCTTTTTTTCTCCAATATTTGTGGCTACAATTTTCATAGGGCTTTATTTACATCATTTATTCAACTAAAAAATCTTGTAAAACATCGGCTATTTTTCGATTGTCTGCTAATTGCGGAATCTTATTTTGACCTCCAAATTTCCCAATCGATTTCATGTATTCGTGAAATCCACCTTTTTTAACTTTTCGAATGACCAACGAACGTAAAATTTTACCCGAAATCAAATCGAAATAATAGCTATTTTGTGCTTGCATAGAAGCATCTATTTTACGAGCAAAATCTGACATGTTATCAGGCTCATTTTCAAATTCTAAAAACCATTCATGATAGGGCAAACCACTTTCTGGATTCACTTGTGGTGCCACTGTAAATTCACTAATATTAATATCGGTATCTAGAATTGCATCCTTCAATGCCTTCTCAACTTCTTTCCCAATAACGTGTTCTCCAAAGGCAGAAATAAAGTGTTTGATACGTCCAGTCACTTTTATTCTGTAAGGTTTAGTATTTGTAAATTCAACCGTATCTCCAATATTATATCCCCACAAACCTGCGGTTGTATTTAAAATGATGACATAATTAACCCCTATTTTGACCTCTTTTAGCGAAATTCTTGTTGGGTTTTCGTCATAAAACTCACAAGCAGGAATGAATTCATAAAAAATCCCCGAATCCAATTGTAATAACATTCCCTCTTCGGTTTGCGAATCTTGATAGGCAATAAATCCTTCAGATGCTGGATACAATTCAATATAATCTATTTTCTTCCCTATTAAACTTTCGAACTTATTTTTATAGGGCTCAAAATTGACGCCTCCATAGATAAAGAAATTAAAATTTGGAAATAATTCTGAAATTGGTTTTCCTGTTTTTTCTATCAATTTTTCAAAATACATTTGTACCCAAGACGGAATTCCACTAATGACAGACATGTCTTCATTAACGGTTTCTTTAACAATAGCATTTACTTTGGTATCCCAATCATCTATACAGTTGGTTTCCCAACTTGGTAGTCTATTTTTTAATAAATATTGAGGAATATAGTGTGCTACAATACCACTTAAACGTCCTAGTTTAACCCCATTTTTATCTTCTAAAACAGGGCTTCCTTGTAGGAAGATCATTTTCCCATTAACAAAGCTGGCATCGTTTTTAGCGACAATATAAGCTAGTAAAGCGTTTTTTGCCGCCTTTATATGCGTTGGCATTGAGTCTTTGGTAATTGGAATGTATTTTGCTCCCGAGGTAGTTCCTGAGGTTTTGGCATAATATAAAGGTTTTCCGGGCCAAAGCACGTCAGAATCACCAGCTACCATTCTATCTATATACTTTCTTAAACCTTCATAATCTTCTACTTTAACACGCTTTTTAAAATCCGAATAATTATGAATATTCACAAAATCGTGGTCTTTTCCGAAAGCTGTTTTACTTGCTTTAGAAACTAAATTTTTGAAAACTTTTTCTTGTGTTTTATGTGGATTACTTGCCCACTTATTCACTTTTTTTGTGGCAATTTTAGCAAAAGGGATTGCGAAAAAAGATTTAATACTCATTATTTAAAGTCTATGTATTTAATTGGGTCTACTGCATATCCGTCACTCCAAAGCTCAAAATGTAGGTGAGGCCCTGTTGTTAATTCTCCTGTAGAGCCAACACTTGCAATGGCTTCGCCAGATTGTACAAAATCGGATTGTTCTTTCAATAAGTTCCCGTTGTGTTTGTATACAGAAATATAATTATTACTGTGTTTTAAAATAAGCACATACCCTGTTTCTGTAGTCCATCCAGAAAAGATAACCGTACCATCTGCAATTGCTTTTACGGGTGCTCCCGTATTTGCTAGAATATCTACTGCAAAATGTTTGGTAGTGGGATCGAACGTTTGAGAAATTTGACCGTTTAAAGGAGCAAAAAAAACCAAATCTACATTGGATTGAATGTTGTTGATGAGCGGAAAACGGTCTCTCCGATCGACACTTTCTCTGAATAAAGAATCTGCTTTGGTGGCATCTAATTCGTTTTCATTGATAATACTTCTTTCTTGTTCTAACAATAAAGAATCTATTGTTTCTGTTTTTAATTCTCCCGTCAATACAGGCCTCAATGCTTTTGTATAATTCTCTAGAATTGACAATTGTATTTTCAAAGAATCCGCTTTTAATGTAGCGTTTAATGCATTCGTTTTTAATAATGTAGAAGAGTAGCCAGGGATGTATTCTTTAATTGGTGTAAAAGCAATAAGCACAATGGTCAATACCATTAATAAAATTGAAAAAAAACCTCCCAATACAAAGACATTTAATCGCGATAGTTTTAATGAAAAACGCTCTTCAAAAGTATCTTCATTTAAAACAACCAAACTATACTTGTCCGTTAATTTCTGTTTAAACTTGCCTTTTTGTTTCTTGTTTTTTGCCACACAATTATATTTTGGTTCTTCAAATATACAACGAATAAATAGTGAAATTATTTTCTGTAAAAATTCATTTCATCAATGTATTCCCAAACTTCTTTAGAGAGAAGCGGTTGTATATTTTTGGCTGTTTTTATTCCGTTTCGAATCATTGTTGATGAAATTTCTACCACAGGGGCTGCTATTCTATGAATTTTTGGATGGTTGCCAAATTGTGGCTCCTTACTTCCTGTTGAAATTCTTGGGTATACATAGATTTGATGATGTTCTAAAATGGTTTCAAAATTCTTCCATTTATGAAAGTTTTTTAAATTGTCTTCTCCCATAATCAAGCAAAACTCTTTGTTTGGGTATACTTCTGATATATGTGCTAAAGTGTGTATGGTGTAATTGGGTTGCGGCAATTTAAACTCAATGTCTGACGGTTTTATTTTTGGATAGTTTTCTGTCGCTTTGTACACCATTTCAAAACGGTGATGATTGTCAAGCAAAGAACTTTTCTTTTTAAATGGATTGTGAGGGGTAACTACCATCCAAACCTCATCTAAGTTTGAATGCTCTATTAAATGATTGGCAATGATTAAATGCCCAACATGTATGGGATTGAAGGTGCCAAAGTATAATCCAATTTTCATTTTAATCCGTTTCGCTGTTCGACTTTCCTTATTTATTTAATTCTAAATAGTCACTCATTAGTGCTTCTGCTTCTTTTAAAGCAACGTCTAAATCATAATTTTTAATAATCTTATCAAACTGAGGAGCTGTTGCCAATTCTACAGAGGCTTTTGCAATCCGCATATTTATTTTATCCTCACTCTCTGTGCTTCTTTTCTTTAAGCGAATTTTTAGCTCATCTACACTAGGTGGCTTTACAAAAACAGACAAAGTATTTTCTGGAAATTTCTTTTTTATCCGCAATCCTCCAACAACATCTATGTCAAAAATTACATGCTTTTTTTGTGCCCAGATGCGTTCTACTTCTGTTTTCAGTGTCCCATAGAAGTTATCACGATATACTTCTTCCCATTCCAAAAAGGCATCCTCTTTTATTTTATCTTTAAAGTCTCTTAAAGAGATAAAATAATAATCTTCTCCGTCTTTTTCAAATCCTCTTGGTTCGCGTGATGTTGCAGAAATAGAAAATGCTAAATTAAATCGTTCCTGTTTTAACAAATGACGAACAATGGTTGTTTTCCCAGACCCAGAAGGTGCAGAAAACACAAATAATTTCCCTTTAAAATCTTTCATATTGTATAAATTATGAAATTCCGAATATCATCGAAATTATTTCCGTTTATAAAACGTTTAAAATTTGCTCTTTAATCTGCTCTAATTCATTTTTCATTTGAATTACCGCTTTTTGCATCGGTGCAAAATTAGCTTTAGAACCTGTGGTATTAATTTCTCTTCCCATTTCTTGGACGATAAATCCTAATTTTTTACCATTCGATGCTTCCGATGATAAAGTGAGCAAAAAGTAATCTAGGTGATTTGCTAAACGTACTTTCTCTTCATTAATATCTAATTTTTCAAGATAATAAATCAACTCCTGCTCAAAACGATTTTCGTCGATATCTACTTTCAAATCATCGATTGCCTTCTTTAAACGCGTCTTCACATTTTCTACACGATCGCCATCCAATGCCTTTACTTCCTCTAAATAGGTCCTAATATTTGTAATTCTTTCTTTAAAATCTATTTCTAATGATGCCGCTTCATCTACTCTGTATTGTATAATTTCCTGAATGGCAATGTCTATATTTTGACTGATTGTATTCCATTCATTTTCATCAAACTCTTCACGCTCTGCTTTTAATGCATCTGGCATTCTAATGGCCATTTTCAACAATTCTACATCCGTTGCGCTACCCATTTCAACAACAGTTCTTAGTTGTTCCATGTATTCCTTTACAAGACTTTGATTGATCTTTGCTGAAGTTTCATTCCCCGTCATTTCAACAAAGATGGAGAAATCTACTTTTCCACGCACCAAAGCGCTCGCTAATTTCTTACGTACAGACAATTCTTTTTCTTTGTAATAAGAAGGAATTCGAACGTTTAAATCAAGATTTTTACTGTTTAAGGATTTAATTTCTATGGTTACTTTTTTGGTAGGCAATTGGAGTACAGATTTACCATAACCTGTCATCGATTGAATCATAAAATAGTCATTTTAAATGAGTTGCAAATATAGTTTATTTCGTAGTATTTTTAGGTTGTTTTGAAACTAAATACACTCCCGAAAAGATGATCACTGATGCCCCCATTTTTACCAAATTTAGAGAATCGCTTCCCATAGATAATGCGAAAATAGTAGCAATTACAGGTTGTAAATAAATAAAAACACCTACCGTTGTTGGTTTCAATTTAGACAAACCATAAATATTAAAAAGATAGGTAATACAGGTTGTAAATAGAATGACAAAACCTACTTTTAAATAAATATCCGTTGGCATAGTCGTCCATGAAATTTCAATGAATTCACTAAATGAGAATGGAATAACAAGAATAAGTCCAAATAAATAGAACCATTTTATAAAAGTAATCGGGTTGTATTTTGAAATTAGCTTTTTCACCAAAACCAAATACAATCCATAAGACGCCGCATTTACAAAAACCAGAAAGTTCCCCAGAGTACTGTTTGTAGTGTTGTCTTCTGAGTTGTTTCCATAAACAATTAAGAGGATCGTTCCAATCAAACCAACAAAAACACCAATGATTTTTCTTTTAATAATTTTCTCTTTCAATAAAATACTTGAAAAAATTAAAACCATAATTGGTGAAGTTACCATCATCACCGAAGCACTTATTGGTGTTGTAAGGCTGAGGCCTTTAAAAAAACACAACATGTTCAATGCGATTCCAAAAAACGAGGCCAAAATTATTTTCTTATAATCTTCTTTCGCTATTTTTTGTGAATTCACAAACAACCCAGCAATCCAAAAAACAGCAGTTGCTCCAGAAACTCTTAATAAAATAAAGGCATAAGGCTTTACATAAAGCGGCATCACATCTTTTGCAATGGTAAATGTAACGCCGTAAATTAAGGTTGCAATAGAGACTAAAATGAGTGCAATACTTCTTTGGTTCATGAAAATGAATTGTAAAATGAAGTCGCAAAGTTGAGGATAATATTAACCAAATCCACAAAAAAAGAGTTTCAAATTCATGAAACTCTTTGTTTTAGGTTTGTTGATTTTTGGTTATTTGTAAGCTTTCCCAATTGATGATTAAGAGGCAACAATATACACATTTAAAACTATTCCGATTATATTTGTAAAATAAGCTACAACAATGAACATACACCACCTCTCTACAAAACCCTCTATTTTAAATAAATTCATCTCAGAAATTAGAGATCAAAAAATTCAAAAAGATGCTTTACGATTTCGTAGAAATATTGAAAGAATTGGAGAAATATTAGGGTATGAATTGAGCAAAGAACTCGCGTATGAAACCTTAGAAGTTACCACTCCCTTAGGAAAAAAACAGATAGACCTTCCTAAAAAAGAGATTGTTCTCTGTTCAATATTAAGAGCAGGACTTCCGCTTCATCGAGGGTTATTAAACTATTTTGATGCTGCTGAAAATGCGTTCATTTCCGCATACCGCCACCATCCAAATAAAGAGGCAGCATTTGAAATTGTCGTAGAATATTTTGCCGCACCTGCAATTGAAAATAAAATACTTTTGTTGGCAGACCCAATGTTGGCAACGGGCCAATCTTTAATTGCAGTCCATGAAGCAATTAAAAGACAAGGGGTTCCCAAAGAAATTCATATTGTTGCAATAATTGCGTCTCAAGAAGGAATCGATTTTATTGAAAATCATTTTCCTAAAAACACCCATTTATGGATCGCTGCAATTGATCCGAAATTGAATGAAAAAGGGTATATTATACCAGGTCTTGGAGATGCTGGAGACTTGGCTTTTGGAACTAAACTATAAAAATAAAGGCCCCAAAAGAGCAATCAGCACAAAAAGAATAAGTCCTATTTCTTTTAAAAATTTTTGCTGTATCGATTCAAAACCATTGGCAAGAATTACTGCAACAGGAAAAGCGGCGATTAACAATTCAGAACCATCTCGATCAAACGTGATAAAGAGATATGAAATGCTTATGAACAAATGACTTAAAAGTAAAATCCAGCTTTTCCTAAAGCGATTATTAACAGAAAATGCACTTCCTGTTTTCATAAAAATAGCAAATAACAAAAAGAAGGAAAGCACACCTAACGGAGCTAAAAAACTAGCTTCCTGATATCTACTAAAATCATAGGTAGTGTAGAAGATGAATTTATCTGTAAAAAGAGACAGCTCACCGACCCAGAAACTGTAAGTGAAAAACAGAAAAATGGGGATCAGAAAACCAATTACAGGAATCAGTAAGGTTTGAAATCGAACCCTTTTAAAGACGATTAATGCCGTGAAAAGAAGCAGTGAAAATACAATTAAAAACGGATTCATAAGACACATTACACCCAACCAAAAACCAGCGTCAAATAGCTTTTTAAACACCTCTTTTAATGTTTGTAAACTATACACTTTTCTTAAAAAAAAGAGATGTAAGAAGTACTCGAAAAAAACCTGATAATCATACAAATACGTACTAAAAAAAGAAATTACTAAAAGGTAAAATAAAAGAGCGTACGAATTGTCTAGGGTTAATTTATTCTTAGAAATAATAAAGTTCACACCGAAAATCAAAAAGGTCAAAACAAGAAAAAATACTGTTTTTTCAACCATGAAAAACGGCTTCATTTCACTGGTTGAAAACGAATGAAAACTATTTAAAAAAAAGGCACAAAAGAATACGAGTAATAAAACTATAAAATTGATTGGTTTTGATTTGCCGAAAAAATTGGTTAACATTATTTCTTTTGTTATTTTTGCAGCGTAAAGATAAATAAGTTATGATAGCAAGCAATATTTTTAAGTGGATTGGCACTTTATTTACCGAGTATTTATTTACTCCTTTTAATGAAATTCGTTCCGATTTGGCATTAAGAGAGTTTGGATGGTGGATTTCGAATGGTTTTAATTGGCTTTTTTTGATTGTCTTTTTATTTCTTTTACGTTACTGGATGAAAGAATCTTACAAATTTAAGAGAGAAGGAACAGAAGATCGCGCTTAATACTACATTCTTTGGGAAGCAAAAACAAATTAAAACGTTTTAACGAAAACGAAACGTTCGAAAATGTCATTCAGCCAACAAGAGAAGAAGTTATCAATAACTTCTCTTTAAAAGGCAAATGGCATTCTTTTTTTAAAAACGAAAATCCGATAGTTTTAGAGTTGGGCTGTGGTAAAGGCGAATATACAATTGCCTTAGCACGTAAAAACCCAAATAAAAACTTCATTGGCATTGATATTAAAGGGGCGCGTTTTTGGCGAGGAGCAAAAACAGCCATCGAAGAAGACATACAAAACGTTGCTTTTATCAGAACTCAAATTGAATTGGTTGATTTTATTTTTGCAGAAAATGAAGTGGCCGAAATTTGGATTACATTCCCAGATCCACAAATAAAATACAAACGCACAAAACATAGAATGACAAATGCGTCCTTCCTAAAAAAATATCATTATATTTTAAGTGAAAAAGGCATTATGAACTTAAAAACCGACAGCGAATTCATGCACGGTTACACACTCGGTTTATTGCATGGTGAAGGGCATGAGATTTTAAACGCAAATCACAATGTGTATAAAAATGAAGGATCGCCAAAAGAAGTAACAGAAACGCAAACTTTTTACGAAAACCAATATCTAGAAGTCGGAAAACCCATCACTTATATTCAATTTCGATTAAAGTATTAATTCTTTTCAACCACGAATTCACCTCAAGAAAACCTATCAAAGCAATTTCGATATGCGCTCTATGTTCCTATGTGGTCAACTTTTTTCCCTATCTTCACACAGTGAAAGAATCAGACAACTTCTTTGAAAAAGTATATGCTGTAGCCCGCCTAATTCCATTTGGTCGCGTAACCAGTTATGGCGCCATTGCTACCTATTTAGGCGCAGCGCGTTCCGCCAGAATGGTAGGTTGGGCAATGAATAATTCTCACAACCAAAAAGAAGAGGTTCCCGCTCACAGAGTTGTAAATCGAAAAGGATTACTTACCGGAAAACACCATTTTAATGGTACAAATCTCATGCAACAATTATTGGAAAGTGAAGGAATTGTTGTGATTGAAAATCAAATTCAAAACCTAGAAGACATCTTTTGGAACCCAAAGGATGCATTCGCCTCTGAGAATAAAGATCTCTAAAACAGATTTTCATTACTTTTTAAGAATTAACCAATAAATAATCACAATCCATACCCTTTCTTATCTAAACAGTAAGCCGTATCTTTGCAATCAAGATTTAATCTTAATTAAAGTTATACTACCAACTTGAGCACAGTCGAGCGATTATTATAGCATTAAAAAACAGGGCTCGACTGCGCTCGATCTATTATTAGAAAAAATGAGTTTTAAAAAACAAGACATATACAAAGCATTAGAAACAATTACGGCTCCTGGAGAAGGAAAAAGCTTAATTGAAAACAACAATGTAACCAATGTTGTCACTTTTGACAACGAAGTTGAAGTAGACGTAACCATCAGTAACCCTACTTTACAAGCAAAGAAAAAAATTGAAACGGAAATTTCAAAAGCCATCAAAACAAGTGTTGATCCGGCTATTGTTGTCAAAGTAAACGTACAGGTTGTAAAGCCAGCTGCTAAAGAAAACCCAAATTTAATTCGAGGAAAAGAAATTCCGAACATTAAGAATATTATTGCGATCGCATCTGGAAAAGGTGGTGTTGGTAAATCTACCATCACAGCAAACACAGCAATCACTTTATCCAAAATGGGCTTTAATGTTGGTGTTTTAGATGCCGATATTTATGGCCCGTCACAACACATTATGTTTGATGTTGAGAAAGCAAAACCATTATCTGTAAATGTAGACGGGCGTTCGAAAATGAAACCTGTAGAAAATTACGGAGTCAAACTATTATCCCTTGGCTTTTTTACAGATCCAAATCAAGCCGTTATTTGGCGTGGACCCATGGCTTCTAAAGCATTAAATCAATTAATCTTTGATGCAGACTGGGGTGAATTGGACTTCTTATTAATTGATCTACCTCCAGGAACCGGAGATGTTCATTTATCCATCGTACAAGCATTGCCAATTAGTGGTGCAGTAATTGTGAGTACACCCCAAAACATTGCCTTAGCAGATGCAAAGAAAGGAGTTGCCATGTTTCAGCAAGAAAGCATTAAGGTACCTGTTCTGGGGATTATCGAAAATATGGCGTATTTTACACCCAAAGAATTACCAGAAAACAAATACTATATCTTTGGGCAAGATGGAGCAAAAAACTTAGCCGAAGACATTAAAACTGAGTTTTTAGGTGAAATTCCATTAGTACAAAGTATTCGTGAATCAGGTGATGTAGGACATCCGGTGGCCTTGCAAAATGGGACTGTTTTAGAAAAATCCTTTTCAGAAATCACTAAAAAAATGGTTTCAGAACTATTAAAAAGAAATGCAAATTTACCTCCAACAGAAGTTGTAAGAATTACAACAATGAGCGGGTGTAGTTCTGTAAAAAAATAAGGAATATGGATGCACAAGAAACATTACAAAACGTAGAAAAAGCCTTAGAAGAAATTCGCCCATTCTTAATGAGTGATGGTGGAAACATCGCACTTTTATCGATTGAAGATACTGTTGTTAAAGTACAGCTACAAGGTGCATGTACGGGGTGTTCTGTAAACCAAATGACATTAAAAAATGGCGTTGAAGCAACTATTAGAAAATATGCTCCACATATTATGGAAGTAATTAATATAGAATAACAAACAGCCGTTTGTTTTTACAACAGATTTAAGTAAGAATGATTACCACAGATATTTTAATTATTGGCGCAGGGCCAACAGGATTATTTACCGTTTTTGAGGCAGGTTTATTAAAACTTCGATGTCATTTAATTGATGCACTCCCACAATCGGGTGGTCAATGTTCCGAGATTTATCCAAAGAAACCTATTTATGACATTCCTGCATATCCAGAGATTTTAGCGGGCGATTTAACCGATAAGTTAATGGAACAAATTAAACAATTTGAACCTGGATTTACTTTAGGAGAAAGAGCAGAAACCATAGAAAAACAAGAAGACGAAACTTTTATTGTTACCACTAACAAAGGGACAAAACACCACGCAAAAATTGTAGCAATTGCTGGCGGACTCGGTTCTTTTGAACCTAGAAAACCACCGATTGATAACATTAGCGATTTTGAAGACAAAGGGGTCGAATACATCATTCGGGATCCCGAGTTTTATAGCAATAAAAAAGTAGTGATTTCTGGCGGTGGAGACTCCGCACTAGACTGGGCTATTTTTCTAACAGACGTAGCAGCTTCAGTCACTTTAATTCATCGACGAAATGAATTTAGAGGCGCATTGGATTCTGTTGACAAAGTACAAGAATTAAAAGATGCAGGTAAAATTACGATGATTACCCCAGCAGAAGTAAAAGGAATCGTTGGAACCAATAAAGTAGAAGGTGTTGCTATTGTGCAAAATGGTGGCGAAGAATTTATCCTTGAAACCGATCATTTTATTCCGCTTTTTGGATTATCACCAAAGTTAGGTCCGATTGCAAATTGGGGATTAGAAATAGAGAAGAATGCCATTAAAGTAAACAATGCATTGGACTACCAAACGAATATTCCTGGAATCTATGCTATTGGAGATGTAAACACCTATCCTGGAAAACTAAAATTAATTTTATGTGGTTTTCATGAAGCGACCTTAATGTGTCAAAGTGCCTATAAACGTATTTTTCCAAATAAAAAATACGTGATGAAATATACCACTGTTGGAGGCGTAGATGGTTTTGACGGAACCAGAAAAGAAGCACCTAAGGCAGTCGTAAAGAAAATTGAATAATGAATCCAGACATTACATTAAAAATAACAGACAGAGAAGGAATACTTCACGAGATTCAAGCCCCTACAGATATGGCAATGAATTTAATGGAAGTAGTTCGCTCTTATGAGTTGGCAGAAGAAGGAACTATTGGAATTTGTGGCGGAATGGCCATGTGTGCCTCCTGTCAGTGTTACGTGAACTCCAATCATCAATTACCAGAAATGAGTATTGACGAAGACATGATGTTGGCAGAAGCCTTTCACGTAAAAGACAATAGTCGATTGGGATGTCAAATTCAGATAACTCCCACAATGGATGGCTTGGAAGTTGTATTGGCTCCCGAAAGCTAGAAACAACTAAAATAGTTTTCTGTATATTTGTAGAGAACACTCTTAAAACGTTCCTATGTTTCCAGATTTATTAACTTTTTTAAAGTACTTGATAAAGCGCAATCCTGAATGAGGATATAATGTATTATAAATAGATCAATGCAAAATGTATCAATTCAAGATTAAAATTGGTGCATTGTATTTATTAATTCATTATTACATTAAATCATGCCATTTTATCATAAATTAGGAAAAATTCCATCCAAAAGACACACCCAGTTTCGCAAAAAAGACGGAAGGTTATATTACGAACAACTCTTTGGTACGATTGGGTTTGACGGTATGTCTACCAACAGTTATCACGAGCATAGACCTACAATGGTTAAGAAAATTGGAAAACAATATTCTGTGAAACCAAAAATAGCGAAAGCAAACAATATTCAATCCTATCGTTTTAGAGGTTTTCAAGTAGCTCCAGAAAACGATTATTTAGAAAGTAGAAAAATTGTTTTAACAAACACAGACTGTAACATCATTTTGTCTGCGCCCAAAAAAGCGACCACAGATTATTTTTACAAAAACACCGATGCAGATGAAGTCATCTTCATTCACAAAGGAACTGGAAAATTAAGAACACATCTTGGAAATATCGATTTTAAATACGGTGACTATTTAGTCATTCCACGAGGAATTATTTACAAGTTAGATTTTGACGATGAAAACAATCGTCTTTTTATTGTGGAATCCTACTCGCCAGTTTACACGCCAAAAAGATACCGAAATTGGTTTGGTCAATTATTAGAACACGCTCCTTTTTGTGAACGAGACATCAGAAGACCGCATGAATTGGAAACCTATGATGAATTGGGAGACTTCCTCATTAAAGTAAAAAAACAAGGAGAAATTATAGAAATGACTTATGCCTCTCATCCTTTTGATGTGATTGGCTATGATGGCTATAATTTTCCGTATGCCTTTTCGATTCACGATTTCGAACCCATTACAGGACGAATTCATCAACCACCTCCGGTACATCAAACCTTTGAAACCAATGCCTTTGTCATTTGTAGTTTTGTACCCCGCATGTACGATTACCACCCAGACTCAATTCCTGCACCTTACAATCATAGCAACATCGATTCTGACGAAGTATTGTATTATGTAGATGGCGATTTTATGAGCAGAAACGATGTCGATCAAGGACATATTTCTTTGCATCCCGCTGGAATTCCTCACGGCCCCCACCCGGGAGCAACTGAGCGTAGTATTGGACATACAAAAACAGAAGAATTGGCGGTAATGGTAGACACATTTAAACCCCTACAAGTAACTGAAGAAGCGATGAAAATTGCCGATGAAGACTACTATAAGTCTTGGCTGGAGTAAAAAAATATAAATACAAGTTGAAGAAGGAATAAAAGCGTTTAAAAAAATGACAATGGTTTTTCAAAATAAAGTCCAATCCATTTTTTCACTCTTCTCTATACTTTCTAAACAAATATAAAATAAAGATGAGTACAAAAGAAATAAAATCAGTCAACTACGGATTAGAAAAAATATTTGCGGGCGCACAAGATTTTCTTCCTTTATTAGGAACCGATTATGTAGAGTTTTACGTAGGAAATGCAAAACAAGCAGCACATTTTTACAAAACTGCATTTGGTTTTCAATCCTATGCGTATCGTGGATTAGAAACAGGATCTAAAAATGCTGTGAGCTACGTGTTGACGCAAGATAAAATAAAACTGGTATTGACAACGCCATTAAATAGCAAATCACCCATTAACGATCACATTGTAAAACATGGAGACGGGGTGAAAGTGATTGCACTTTGGGTAGAAGATGCCAGAAAAGCCTATGAAGAAACCACATCTAGGGGTGCAAAATCCTACATGGAACCAACCGTAGAATCCGATGAACATGGAGCGGTTGTAAGAGCAGGGATCTACACCTATGGGGAAACCGTTCATCTCTTTGTAGAACGTAAAAATTACAAGGGCGTATTTTTGCCAGGTTTTCAAAAATGGGAATCCGCCTACAATCCGCCAGCAGCAGGTTTAAAATACATTGACCACATGGTGGGAAATGTGGGGTGGAACCAAATGGATATATGGGTAAAATGGTATGAAGATGTAATGGGATTTGAGAATTTCTTATCCTTTGATGACAAGCAAATTCACACAGAATATTCAGCCTTAATGAGTAAGGTAATGTCGAATGGAAATGGGCGAATTAAATTTCCTATTAACGAACCCGCGAAAGCAGCAAAACGCTCTCAAATTGAAGAATATTTAGATTTTTATGAAGGAGCGGGTGTGCAACATATTGCCGTTGCAACCGATGACATCATAAAAACAGTAAGTCAATTAAAAGCAAATGGTGTAGAATTTTTATCAACACCTCCCGAAGAATACTATCGATCTGTTCCTGGAAGATTGGAAGAATTTAGTCATGAATTAAGAGAGGATATCGAAAAATTAAAAGGGTTAGGCATTATGATTGATGCCGATGAAGAGGGGTATTTATTACAAATTTTCACAAAACCAATTGAAGACAGGCCAACCTTGTTTTTCGAAGTCATTCAAAGAATGGGCGCCAGAGGTTTTGGTGCAGGAAATTTTAAAGCCCTTTTTGAATCGATTGAAAGAGAACAAGCAAAAAGAGGCACATTGTAAAAAACACAATCCCATAAACAACTAGTTGTTTATGGGATTTTAAAAGAATACGAATGAAGCATCTAAACATTAAATCACCTTTCTCATAAATTCACTTTCAAACAAGTAAGTGCATAAATGAAATTTTAACTAAAAAAAAGAAAAATGAGTAAAGATGAAATATTAAAGGCCATCGAGGAAAAATATGACAAACTTGGGGTTCCGTTAGACGCCATGTTAGAGGGTTTGTTGTGGAGTACTCCAATCACTTATTGGGATTATATCCAGACAGACGCATTGTTGGGCTTGCAAACTCCAAGAACAAATCAACCCGATGAAATGGTATTTATTATGTATCATCAAGTCAATGAGTTATTGTTTAAAATGGTTTTATGGGAAATTGATCAAGTTGCAAAAAAGACCGAAGTTTCCGCAGAAAAATTTGCAATGCATCTCAACAGAATAAGTCGGTATTTTGACATGCTAAGCAGTTCTTTTACCGTTATGGCAGATGGAATGGAGCAAGCACAATATTTAAAGTTCAGGAATACATTAACACCAGCAAGTGGTTTTCAATCTGCACAATATCGAAAAATTGAATTTGCTTCTACAGAGTTAATTCATTTAATCGATGTGCGATATCGAGATACAATAGACCGAAATTCCTCCTTTAAAAATGCCTATGACCATTTATATTGGCAAGCTGCAGGTATAAATCATAAAACAGGAAAAAAATCAACCCTAATCAATTTATTTGACAAAAAGTATTTGGGAGACTTTATTGATTTTATGGAAGATTATAACGAAATTAATTTATCTAAAAAATTCAAACAACTTCCAAAAGAAGTTCAACAAAACGAAGAATTAATTCAAGCAATGCGTCATTACGATCATACCGTAAACGTAAAGTGGGTGCTAGCACACTACAATGCCGCAGGCAAATATCTCGGTGGGAAAGACAAAGATTTAGAAGCAACTGGAGGGAGTAGTTGGCGGAAATACTTACATCCAAAATTCCAACGTAGAATTTTTTATCCGTATCTATGGTCTGAGGAAGAGTTGAAAAATTGGGGAACTGATTCACAATAAGTTCATTAAAAATTACTTTTATAATTTTTGTAACATGATTTGTCAATCCTTTTTTATATGTTTGAAATCCATGAAAAAAAGAACCCTCTTATTTGCACTGTTTTTTTTAACCCTTGCGACTTTTAGTCAAGAAATTAGTCCAGAAAAAAACACGGTCTTTAAAAACGGAGAATGGCTTCGTTATAAAATGAGCTATAGCGGCTGGATGCGTGCCGGAACTGCAGTTTTAAAACTAGAGGAAAAGGAACTTAATGGTAAAAAAGTTTTGCATGCAACTGGAACTGGCTGGACTTCTGGAATGATTAAGTGGTTCTTTAAAGTAGATGACACCTATGAAAGTTACTTTGATAAAGAAATTATAAAACCCTACTTTTTCAAACGAAAAATAGACGAAGGTGGCTACAAAAAAAACAGAAACACCACGTTTAATTACAAAACAAAAAAAGCCCTCGTTCAAGATTTTATCAAGAAAAAAGATACGTCGATTACATTTTCAGAAGTGCAAGACATGCTCTCTTCTTTTTATTATTTAAGAAATCAGAACGTTGATACCTTAAAAAAAGGAGAGGAAATTAGTATTGACATGTTTTTAGACTCACAAATCTATCCGTTTAAACTTCGTTTTTTAGGAAAAGAAACTCTAAAAACAAAAGTCGGAAAGGTAAAAACTTTAAAATTTAGACCTTTGGTTCAGGCTGGTAGAATATTTAAAGCGCAAGAAAGTGTTACGATTTGGATTACTGCAGATAAAAACAAAATTCCAATTAAAATGAAGGCCAACCTATCCGTGGGTTCATTAAGAGCCGACTTAGAGGCTTATAAAGGTTTGGCGAATTCATTTGAAAAAGTTTTTAATTAAATTCTTTCTCTAAATCGCTACGAAACCGTTCACTTAACTTCGTGAAATTCATTAAAAAATTACTGCATTTTATTTGTACTTTTGGTGTCAATTGAAATATGACCTTTAAAATTCGTTTCTTGAAAAAACTATTTAGCCTTATCTTTCTTTTTTCTTTGATACTTTCGTGTACTACAAAAGAAGAAAAATCCGTTAAAAAAATGATAGTGCCTCCCGTAATCATTAAAGAATACGGATATGTATTGAATGATTATAAGGTGATAAAAGATACGATAAAAAGTGGTGAAAGCTTTGGAATCATCCTAGACAGACATCATGTGATGTACCCTACAATCAATAAAATTGCACGTACTATAAAAGAAACTTTCGATGTAAGAAGGGTGCGTGCAGGAAAACCATATACAATCTTAGCACACAAAGATTCTACAGAAAAAGCACAGGTTTTTATTTACAACCATGACAAAATCAATGCAACAATTGTAGCATTTACAGACTCCACAGTTACGGCGCATCGCTATAAAAAACCGATTAAAATTGTAGAAAAAGAAATTGGTGGAAAAATATTTTCAAGTTTGTCTGTGACTATGGACAGCCTTCATGTAAATCCGGGATTGACAAATACAATTGCAGATGACATTTATGCCTGGACATTGGATTTTTATAAACTCCAAAAGGGAGATGAGTTCAAACTCGTTTATGAAGAGAAATACATCAATGATACCGTATTTGCAGGTTTCGGAAATGTTAAATCCGCCGTTTTTAAACATAAAAACAGGAATTTTTACGCTTTTCGCTTTTTAGCCGATAGCACAAAAGGACTGGTAGACTATTATGACGATGAAGGTAAAATATTGAGGCGTCAGTTTTTAAAATCACCCATAAAATTTGGCTCCAGAATCTCTTCTCCTTATAATCTGAAAAGAAGAATTAGACACTATGGCTATCGTGTAAAGCCCCACAAAGGAACCGATTTTGCAGCAAGAGAAGGAACGCCCATTATGGCAACTGCTAGTGGAACCGTTACTGAGTCTACCCAAAAAGGTGGGAATGGGAAGTATGTAAAAATTAGACATAATAACACCTACGAAACCCAATACCTTCATATGAGAAGACGAAATGTAAAAAAAGGACAATTCGTAAAACAAGGAGACATTATTGGATGGGTAGGAAGAACAGGAAGTACAGAGGGCAGACATGTGTGTTATCGTTTTTGGAAAAACGGCAGACAAGTAGATCCTTTCAAACAAAAACTCCCTGCTGCAAAGCCTCTAAAAGAAAGCATTAAAACAAAATACTTGGCGTTTATTAAAACACCTAAAACAAGATTAGACAATATAGAAATCACTGAAACAAAAAGTGAATCAGCAGAGATAATTGCTGAAAATTAAAAAATAAATATGGCTTTAAAAAACATTAACCCAACCACTACAAAGGCTTGGAAAGACTTATCAGATCACTTTAATGAAATTGAAAAAACAACTCTTAAAGAACTTCACCTAGATAAAAATAGGCAAGCGGAGTTCTCTATCCAAAATGAAGATGTTCTTGTCGATTTTTCAAAGAATAGAATCACCAAAAAAACCTTAGCTCTTTTAGTTGCTTTGGCAAATGAAGTAGATTTAAAAGACGCAATTGAAAAACAATATACTGGTGCAGTTATCAATGCAACAGAAGGCAGAGAAGTTTTGCACACCGCACTAAGAAGCACTTCCGATGAGCCTGTGTTTGTAAATGACAAAAACATAAAACCTCAGATTCAAACTGCTTTGCGAAAAATTAAAAGTTTTAGTAATAAAGTGATTTCTGGAAAATGGAAAGGATTTACAGGCAAAGCAATCACAGATATTGTAAACATTGGTATTGGAGGTTCTGATCTTGGACCAGACATGGTTGTCGAATCATTAAAGTTCTACAAAAATCATTTGAATACCCATTTTGTATCAAATATTGATGGGGATCATGTTTCTGAAATCATCAAACACCTAGACCCAGAAACCACCTTGTTTGTCATTGTTTCTAAAACCTTTACAACACAAGAAACAATTACAAATGCCAATACAATTAAAGATTGGTTTTTGTCGCAAAAAAAATGCCCTGCAACTATTTTTGATGTCGCAAAACATTTTGTTGCCGTGTCTACAAACTTAAAATCTGTGGAAGATTTCGGGATCGATAAAGCCAATATTTTCCCAATGTGGAATTGGGTTGGAGGTCGTTTTTCTCTATGGTCAGCTGTGGGAATATCCATTAGTTTATCTGTCGGTTTCTCGAACTTTAAAGCGCTTTTAAACGGTGCCGAAGAAATGGACCTTCATTTTAAGAATGAAGAGTTTGATAAAAACATCCCCGTAATCTTAGCCTTAATTAGTATTTGGTACAATAATTTTCACAAAGCAGAAACCGAAGCCATTTTACCATACACACAATATTTAACAAAATTATCTGCCTATTTACAACAAGCCATTATGGAAAGTAATGGAAAGAGCGTCGATCGAAATGGAGATCGCGTCAACTACCAAACAGGCACCGTTGTTTGGGGAAGTACTGGAACCAATATGCAGCATGCATTTATGCAGTTGGTTCACCAAGGAACCAAGTTAATTCCGTGTGATTTTATTGGGTATAAAGAATCGTTGTATGGGCTTTCGGATCATCATCAGAAATTAATGGCCAACTACAATGCACAAATGGAGGCGTTGGCTTTTGGGAAAACAAAAGAAGAAGTCCATTTAGAATTAAAGTTTTCTGGAGATCAAGATCAAATAGCAACCCTACTCCCTTTCAAAGTTTTTGAAGGAAACAATCCAAGCACCCGTATTTTGTTTGATAAGTTAACGCCAAAATCTTTGGGGAAACTCATTGCCATGTACGAACACAAAATTTTTGTACAAGGAATTCTTTGGAACATCTACAGCTACGATCAATTTGGCGTTGAACTTGGGAAGGAATTGGCAAAAAAACTGCTAAATAAATTGTAAGAGGTTCTTTTTTACAAAAACAACCTATGTTAATAAAATTGTTAACATTTTGTAATCATCGTTTTATCTAAAAGCTGAATTTTATATACTTTTAAGTGTCTTAATTTCTTGTTCAACTAACATTAAGTTTGAGATGTCGTCTTCCAATAGTTGGTGGATTTGAAAATCACTTAACCTCTAAAATTTAGCAATGAAAAATTTAAAAAATGTATTGTTTCTCGTAATGTTTTTTGCAACTGCAATGATCATTGGACAAACTAAAGTTTCAGGAACAATTGTAGACGAAAACAACCAACCCCTACCCGGGACAAGTATTCTCGAAAAAGGGACAACTAACGGAACCGAAACAGATTTTGACGGAAAATTTATATTGAACGCTCAATCAAATTCAGGAATTTTAGTAATTTCTTACATCGGGTACAAATCGATGGAAGTTTCTTTTTCGCCATCTAAAACAGACATAGGTTTGGTCCAGCTATTTGATGATACAAATGCGTTGGATGAAATAATCATAAAAGGTATTGTAGATGTTGCAAAAAATAGAGAAACACCTGTAGCAGTTTCAACGATTAAAGCTGCAGAAATAGAAGATAAATTAGGTTCTCAAGAGTTTCCAGAAATTCTAAATAATACACCATCCGTTTATGCGACTAAATCAGGAGGAGGTTTTGGAGATGCTCGCATTGAAATTAGAGGTTTCTCTCAAGAAAACATTGCTGTATTGATTAATGGTGTTCCTGTAAATGATATGGAAAACAGTCGTGTTTACTGGTCTAATTGGGCTGGTTTGTCAGATGTAACAACTGCAATTCAAGTACAAAGAGGTTTAGGTTCTTCTAAGCTTGCAATTTCATCAGTTGGTGGTACAATAAATATTCTAACCAAAACTACAGATAAGCAAGAAGGTGGATCCTTTATTTCTTCTATTGGAAATGACGGCTTTCTAAAAACAGTAGCTTCTTATTCAACAGGTAAAAAAGAAAACGGTTTTGCTGCTTCATTCTTATTAAGTAGAACTACAGGGGGTGGATATGTAACAGGTACCGAATTTGAAGGATATAATTACTTTATTGGATTAGGATAGGAGTTCAATGAAAATCATGACCTTCAATTTATGTTGACTGGAGCTCCACAAGCACATAATCAAAGAACGACCAGTTTTTACAATATGGCTACTTTGGGTAATTATTTACAATATGGAGAGAAATACAACTACAATCATGGATACTTAAACGGGAAGGAATATAACTGGAGACGAAATTTTTATCATAAGCCAATCACTTCTGTAAACTGGAATTGGGACATTAACGAAACCTCATCATTATCAACGTCCGCTTATATTTCTTTTGGGCGTGGAGGTGGAACTGGAGATATAGGAAGATTGCCGGGATATAAGTTTGCCTCAAGTTCCATCTATAGAAATCCTGTTAATGGTCTAGTAATGTGGGATGATATTGTAAAATACAATCAAGGAGAGACAGTTACATTTTCAGATGGAAATCAATATACCAGACCAAATGATGGCGGAATAAATGACGCCAAAGATAACGGATTAACTAGAAGAGCTTCTATTAACTCTCACAATTGGTTTGGGTTATTATCTAATTATAGTTTAGAATTAAATCAAAATTTAACCTTAGATTTTGGGATTGATCTCCGATCTTATACAGGAATTCACTACCGAAGAATAGATGATCTTTTAGGCGCAAACGGTTACATCGATAGTGACAATATTAATAATCCTTCCAACCAGTTAACAGCAACTTATGGATCTGATTTAAGTGATTTAATAAACGTTTTTAAAAGCACAAATGAGGAAGAAAAAATTGATTATCACAATGATGGGAAAGTACGTTGGTTTGGAGCTTTTACTCAATTAGAATATAAAAATGATAATATTTCTGGATTTATCCAAGGAGGACTTTCGCAACAAGGGTTCAAAAGGATAGACTATTTTAATTACCTAAACTCTGACCCATTACAAGAAACCGATTGGCAAAATATTATGGGAGGAAATATAAAGGGGGGATTAAATTGGAATATTAATGACGAACAAAATATTTTTGCGAATGCTGGCTACTATTCTAAACAACCTTTCTTTGATGCAGTATTTTTGAATTATAAAAATGATATTAATCTTGATACAAAAAACGAAAAAATAATCGGTCTTGAATTAGGTTATGGCTTTCAAATAGAAAAATTTAAAGCGAATGTAAATTTATATCGAACAGAATGGCGAGATCGTTTTGTAAGAATTGGATATCAAAATAGTGCAGGAGATGAAGGGAATGCACAATTAAATGGGATTAAACAAATCCATTTTGGCTCTGAATTTGAATTTACATTTGATGCAAGTGATAAAATTCGTTTTTTAGGAACTTTTTCCTATGGTAATTGGACATATAAAGGAAAAATTACAGGAAATGCTTTCGATGAAAATCAAAACCAAATTGGCATAGTAGATTTAGATGTAAATAATGTAAAGGTTGGTAATTCTCCTCAATCTATTAGTAGAATTGGAATTGAATTAAAACCATTTAACAGCTTTAAAATTGATTATAATCTAAGATATAACACTAGGCTGTACTCCGCTTTAGTAATCGGTGATGATCTAGATGGTAGTGATGCGACAAGCCTGAACCCCGCAATTAAACTTCCAGGGTATTCAGTATCTGACTTGGGTGTTTCATATAGATGGCTCTTAAATAAAGATCGAAAAAATTCTTTGAAATTAAGAATAAACCTAAATAACGTATTCGATAAAAAATATATAGCTGAATCTGCTACAAATTACGCTGTAAGACCTGGTGAAAAAACCTATAAAGGTATTAGTACCGGAAATAAAGTGTTTTTCGGTTTTGGAAGAACTTGGAATGCTTCTGTAAAATATAGTTTCTAAAGAAACAACTTTCTAAATTCTAAAAACCACCTTTTTAAGGTGGTTTTTTTCTCAAATTTACACGTAGTATTTAAGCAGAAGCAAATCTTTATAGGGTAACTTTAAAAACGCCAAAATCTTTAGGGAAACTCATTGCCATGTACGAACACAAAATTTTTATACAAGGAATTCTTTGGAACATCTACAGCTACGATCAATTTGGCGTAGAACTTGGGAAGGAATTGGCAAAAAAACTGCTAAATAAATCATAAAATTAACATTTGCAGTTTTTTTTCTATATTTGAACAAACTAAACTTTATATATAATGAAAATAATTAAAAACTTATTATTTGTAGCTTTATTCTTTATGGCAGCCACTGTCATGGGGCAAACCAAGGTTACTGGAACGGTGGTCGATGAAAATAACCAACCCCTTCCTGGATCTAGTGTTCTTGAAAAAGGGACAACCAACGGAACAGAATCTGATTTTGATGGCCAATTTACATTGAACGCACAATCGAATTCAGGTGTTTTAGTAATTTCTTATATCGGTTACAAATCGATGGAGATTTCTTTTTCTGCTGCAAAAGCCAACGTTGGTGCTGTTCAATTAGTTGAAGACGCAGATGCATTAGGTGAAGTAGTTATTATTGGTAAAGGAGTTATTGATTTAGCAGGGGGTAGAAAAACACCCGTAGCGGTTTCAACAATTAAAGCTGCCGAAATTCAAAGAAAAATTGGAACACAAGATGTTACCATGACATTGGTAAATACGCCTTCTGTATATGTTGCAGGACAAGGTGGTGGTTTCGGTGATACTCGTATTTCTGTAAGAGGATTCGATCAAACAAACACTTCTTACCTATTAAACGGACAACCCATTAATGGAATGGAAGATGGCAAAATGTACTGGTCTAACTGGTCTGGAATTAGCGACATTGCAAGTGCAGTTCAAATTCAGAGAGGTTTAGGAGCATCTAAATTGGCCATTTCTTCAGTTGGAGGTACCACCAACTTTGTAACAAAAACAACAGATAAAAAACCAGGAGGTTACTTTTCTACAGCTTTGGCAAATGATGCCTACTTTAAATCTACTATGTTTTACAACACAGGTCAGAATGAAAGTGGTTTTGCAACCTCTGTAATGTTTTCTCACTGGCAAGGTGATGGATACAACGAAGGAAACAAAGGACAAGGACAAACGTACTTTGTGTCTTTTGGATACAACCCAAATGAAAAACACAACTTTAACTTCTTAATTACTGGAGCGCCACAATGGCACGACCAAAACTATTCTAAAAGTATTTCTTCTTACCTAGAATACGGTAGAAGATACAACAACAACTGGGGTACTTACCAAGGTGAATACAAAACAGAACGAAGAAATTTCTATCACAAACCCGTAATGAATATTAACTGGGATTATGCGATTAGCGATGATTCGAACCTTTCTACAGTACTTTATGCTTCATGGGGACGTGGAGGTGGAACTGGAAACAGAGGAAACAGAGAAAGAACAAATACTGGGTATGTAGATTATGATGCAATTTACGCAAACAATGCGTCTGCTGTTGACGGAAACTTCGGAAACGGAGCCTACATTACAAGATCTTCTATGAACAACCATAGCTGGTATGGAATGGTTTCTAACTTTGAAAAGCAACTGAATGACAATTTAGTTTGGAACGTTGGAGCCGATTTAAGAACCTACTACGGAACTCACTTTAGACAAGTAAAAGATTTACACGGATTGTCTTCTTGGACAGAGGACAGAAGATTAAAAGATGCAACGCACAATCGAGTTGGAGATGTAGTTTCTGTAACCGCAAATACTGCATTTAGCGCAAACCCTTGGGCAACCTTCTTTAATTCTGCAAACGAAAACGAAAGAATTGATTATGACAGTAGTGAAAGAATTTCTTATGCTGGAATGTTTACGCAACTAGAATATGCTACTGATAAACTATCAGCATTCGTACAAGGTTCATTGTCTCAGCAAAATCACCAAAGATTTGATAGATATGATTACGATGCAAATTCTCAAGATTCCGAAAAAGTAAGTAATGTTGGTTATAACGTGAAAGCTGGAGGTAGTATTATTGTAGATGAAAGTAATAAAGTGTATGCGAATGCAGGTGTTTATTCACGTCAACCATTTCACGATGCCATCTTTAATACCTATGATAACAGAGTAAGTCCTTTCACTCAAAATGAAGATATTTTAGGATTGGAATTAGGATACTCTTATGCTAAAAACAACTTTAGTGCAAATGTAAATTTATACAGAACCTCTTGGAAAAACAGAGTGGTAAGTTCTTCAAGAGTTGTAGACGGAGTTGTTGAAAATACGTTGAACTTTGGTGCGGAGCAATTGCACCAAGGAATCGAGATTGACTTTAGAACAAAGATGCTAAATGACAAACTAACCTTTAAAGGATTTACTTCTATTGGAGATTGGGAATATGTTGGAAGTACTGTTCGAAGAGTAGTCGATGAGGATCAAGTAGTTTTATCTGAATCAAACAATGATGTAGATGGTGGTAAAGTTGGAGATGCAGCTCAATTCACTTTAGGATTTGGTTTAGACTATGCAATTACAGACAACTTATCTATGGATTTTGACTGGAGATTGTATGATGGTCTATACGCAAACGTAGGAGCAGTAAAAAATAACTTAGAATTGCCTACTTATGACATTGCAGATTTAGGGATTTCTTACCGTCTTTTTATTGGAGAAAACAAAGACAAGAATTTAGATTTCAGATTGAATGTAAACAACTTGTTCTATGAGGTGTACTTGACGGACCTTAGAGACAATGATGAGGCATCTACAATCGCTTCAGAAAACTGGAAAGGGATTAACAAATCTAACCGAGGAATGTTTGGTTGGGGAAGAACTTGGAATGCTTCTGTGAAATACAGCTTCTAAAAAAATCTTTATACTTTTATAAAACCACCTCAATGAGGTGGTTTTTTTATGCTTCGCTTTTAGTCTTCAAAAAAGTAAAGAAGTGCCTTTTCTGAATTCGTTATAGCAGCAGTTGGAAAAAAGGAAATTAAGTAATAGACTATTTTAAACGCAACAAGTAGTGTAAAAAAGTTAATAACTCAAATACTTAAGGTTTCCCTGAAAGAAAAATTAATGCCGAAAAAGTGGAAATGTACCTAGTACGTGTTTTTGTTAAAGGTTTTAACAAGTTATATCTGCGTTTTACAAGTGCGAACGTTTTGTTAATAACCCTGTTAATACTTAGTAGATTGATTTACAGATAATATATTGAATTATATTTACATTTAATCTTCTTAAAGTTTTGTTAAACCTTAACATTAAGTTAACATTGTAACTCTTCAAAATTTGGAATTTTGCAGAATAATTTAACCCCATAAAATTTATTAATGAAAAATTTTAAAAACTTATTATTTGTAGCATTGATGTTAGTATCAACTACTGTATTAGGACAAACTAAAATTTCAGGAACGGTTGTAGACGAAAGCAATCAATCATTGCCTGGAGCAAGTGTTCTTGAAAAAGGAACCATGAATGGAACGGAAACAGATTTTGACGGAAAATTCTCGTTAAACACCACCTCTAATTCAGGGGTATTGGTTGTTTCTTTTATTGGATACAAGACCGTTGAAATTTCTTTTTCTTCAACAAAATCTAATTTGGGTGCTATCCAATTAGAAGAAGGAGGAAGTACATTAGATGAAATTATCATCACATCTACATCATTTGCAATTGATAGAAAAACCCCAGTAGCGGTTTCTACAATTAAAGCAGCTGATATTGAAAGAAAATTAGGAACTCAGGAATTTCCAGAGGTTTTAAAGTCTACACCTGGAGTGTATGCTACAAAATCTGGTGGTGGTTTTGGAGATGGTAGAATTAACTTACGTGGATTCAATTCTGAAAACGTAGCCGTAATGATTAACGGTGTTCCCGTAAATGATATGGAAAATGGTAGAGTATACTGGTCTAACTGGGCTGGATTGTCGGATGTAACATCTGCAATGCAAGTTCAGAGAGGTTTAGGTGCTGCGAAAGTAGCGGTTCCTTCTATTGGAGGTACGATTAATATCTTATCAAAAACTTCTGACGTAAATAAAGGTGGAAACGTTGTTGCTTCAACAGGTAACAATGGATACCAAAAATACGGCTTTACATTATCTACTGGATTAATGGAAAATGGATTGGCTGCTACTGTATCTTTTGCTAAAATATCTGGTGAAGGTTATATTGAAGGAACACAATTTGAAGGATCTAACTACTTTGTTAACTTCTCTAAAGAAATCAATGAAAATCACAAGATTTCTTTTACAAGTTTTGGAGCGCCACAAAGACACGGACAAAGACAAAACATGAGTACCGTTTCTACCTATAGAAATGCAGAAGCTGGGAATCAATTTAATCCAGATTGGGGTTATAAAGATGGTCAAGTAACACATATTGAAGATAACTTTTACCACAAATCTCAAACGTCATTAAACCACTATTGGACCATTAATGATAACACTTCTTTATCTACTGCTGCATACGTATCTTACGGTAGTGGTGGTGGTGGTGGAACTGCTGGAACTAACAGAGATTTATTTGGTGTTAGACTTGGTGGTGCAGACCAACCTGTAGATTTAGACAACATTGTTGAAATCAACAGAGCAAACGGAGCTTTAGGTTCTGAAGCAATCTTAAGAGCCTCTAGAAATGACCACGAATGGTACGGGTTATTATCTACCTTCAAAACAGACTTAACGGATGAACTTACTTTTATCGGTGGATTGGACGTAAGAACATACACAGGAAAGCACTTTAGAGAAGTAACAGACTTATTAGGAGGTGATTATTACTTTGACAACGAGAATGTGAACAATCCAAATGCAGCTTTAGTAGTTGGTGACAAAATGGGCTACAACAACGACGGTGAAGTTGGTTGGTTAGGTTTCTTTGGTCAATTAGAATATGGAACAGAAAACTTTGATGCATTTGTATCTTCATCTCTTCAAAAAACTTCTTACCAAAGAATTGAATACTTTTTATATGACTTAAGCACAGAAGCTGGAAAAGATTTAGCAACTTCTGAGAAAATCAAATTGGATGGATATAGTATTAAAGGAGGTGCAAACTACCGTTTAGACGATGTTCAAAATGTTTTTGCAAACATTGGTTATTTCGAAAGACCAGCTGCATTCAATGCTGTTTTTAACGGATACAACAACACGAAAATCAACAGAGATGCTGAAAACGAAAAAGTATTCAGTTTAGAATTAGGGTATGGTGTTAGAGCTGAAAAATTTGCAGCCAATGTAAACGTATACAGAACACAGTGGAATGACAGAACTTTTACAAGAAGCGTAAGAGCTACTGAGCCTGGTGCTGAAGACTATACCGCAAACCTTTTAGGCGTAAACGCTTTACACCAAGGAGTTGAGTTTGATTTCACCTACAAGCCTTCTAACAACCTTAACTTTTCAGGGATGGTATCTTTAGGAGACTGGAAATGGGACAACAACTTAGAAGATGTACCTGTATTCAATGAAAACCAAGAAGAAGTAACAACTCTTTCTTTACCTATTAAAGGATTGAAAGTTTCTAACGCAGCACAAACAACTGCTGCATTAGGGATGTTATACAAATTCTGGGACAGAACAAGTATTACGGTAGATTACAACTACTTTGCAAACTTATATGCTCGTATCGATGTTTTAAACTATGCAAACGCAACAGAAACACCAACCGATTCTTATAAAGTACCAAGTTACGGTACTGTAGATGCAAGTTTACGTCACAGTTTTAACTTTGGAACATTTGACACGACACTTACTGCTCGTGTAAACAACTTATTGGATACAGAATATATCGCAGATGCTATTGACGCTTCAGATCCATTAGTATTTTTTGGTTTCGGTAGAACATTCAGTTTAAGTGCAAAAATTAAATTTTAAAAAATAACAATCATGAAAAAAATATTTTATTCATTCGCAATCCTTTCTTTGGTGCTTACATCTTGTAACCCTATGGAAGACATTTATAAAGAAGTAGATGCTCAAGAAACTATTATTTCTGGTGAAGCAAAATTTACTTTAACTGACGGAGACTATGATGATTTAGGTTTAAACTACGGTAACTTTAGCTCTACTGACGACGCTAAAGAAATGCTTCCTGAGTTTTTATCTGACAAATTTCCAGCATGGGGTAAAGAATCATTAGCTGAAGTAACTTTTAAGTTATACCAACCAGCATATGACGAAAGAAGTTTAGATGTATATACAGTAACTTCTCAAGACTATGCAGATGGTGGACATACTTATGGAAACTTTAGTCGTGATTCTCACATTATTGACTTCTTAAACACAAAGTACACTGCACCAGCAAACAGATTGTTGGTTTCATTAACCTATAAGTACTATTCAGGAAGTGTATCTACCTTAAACAATGGTTTCTTATTTGTAAATGGAGAATGGCAAATGGCTACTGGTTTCACAGCAGATGAGTATGAAACAATGGGCGAAGGATACTCGAACTTCTCTAATGAAGACGAAGCTTTGACTAAAATACCAGTATTTTTACTTGAAAAATTTAGATTTTCTGGAAAAATGGCTGGAGATATTGAGCCAATCATGTATAAATTATATGTGAGTGGATCTGTGTTAAGCTATATTGCTAACTTTATCTATGATGGAGCAGCTTGGTCTGTTTACAACAATGTTGTAAATGAAACCATTAAATTTGGACATGATGGTATGAACTGGGTTCCAGACAACACCATTAAGTACACATTAACTGCTGCTGATTATGAATTTGTTGGTAATGGGAATTACGGAAACTTTGATGTAAGAGCTGGAAAAGACGAAGAGTCTGTTGAAGCGCGTTTGGCAAAAATCAACACGATCTTGTTAAACAACTTCCCTAGTGATGCAGAAGGTCAAAAATACTTGGTTTCTTATAACATTTATAATGGAGCTGCAGGTGTATGGACAATGGCAGTTATCAAGTCTGGATCAGCATATATTTTACAATAGTAACATCTAATTTTTACTGTTTTTAAAACCACCTCCTATGAGGTGGTTTTTTTATATAATAAATAGTTAACTTTACCACCTTAATAAAACGACGAATTACATTATGAAAGACATCCATTCTTATTGGGCCTATTTGGTTTTAGCTTTTTTAGCTTTTGCTGTGGTGAATGCCATTATTGGGTTCACACAAAAAAAAGAATTTAAAGACAAAGATCTTAGAATCGGGCTATTTACCTTGATCGTTTCGCACATCCAATTGTTAATTGGCTTGGCTTGGTATTTTATGTCTCCATGGTACAAAGCGCTTAAAACAGATCCTAGTGCTGTTATGGGAGATAAAACTACCCGATTATTGGCAGTAGAACACCCAAGCATGATGATTATTGCCATTGTACTGATTACAATAGGCTGGTCTAAACACAAAAAGAAAACAACAGATACTGCACGATTTAAGACCTTTGCGATCTTCTATGGTTTGGCACTATTGATCATTCTTTCCAGAATTCCTTGGAGTAACTGGATCTAAACGATGAAATTTATAAGCTACCTTTTATCACCGGTATTCTTAGTGGTTTTCTTTCTGCTATTGGTTATCTTCCACCCACTGCAGTGGTTGAGCTTCAATATTTTTGGCATCAATGCCCATAAAGTAATCGTAGACACGCTGAATTGGTTTTTAGTAAAATCATTACTCATATTGTGTGTTCCCGTTCGCTTTGAAAACAAACACAAGCTTTCAAAAGAAAAGAACTATATTTTTGTGGCCAATCATCAAAGTTTGTATGACATTCCCCCATTAATCTTATACTTAAGAAAACATTCTCCTAAGTTTGTTGCCAAAATAGAATTGGGAAAAGGAATTCCCAGTATCTCCTACAATCTAAAACACGGAGGTGCCGCTTTAATTGACCGAAAAGACCCTAGGCAAGCTTTGTCGGCATTGGCTAGTTTTTCAAAAAGAATCAACTCCAACAAATGGTCTGCAGTAATTTTTCCCGAAGGAACACGAAGTACAACAGGAAAACCTAAGAAATTTGCTACAAATGGAATTAAAATGATCGCGAAGTACAATAAAGATGCGTACATTGTTCCAATAACAATTAATAATTCTTGGAAAGTTTATAAATACGGAAAATTTCCTCTTGGTCTTGGAAGTCCAATTAGCATAAAAACGCATGAACCTATAGCAATAGCTTCTTTACCGTTTGAAGAATTAATGACAAAAGTTGAAACAATAATTACATCTCATATAAAATAAGTATGTCTCTACAAAACATTCGAAAAGAAGTAATGAAGACCCTGGAAAAAAACATCGACACCTTCGTCGATAAATTTTTAATTCCAGCAGAAAAGATTTGGCAACCCACCGATTTTTTACCCAACTCACAAAAGGATACTTTTATTGATGAAATAAAAGAAATTCAAGAATTGTCTAAAGATTTAAGTGATGATTTTTGGGTGGTTCTAGTAGGTGATACTATTACCGAAGAAGCACTCCCTACTTATGAGTCTTGGCTATTAGACATCGACGGTATTTCGCAACAACCCGATAACGGTTGGGCAAAATGGATTCGTTCCTGGACTGCAGAAGAAAACAGACACGGAGATACTTTAAACAAATACTTGTACTTGTCTGGAAGAGTAAATATGCGTGAAGTAGAAATTACGACCCAACATTTAATTTCTGACGGTTTTGATATTGGAACGGCATCCGATCCTTATAAGAACTTTGTATATACCAGTTTTCAAGAATTGGCAACCTATATTTCACACAACAACGTCGCAAAAATTGCTCGTAAAAAAGGACATAAAGCCTTGGCTAAAATGTCTAAGATTATTGCAGGAGACGAAATGCGTCACCACGTTGCATATACAGAATTTGTAAGACAAATTTTTGCCATTGACCCCAGTGAAATGATGTTGGCCTTTCAACACATGATGAAGCACAAAATTGTGATGCCCGCGCTGCATTTAAGAGAATCATTTTGCCAAAAAGGAACTCTGTTTACTGATTTCTCTACTGTTGCTCAAAGAGCAGGCGTATATACCGGTTTCGATTATATTGATATTTTAAGGAAACTAAACGCTGCTTGGGAAATTGAAAAAATTACAGGCTTAACTGCAGAAGCAGAAAAAGCAAGAGATTATTTATTGAAACTTCCAGACAGAATGTATCGAATTACAGAACGTATTATAATTCCAAAAACAAAGTTTCAATTCAAATGGTTGAATCCAATCTAAAGAATACCAAATCTCCTTGTAAAATTACAAGGAGATTTTTTTTATTTAGTAATTTCAAAAATATCTTGATCCTTTAAAAAAGGCAGCTTTAGTCTGGTAGTGTCTTGGTGAGGTTTAGAGACCGTTAGTATGGCAACTTGGTTCTTATTATTTTCAAAGTTTGTTAAACAATTTCCAAGACAATCGTAAGCCGCAGATTTCCCTGCGTATTGATGCCCATTAGCATCTTCTCCAACCCGATTAACACCTATTGTATAGGTCATATTTTCAATAGCTCTGGCTTTTAACAACGCATTCCATGCTTGAATTCTTGGAGTCGGCCAATTGGCCACATACAACAAAAGGTCATACTGTTCGGTATTTCGTGACCAAACAGGAAAACGCAAATCATAACAAATGAGCGGACAAATTCTCCATCCTTTATAAGTTACAATTAACTTATTGGTCCCTGCCGAGTACACTTCATGTTCTTTTACTAAAGTAAATGAATGCCGTTTATCATAGAATTCAATTTTTCCAGTAGGGTGTACAAAAAGCAATCGATTGTAAAATTGATTCCGATCAGAAATCACCAAACTACCCACAATAGCAGCCTTCTTATTTGCCGCCATTTCTTGCATCCAAACAACAGAGGTGCCGTCCATTTTTTCGGCTACTTTTGAGGCATTCAAGGTAAAGCCAGTGGTAAACATTTCTGGCAAAACAATAAGTGCAATGTCTACTGGAATTGTCGCTATTTTACGTTCAAATTGTGCGCGATTTTCCGTTGGGTTTTCCCACACTAAATCAGATTGAATAATAGCTACTTTTAATTCGGACGTCATTTTTTAATGGATAAAATAAAGTTTAGTTCCTTCAAAAATAAGATAAATATTGTACATTGTTTTTCAAATTGATATGAATGCATTCTTTTATTTCTGAAACAATAGATACTATTTTAAAAACTACAAAATCCTTTGAAAATGTGGTTTTTGTATTGCCTTCTCAAAGGGCGGGTGTTTTTGTGAAACAAACATTGAAAGATAAAATTAGGGCAGGTTTTCTTCCTGAAATCCAAAATATTGGAAGCTTTATAGAAGAAGTGTCAGAAATTTCGAAAGTCGATAGCGTAGCCCTATTGTTCCATTTTTATACCATTTATAAAAGTGTTGAAAAAAACCCAGATTCATTTGACAAGTTTTCATCATGGGCGTTTACTGTACTGCAAGATTTCAATGAAATCGATCAGCATTTAGTCAATGCAAAAGAAATATTTGTGTACTTAAGAGATATTGAACGTTTAAAAAAGTGGTCTGTAGAGGGTACTTTTAAAGAAACAGAAATGGTAAAAGATCATTTTTCTTTTGTGGAAAAATTGGGTGAATTTTATCCAAAACTCTACACTTTTTTAAAAGAGAAAAACATTGGCTACCAAGGGTTAATTTATAGAGAGGCAACCCTAAAAATGGATGCATATCTCCAAAAGAATCAACATAAAAAATTCTTTTTTATTGGTTTCAACGCTTTAAACAATGCAGAAGAAGTCTTGTTTCAAAAAATGCTGGCAGCGCAGAATACAACAATTTATTGGGACATTGACGCGGCTTTTTTAGACAAAAAACAACAAGCAGGTCAGTTTATAAGAAAATACAAAAACACCTGGAAACATTATGAAAAAAACGATTTAAATACCATTGGAACTGCTTTTTTTGACAAAAAAAACATTGAAGTCATTGGACTTTCAAAAAACATTTCTCAAATAAAATACGCCGGAGAAATTTTATCAAAACTACCGAAATTGCAAAATACTGCCATGGTTTTGTCAGATGAAACATTGCTGCCAATTACATTAAATTCTTTGCCAAAAAATGTAGACGCCATAAACATCACCATGGGATATCCTTTAAAAGACATCCCTTCTACTGCTTTAATGTACAGTGTGTTTCAATTATTTTTATCGCAAGAAAAACTTCAGAAAAAAGTAGAAAATTGCTTCTATTACAAAGATGTCATTCGTTTTATAAAGGAACCCGCGATTTACAAATTACTTCAAAAAGACAGTCTTTCGATCGCGGATGAAATAGCAACCGCAATTGCGAAAGAAAACAACACTTTTATTGACCTAGCCGACCTAAACACATTCCTAAAAAAGCTCGAGATAACTACACAAAAAACGGTTGCTGCTATTTTTAATCCATTTTCAACAATTGCAGATTTCATTTCACGCATCCTAGAATTAATTAACCTATTAAAAGAGGATACGAACCCATTAGAAAAAGAATTTTTATTCCGTTTTCATACGATTTTCATGCAGCTTCAAAATTTGCATAATGACTATCATTATTTTCAAAATTTAAAAACATTGCACTTGTTTTTTAAGCAATTAATTGGGTTTGAGAGCCTGTCTTTTCAAGGAGAACCCTTAAAAGGATTGCAATTAATGGGCATGTTAGAAACACGTGTTTTAGATTTTGAAAACGTCATCATTACTTCTGTAAATGAGGGTATTTTACCCGCCAACAGTCTGCAACAATCTTTCATCCCTTTTGATGTAAAAGTGGAGTTTGACTTGCCAACTTACCGAGAAAAAGATGCTATTTTTTCCTATCATTTCTTTCGTTTACTACAAAGAGCTAAAAATATTTTCATTCTCTACAATACAGAACCCGATGTATTTGGAAGTGGCGAAAAAAGTCGTTTTGTGACCCAATTAGAAATGATGCGTGATGACATTCAGCAAAAAATGATTAGTCCAAAAGTAGTTACAGAAAAAGCAATTTTAAAAGAAATTCCTAAAAATGAGGCGGTCATAAACATCTTAAAGACGTTGGCTCAAAAAGGAATTTCCCCATCGGCGTTGACAAGTTATTTGTACAATCCAATTAAATTTTACAAACAGAAAATTTTAAAAATTAGAGAATTAGACGATGTCGAGGAAACTGTCGCTTTTAACACGCTTGGGACGGTTGTTCATGAAACCTTGGACGAATTGTACTCCCCTTTTGTAGGGCGTTTTCTAGAAGCAGAAGCGGTTTCAGAAATGCTTAAAAAAGCAAAGCCTCTTGTAGAGAAGCATTTTAAAATAGGGTTTAAAAGTGGCGATTTAAAAACGGGTAAAAATCGTCTTATTTTTGAGGTTGCCAATCGATTTGTTGTCAATTTTCTACAACAAGAACTTACCCTGTTAAAGGACCCAAACAATCAATTAAAAATAATTGCTACCGAAGAGAACTTGGCAGCAACAATTCTGGTTGATGGATTGAATTTTCCAATAAAAATTCATGGACAGGTAGATCGAGTTGATGAACTGAATGGAGTAACCAGAATTATCGATTACAAGTCTGGAATGGTGTCTAGCACAAATTTAAAAGTACCCGATTTCTCGAATATTAGAGATGAAAAATACCACAAAGCCGTTCAGGTTTTATTGTATGCTTTCTTGTATACAAAAAACAAAAATTATGCCTTTAACAAGCCTTTAGAAGCGGGAATTATCTCATTCAAAAACTTAAAAAATGGGTTTTTATCGACGAATTTCTCTACCTCAAGAACAAAAGATGCTTTGATTACAGAAGCGAAATTAGCCGAGTTTATTGAAGAAATAAAGTCGTTTTTAATAGAAATGTATGACTTAGAAACTCCTTTTATAGAACCTCCAAATTTAAAGTACTAAAGCTTCCCTCGTAAGATTAATAGAGGAACATTACAATAAAACTCTTCTTTTAAGATTACATTTTTCTCCCAAAGCTTTTTAAAGAAACCTCTTTTACGTCTAAAAACGCATAATAAATCGGGATTCATGAGTTTCATATTGCTTAAAACACCTTGGTAAGTTGTCGCGCTCTCTGTGACAGTTAAAGTAGTTTTAAGTGTTTCTAAATCGGCATTTAATACCAAGTCTTCATCGGTATGCTTAGGGGTCTTCACCAACAATAAATTTACTGCTGCATCAAAAGTACTTGCAAACGCTTGCAAAGGTTTTAAGGTCTTTCTTTTATTGATAACCCCCGATTTAAAAGCGGTTAAAATAGATTTTATCGGTTGGTAACCATATCCGTTTGGAATGATTAGAACAGGGATTTCTGTTCTTTTAACAATGCTTCCAGTAGTTCTTCCTAAAAAAACCTCATCCTTAATCGAATTGCTTTTTGGGCCCACGATAATCAAATCAATTCCAAGCTCATTATCTATAGAATCTATGGTATCTAAAACACTTCCCTTAGCCGAAATTAATTTAATTTCAACATTTTTTCGGTTTACAGAATTTACAACAGAACGCATGTACAAATTTGTTTCACGTTCGATAATCGAATCAATATTAATAATCGTTCCCGCTTTTGTTTGAAAATTATAGGCTCTAAAAACAAAAACTTTTGCTGCAAATTTTGCTGCAAAATCAATCGCATATTGCAAGGTATTTGAAGCGTTTTCTGTGGATCCAACAGGAACTAAAATATGTTTCATGATTTTGTGTTTTTTATATCTACAAAGGTACAGATTTTTATACGATTCGCTTTTTAAAGCTGGGAGGAAGTGTACCTTTGTTGCTGAAATTTCTTTTATTTGAAAACAGAGATCCGTTTTAAAAACATTAACAAATTAGCAATTCCAGCACTCATTGCAGGAATTGCAGAACCTCTTCTGTCTATTACAGATACTGCCATTATTGGAAATATAGACAGCAATGCTACAGAGAGTTTGGCTGCTGTAGGGATTGTGGGTGCGTTTATATCGATGCTAGTATGGGTTTTTGGACAGGTTCGAAGCGCCATTTCTTCAATTATTTCCCAGTATGTTGGCGCACATAAATTAGAGGAAGTCAATGATTTGCCTGCCCAAGCAACGGCTATTGTGCTTTTGGGAAGTTTGTTGGTTTTGTCAATCTCCTACCCTTTTGCAACAACTATTTTCGAGTTTTACAATGCATCCGGCTTGGTCTTAGACTATGCTGTAACGTATTTTAAAATCCGGATTTTTGGCTTTCCTTTTTCATTATTCGTTTTTGCTATTTTTGGCACTTTTAGAGGTTTACAAAACACCTATTATCCAATGGTGATTGCGATTACTGGTGCACTTTTAAATGTTGTTTTAGATATTGTACTTGTCTATGGAGTTGAAGGGCTTATCGCGCCAATGCGTATTGAAGGAGCTGCTTATGCAAGTGTGCTATCACAAATTGTAATGGCAGGTATTGCAGTATACTTATTGATAAAAAAGACCTCAATTTCATTAAAAGTTCAGCTGCCTTTTAACAAAGAAATCAAACGCATGTTGGGCATGATTTCCAACTTATTTATTCGAACCATTGCCTTAAATGTTGCCCTGTATTTTGGGACTTCCTATGCAACAAGTTACGGAAAAGAGTACATTGCTGCCTATACCATTGGATTGAATATTTGGTTTTTAGGAGCCTTTATGATTGATGGCTATTCGAGTGCGGGCAATATTTTGTCTGGAAAATTATTAGGCGCAAAAGACTATCAAACACTTCTAAAACTAAGTCGTAAATTAACAAAATATGGATTTGTAATTGGAGGGTGTTTGACCATTTTTGGAGGTCTTTTTTATGAATCTATCGGAACAGTTTTCACAAAAGACCCCGTGGTTTTAGAAAAATTTTATGCAAGTTTTTGGATCATTTTAGCCATGCAACCGCTTTGTGCGATTACTTTTATTTTTGACGGAATGTACAAAGGCATGGGAGAAATGAAAATACTGAGAAACTTACTTCTTCTTTCTACAGGGGTTGTTTTTATTCCTGTTTTACTCGTTTTTGATGCCTTCGATTATAAATTACATGCCATTTGGATAGCGTTTACTTGTTGGATTGTGGTACGTGGGTTTCCGTTAATTCTTCTTTTTAGGAGGAAATTTATACCGCTTGGTCAAAAAAAATAGAAAACTCTCTTTCAAGAAATAGATTTGATGAATAAAAACTTACTTTTGACTTAAATTAGTAGCAAAATGAACACAACGCGCAAAAACGGCAGTTTATCTACCAATATAGTACAGAAAATTGCGACGGTAGAATTTGGGCATCCTGCAAGTAATTCTTTTCCAAGTGAACTCTTGGAACGATTGACCAATGAATTGCATGCACTTTCAAAGAATGAAGCAGTTGCCGTAATCATTCTAAAATCTGAAGGAAATGGCGCATTTTGTGCAGGAGCTTCTTTTGATGAACTTATTGCAATTCGGAATCTAGACGAGGGCGCGCGCTTTTTTGCGGGCTTTGCCAACGTTATAAATGCCATGAGAACCTGTACCAAATTAATTATTGGTCGTGTTCATGGAAAAGTCGTTGGTGGTGGTGTTGGTTTGGCTGCTGCTTGTGATTATGTTTTAGCAACCGATAAAGCGGCTATAAAATTATCGGAATTGACTATCGGAATTGGCCCTTTTGTGATTGCTCCAGCGGTAGAACGAAAAATGGGACTGTCAGGATTTTCTGAACTCGCACTGAATGCTACTGCTTGGAAAAGTGCTTATTGGGCAAAAGAAAAAGGATTATTTGCTGGTGTTTTTGAATCGGTAACAGAATTGGATACAGAAGTCGCTTTGTTGTCAGAAAAATTAGCGAGCTACCATCCAGGTGCTTTAATAGAAATGAAAAAAATCCTTTGGAAAGATACTGCACATTGGGAAACACTCTTGCAAGAAAGAGCCGCTATTTCTGGACAATTGGTCTTGTCTATGTTTACCAAAAATGCTTTGGCAAAATTTAAAAAATAAAAACAATCGTTTTAAAACAATATGGATATGGGGGGAGATTATTTATTTGCAGTCTTAGCTGTAGGAATCGTAATTATGTACTTTTACAACAAAGTTAAAAACAAAAGAAACCGACGTAAATGAACACAATAAGAATTACAAAACAGTTTAATTTTGAAACAGGGCATGCCTTGTACGGATATGATGGAAAATGTAAAAATGTACACGGACATAGTTATAAACTGTCTGTAACGGTTTCTGGAGCTCCAATTACTGACAATTCACATGTAAAGTATGGAATGGTAATTGATTTTTCTGATTTAAAGAAAATTGTGAAAGAGGAAATTGTTGACATTTTTGACCATGCAACTGTTTTTAATCAAAACACACCACACATAGAATTGGCAAAAGAACTTCAAGCCAGAGACCATCATGTCATTTTAGTTGACTATCAGCCAACAAGTGAGATGATGGTAATTGATTTTGCTGCCAAAATTAAAAGTAGGTTGCCAAAGAACATCAACCTTTTTTCTTTAAAATTACAGGAAACAGATACGAGTTTTGCAGAATGGTTTTCGAGCGATAATTAAACGCCGAAAGCATACTACATTTACTTTCCGTTAAAGGTGTTCATGGTGTTGTTTAAACCCGCTGTTCCAAAAGAAGGGATAACTTTTGCGGCTACAGGTAAACGTTCAATGAGAAGGCTGGTTTCTTCTTTGTTCCATTGGCCTAAAACAAAATCGGCTTGCCTTCCTTTGCTATAATTACCACCAACACCAAATCGGAAACGGGCATATTCTTGGGTATTTAGTTTTTCTTGAATGTCTTTCAATCCATTGTGTCCGCCGGCAGATCCTTTTGCTTTTACGCGAATGGATCCGAAATCAATGTGCACATCATCGGTTACCACCAAAAGATTTTCGAGGCCAATGTTTTCTTGCTGTAGCCAGTATTTAACAGCTTTCCCGCTTAAGTTCATAAAGGTACTTGGCTTAAGCAATATAAAGGTTCTTCCTTTCCATCGAAAGTTTGCTACATCACCCAATTTTAGAGTCTCAAAGATGGCCTTGTGTTCTTGAGCAACTTCATCAAGAATTTTAAACCCAATATTATGACGTGTATTTGTGTAGGTCTCTCCAACATTTCCCAACCCAACAATTAAATATTTTTTCATGACCTCTTCTTTATAAGCAACTTTGGCTAGAAATAATTTAGCAAAGAATTTTTTCAAATTCATTTTCAAAAATACGAATTAATCTCTAGTGAAGCTTCCTCATATAAATTTTGAACATAAAAAAAGCGTTACTTTACGCAACGCTTTTTTAAATTCTATTGTATAAAGCTTATTCTGCAGCTGGTGCAGCAGCTTCTGTTGCTTCTTCAGTAGTTTCTTCTTCTTCTTCTGCTGTTGCATTACGAGAAGTTCTCACCTGAACAACTACGGTGTTGTCTGGGTGCATAAAGGTGTACTCGTCATTAAATAATGAGGTTACCAATAATTTACTACCAATTTTTAATTCAGAGATATCTGCAGAAATAAAGTCAGGTAAATTCGCAGGCAATGCTTTTACTTTTAATTTACGATTTGTAAAACGTAAAGATCCACCATTTAATACTCCTGGAGAAGTTCCTGTTAATTTTACTGGAATGTTCATGGTTACTTCTTTATCATCAAATAACTGATAGAAATCTACGTGTAAAATTCTGTCTGATACTGGGTGAAATTGAATGTCCTGTAAAATTGCAGTTGTTTTTTGTCCATCAACATCAAGACTTGCGGTAAAAACGTCTGGAGTGTATACCAGTTTTTTAAATGCTTTCTCTTCTGCTGAAAAATGCACTGGCTTTTCTCCTCCGTATATAACGCAAGGAACCATACCAGCATTACGTAGAGCCTTTGTTGCTACTTTCCCTACGCTTTCTCTTTTTGATCCTTTAATTGTAATTGATTTCATTACTTTTTTATTAATTGTTTACATTAAAAATTGTCCACTTATTGAGGTATTGTTCTGCACTTTTTGCATAACATCCGCAAATAATGGGGCGCAAGATACTACTTTTATTTTAGAAGTAGCTTTCTTTAAAGGAATAGTATCGGAGACAATAAGCTCTGTTAATGCTGAGTTTTCTATTTTCTCATAAGCGCCTCCAGAAAGGATTGGGTGTGTACAAATGGCGCGCACACTTAGGGCACCTCTTTCTTTCATTAAATTGGCGGCATGGGCTAAAGTTCCTCCAGTATCAATCATGTCATCTACTAAGATTACATTCTTTCCTTTTACGTCACCAATTAACTCCATATGAGAAATGACATTTGCTTTTTTACGTTGTTTGTAACAGATCACTACATCGGAATGCAAGTGTTTGGAATAGGCATAGGCTCTTTTAGAACCGCCCATGTCTGGAGATGCAATGGTGAGGTTTTCTAATTTTAGGCTGTTGATGTAGGGCATGAAAATGGTAGAGGCGTACAAATGATCTACGGGCTTTTCGAAAAATCCTTGAATTTGATCGGCATGTAAATCCATGGTCATAATTCGGGTTGCTCCAGCGGTTTGCAATAGATTGGCCACTAACTTTGCGCCAATAGCTACTCTGGGTTTGTCTTTTCGGTCTTGTCTTGCCCATCCAAAATAAGGCATTACTGCAGTAATATGTCTTGCAGATGCTCTTTTTGCGGCATCAATCATTAATAGCATTTCCATTAAATTGTCGGCAGTTGGAAATGTAGAGCCTATTAAAAAGACTCTTCTTCCTCTTACAGATTCTTCAAAAGCGGGCTGAAATTCGCCATCGCTAAAATGAGTTGTGGTTACTTTTCCGAGTTCGGCACCGTATGCTTTGGCTATTTTTTCGGCCAATTCTGTACTCTGAGAACAAGCAAAAAGTTTTGGGGCAAGTTGATTTGAAGACATTTAGTTGTGGTTTGTTGTTGTGTTTCACAAAAATATAAATTATTTAATGAGTTTGGATGAAATTTAAGAGATTAAAATTAAAATATTTGTTAGCTTTGCAACCTACTTCAAATTGCTCAAGTGGCGGAATTGGTAGACGCGCTGGATTCAAAATCCAGTTTTTTCGGAAGTGCGGGTTCGATTCCCGCCTTGAGTACAAAACAAAACCTCAACTATTTGATTGTAAACAGATTGAGGTTTTTTGTTTCACAACCTTTACCATCCCAAGATAGTTTTATTAAATTTGCAAAGCCAATCCGATAAATACTCCACCCTTAATGCGATCTAAAAACAAAAAAAGGTTACACTTTATAGACGCCATACGAGCATTTGCAATTTTAATGATGTTGCAAGGTCATTTTATAGGGCTTAGTTTGGAAGCATTTGATACACTAGCTTCTTTAAAAAGAAGTACGGGAACCTCTGGCTCATTTTTTTTTGACCATTGGTACTTTATGAAAGGGCTTACAGCTCCCTTGTTCTTTTTTGTTACGGGACTGGTTTTTGTGTTTTTACTCCTGCAAAATCACGATCCAGAAAAGCGAAACCCAAGAGTAAAAAAAGGAATCGTTAGGGGTTTTGAGCTTATTTTCTGGGGCTATTTGCTACAACTTAATCTGCGATACTTCACCGGTACTTTTTATAGTGATACTCCCATCATTTATGCATTCCATGTTCTGCAATGTATTGGGGTAAGTATTTTAATTTTAATCGGCTTGTACCTAATATATAAAAGCATAAAAAGAATTCCTTTATTCCTTTACTTCTTAGTGGCTGGAATCTTTTGTTTTGAGGTTTATAATACCTTAAAGACAGTAGACTCATTTCCTACAAACAGTCCGCAACTCCTTCAAAATATTTTCAAAGGACCTCATGCCATTTTCCCATTAATTCCTTGGGCAGGCTTTGTGCTATTTGGCGGAGTATTTGGAGTTGTGATGCATGCTTTAAAAAAGAAGTTCACGAGTATTCCACTAAGCATTGCCCTACTTAGTATTGCTTTTGGATTGAAATACATTTCTTATAAACATGGTGCTGTTTGGCTCTACAATCGATTGGGAGAAGTGCTCATCGTAACGGTTGTTTTTATTCAACTCGAAAATTGGTTTTCTAAAAGATGGAAATTATTTTTATCAGTAGGGCAAAAAACACTCTTTATATACCTGTGGCACACCATCCTATTATATGGTGGAATTGTAGGTTTTGGGTTGACCAATTTCATAAAAAGACAACTGACAGCTCCTGAAGCCATTTTTGGTGCCCTACTCTTTTTAATTGGCTTTGTCTATTTCTCAAAATTAAGCCCCTTTTTTGATGCACTTAAAGCACGGGTTTTCAAATTTTTAAAACTACCCGTTTCTTAATACTGCATTTCATTGCGCAATTTTCATAAAACAGAAATGGGAGTTCATTCTTCCAATCTTTTTAATATCTTTGATAATCAACTAAAAAAACAATTCTTAAAAAATGGATGCTTTTATTCTCTATTTTAAAATGGGCTTTTACCATGTCTTAGATTTTTCTGCCTACGACCATATCTTATTTCTAATTGTACTAGCCGTTGTTTTTAATTTCAAGCAACTGAGAAAGGTGGGTTGGTTGGTCACTCTTTTTACAATAGGACATTCCATCACATTGGGGTTATCTGCCTTTGAGTTTATATCTGTTAACACAAAACTTATCGAATTTTTAATTCCCGTTACCATTCTAATAACCGGTTGTATTAATGTTTTTAGAGCAAAAAAAGCAGCCTCTGGGAAAGAGAGCATCAATTTAGTATTCGCACTCTTTTTTGGCCTTATTCACGGATTGGGTTTTTCTACCTATTTTAAAATGATGGTAAGCAAAGGCGAAGACAAAATAATGCCACTCTTAGAATTTGCATTAGGCATCGAGGTCTCACAAATTATCATTGTTTTTGGGATTTTAGTCCTTGGAACGCTTCTTGATTTTTTTACAAGAGTCTCCAAAAGAGATTGGATTTTAGTCGCTTCTTCAATTGTTATTGGTATTTCATTACAAATAATGTTAGAGCGCATCTATTGGTAAAATGGTAAAAGTACCTTTTCTGAGAAAAAGAACTTGAAACCATCATATTATATCCAATTTTATCAACTTATTAACGCCTTTATTCTACAAATCTTTTTACTTTCGTGGTCATGACAGCACAAAAGCAATTAAAATACGATGTCGCATATCTAAAAATGGCCTTTGAGTGGGGAAAACTTTCCCATTGCAAGCGCAAACAAGTAGGAGCACTCATTGTGAAAGATCGTATGATTATTTCTGACGGTTTTAACGGAACACCTACTGGTTTTGACAATTGCTGTGAAGATGCCGAAGGGCTTACAAAATGGGAAGTGCTGCATGCAGAAGCAAACGCGCTTTTAAAAGTTGCCGCTTCTACACAATCTGCAAAAAATGCTACTTTATACATTACACTTTCACCTTGTACACAGTGCAGCAAGCTCATTCACCAAGCAGGAATCAAAAGAGTCGTATATGCAAATGCCTATAGAGACCGAGCAGGCTTAGATTTTCTAGAAAAAGCAGGGGTAACTACGATGCACTTACCTTATGAATAAAAACAACCTACCCATCTATTTTTCATTGGCTGTAATCTTTGGTGTCTTAATTGGTTCCCTTTTTAACGGAGACGCGAGCGGATTTACATCCTTCTCTTCAAATGCGAAGAATGAATTGAAAATAAAAAAACTACTCAACTACATACAAAGAGACTATGTAGACACCGTAAATACGGACAAACTTTTGGATGGTGCAATTGCACAAATGCTCCATAAATTGGACCCGCACTCTGTCTATATTCCTAAAGAAAATCTACAGGCGATTACAGAGAATATGCAAGGTAATTTTGTGGGAATTGGCGTTCAGTTTCGAATGATAAAAGATTCCATTACAGTCATACAGCCCATTAAAGGAGGCCCCAGTATAAAAGCAGGAATCAAAGCAGGAGATCGAATTTTAATGGCTGATAATGACACGTTGTTTGGCAAAGAAATAAGCAGCGGGAGCGTCCCAAAATTTTTGAAAGGAAAACCGGAAACAAAAGTTGCTTTGCAAATATACAGAAAGTCGACCGACAGTCTATTTACCGTTTCAATTACGCGTGGTAAAGTAAATATTAAAAGTGTAGACTTGGCCTACATGATCAACGACAGTCTTGGCTATATGAAACTCGATCGTTTTGCTAGAAATACCTATCGCGAATTTAGAACTTCCTTACAGGCTTTAAAAACGAAAGGAATGACCAATTTAATCCTCGATTTGCGGGGCAATGGTGGAGGATTTATTGACATTGCGAATCGTATTGTTGATGAATTTTTAGAAGATAAAAAACGCATTGTTTTTACAAAAAACAATAAAAATGAAATCACAGAATCTTTTGCAACCGAAAACGGTATTTTTGAAGACGGAGGCGTTTATGTCTTTATGGATGAAAACTCCGCTTCTGCATCCGAAATCTTAGCAGGCGCTTTGCAAGACAATGACAAAGGAACGATTGTAGGGCGTCGTTCTTTTGGAAAAGGCTTGGTGCAACAAGAAATGGACTTGGGCGATGGTTCTGCTGTACGTTTAACAATTGCGCGGTATTACACCCCAACAGGAAGGTCTATTCAAAAACCTTACAGCAGAAACGGAGACAATGCATATGCTTCTGACTTTCAGCAACGTGTAAGAAGTGGGGAACTCTCCAACAAAGACAGCATTCCAGTGGTAGACTCTTTACGCTATACAACACCAAAAGGAAAAATTGTTTACGGAGGTGGCGGTATTATTCCAGATGTTTTTGTGCCTATCGATACCACTTCTTATATGAACAACTTCTATTTTATTGCAATTACGAATTTTGCCTTTGAATATGTTGATCGCAACAGAAAGAAAATTGCTGAAAAATGGACTTTAGACACTTTTATTACTGATTTTGATACAGATGCACTCATTTTTGATGAATTCTATGCGAAAATAAAAGAATTTAAGCCTTCGATTAAAACACAAGAAATCATTCAGAAATATTTAAAATCTTCGATTGCAAATGAAATTTTTGGTGATGTTGGATTTTACCGAATGCAGCATAAAGAGGATAAAATGATCCTGAAAGTATTGGAGTTGGAAAATCAGCAATAATAACGTTTCTTTGTACCAATGATTTCCATCTCAACATCCGCAAACAAAAAAGTTTATTTTGCATCTGATCAGCATTTAGGAGCACCTACTTCTGAGGCCAGTTTTGTGCGTGAAAAAAAGTTTTTATGCTGGTTAAACACCGTAAAAAAAGATGCAGAAGCTATTTTTTTATTAGGCGATTTATTTGACTTCTGGTTCGAATACAAGACCGTTGTTCCAAAAGGGTTTGTGCGTGTTTTGGGAAAGTTGGCCGAAATAAAAGATAGTGGAATACCTATTTATTTTTTTGTTGGAAATCATGATTTATGGATGACCGATTATTTCGAAAAAGAACTCAATATTCCTGTTTATCATTCACCACAAGAATTTCAGATCAACAATAAGAAATTCTTAATTGGTCATGGAGATGGTTTAGGTCCTGAAGACAAAGGTTATAAACGCATGAAAAAAGTGTTTACACTTCCTCTATTTCAATGGTTATTTCGCTGGCTACATCCAGATTTAGGTGTGAAATTAGGGCAGTATTTATCTGTTAAAAACAAAATGATTTCGGGAGATGAGGATGCCAAATTTTTAGGAGAAGACAAAGAATGGTTAGTCTTATACTGTCAAAAAAAACTGACTCAACAACACTTCGATTACTTTGTGTTTGGGCATAGACACTTGCCTTTAGATATTCAATTACAAGAAAATTCAACCTACATTAACTTAGGAGATTGGATTACTTATTTCACCTATGGTGAATTTGAAAACAGTCAATTATCGCTAAAAGAGTTTAAACATTAACAGGAGATATCTGTAATAAATTTCTTTATCTTTTCTACACCTTCAAAAATATTTGGAGTGTATCGTTTTATAAAATCAAGGTCTATTTCTTTTGCTTCTTGATATGATTTCATCACTTCCTGTCCATCAAAATCTACGAATGCAATTCTGAAAAACAACGCTTCTTTTTCAAAACCAAAATCAACTCCAGGCAACATGGCTACTTTGTAGTTTTCTAAAACATAGGTTGCCAAATCAACATTTGTATGAATCCCGAGTTTTGAAATTTGAGTTTTAAACTCATTGAATCCAATCGCCATATAAAAAGCGCCTTGTGATTTTGTACATTCTATAGCAATATCCGAAAACTCTTTGTAAATGTATTCGGAGATGCTCTTTAAAATAAAAGACGAATCGCTTACGTGTTTTTGTAAGTCTTGCTCATATTCATAGGCTTTAAGCGCTGCAAACTGAACAGGAGAAGAAACACAGCTAAAGGTTTCGCTAAACAGTGCTTTGTAGGCATTTTGGTACATTTCAAAAGCACGCGGCAATCTCATAAACCCTAATCGATAGCCCCCCGCAGAAAACACCTTACTCAAGCCTCCAAAAACAATTGTTTTCTCTGGGTAACAACAAGAAATACTTGCTGAAAACGGAGCTGAAAAATTTATTTGTGAATAAATTTCATCAGAAAAAACGATGAGGTTATACTTTCGACACGCAATTGCCAGCGTTTTATATTCTTCAGCTGAATACACGGCACCTGTTGGATTATTGGGTGAATTTAAAATTAATATATATTGTTTTTTAGCGTTTTTATTCTCGAAAAAAACCTCTAAATCCTGTGCTGTAATTTTAAAATCATTCTTAAAATCAGTATCAATGATATGGTACTTTCCTCCTTTCGACTGTATTTGGGGAATATAACTGACCCAGCTTCCTTTTGGAATTAAAAACACTCCTTCGAAAATTAAGATCGACTGATACAATAACTCTTTACTCCCTGGACCAATAAAAATTGATTCTTTCTGGCTTTTTATATTTTGAAAACGTCCTAAAAAAAAGGCAATCTGTTCCCTTAATACTTCCAAACCTGCTACAGGTAAATAGTGATTGTTGTGCGCATGTTCTTTTAATGCCCCTACAATAGAACGGTGAATTGGAAAGGGGGATTGCCCAAAACCAAAATGACTAATCATTTCTCCCTTGACTCTTAATTCTTTTACCTTCTCATTAATCAAAAGGGTTGAGGATTGTTTTAAAGAGGCTATATTTTTGTTAATCATAATAGAATGCGTATAATACTTTACACAAATTTAAAAAATTACCATTTATTAGTTCAAAAAGTAGTGTGAATTGCTATGAATTGAGAACTAATAGTTAAAGAAGTATATAAATTTTAAAGGCAAAGCTTAAAATTAAAGCCTATCGCTTACAGATAGTAACGAAAAATTCAGTTGTTTTAAAAAGTTCCTTTTACTCTTTTAGGAAAAACGTACTTTTTAATAGCAAATTATCATCATTAAAAACTTGAAGAATATAAATTCCTGTTTTAAAATGTGCTAAGTTTACGGCTGTTTTTGTTTGGTCTATAGAAACAACCTCAAGAAGCTTTCCTTGAATTGAATATATTTTTACTTGCAATGGAACATGAATCCCTTTAAAGTGCAATTCACTTTCTACTGGATTTGGATACATAGAAAGATCCATAAATTCATTTTCCTCCGAACGAAGGGTGCTTCCTTGTGTAAGTTCGTATCTTTTATTAACGGCTAGGTCTGTAAATGTTTGGGTGTCTGTGGAAGACCAAATAACTTTTAATTGCGAAATTATTGCATTGTCTGCCAATCCAAAATGGGCAACTAATGAACTTTGACTGGCGTGACTTCCTTGTCCGTGAACTTCTTGAAGCAGTTGCTCTCCATTCACTGTCAATTCTATTTTAGCACCCATGGCATCTTTGTTAATCGTAGTTCCTTTTAGAGAAACTTGTACCCAATTCTTTGCATCGTTGTTATTTGGGTTTAATTGATTCTGGTACAGCATCGTTTTGGCATCTGTTCCATCTGAACTGTCTTGTACCACCACTAAAATATCTAAATCACCATCTTTGTCATAATCACAATATAGCATTCCGCGACCTCTATTTAAGTCGTTTATTCCTACACTTACAGAAACATCTGTAAAGGTTAAATCTCCGTTATTTATAAAAAGTTTATTTGGATCTTCTTCGCCTGTTGCAATAAAATCTAATGTGGGTATTCTTCCGTTGGCAACAAACAAATCTGGCCATGTATCGTTATTAACATCTAGAAAAGCAGTCCCCCAACTTGTTGTAAGTAGCGAAGAACTTCCTTCTGAATAAGTGTTTTCAACACCAGCAGCAGCAGCTATGTCTGTAAAATTTTGATTTCCATCATTTTGAATGAGTACATTACTTCCAATATTTGACACGTAATAATCAAAGTCACCGTCTTTATCAAAGTCAGCCGAGGCAATTCCCATTCCGTAAACAGCAACATCCATGTTGGTTTCAACAGATACATCCGTAAAAGAACTACTAGGAAAATCATTCCTTAAAATAGTATTGGGCACTATAAATTCACCAAAATCATTCGCAATATAAAGGTCGGTATCATTGTCTTGATCAAAATCAGTAGGCATAACTGCCAATGCACAACCATTATTTGTAAGCCCAAGCGCTGTACTTATTTCTGAGAAGGTTCCGTCTCCATTATTCTTATAGAATTGATTTTCATAACAATCATGATCAAACCCATTAATTTCTCCATCATCATCATATAGAAAGGCACTGCTTTCCACATAATTTACGGTATAGATATCTAAAAATCCGTCATTATTATAATCTAACATTGAAGCACCCATAGAAAAGGAAGCAATAGATAAACCGTATTCAATTCCTTTTTCTGAGAAAGTGCCATCTCCGTTATTCATAAAGAGGAGGTTTCTTTCTAGATCGCCAGCATTATCTTCTCCTCGCCAGGTGGTAATGTATAAGTCCCGATAACCATCATTGTTCACATCGCCACTAACGACTCCAACAGTATAATATTCCGCTGTGATTGCCAACCAACTATCGGTAATCAAACTAAAGCTCCCATTTCCAAGATTCTTATACAAGTGATCTTTTCCTTTTCCTGATGTTAAATAGAGGTCTTCCCAACCATCATTATCATAATCAAAAAAAACACCACCGCCACCCATATTGGCAAACTGCTCAAAGATATGGTCAATTCCTGAGGTGATACTAACCTCTGAAAAGGTTTGAGAATAAAAAGTTGAAGCCCATAAAAGAAGCAACAAAAAGGAGGTGTTTTTCATTATTATGATATAAAAAGGCCCTGAAATATACAATTTCAAGGCCTTTTGTATTTAAAAAAGTTACTTTTTTTATAATTTATTAACTGCAGTATATGTTGAAGCAGCTCCAGTACCTATTTTAACACATGCAGCAAATTCATCAACTGTATTGTAAACAATCGTGAAAAACCCACCTGCTCCTTCTCCACTAGCAACAGAGCCTGTAAAATCATAGGCCATATCTCCAGCAACAATAATTAAATTACATTCTATTGGAGCCGTAAATCCTTGATAAGGAACAATGCTTATTGAATAATCTCCTTCAGCTTCAAAAGAAGGCAAAGTAAAAGACTCTAAAGGTCCAACATTAATAGAATAGTCAACAATAGTTGCATTCGGGATTTCATAAGGTGCTTGAGGCGCAGCATCTCTCGTTAATATCATATCGATATCTACTCCAGAATTCCATGTCATTTGCGCATACATGTCTCCACCATTTCCAACATCAGCACCTGCAATGATTGTTTTGTTGCTTGAATCTGATACCGAAACATCATAGCCAGCTGCCGAAGCATACAAAGTTGTTATTTTCGTGATGGTTACAACGCGTACTGCAACTTCTGACATGTCTACAGGGATTATTGCAGTTTCAGATCTAGCATCTACATCTACAAACATTTCTTGCCCATCTAACGTATAGGTTAATCTTGAAGAATAAGGCAAATCTCCATCTACATTGACAACTAAGTCATAGCTTTCTGAAGAAGCTCTCTCAAATGCAGTATCTAAAGAAAGTACTGTTTTTGAAACTAAATTTTGAACTGGATCATCGTCATTTACAGCACAAGAGCTAAAAACAACAAGGGCCAATAAAATTAATTTTATTTTATATATATTTTTCATCTTCTTTTATTTTATAGTTGATTAAGTGTATACGTTACCGTTGCTCCTGTAGTGGCTTTGTTGATTTCCAATACAACAAACTCCATAGACCAGCCTCCTACTAAATCTAGGAAGGTACCTGTATAATTTCGTGTCTCGGTTGGTGCAACAACTTCAATAGCATAATCTATAGAAGAGTCTGTAACTGTCCAAGGACGTACTCTAAATAAATAGTCGCCGTCTGGAACACCGTCTACTAAAGTAACCGTTTCGCCTGGGGATGTACTGTACCCAGTATCGTATTGAAATGCGGGTGGGTTGTCTACCAATCTACAATCTAAATCGCTAGATCCTGACCAGGTGAAGTTGAAAACAAAGTCTCCTGCTGTAGTAACAATTGGTGTAGGAATGTCTCTTACACCCATTACTCTCGAATTCGCTCCTGTCCATGCAAAGTAGTTGTCATTTGAAAATGAAACGTCTGTAATTGCAATCGTATAGGTTTCATCTTCCGTTACACCATCGTCTGTTGGTGTTACATCGAAATAAACAGCGCTTTGTCCATCTACAAAAGTAATTGTACTTGGATAGTCTGCTTCTACGGTTCCGTCTGATGAGGTAACTGAAATCGCTACGTCAACGGTTCCTGTAATCGCAAATGGCATTTCTAATCGATACGTCATCGTTTCTCCTTCATAAGGAGATGAGGTGGCATTGTCATCGGTGAAACTTACCTTAACTTCTTGTGGAAGTGGAGACAATTCGCCTGGGTTGGTAACACTATCGGTATTGTCTTCACAAGAAACTGCGAGCAAAGAGAAAAGAGCGATGTAAAGTATATTTTTAAGTTTTTTCATAATAAAAAGATTTTTCTGATTATAATTTAAAGTTTAAACGAGCAAACGCTGTTCTTCCGTTAATACCAAACTGAGAGGTAACACGTGGATAGATAAACTGATTCCCACTTGTTAAACCTGCTGGTGTTGGATCTGGATACACATCGAAGATATTACTTGATCCAACAGTAAACGTTAGGTTTTCGGTAACATCAAAGCCAAAGGATAAGTCGGTAAGAAGTTTTCCGCCAAATACTTGATTCCCTCCATCTGGATTAGTTACATCTCCAAAGAATGAGTTTCTTAAGAATACAGACCAGTTGTCTCCTTTTAAGGTGTGGCTTAAATTCCACTTTAATCTTGGACTCGCTAATTCTAAGAAAAACATCTCTCTAGATCCAAAATACGTATCTAATTGATCTGCTAAAAGTACAGATCCATGAATATCATCTACTTGCTCTGTTTTTACATAGGCAAACGCTAAGTCTGTTGTTAAAGCAACATTTCCTAGAATCGTTGCTCTGTGTGAAATATTTACATCCACTCCTGTGGTTTCTGTGTCAATTGCATTGGCAAAGAATCTTGCCTTACTAGCATCTACTGAACTTGGTAAATCAAAGTTTCCTGTTAAGGTTACTCGATCTTCAATAGCAATGAAGTATGCATCTACTGTTAAGGTTAGGTTCGCTTCTGGAATTTTTGCAGTAACACCAAAACTTGTACTGAAAGACTCTTCTTGCTTCAATTGTGGAATTCCAACTGCTTGTGCTTCTGGACTGTCATTCGAAGCTGTTAAAACTTCTACTGGATCTCCATTAATAAAGTTGGTGCTGATTGTATTAAAGTTTAACTGGTGTAAAGAAGGTGCTCTAAAACCAGTACTTGCTGCTGCTCTTAAATTCACATTGTCAGTTAACTTGTATAAAGAAGCTAATTTCCAGTTTAAAGTCGATCCAAAGTCACTGTAGTTCTCATAACGCAATGCACCTGAAACCATCCACTCTTCTGTGAAATCTACTTCTACATCGGCATACGCTGAATAACTGTTTCTAAATGCATTTCTTTCATTTCCAGGTCTAAATCCTGGGAATACTTGGATTCCTCCAGGTCTTCCTCTTCCAAAGAAATCGGTTACCTGTAAGGCTGGATCTCCATTCCATTCGTCACCGTTAATATCATAAGTCATCCAAGATTCATCTTGTCCTGCAAATATTTGATAATTCTCTAATCGGTATTCTGCTCCAAAAGCAACATTCATCCCTTGAAACTTATCTTCATAAAATCTACTAAGATCTAAGTTGGTTGTATTCTCTGCTGCAGAAAATCCTCCTGCATTTACTTCTACAGGTGATCCTGATAGTAAGGTTGCGTTTACCGAGTTGCTGATATTAAACCCAAAAGAGTTTTCTCCCCAAGTGTTACTAAAATCTACATCCCATTCGCCTTGCTTCCCTCGAATTCCGAAAGCGGCAGACTTGTCTTTTACATCACTATTGATCTCTGGCAAGAAACCTGCTCTGTATAATCCTGTATAAGCTCTTGATTGGTCAGGTCTTCTATAAAAACCTCCTGCGTTACCGTTTCTATAACTTACCCCTCCAAAAGCATAAAATTCTAAATCTTCTGTTAGTGGCAATTCCATGTTTGCGAAAAACTTCCCGCTTCTTAATTGAGACTGTCCTACTCTCATGTTAAAGTCGGTACGATCCAATCCACGTACTGCTAATTCTGCATCGGTAGTATTGAAGTTTAATAAAGATTGTAACTCAGCCATGCTCGTTGCAGCACTAATATCATTTTTAAGTGCTAAATCAAAATGCTCCACACCTTGTGCAAAAAACTGAATGTCTGATAAACTGTATTGTGTAATATCGGAGCCTTGTCCGCTATTAAATCCAACCCATTCTACAGAATTTGCTCCGTTAAAAATTGATCCTGAATATCCTGAGAAACCGGCTCTTCTTGAAGGTTCTCTTGTAGAAACAGATCCGGTAAAATTGATAAAACCACCATCTTCTGTTAAGCGAACTCCATAGTTGGCATCTAATTGAAAGCCTTCGCCATCAAATCCACCTCTTTGGTCATTCGTCTCACTTCCAACATTGGCGTTGGTATTCATTTGTAAGCTAAGTCCTACTGCATCTTTTAAGACAATATTGATAACACCTGCAACGGCATCACTACCATATTGTGCAGCGGCTCCGTCTTTTAAAATCTCTATTCTTTTGATTGAAAAAGAAGGAATTGCGTTCATATCGGTTCCAACAGTTCCTCTACCAACGGTACTGTTTACGTTGACTAATGAAGTTTTATGTCTTCTTTTTCCATTCACAAGTACTAATACTTGATCGGGACCCAACCCTCTTAAGGCCGCGGGATCAATATGATCGGTACCGTCTGAAATGGTTTGTGAAGTTGAGGTAAATGAAGGTGCTACAAAGTTTAAAATATCGTTCACACTTACTTGTGGACTTACCGATGTTAATTCTGAAATGTCGATAATATCTACCGCTACTGGAGTGTTTGCAACGGTCCTGTTTTTATTTCTTGATCCTACCAGTACAACCTCGTCTAATGAAACATTGTCTTCTTGTAGGGTGATTGAAAGGTATTTGGTATCGGAAATCATTTTGGATACGGTTTCATAACCGAGTGAAGAAAATACTAACGTTGTTGGCATTTTTGTCAAATCAACAGAAAACATCCCTTGATCATCGGTAGATACTCCATTGGATGTCCCTTTCTCTAAAACGTTAATATATGGCAATCCTGATCCATCATCACCTACCACTTTTCCCTTAACTATCTGTGCTGAAATCGTTTGTGTTAACAAAAACAAACAGCTAATCACTAAACTCTTTAAAAAGTTATTTTTTTTCATAAAACTGAATTATTGATTAATATTTACAAATGTTTGCTTTTTTCATGACAAAAGCAAGTAAATGTTATAAAAATATTAACATTTAACACATTTAAGAAGCAACTATCAGGAATATTTCGACTATTTATCTTTAACCTTCTTTTAACAACTGTTTTTTGGTTAATATTGTAGCTTTGTTCTTCTAAAAAAAATAACACCTTATAAAAAATAAAAATGGATATTGACGTACGAGCTATTAATGAAAAAATTGAAAAAGAAAGTGCCTTTATAGACATTCTTTCATTAGAAATGAACAAAGTAATTGTTGGACAAAAACAAATGATCGAAAGTTTGTTAATTGGACTTCTAGGAAATGGTCACATTTTATTAGAAGGAGTTCCTGGTTTAGCAAAAACCTTAGCCATTAACACCTTATCAAAAGCCGTACAAGCAAGTTTTAGCAGAGTGCAGTTTACACCCGATTTATTACCTGCAGATGTTGTTGGTACCATGATTTACAACATGAAGGAGAATGATTTTGCCATCAAAAAAGGGCCCATATTTGCCAACTTTGTATTGGCAGATGAAATTAACAGAGCGCCTGCGAAGGTGCAATCTGCTTTACTGGAAGCAATGCAAGAACGCCAAATTACGATTGGCGACACTACATTTAAATTAGACGAACCCTTTTTAGTAATGGCAACACAAAACCCTGTAGAACAAGAAGGAACTTATCCTTTACCAGAAGCTCAGGTAGATCGTTTTATGTTAAAAGTGGTCATTGATTACCCGAAACTACAAGACGAACAAGTTATTATGCGTCAAAATTTATCTGGCGGATTTGCAACCGTAAATCCAGTAATCTCTGTAGATCAAATCTTAAAAGCCCGAAAAGTGGTGAATGAGGTTTACATGGACGAGAAAATAGAAAAGTATATTTTAGATATTATTTTTGCAACCCGATATCCAGAAAAATACAATTTACCGCAGCTAAAAGATTTAATTGGCTTTGGTGCTTCTCCTCGTGGAAGCATTAATTTAGCAAAAGCAGCGAAATGTTATGCCTTTATTAAAAGAAGAGGGTATGTAATCCCTGAAGATGTAAGAGCGGTTGTGTTTGATGTTTTGCGTCACAGAATTGGAATTACTTACGAAGCGGAAGCAGAAAATGTAACCTCTGTAGACATCATCAATTCAATTATCAATGAAATTGAAGTCCCTTAAAAGCCATTCTCACCAAGCCTTTAGTAATTACTAAAAGTGAAGCGCAAAAAAGTCAATAGCAAAAATGGATACAAAGGAGATTCTTAAAAAAGTTCGGAAAATAGAGATTAAGACACGACGCTTGTCTGACCATATCTTTGGAGGTGAATATCACTCCTCTTTTAAAGGACGTGGAATGACCTTCTCTGAAGTAAGGCAATACCAGTTTGGTGACGATGTAAGAGCAATCGACTGGAATGTTACTGCCCGATACAATGAGCCTTATATTAAGGTTTTTGAAGAAGAACGCGAATTAACCATGTTGTTAATGGTCGATGTTTCGGGTTCAGAATCTTTTGGAACGGCAACCCAATTTAAAAAAGATACGGTTACAGAAATTGCTGCTACTTTAGCCTTTTCTGCTACACAAAACAATGATAAGGTAGGTTTGATCCTTTTTTCCGACGACATTGAACTCTACATTCCACCAAAAAAAGGAAAAAGTCATGTCTTAAGGATTATTCGCGAATTGATTGAATTTAAGTCGAAAAGCAAAAAAACAAACATTGGAACTGCTTTGAAATTCTTATCCAGTGTAACGAAGAAAAAAGCAATTGTTTTTATGCTTTCCGATTTTATGGATGATGGGTACGAGAAAACATTAAAAATCGCAGGAAAAAAACACGATTTAACAGGCATTAGAATTTATGACAAGCATGATGAAGAAATTCCCAATCTAGGAATGGTGCCAATGTTAGATGCAGAAACTGGAGCAGTACAACTGATAAATACTGCATCAAAAACAACAAGAACAAACTACAATACAAATGCAATTCGTTTGTTGAACTATTATACAGATACCTTTAAAAGAAGTGGTGCAGGAACCATAAACACTCGTGTCGACGAAAGTTATGTGAAGAAATTATTAGGATACTTTAAACACAAGGGGAAATAGGAAAGCGTGGTGCCTCTTTTAAAAAGAAGCTATTGCGAACTAAACCCTTAACAGTAAAAGAATTTAAACATTGAAAATAAGTACAAAAAATACCCCATTTAAAAACCTAGTAGAAGGAAGACAAAGAACGTCTTCTACCTCTATAAAGCGGCATATAAGAGGGTTCGGTTTTTTATTGATATTCCTGATTTCTATGGAGAGTTTTTCCCAAAAAAAACCACTCGTAAAAGCGGAAATTGACACGACAAACATTCGAATTGGAGAACAATTCAATTTAAAAATTTCTATAAACGAAATCAAGAATGTAATCATTCCAAAACTCGAATTAAAAGGATTGGAAGTGATTGATTCTGCAAAAACCGACACCCTTAAAAACAGTCTTGTTAAAAAATATGTTATCACCGGTTTTGATAGTGGGTCTTTTTACATTCCGCAACAACAAATCTTTGTTAAAAACCAAGCGTTCTTAACAGATTCATTACTGATTAACGTTGCAACTATAGCGATAGATACTTCAAAAATTAAAAAATTCCCCATAAAATCGATCAAAAGTGAACCGTATGTTTTAGATGATTTTAAAGGATATATATGGATTGTCTTAGTAGTACTATTGCTATTGGGTCTTTTGGTGTATTTCATCTTCTTCAGAAAGAAAAAAGAAGTAAAAGAAGAAGTTGTCATCCCATTAATCCCTGCCTATGAAGAGGCGATTGAAAAATTGCACCAATTGGATGAAAAACTCTTATGGCAAAATAATATGGTAAAAGAGTACTATAGTGAATTAACAGAAATTGTAAGAAATTATATTGGACGAGATATTGAAATTCCCACCTTTGAGCAAACTTCAAATGAAATCATTGAATTGATTGAAGCTCAGAACAACAAAAAGAAGTTAGGCCTTTCAAAAGAAACGATTGCTACTATAAATTCATTACTCAGAAATGCAGATTTAGTAAAATTTGCAAAATCGAAACCTTTGTCTCATGAAATTGAAGACGATCGAAAGTTTGCGGAATTGATTATTACAAAAATTCAACCGAAAGTGGTCGAATATAAATCGAAAATTGAAGCACAAATACCTAAAATAAATACGAATTCAAAAAAAGCGACGAAAGATGTGGACTAATTTTGAGTTTTTAAATCCTGGTTTTTTATGGCTTTTAGTGGGCGTTCCACTTTTAGCAATATGGCACTTTTTTACACGAAAAAAAGACATGGCTATCTTAAGTATGCCAAGTTTAAATGGGTTTAAAGCAAATGCGTCTTTTGTTTCCAAACTAAAGCCTTTTTTATATGTATTACGATTAATGGCAATCACCTGTTTATTGGTTGCTTTGGCAAGACCAAGAAATGTTTCTGTAAGTAAAAAAACAAAAACAAACAGAGGGATTGATATTGTCATGGCCATTGATGTTTCAGCAAGTATGTTGGCAAGGGATCTAAAACCGAACCGATTGGAAGCTTTAAAGAAAGTAGCAATCGACTTTGTAAATAGAAGACCCAATGACAGAATAGGAATTGTCGTTTATGCGGGAGAAAGTTTCACGCAAACCCCTATTACCAGTGATAAAGGTATTGTGAAAAACACCATTTCGGAACTGAAATGGGGGCAATTGGAAGGAGGTACTGCCATTGGAATGGGACTCGGTTCTGCAGTAAACCGCTTAAAAGAAAGTGAAGCAAAAAGTAAGGTCATTATCTTATTAACGGATGGGGTAAATAACGCTGGTTTTGTAGATCCGAAAACAGCAACAGAACTCGCAAAAGAATTGGCCATTAAAGTCTATACAATCGGTATTGGCACCAATGGTATGGCAGATTTTCCTTGGAGTAAAGACCCTAGAACAGGAAAACTTCAGTTTAGAAAACAACAAGTTGAAATTGATGAGAAATTGTTACAATTTATTGCCGCAGAGACCCAAGGAAAATACTTTAGAGCTACAAATAATGCTTCATTAAAAGAAATTTATGATGAAATTGACAAACTCGAAAAAACAAAGGTTGAAGAGTTTAAATATTATAATTATCAAGAAAAATACCGAATATTAGTTCTTTTTGCTTTAGGGTTTTTACTCTTAGAGTTCCTATTAAGAAGTACGGTGTTTAAGAGTTTTATTTAGTGCTATTAAAAAATTAAAAAGTAAATTTTCAAAGCTTTTAATAACAAAGAAATGTATCAGATAGAAGAGCCTATTTATTTTTATTTCCTCGCAATAATTCCAGCGGTAGTTGTGGTTTTCTTGTGGGTTTTTTGGTGGAAAAAAAAGACCCAACGAAAATTTGCAAACAGTAGTTTACTCATGCAATTAGCTCCAAATACATCGACCTTTAAATCGGTATTAAAACTTGCTTTTTTACTCATCGGATTGTCATTGTTAATTGTTTCATTGACCAACCCAAAAATGGGAACCAAAATAAAAACCGTAAAAAGAGAAGGAGTGGATGTTGTTTTTGCTTTGGATGTTTCTAAAAGCATGCTCGCGGAAGACATTGCACCGAATCGATTAGAGAAGTCAAAACAAATTATTTCTAAAATCATTGACAAATTAGGTTCCGATCGGGTTGGAATTATCATTTATGCAGGAAATGCATATCCTCTTTTACCAATTACAACAGATCATGCAGCTGCAAAAATGTTTTTACAGAATGCAAATCCAGACATGGTTTCTAGTCAAGGAACGGCAATCAACGAAGCCTTAGACTTGGCCAAAACATACTATAATAATGATGAGCAAACCAATCGTTTTTTAATTATTATTTCAGATGGTGAAGATCATCAAGAAGAAACAAAACAAATTGCACAAAACATTTCGAATGAAGGCATAAAGGTATACACCATTGGTATAGGGACTGAAAATGGCGGACCCATTCCAATGAAACTAAATGGTTCTTTGATTGGTTACAAGAAGGACAACAAAGGCAAAACAGTAATTACCAAAAGGGTTTCAAAAGTTTTGCAAGACATTGCAGATGCATCAAACGGAAACTATATTGACGGAAATAAAACAGAAACTCCTGTAAAAGAACTCGCAACTATTATTGGAAATGCGAAGAAAAGTGAATTTGAAACCAAACAATTTTCAGATTATAAAGATCAATTTCAATGGTTTGTTGGAATTGGACTTTTATTTTTAATTATTGACGGTTTCTTTTTTGAAAAGAAAACAAAATGGTTGAGAAAAGTTGATTTATTCGACGAAGAAAAAAACAAAAAATAAACATCCGATGAAACAAATTCAGACAGTCTTTTTTCTTTTGCTGATTCTTTTATCATCAACTGAAATTTGCGCCCAAAAGGACACAATCGTAGCTCAAAGAGAAGCAAGAACCTTGGTGAGAGAAGGAAACAAACTTTATGAAAAAGAGAAGTATGACGATGCTTCTATTGCCTACAGAAAAGCCTTGGACAAGAGTAGTCAATACAAAAAAGCAACCTACAACTTAGGAAACTCAATGTATCAAAATAAAAACTATAAAGAGGCGGTTCCTCAATATGAATTGGCTGTAAAAGCTGCAAAAGACAAATTTGAAAAAGCAGACGGGTATCATAATATTGGAAATGCAATGTTGGAACAAAAACAATATCAACCCGCTGTAGATGCCTTTAAAAATGCTTTACGCAACGATCCGACAGACGATGAAACGCGATATAATTTAGCCGTTGCTCAAAAATTATTAGAAAAAGAAAAGCAAGATCAAAAAAAGGACAAAGACAAAGACAAAGACAAAAAGAACAAGGATAATAAAGACAAGGACGATAAGAATAAAGACAAGAACAAGGATAATAAAGACGGGAAAGACAAGGATAAAAAGGACGACAAAGACGGAAAGGGCGACAAAAAGAAAGAGGACTCAAAAGATCCTAAAAAGAAAGATGAGAAAGATCAAAAACAAAAGCCAAAACCACAACAAGGTCAAATGTCTCCTCAACAAATTAAGCAATTGTTAGAAAGTTTAAACAACGAAGAAAAGAAGACTCAAAAAAAGATGAATGCTAAAAAAGCAAAAGGGAAAAAAGTAAAACAAGAAAAAGATTGGTAAATCTATCTTGAAACCTTTTCTAAAGGGAAAAAGCAAAGTTTTAGTTTAAAGAGTAAATAGTCATTGTTAAATAATAAAAGGAAGCGTAATTTCCCCTCTGGGGAGATAGAGAAAGTAAGATGAAGTTGAAAATCTACATATCGATATTTGTAAGCATCCTAAGCATTGCTTTGGGAGCGCAAGAGGCAAAATTAACAACAACGGTTAGTAAAAATAAGTTGGGTTTAAACCAACGTTTGCGCGTCGAATTTTCAATTAACAAACAAGGTGGAGATAACTTTACACCTCCACGATTCCAAAACTTTAGAATTGTTGGAGGCCCGAGTCAATCGATAAGTCAATCCTATTTTAATGGAAAATCCAGTTACAAGCAATCCTATTCTTACATCGTTCAACCAACAAAAAAAGGAATTCTTATCATTCCTGCTGCAAGCATAGATGTTGATGGAAAAAAAATAAAATCCGACCCCGTAAAAGTCCGTGTTTTAGATCCTGTAGACATCCCAAAAGACCCAAATGACCCCAACTACATTGCGCAACAGAACATTCATTTGGTTGCCGAAATATCAAACGCAAGGCCCTATGTTGGTCAAGGCGTTTATGTAGAATATCGATTATACATAAGCAATAATATCAATGTCTACGATGCAGGTATTATTCAAGCGCCTAAATACAATGGTTTTTGGAGTCAAGAAATTAAAATAAATGGATTAAGTGCTAAAAAAGGCACCTATAATGGAGAATCCTACAAATATTTTACACTTCAAAAATCCCTTTTAATTCCCACAAAATCCGGTAAACTGTCTTTAGATCCAATGAAGATGGAAGTTGCTATTGGTGTCCCTACTGGTAGGGGAGATTTCTTCGGAAACCCGATCACAAAAAACATCCGAAAAGAATTTGCTTCAGCAAAAAAAATCATCAATTCAAAAGAACTTCCTTTAGATGGGAAACCGTTAAATTTTACAGGGGCTGTTGGCGATTATTCATTTTCAGTAGACACAGATAAGCAGGTTTTAAAAGCCAATGAAAGTTCACAAATAAAAGTAACCGTAAAAGGAAAAGGAAATTTGAAATTATTTGAGTTACCAAAAGTAGTTGTCCCAAAAGAATTAGAAATTTATGCCCCAGAGAGGAAAGAGCGTGTGCGTATTCTTTCAAGCGGAATCTCGGGAACTATTAGCGATCTATATACGGTTGTCCCTCAATTTAAGGGAAAATATAAGGTGCCAAATATTTCTTTTTCTTACTTTAATCCAATTCAAAAAAAATACAAAACAATTACAACAGAAGATGTTATTGTTAATGTTTTAGAGGGCAAGGAGCTCGTATCTTCGGTACCTAATTCTGCACAAAAACAAGCCTTAAAAATTACGGGAAAAAACTTTAGATATATTCAAACCAAAACAACATTTACAGCAGGTAAACAAGATGATTTCTTTAAATCGAATCGCTTTTACCTCTTACTGTTGCTCTCTTTTATTGCAGTACCTATTGGAATTTTTATTGCGAAGAAGCAGGAAGAACGCAATAGCGATTTTGTTGGAAATAAATTAAGACGTGCAGAACGACTTGCCAAAAAATATTTGTCTGAGGCAGCAAAACAATTGGGTAAAAAAGAAGCTTTTTATGAATCTTTAGAACGCGCTTTACATAATTATTTAAAGGCAAAGCTAGGCATAGAAACAATAGAGATTAGCAAAGAGAAAATTACACAAATTTTGCAAGACAAAAAAGTAAGTGAGGTGGCTATCAAACATTTTATGGAAGTACTTGAAGATTGTGATTTCGCAAGGTATGCTCCGAGTACAACTTTAGAAATGAAAGAGGAATATGAAAAAGCAAAAGAAATTATTATTGAACTAGACAAACAGTTTTAGCATGAAAAAAATCTTCTTTTTACTGGTATTCATCTCCAATTTTGCATTTAGCCAAAATGCAGAAGCATTGTTTGCTGCGGGAAATGATTTTTATAAAAAAGGGGCAATTGAAAAGGCAATTGAAGCCTATCGAAAAATTGAATCTCAAGCAGTCATTTCCTCTGAATTGTATTATAATTTAGGAAATTGCTATTATAAATTAAATAACGTTGGCGCAACCATTTACAATTATGAAAAAGCACTGCAATTAGACCCCTTAAATGAAGATGCTGCAAATAATTTGGTTTTTGCAAAAAGGTTGACCATCGATCGAATTGAAGAACTACCAAAATCAGTTTTCCAAAAGTTAAATAAAAATTACTTACAAAAATACTCCTACAATCAATGGGCTATAATTTCTTGTGGCTTTTCATTATTAACAGCCGCCTTCTTTTTGCTGTTTTACTTTGCGCACCACTCTTCTAGAAAAAGAGTCTACTTTACAATAAGTATTGTAAGCTTTGTATGCTTTATTACTTCAATATCAATTACACACAACCAATATAATTTTGCTAAAAACGAAATTTATGCAATTGTTTTTTCTGAAAAAGTGGATGTTAAAAATGGGCCTACTGTAAGTTCTGAAAGCATTTTTACGCTACACGAAGGCACCAAAGTAAAGATTCTAGATACCGTAGACCAATGGAAAAAAATAAAATTAGTAGATGGAGAGATTGGCTGGGTTGCTGCAAAACAAATTAAACTGTTGAACTTTTTTTAAATTTTATTTAACAGTTTATTTGAATTTGTTTTTTAAATTTGCACATTAATTTAGAATTGAATCTACTTGAGAGTTATTATTGCCCCTTTTTTTTCGCTTTTGTTTACTATTATGCTGGTGGCACCAACTGTTATTAGTTTGATGGACGAGACGCAAGAAATAAGTGTTTTCTTAGATTTAAACGAAGAAGAAGAGAATAAAGAAGGTAAAAAAGGAAAAGAATCGAAAACAGATGCAAAATTAAAATTATTTACCGGATCACAGAATGGATTTTCTGATTTAAATAAAATTCAGGAAAAGAGAAACATTCGTTTTCGATCTAAATATTACTTTTTAGAATATTCTAAAATAGACACTCCTCCCCCCAAAAAAACACTTATTTCATAAGTAGTTCGTAAAAAATTCACACATTTTATCAAAAAAATAAACGCTCATTAAAAATTGGGTGTAAAAATATTATATCTATGTTTAAATATATTAAAAGCGATTTACCCGCAAGTATTGTAGTTTTTTTCGTAGCATTACCCTTATGTTTAGGGATTGCATTGGCAAGTGGCGCACCGCTATTTTCTGGGCTTATTGCTGGAATCATTGGTGGAATTGTTGTCGGTGGACTTAGTGGTTCTAAAATTGGAGTAAGTGGTCCTGCTGCTGGATTGGCAGCAATCGTATTAACTGCTATTGGCACTTTAGGGGGGTATGAAAACTTTTTAGTGGCAGTCGTTTTAGGAGGAATTATCCAAATAATCTTTGGTTTTTTAAAGGCTGGGATTATTGGGTATTACTTTCCTTCATCAGTAATTAAAGGAATGTTAACAGGGATTGGAATCATCATTATTTTAAAACAAATTCCACATTTCTTTGGTTATAGTACAGATCCCGAAAGAAATTTCGCATTCTTTCAAGTAGACGGAGGAAATACATTTTCAGAAATTTTCAAAACCATCAACAATATTAGTTTAGGAGCCACTATTATTGGTGTTATTGGATTGGGTATTTTATTACTTTGGAGCAATGTTTTATCGAAGAAAGGACGTTTCTTCCAATTAGTTCAAGGACCGTTAGTGGCTGTTGTCGCTGGTATTGTTTACTTCTATGTAACAGATCAAGATTCGGCCTTCGGTATCAGTGCATCGCTATTGGTAAGTGTTCCAGTGCCTGACAACTTAGAGATGTTCCTAGGACAATTTAGTTTTCCAAATTTCAACGCAATTACAAATCCAGAAGTTTGGATTGTTGGTTTTACCATCGCATTGGTTGCAAGTTTAGAAACCTTATTGTGTGTAGAAGCTACAGACAAATTAGATCCACATAAAAACGTAACCCCTACCAACAGAGAGCTCTTGGCTCAAGGGACGGGAAATATTATCTCCGGAATGATTGGAGGATTGCCAATTACTCAAGTAATTGTTCGGAGTTCCGCCAACATTCAATCGGGTGGTAGAACAAAGTTATCGGCAATTATTCATGGGTTTTTATTGTTAATATCTGTCCTTTTAATTCCAACGTTACTAAATAAAATCCCACTCTCTGTATTGGCAGCCATTTTGTTAATTGTTGGTTATAAGTTAGCAAAACCAGGATTATTTATTAAGATGTACCAACAAGGGTGGAAGCAATTTCTTCCTTTTACAGTGACTGTTTTAGGAATTGTTTTTACTGATTTATTAGTGGGAATTGGCTTAGGATTAGCAGTCGGAATCGTAGTTATTCTAATCAAAAGTTTCCAAAACTCACACTTTCTTCATATAGAAGATAACAGCAATGGAAAACATAAAATTAAAATGACCTTGGCAGAAGAGGTAACCTTTTTTAACAAAGGAGCTATTTTAAATGAGCTTGACAGTTTGCCAAGAGAAACCTACTTAGAATTGGATGTCAGAAAAACAAGATACTTAGACAATGATATCATTGAGATTATGGAAGATTTTGCAATTAAAGCAAAAGAGAGAGCGATCGATATTCGACTCATCTCTGAGAGAGGAATTGTAGAAAACCCTGCAAGTTATATTGAGTTTTTTGATTTGAGCCCTAAAAAATCAGCTTAAAACAAAACACATGAAAAAACAAAAAATAGTAGTCTTGTCTCGATTGAAAAAAGGAGCAATATCCACCCTAAAAAGTGGGATCCGTTTGGCAAAAATAATGGATGGAGAGGTCTGTTTTTTCTGTGTAAAAAAACCCTCAGATATCATAGATAAAGATAGTCAGCTTTCAGCAATGAGAACCATTAATGAAACACACAAATTGACTGCAAAAAAAATGAAAAAAATAGTAGCAGCAGCGGCGGAGAATCATGGTGTGAACATAAATTACAGCTATACTTTTGGAAATATTCAAAATGAAATAGAAGATTATATTCAAATGCAGAAGCCGGATGTAATTGTTTTAGGGAAAGGGAAGTCTTCGCTATTTAATGCTCGAAATAAAAAAATGATTCACTTTATTTTAAAAAAATTTAATGGTCAAATTTTAATTTCGGATGAAAATAATCCATTGGAACCCAGTAGCGATTTTTCTTTTGGTACCTTAATTAATACTTCCAATACTTCAAATCAAAAATTTACCGAGCTTTTAATTCAAGATTCAAAGCAGCCGCATACTTCTTTTAGAATTAACGATGCTGAAAGAATTGATCAAAAGATAGCTATTTCAACGGAAGAGAAAAGCATTGAATATGTTTTTGAAAAAGGAGATAATGCCATTAAAAATATTGTTAAATACGTATCGAAAAGCAATATTAATTTATTAAATTTAAGGAGAGATAAAAACAACTTAAAATCAAGTTCAAAAAATTTAAATGAACTAATTAATTCTCTTAATTGCTCATTAATAGTAACCAATTAAAATTATTTTTATGAAAGCACATACAAAAGAAACACAATCGGCAATTTCGCCAAACAAAGCCATCGAATTACTAAAAGAAGGAAACGCTCGTTTTGTTGAAAACAAGGAAGTAACCAGAGATTTATTAGCGCAAGTTACCGCAACAAGTACGGGTCAATATCCATTTGCAACCGTTTTAAGCTGTATCGATTCCCGCGTTTCATCAGAAATTATTTTTGATCAAGGAATTGGCGACATTTTTAGTGCAAGAGTCGCTGGTAATTTTGTGAATGAAGATATTTTAGGAAGCATGGAATTTGCCTGTAAATTAGCAGGAACAAAAGTGATTGTCGTTTTAGGACACACTGCATGTGGCGCTGTTAAAGGAGCTTGTGATGATGCAAAAATGGGGAACCTAACGGCTTTACTTAGCAAAATAAAACCTGCAGTTAACGCAGTAAAATCTCCAAGCGAACCAAGTTTACGAAATTCTAAAAATATTGATTTTGTCAATGAAGTAGCTGCAAAAAATGTTCAATTAACCATTGGAAATATTAGAACACTGAGCCCTGTTTTAAAAGAAATGGAAGACAGCAATGCAATTCAAATAGTTGGTGCAATGTATGATATTAATACCGGTGTCGTTACATTTTATTAGTTTTCAGCAAGCACTCAAATGAGAAAACCAATCTTTAAATAGATTGGTTTTTTTTTTTTAAAAAATTATCGTAGTTTTATAAAACAGTATATTAATACATGAAAAAATTATTTACAAATATTAAGGGCGATATTTTTGGCGGAATTACGGCTGGAATTGTAGCACTTCCCCTAGCACTTGCATTTGGTGTATCTTCGGGTCTTGGACCTGCTGCTGGACTATACGGTGCAATTTTTATTAGTTTTTTCGCTGCTCTTTTTGGCGGAACCAACACACAAATTTCCGGACCAACTGCGCCAATGACGGCTGTAAGTATGGTAATTATTGCTGGAATTGTAGCAGCAAATGATGGGGATATCTCAAAAGCTTTGCCAGCAATTTTAACGGTATTTTTATTGGCTGGAATTTTTCAGGTTGGTTTGGGTGTTTTAGGCTTAGGAAAATACATTCGATACATTCCGTACCCTGTAGTTTCTGGGTTTATGACTGCAATTGGACTGATCATTTTACTCACCCAAATTCTTCCTTCAGTTGGATATTATCCAAAAGAAGACACTGCATATGTACAACAGTTTAAGCCTCAAGCAGAAGCGGTAATTTTAGAAAACATTTTAAAAGAAGAAGCAGGAGAAGGAATTTTAGTTTTAGAAAATTTTGAAGAAACCACTTTAAGAGGGAAGAGAATCACTCCAGAACAAATTTTATCTGAATCGGAAACACTTGCAGCTAAAGATGCTTCTGGTACCATTGGTGCTTTAAAAGTATTGCCTAGGGCTTTAAAAAATATTAACTGGCTAGAGTTCCTTCTGGCTTTAGGAACTATTGTTATTATCTATGGTTTTAAACGAATTACGACAGCTATACCAAGTACTTTGGTAGCTTTAGTTGTGGTCTCAGGAATTGCTTTTGGATTTGATTTAGGGTATCAAACAATTGAAGCAATTCCTACTGGAATTCCGCAAATTAATTTTGAAATATTCTCCAGTTTTAGCATTGGAAGTATTACTCCTTATATATTTACAGCATTAACATTGTCTCTTTTGGGAGCTATTGATTCTTTATTAACAAGTGTCGTGGCAGATAACATGACAAAAACCAAACACAAACCCAATAAAGAATTAATTGGACAAGGAATTGGAAATTCGATTGCAGCCCTTTTTGGAGGAATTCCTGGAGCTGGAGCTACCATTAGAACGGTCGTAAACATTAATGCTGGAGGGAAGACAAAACTTTCTGGAATGATTGCGGGAATTATGTTACTCATTATAATGCTTGTTTTTGCAGATATTGCCTCTAAAATACCGGCAGCAGTTTTAGCAGGTATTTTAATTACTGTAGGAATAGGTGTAATGGACTATAAAGGTTTAAAAGCCATTCCTAGTTTGCCGAAAGATATTAAATTAGGCCCTTTAAAATTAAGTTCAGAAGTATTAATTATGTTAATTGTGCTTGGGCTTTCTACTTTTTGGGATTTAATTTATGCCGTAGGTATTGGACTCATCATTGCATCTTTAATGTTCATGAAAAAGATTGGTGACTTAACCGCAGAAAGATCGAATGTAAAATTAATGAAAGAAGAATCTTGGTCTGACGAAGTTAATTTCCCAGAATATCTAAAAGAGAGCGTCTTTATAAAACACATTAAAGGTCCTTTATTCTTTGGTTCTACAAGTGATTTTCAGCAACTTTCGCTACAAATTCCAAGCACAGCCAAAATTGTGATTATACGTTTGGGTAGAATGCAATATATGGATCAATCTGGTCTTTATGCGATGGAAGATATGTTGCAAGAATTGAAAAAAAATGACATTGAAATTCTATTTGTAAACTTGTTAAAACAACCTCGCTATATGATGGAACGAATCGATATCATTCCAGATTTCATTCCTAAAAGTCAAATTTTTAAAGGAATCGATGCTTGTTTTTCATGGATCAAAAAAAACGTTGCAGCTGCAAAATAATGTGATCATAAAATTTCTCTTATAAATACTAAAAACCCGAAATAGCTACTATTTCGGTTTTTTTGGCAATCGATTTTTAATAACTCAAATCGGAATGGTTATATAATTTCTTGAAGCAGCTCATCGGCTGTATCTTCTTTAATTATGGAAGGAAAAATTAATGGTGCAATTTTCTTGACTGGTGCATATAAGATTGAATCGTCTAATGTTTCTTTTTCTACAAAGGGAATCGTATTGTTCATTTTACCAAAAAAGATAAAAACAACGCTTAAAATGAGCCCTATTTTTAAAGCCCCAAAAAGACCTCCCAAACCTTTATTTAAAAACCCTAAAGCAGCAAAATCAGCCAATTTGGTTAATAATTTTCCTGCAAGCGCAATGACGATAATAATAATAATAAAGGTCCCTGCAAAAGCTGCTAAGGAAATATACTCCTCGCTCCAGGAAACACTATCTTTTAAATAATCTGAAATAAAATAGGAGAAATGGATAGAACCATATACACCAATGATTAAAGCAGCCAATGAAGCAACCTCAACGAAAAGACCTTTCATGATACCTCGAACGAATCCAAAGATTAAAAGTGCCGCAATGACAATATCAAAAATATTCATTTTTAATAATTTTCATCAAACCTACATATTTTTTTCCACATTATAAAAAGCACGTTTGTATCTTTACCACCTTATAAAAACACCTGATGTCAAAAAACACTGAATTAAAAGAGAAATGGGAGTTGTTGGTTGAAAAACTTTCTACACAATTTGCAGATGGAGATGCGATTGATTTGGACTCCATCATATATCTTATTGGAGTACAAGAATTAGGAAAAGGGCATAGAGTGTTTAAAAAGGATGAAAAAGTAAACTTAATGCACATTGCAATTTGTAAACTTTTGGAACCTTATGGGTATTATGAATTTGATTATTATGATACAGATGGATGGCCACATTATAAAACCATTACAGACTTACCTCACTTAAAAGCAGGGGAACAAACTGTTTTAATGAAGGAAGCAATTGTAAGTTATTTTGAAGGTATTGGGTTTTTTAAGTAACTGACAATTTTCGAATCATTTTTGACAAGAGTTTCGGGTACAATCGTTTTACAAAAACAGCGAGTTTCTCTTTGAAACCAGCAATATAAACCTCCTCTTTTTTTCCTTCAATTGCCTTCGCCATTAATTTTGCAAAATGTGCTGGTGCAATTCCATTTTGAGTGGCTTTGTCCATTGTTTGTTGTGGAGAACCATCTCCGGTTAACGCATTTCTTGAAACATTGGTTGTTACAAAACCTGGGCATACTAAAGTAACCGCAATGTGATCTTCATAAACTTCTGCGCGCAAACTATCAAAAAACCCATGAAGTGCGTGTTTAGAAGCTGCATAAGAGGAACGTAAAGGAGTACCAATTTTACCAACAATACTCGTGGTTGTTACAAAATGTCCGCTTCTTTTGGCGATAAAATGAGGCAGCAGTGCTTTTGTTAAGGCAATGGTGCCTATATAGTTAACATCCATAATTCGTTTGTCAACAGAAATATCTGTGTCTTTGGCAAATGAGCGTTGACTAACCCCTCCATTATTAACCAAAATATCTACCCCACCAAAGAGCGTAATCGCAGCAGTTGCTTTCTCGTGTAATGTTTTAGAAGCTTCTAAATCTAATGCTAGAATTTTTACTTTTGAGGGATCAGCACAAGCCTGTTTCACCAATTCTAAAGCAGCTGTTTTTCTGGAAGACAAAATTAAGGTGGCATTTTGTTTTGATAATTCAATTGCCAATGCCTTACCAATCCCTGAAGAAGCGCCTGTAATCCAAACGACTTTATTAGAAAAACCCATGTTCTTATTTTTAAGTTAAATATAACCTTTTTAATGGAGAATTAGTATTTTTGGAGCGCTTATTGAACGGTATTTAATGGATTAAAACCTCTTTGAAAATGAAAAAATTTTGCTTGTTCCTCCTCTTTTGTTCCACATTTAGTTATGCTCAATTTTCAATCAACGGAACCCTAACAAAAGAGTTAGAAAGTGACTGGGTCATCCTCTATAAAATTGAAAGCACCCAACAGGTCTTTGTTGCAAACACAACGATTAAAAGAGATTCACTACTTACTGATGGGAAAAAAGTAGCCGTTGGCACTTTTTCTTTCACCCTCCCGTCTACAGCAAAAAGTGGCACTTACCGGGTTACATATCGATTGAAAGGAGCTGGTTCTGTTGATTTTATTTTTAATAAAGAAAATATCAATTTTACCTTTCACCCAGATTATCCAGAGGCAACTGTATTATTTTCTGATTCAAAAGAAAATATTCTTTACAGCGCATATTTAAAAGTATTTTCTTTAAAACAGCAAAAATTAGATTCCATTCAAATCGCAGTATTAAGAAACAAAACTCTGGTTTTAGATGCTGAATACAAAAAAATAACAACAGAAGTAACAGCGATTCAAAGGCAGTTTTTAAACCGTTCAAAAGGAATGTATGTCTACCCTTTTGTAAAAAATTCTATAAGAGAAATTCCTTCGAAAATCATAAAAACGCCCCAAGCGTATATGACAAATATGACAACCACTTTTTTTGATCACCTCGATTTTACCAATAAAAAATTAATCAACTCTACTTTTTTAACCAATAAAATTATAGAGTATGTTTTTTATATCAATTACTCAGATGATCAAACACAACAAAACAATTTATTTAAAAAATCAATTGACGTTGTTTTATCTAAAATAAAAGATCCTCAATATAAAAAAGATATTATTGTTTTTTTAATAACAAAGTTTGAATCCATCAATAGCCTAGAAAGTATTGATTACTTACTAGAAAGTCAATATAAAAAACTCCCTAAAAGTATTCAAGATCAAGAATTCGTCACTCAGAAAAAGAAGCTGTTTGCTGCTGAAGTTGGTCGCATAGCACCCGATTTTTCTTGGACAGAAAATGGAAAGGCCCTTCAACTTTCTACCCTAAATAGTGCTGAAAATTATCTGCTCATTTTTTGGAGTACAGATTGCTCACATTGTTTAACTGAAATCCCACAGTTATACACCCATCTTCAAGGAAACAAATCGCTAAAAGTAATTGCTTTTGCGATGGAAAAAAACGATGCACGATGGCGAAAAATGAAAAGCGATTTACCAAATTGGCATCATGTTTTAGGGTTGAAAAAATGGCAAAACGAGACGGCGGTTACTTATAATATCAATGCGACTCCAAACTATTTCGTCCTCGACAAAAACAAGAAAATTATTGGAAAACCAGTCTTATTGAAAGATTTAAAGAGCTTTTTAGAACAACTTTAAAAGTAAAGAAATGCGTCTTTTAAGTGTTCTATTTTGGTTGTATTCTTTTGATGAATAATTGCAATAATATCAAACCGTACCTCAACATCGAGATCTCTTTCTATGACATAATTGTCAATTGCTGAAAGGAGTAATTTTATTTTTTTAGGATTTACAAAGTCTTGCGGATTTCCAAAATAATCGGAAGAACGTGTTTTTACTTCTACAACGGCTAAGACATTTTCTTTCTGAGCAATGATATCTACTTCTGCTTTTAAAAAACGATAGTTCACTTCCAAAATTTGATACTCGTTTTTAATTAAGTAATCAATTGCAAGTAGTTCTCCTTTTTCTCCAAGTTCGTTGTGCGCTGCCATACATTATTGAGTTTCTTTTAATTTTTGCGTATACCGCTTAATTTCTTTGATCACTTTGGGCGCTAAAATAAAAGTAGAAATCATAGTGGGTATTTCCAATAAAACAAAGGTGGAGAAATCTACAATACAATTTTCGCTGTTTTTAATCAAAACTTATGGTTATGGTTGTATCAATTTCAAGGAGTACATTTCTCCCCATAATTAGGGCGTTATTAGTGGTTTCATGGCCTGCAGGAAAACCAAATAAAACAGGAATTTTTTCAGGAATACTCTCTAAAATAAGTTCTTCAATAGTACTTCCCCATTTTGTAGTATTTTGTTTAATATTGGAAATATCACCAACAATTACGGCGTTTACATTTTTAAAATGCCCCGCTCTTTTTAGGCTTTGCAACATCCGGTCGATGCTGTATTTATATTCACCTATTTCCTCAATAAATAAGATTTTTTGATCGGTGTTTATTTGGCTTTCAGAGCCCAGCATAGAGGCTAAAATGGCAAGGTTCCCACCGACTAATTGTCCTTTTAGCGCGTTTATTGGCGTTGATAAAACACCTATTCTATTGTAAGGAGAAGCGGGTATTTCATAGGTAAGTTCTTCTCCAAAGAGGGCTTTTTTAAAAGTGGCAATGGTTTCAATAATTTCTATATCTTCATTCTGCAAGCTGGTGGCCATCATTGCGTGAATGGTTTCTACGCCTATGTTATGTATATGATTGTGAAAGGCAGTAATGTCTGAATATCCAATGATCCATTTTGGTTGGGTTTGAAATCGTGAAAAATCGAGACGGTCTAAAATTCTCACAGAACCATATCCTCCGCGAGCAGCCCATACTGCTTTGATGTTTGGGTTGTCTAAGGCTTTTTGAAAATCGGCAGCTCGTTCTTTGTCTGTTCCTGAAAAATGCTTTCCGTTATTAAACATATTTTCTCCCAATACAACCTGTAAACCCCAGCTTTCTAAAAGTGCTGTTGCTTTTTCAATCACTTCGACTTTATTTTTTAAAATTCCTGCAGGTGCAACAATCGCAATGGTATCGCCTGTTTTTAATGCGGGTGGCTGAATTAATTTCACGGGTACTTCTTGGGCATTTCCCGAGAAGGATATCAGAAGTAAAGCAACAGTAAAAAATAGATTTTTCTTCAAAATAGACTCTTTTATGGGTGCAGCGATCCTAAAATTAGAACCCTGTAAATGTATTGATTTTCAATGGGTATTAAAACGGCGTTTTTTGTACTTTTGTGTTTCAGAAATAAATCTACAAAATAAATCAAGGAAAATTCGATGAATACTCCAAAAAGATATACGATTACTGCCGCTTTACCTTATACAAATGGACCGATTCATATTGGGCATTTGGCCGGGGTCTATGTGCCCGCAGATATTTATGCCCGTTTTTTACGTTTAACAGGAAAAGACGTTGCATATATTTGTGGTTCTGACGAGCATGGGGTTGCCATTCCAATGCGCGCAAAAAAAGAAGGGGTGTCTCCGCAAGATATTATTGACAAATACCACGGCATCATCAAAAAATCTTTTGTTGATTTTGGGATTTCTTTTGATAATTATTCTCGTACCTCTTCAAAAATTCATCATGAAACTGCTTCCGAATTTTTTACAAAAATGCACAATGATGGAGAATTCATTGAAGAAGTATCTGCACAATTGTACGATGCTGAAGCCAATCAGTTTTTAGCAGATCGTTTTGTTGTAGGAACTTGTCCGAAATGTAATTTCGAGGAAAGTTATGGCGATCAATGTGAAAGTTGTGGAACGTCTCATAACGCTACTGATTTAATCAATCCAAAATCTTCAATTACTGGAAATGTACCGAGTTTAAAAGAAACCAAACACTGGTTTTTACCTTTAGACAAACACGAAGCGTTTTTACGTGAATGGGTTTTAGAAGGACACAAAAAAGACTGGAAACCCAATGTATACGGACAAGTAAAATCTTGGGTAGAAGACGGTTTAAGGCCAAGAGCAGTTACCAGAGATTTGGACTGGGGAATTCCAGTGCCTGTAGAAGGTGGAGAAGGAAAAGTCTTGTATGTTTGGTTTGATGCGCCTATTGGATACATTTCATCGACCAAAGAATGGGCAGCTAGAGAAGGAAAAAACTGGGAAGATTACTGGAAAAAAGACGATACCAAATTGGTGCATTTTATTGGGAAAGACAACATTGTTTTTCACTGTATTATTTTTCCAAGTATGCTAAAAGCCCATGGAGATTATATTTTACCAGAAAATGTGCCTGCAAATGAATTTTTAAATTTAGAAGGCAATAAATTATCTACTTCTAAAAACTGGGCCGTTTGGTTGCACGAATATTTAGAGGAATTTCCAGGGCAGCAAGATGTCTTGCGCTATACCTTAACCGCAAACGCTCCGGAAAGTAAAGACAACGATTTTACTTGGAAAGATTTTCAAGCAAAAAACAACAACGAATTGGTGGCCATTTTTGGAAACTTCATCAATAGAGTAGTGGTGTTAACCAATAAATATTATACGGGAGAAGTGCCGCTTCCCGGAGCATTTACTACTATTGATGAAGATGTGTTAGCTGCTGTTAAAGAGTTTCCGAACACCATTGGAAAATCCATAGAACGATACCGTTTTAGAGAAGCCTCTCAAGAATTAATGAATCTGGCAAGACTTGGAAACAAGTATTTGGCAGATGAAGAGCCTTGGAAAGTGATTAAAGTAGATGCAGCACGTGTACAAACAATTATGTATGTTGCTTTGCAAATCTCTGCGGCTTTGGCGGTGGTTTCTGAGCCTTTTTTACCGTTTACTTCCTCGAAGTTGAAAACCATTTTAAACATTGACAAATTGCTCTCTTGGAGTGATATTCATGAAAAAGAGGTGTTGCTTGCTGCAAAACATCAAATCAACAAAGCGGAATTATTGTTTTCTAAAATTGAAGACAAAAGCATTGAAGCGCAGGTTGAAAAATTACTAGCGACAAAAATAGCCAATGCTTCGGCAAGCTCAGCGGAAGCACATGAGAAAAAAATAGTGGCTCCGCAAAAAGAGGTCATTGATTTTGAGGATTTTTCAAAATTAGATGTCCGAGTGGGAACTATTTTAGCGGCAGAGAAAGTTGCGAAAACCAAAAAATTATTACAGTTAAAAGTAGATGTTGGTATCGATGTTAGAACCATAGTTTCTGGAATTGCTGAAAGTTTTTCTCCAGAAGACATTATCGGACAACAAGTTTCTGTATTGGTCAATTTAGCACCCCGTAAAATTAGAGGCGTTGAAAGCCAGGGAATGATTTTAATGACAGATACTCCAGACGGAAAACTTGCCTTTGTTGCGCCTGAGAGAAGTATTAAAAACGGTCAAGAAGTAAGTTAATGCTATAAATAGCATACCATCCTATTTATAGTCACGAATTGCCTGCGGGTCATCGATTTCCAATGGAAAAATACGACCTGCTTCCTGAACAATTATTATACGAAGGGACCTGTATTGCTGAAAACTTCTTTACACCAGAAATTCTAAACAACAAGCATTTTTTTCCAGTGCATGATCCTGAATACTTCTTTGATTTATTCAATATCTCGCTTTCTCAAAAAGCGGCTAGAAAAATTATATTTCAACTATTCCAAATTTGGCAAATCAGATTTTTGATGGATCTGTTAAACGATTTGATTAAACATTTTCTCAGGTTGGAATTCAATTTTCGATAAATTGTTAGTGATGTGGTCGGCCCTGACATAAAATTCAAATTCAACGTCTTAAAAAAGGAAAATACTCTAAAAAGAATTTACCCGGAATTTTAAATTTCTAATTAAGCAATATGTTTTAAAAATAAAACCCTATTCTTTTAAAAAATTCGTGATTATAAACAGCCTAGAATCCATTTAATAAATTGGGCAATATTATTTGATTGATATTGACCAAACAATTGAAAATTTACTAATTTTTTATTTTTTAGCTTCCTTTAGTTTCAACACCCTTATTTTGGTCCAGTATTTTGTTGGTGTGACTCCTTTAATCTTTTTAAAAGCCCTATAAAATGTTTGAGGTGAATTAAATCCTGCGTCTTCAGACAAAGACTTTAAGTTTTTATTAATTAGGTAACCCTTTTCAATTAGCTCAACAACTCTATTAACTCTGTATGAATTAACAAAATCATTAAAATTTAATTTAGTATTTGTAAGTATCGCTTTTTGCACCTTTAATTTATTACAGCCAGTATGAGCCATGATATCATAGATGGTAAGTCTTCTTTTTAAGTAAGCTTTTTCATTTTTCATTAGATTCTCAATTTTAGAATAAGTCTCTTCGATAAGAAATTGCTCAATAATATCAACTTTTTTAAGAAGTGGAAAATAACTAAACAAAACAGGATTGAAAATAAAGAAAATAAGAGACAAAATTGAATTAATTAGAATAATTAATTGTATTCCTTCGTCAAAGACAGGGTTTATTATATTGAAGTAATAACAGCTTGTTATCAGTATCGTTTCGATTAAAACAAATAGGTAGCTATAAATCCAAATTTCATAAAGTTGTATCTTTTTTATTCTATTTGATATTCGTATTTCTTTTAAGCATATTCTCAGGAGGTATATAAATAATGAAATGGATACTATCGATTTTACAAATACTTTATCGCTAAAATAAACAGGGTTATTTATTTTTAGTAGCAAAATATTTGATTTAACAGTTTTGTAATTTAATAAATATACTTCAAAATAATTTAAAATTATGATTAGGGTATATAATATCAGTGGAATGAAAAAAAGATATGATATTTCTTTCTTATACCCTTGTATAGCAGAACAAACATGAAGTATGAGAAAAACAAAAGAGCTGATATGTAGAATGTTAATCAAGTCAAAAAAAACAGATCCAATATTATAAAATTGTATCCCCTTGAACAATGAAGTAGCTGATAGTAATAAAACCGTATGAATAATAATGTAATCTAAATGGAATTTGTTTTGGTGATTACGTTTAATAACTAAAAAGAAAACTAATGCAATGAGTAATATTATGACAGCATCAATAATTTGATTTTCCATTTTTATCTAATAATCTAATAATCCAATAATCCAATAATCCAATAATCCAATAATCCAATAATCAAAAATATTAAATTTTATTTGGTATAATAGTTTTTTTTTTGATATGTTTTTATTTTTATTTGATAGTAGTGTTTTTTTAATGGATTAATGTTATAGAAAATTTTCAATTAATAAGTCAATTATTAAATATTTTTGCTGGTCATTTAACAACAATAAATTTTAATATGAACAAAAAATTACTTTATTTAATCTTAATGATTTCAACTTCAATCTGGTCTCAAGATTTATATGTCTCGTCAGGTGGAAACATCACGATAAAATCAACCTCTAACATACATGTTTCTGGAAATATTAGTGTGGATGCATCGGGAAGTCTTGTGGCCGAATCTGATGCTACTCATAGTGCATCTCTAATTAACAATGGATCGGTAACTGGAAATGTCACTTACAGCCGCTACGTACCAGCAACTGGCACAAGTTGGAACCACATAGCACCCCCTGTAGGAACACAAGATGTATTAAGTTTTGTATTAGCTTCCGAAAATGCTATTCGAACAGGTACAGCAGGTAATTATGCACTTGCTGTGTGGGAAAGCGCTAATAATAGTGGTGAAAAGTGGGCATACCACAATGAATCTCCAACGACAGCAACACAACAAGATATTGGTAATTTTGAAAATGGTCAGGGATATAGTACTAGTAGAACTAGTTCAGGAACCTACACTTTTACAGGTGGTGTAACGACTTCAGATGTTACGAAATATATTGGGGGTGCCGGATCTAATTGGACTGCTATCGGAAACCCTTATCCAGCGTATTTATCAGCAAAAGCTGTTTATGAAGCAAATACCACGGTGCTTAACGAAGCAGCATTAGGTATGTATCTTTGGGATCCAACAACCGCTCAATGGGTTGTTTTTAATGCCTCATCTTCTGACCAACAATTGCATCCGGGAAAAGGTTTTTTAGTGAAATCAAAAGCAGGTGCACAAGTAACCGATACACAAAGTTTTGTGTTTCCGTCCTCTTTACGAGTATTTCAAGGAACTACCGATACTTTTTTAAGAACCACCCCAGTTAAAAAGGTCGTTATACATCTTAACAGCGCCAATGCTGTTTCTGCAACTACTTTGAAGTATTTTTCAAGCACAACTTCAGGATTTGATTTGGGTTGGGATGCAGCCGCTTTTGACGGTCAGTCAACCACTTTTTCAATCAATACCCAATTGGTAGAAGATAGTGAAGGAGTCGATTATACCTTGCAGTGTTTAAATGAAAACGACTACCAATCGAATGTAGTGTCTTTATCTGTAAAGACAGGCGCCAACGAACCCATTACTTTTTTTGCAGAAACCCAAAATTTACCTGCAAACATGGATGTTTACTTAGAGGACAAGTTGAATGGGACCATTCAAAAAATAAACGATACTTCCTATACAATAACTCCTTCAGAAGCTTTAGATGGTATCGGCAACTTTTACCTGCATACTTCTAGCACAACCCTTACCTACGAAGATTTAACGGCGTTAGAAAGTAATTGGAATGTTTATAAGAAAGACAATCGAACACTTTTTATCTCTGGATTACAACAAAATGAGCGCGCTTCTTTATTGCTCTACAATGCATTAGGGCAAAAAATGTTTTCAACTGATTATGCCATTCAAAACACAAATGAGGTGTCAATACCCAACCTAAAGGCTGGTCTTTATATTGTTAAAATCTCAACAGAGGTCAAACAGTATACCAAAAAAATAATCATAGAGTAAGCAAACTTAAAAAATAGAAGTAAACCCAATATGGAAAAAATAAAACATAAAACAGACGATATAAATCGAAAAGAGGCACTTTCAAAGATAAAAACTTACGGTAAGTACGCTGCTTTAACAGCACTGGGAACATTTATTCTTTTAAACCCCCAAAAAGCTCAAGCATTAAGTGCACCATCGGACAATGGAGGGGGAAGTGGTTTTTAGAAGGGATACATATTCATCCCAAAGTTTAAACAAAAAAATTTAATTAAAAAAAAATGAAACAACTATTTATAATTTTAGCTACCTTATTACTAACGGTTAACATGTATGCCCAAGTGGGAATTAATAATGAAAACCCAGATGCTTCGGCGGCATTAGATATAACCTCTACCACTAAAGGTCTTTTATTGCCAAGGATGACCAATGCGCAACGCTTGGCTATTTCAAATCCAGCTGCTGGATTGCAGGTATTCGTTACGGATTTTAACGGAGGATCATTTATGTTTTATGACGGTAATCTATGGGGAAGAGTTAACATTTTTACGCAACCAGGTGCCCCTACTATACAGAGCGTATTTCCTAGTGACCCAAATACTATAGGGGTTTCTTTTACGGCACCGTCAAGTAATGGAGGTAATGCGATTACATCCTATACAGCTACTTCAAACCCTGGAAATATTACCGCCACTATAAATCAATCTGGAAGCGGAACAATATATGTATCCGGGCTAGTAGATCAAACAGCTTATACCTTTACGGTTACAGCTACCAATGCCATTGGTGTCAGTTTACCTAGTGCTCCCTCAAGTTCAGAAATAGCTTATAATATAGCAGGTTCACAATTGTTTGATTTAAGTGAATCAGAACGAAACTATATTGACCAAACAAATAGTTTACCTGCGATGGGTTTGCATTCATGGTATCAATTAACAAATTTTGAATTAGATAATAATGGAGATTTACGCCCTGTAGGGTATTCTAGCGGAAGTAGTAATGGTAAAGAATATTTAATGCTTTCAGACAGCAACAGTTGGAATGAGACCACTAAGGTGTTTCTGGCGGAATACACCTACAGTCACAGTGATAATCCATCAGGTACTAACTTTTCTAACGGATCTGGTTCTGTTAAGAATGAATCTGTAACTATTTCACCAAGTTCAAAATTTTTAAAATTAGAAGCTAGTGGCAGTAACTACAATGTGTCTATAACAATACAAGATAGAGTTGATCCCTTGTATCTTATCGTAGATACCTATGGGTCTAACAATCAATTTAATTATACATATGAAAATGGAAGTGATGTCTCATTAATTTACTACAAAAACAATCTCCTAGGTTCTGGAAACAGTGTGTCGGGTTTAAGTCTGGGTACAGAATTGAATTATACTCCCACTGCTACATTAGCACATGCTGAGGACATTTTAGCCAGCGGAGCACCTTCAAGAGTCCTTTGGTTTTCAGGAGATATGATTAATACAATTTATAATACTTGTGGTTATCCATATACCGATAATTTCGACCCTAATTATCCTGCACCACAATTTATTCCAAAAACAATAAACGGTTATAGTATATTCTTGTCTGACCTTGGGGATTCTTATGAGTCAAATATAGATAAATATATGAATTGTAATACAATTTATAATAACCCTGCATATTAGTGAAAATAAACTTTTTGTTTATGATTGCTATATAATCCAATAAAAATATTTAATTTATAAATACAAACACATGAAAAAAATTACTTTTGTCCTATTATTAATTCCATTCTCTTTGTTTTCTCAGGTAGGAATTGGAACAAGCAACCCAAATGCAGCAGCTGCATTAGATATAAGTTCAACTACAAGTGGAGTACTTTTACCTCGTATGACTGAAACACAAAGGGATGCAATTTCTTCACCTCCTCAGGGTTTACTTATTTATTGTACTAATTGCGGGTCTTCGGGAGAATTGCAAATATTCAACGGAGTCTCTTATACCAATATGATTGGAGGTGACACTCAACCTAATCTTGCTGTTGGTACTAACTATCAAGGAGGATATATTGCATATCTTTTTGAGGTAGGAGATGTTGGATATATTGAAGGCGAAAAACATGGGATTATTGCTTCAACATCAGACTTGAGTAATGGGATTCGATGGGGGAACACAAATGATGGTGCTTCAACTACTTACGATTGTATAAATTCACACAATGGTTCTCCGTATGCTTTACCTTGTGCGATTGGTTCAGGAAGTTCAAATACGACACTAATAACGAGCCTCAACGGTGCAGGATCTTATGCTGCTAAAATCTGTGAAGATTATACTATAACTGTAAATGGCGTTTCTTACGATGATTGGTTTTTGCCTAGTAAAGACGAAATGAGTGAACTCATAAATAGTGCTAGTTCAATTGGTGGACTTCATTGGAATACAACCGTAGCAAATTACGAATGGGCACCAGAGAATTATTATTGGACATCAACTGGTGATGTCTTTCAAGACAGAGCTACTACCGCTAGATCAAGTGCTCCTAGTGCAGGGTATAATAATAGAAACTTTAGAGGCGAACTTTGTAGTGTTAGAGCTGTAAGATATTTTTAAAGCGCAAAGCATTAGAAAATAAAGTAAATCAATAATAAAATTCTTTTTAATTCTCTAATTGTTTTATTCATTTTTTCTTGTTCAAATGAAATCAAAAATAAACCAATTAGAGTAGCACAAGAAGTTTATTTTTAAAAAGAGAAACCTGAACGAATCGTCCAGGTTTCTCTTTTTCATAACAATTAACAATGAGTTACTTACTCCCCAGTAGTAATAAATCATTCACTAGAATTTCTGTAACATATCTTTTTTCTCCTTCTTTGGTTTCATAAGAACGGTTGGTGAGTTTTCCTTCTACTGCAATTTCTTGCCCTTTCTTTACGTAGTTTTCTACAACACTTACAAGACCGCCTCTCACAACAACATTGTGCCAATAGGCACGCTCAACTTTTGTGCCTTCTTTGTCTTTGTAACTATCGTCTGTGGCCATCGAAAATTTTGCCATTTTGTTTCCGTCTTGGAAAGTTACGATTTCTGGTTCTCCACCCAATCTACCAATTAACTGTACTTTGTTTCTTAACGTATTCATAAGATAAGTTTTTTAAAACACCTGCTTTCGCTTGGTGCATGTTTATATTTGTTTTTGTTGATTCGTTTCAACACTGCAAAGTTGCGAAACCAAAGAAGTTTTATTCGGTTGCAAAGCAATTACTTTCGGTTGTAATTAATTGTAGTCGTTTGTAAACGAATAATTATGTATCTTTATCTCATGGAAAAAAGAGAATGCTTAGCATGCAAAGAACCCGTGAAAGGTAGAGTAGATAAGAAATTCTGTTCTGATTATTGTAGAAATGCCTACAATAACAACGTAAATAAAAACAGTAAAAACCTGATTCGAAACATCAACAATCGGCTACGAAAAAATCATAAAATTTTAACGGATTTAAACATTTCAGGAAAAACGAAAGTCACCAGAACAAAATTATACGATAAAGGATTCGACTTTCAGTTTTTCACTTCACTCTACAAAACCAAAACTGGGAACACCTATTTTTATATTTATGATGAAGGATATTTGGCTTTAGAAAATGAACTCTTCTTACTCATTCGAAAAGAACGTTAAAGCGATCGAAATTCTTTTTTAAGGAAGGAAATTACTTAATTCAGATTTCTTTTTGCTGCAAAAAAGCGCTTTAAGATTTGAGCACATTCGTTTTCTAAAATACCACTAACTACTTTTGTTTTTGGATGCAATTTGGTGTTTAAGTTCACAAAACCTCGATCGGGTTCAGAGGCACCATATACAATTTTACCAAGCTGCGCCCAATAACTTGCACCGGCACACATTTGACAGGGTTCTAGGGTCACATACATCGTACATTCTTTCAAATACTTTCCTCCAAGAAAATCGGCAGCAGCCGTAAAAGCTTGCATTTCGGCATGGGCTGTAACATCGTTTAAGGTTTCTGTTAAGTTGTGTGCTCTTGCTATAATTTGATCTTTTAAAACAATCACAACTCCCACAGGTACTTCGCCTTTGTCAAAAGCAGTAGCGGCTTCTTGCAGTGCTTTTTTCATAAAATAGGTGTCATCGAAGGGCTGTATCATCTCGGAAATATTGGAAGTACGAATTTAAGTAATTTATTTACGATAGATTTGCATTTCTTTGGGTTCGTTTTACGGACACAGAAAGTTATATTGTATTTTTGTATTCCAATGACGCATTTGTTACAGCACATATCTCATCCAGCAGATTTAAGAAAATTAAATCCTGCACAACTTCCACAGTTGGCTGCAGAATTGCGTGCGTTTATTATTGATGTTGTTGCTACAAAAGAAGGGCATTTAGGAGCAAGCTTAGGTGTTGTAGAGCTTACCATAGCATTGCATTATTTATTTGATACTCCCAATGATTTATTGGTATGGGATGTTGGACACCAAGCCTACGGTCACAAAATTTTAACTGGAAGAAAAGACCGCTTCCATACCAACAGACACTATGAAGGCATTGCAGGGTTTCCAACAAGAAAAGAAAGCGAATTCGATGCTTTTGGGGTTGGGCATTCTTCGACCTCTATTTCTGCCGCTTTGGGAATGGCCATCGCCTCCAACTTAAAAGGAGCAACCAAGAAACAACATATTGCCGTTATTGGCGACGCTTCTATTGCAAGCGGGATGGCCTTTGAAGCATTAAATCATGCAGGTGTTTCTAAAGCCAATTTACTCATCATTCTAAACGACAATGCCATTGGTATAGATCCGGCTGTTGGTGCATTAAAAGCGTATTTAACAAAGGTGAAAACCGATCAGAAATTAGCCACACAAAATAACATTATAAAAGCCCTAAATTTTGATTATTCTGGCCCTATAGACGGTCATAATTTACCAAAATTACTCGCTGAACTCGAACGCTTACAATCTGTAAAAGGGCCTAAATTTTTACATATTATTACCACCAAAGGAAAAGGACTACAGCAAGCTGAAGAAGATCAGGTAACCTACCACGCACCCGGGAAGTTTGATAAAATTTCGGGAATACGCCTTAAAAAAGAAAACAATTTGTACACCAAATACCAAGATGTTTTTGGTAAGACCTTGGTAGAATTGGCTTCAGAAAACAAAAATATTGTGGGCATTACACCCGCAATGCTCACAGGGAGTTCTTTGAAGTTTATGCTGCATAAATTCCCAGAAAGAACCTTTGATGTTGGGATTGCAGAACAACATGCAGTGACTTTAGCCGCTGGTATGGCCACGCAAGGATTGATCCCATTTTGTGCTATTTATTCAACTTTTTTACAACGTGCTTATGACCAAATAATACATGATGTTGCCTTGCAAAACCTTCCTGTCATCTTCTGTTTGGATAGAGCAGGCTTGGTGGGTGAAGATGGAGCAACACATCATGGTGTATTTGATTTGTCCTACCTAAGATTGATTCCCAATTTAAGCATCTGCGCTCCAAGAAATGAAATTGAATTGCGAAATCTTCTATACACCGCACAATTAGGGTTGAAGCACCCGATAGCAATTCGATATCCTAGAGGAACAGGAACAATTATTGATTGGAAACAGCCTTTTAAAGCCATTGAAATTGGTTCGGGAGAACTTTTACGTAAAGGAACAAAAACAGCGCTGTTGTCTATCGGAACAATCGCAGACAACGTTATAAAGGCAGTAGATTTGATAAAAGACCCTACTACTTTTTCGCATTATGATCTGCGTTTTGTAAAACCTTTGGATGCCCAATTATTGCATACGATCTTTAAAGAACACACAAACATTATTACCATTGAAGATGGCGCTATAAAAGGAGGTTTTGGAAGTGCTATTTTAGAGTTTGCTGCCGAAAACAACTACCAGCAACCTATAAAAGTATTGGGCATTCCAGATACTTTTATTGAACATGGTTCGATTCTAAAACTGCAAGAAAAAATTGGATTAGATCCCCTTTCTTTGTCAAAAGAATTTCAAAATTTTATATAAAAAAAGACGCTATTAATAGCGTCTTTTTTTAATTAATTTTCTAATTTCTAATTATTCAATCACAATTTTCTTTGAAGCTTTTCTACCTGCCTCATCGATTAAATTTACAATGTAAACTCCTGTACTGGTGTTTATAGAAATTTCTTGTCTTTCATTTTCCTTAAAGTCTAAGGTTGCTGCATATACCTGTCTTCCTCTAAGATCAAATACAGCTACTTGTGAGATCTTCAATTCGTTTTTTCCAAAGATGGTAAAGTTTCCGTTTGATACTGTTGGGTATACGGTAAATGTTTCATTCCCTTTTAATACTTCATCTACAGACGCTGATGCCTCGGTAAATTGTCCTGAGAAAACACCTCTACCATAAGTAGCAGCAAAAACAGCATTGTCATCTCTTAAATCAAGATCCATTACTTTTACGTTTTTCATCCCATTATTGGACTGCACCCAATTTGGGTTTTCGGCGTTAAAGTTTGCTGTTTTCCAAACCCCTAATTCTGTCCCAATAATTACTTCTTCAGGTCTTAACGGATTTTGTAAAATGGCTTTTACAGGAATGTCTGGGAAATCACCTTCTTTAGAAGACCAATTCGCACCGGCATCACTTGAATACCATATATTTTTTACACCATAATTATGCATGGTTACAAAAATTTCATTCTCACTTGCACCAAATTCAATATCAGAAACAGTTCCTACAAATTCGGGTCCTGTAATTTCAGACCACGCAGGGAATTCTCCGTCTGCATTGTCAATTTGTATGATTTTTCCATTTTTTAAACCTGCGAGTAATTTCGTAGATGTTGTCGTATATGGAGAAACTTTCATCGCTGAAGGTGCTTGATCCATTAAGTTGTCACTTAAATTTGTCTTCCCTATAAACCCTGAATTAACGTCCTTATATCTTCTAATATAATACAGCGTCCCTGTCGAGTAATTAGAATACAAAATATCTAAATTCGAGTCCAATTCTTCTTGGTTTATAAAATCGCCATTAGGTCCGGTTTCTGAATTAATGATTCTTGTAATTCCAACCGTTAAATCTCGCAAACGAATGCTATTATTATATACGTAATTTGAAATGTAATAGTTGTCTGTTCCGTCTTGATCGAAGAAACTATACGCCCCATCTCCTCCTTGTGCCTGTATAGAACTATTTACGCCTGCACTCGCATTTGTAAACAATTGGGTTCCGTTATCTTGTGCTCCAGCAATAAAATTGTCTCCAATGGCCGCTGTTGTTGGTGCAACCCCTACGGTATAAAATTGTAAGGTATTGTAACCATTATTTCTTGCATTGATATTTACCCCTCCATCATTCGAGAAATACACCCCTCCGTCATTCGAAAAAAGCATTCTGGTTGATGAACTTCCTGAAAAAGCCAAACCATGTTGATCGGCATGTACTACAGGAACATTTAACCCAGATAAAAAGTTATTATTTGACCACTTCGAAATTTGAGAATAGGAAGTCCCTCCGTTGGTACTTTTAAACAAATCGATTCCCCCTACAAATATTTTTTCATCATTATTTGGATCTACTCGTAATAATAAATCATAAAAAGCTTGACCTCTTGTAAAATCGGTAGTAGGAATCCCTGTGTCAGCGTCTTCTGGAAGTCCTAAGGTAGATACACTTCCAAAGGCATTGGTTGTTTTATAAAGTCCTACTGGAGCTCCAGAAGTACTCAATTGTGCCAACACATATATTTTAGAAGCATCGGTTTTTGAGCACGCAATTTCAACTCTTTGTCCATCTGGAACCGTATGTTTCAATACAAAATTAGTTGCATCTGTATCTGTCGATTGAAAAATAGCTCCTCCTCCATCTCCAAAAACATCCGATGTTGTGGATACGTAGACAGAATTATCTGCAGCTATTTTGATATTATTTGGTTCGTGTGTTCCTCCTTCTGAATTTGTTGGAAGGGTTAATTTTGTAAACGTAGTACCATCTGTAGATTTGTATACACCTCGATCGTGGATTCCAAATAATGTAGAAGGGGATGCAATTCCGTAAACAGCATCTCCTGCTGCTACAAATACTTCTGAAACGCCTCCATTGTCTCTCACAACAATATCATTTACATGCTGTACTCCGTTCGATACAATAAAATTGGATCCATTTCCTCTCGTACTAGAAAGTGTTACGTTTACAGATCCTCCAGTCAATGCGTCAATCACATTGGCACCGTCATCTTTAGAAATCATAACGGTTGGTATGGTAATGCCAGTATCGTCTCCTCCTTGATTGATCGGGATTCCAGACACATTGTTTACAATTATTACTGCAATTGCTCCTGCATTTTGAGCATTATTCACTTTGTCTACAAAGGGACAATCTCCTCTTCGAATCACAGCAATTTTACCACTAATGGCTGCTGAATTATTTAGGGCTGTACAACCATCTTCTGTTGGTGAAACACCATCATCTGCTAACACTAAATCTGCAGTAACGGGTGGGTTGAGTCCGCCACCAAAACTGGTAGATAGCACTGCAAAATACTCTCCAGCAATACTTGTTGGGCTATTGATAACCATTTTAGCATTTGCTTCAAAAAGGGTTTCTCCATCAACTCCTCCAAAAACATGGGCCCAAGTGGCACCACCGTCTGTTGTTCTCCAAACACCATTTCCATTGACATCTCCTCCAACATAAGATTCTCCGGTACCTACATACCAGGTCATTGAATCATTTGGGTCGATAGCAATACATGAAACAGCAAGATTTTCTGGAATATCTACTTGTGTCCATACAGAACCTGCATTTGAAATATTGGTGTTTTTCCACAAACCACCACTCACACCTCCTGCATAAACCGTTTCTTGACTTCCATCATTGGGATCAAAAATCATGGCACGAGTTCTTCCTCCAACATTGTCTGGGCCTCTGTCCTGCCATGCAGTATCGTCGCCATCACCAGGAGTTCTTCCAGATTGTCTTAAAACTTCTAAATCGTTTTGAAGTTGAAATACGTTTTCTTTATGGGTTCTCCCTGTAGCGGGGTTTATCTCGTTCAAATACTCTTGTTCAAAAAAAGCATTGGGAGGCAACCCTTGTAACTTTCGATCTTGTTTAGACAAGGTTTTCGTTTTGTTATAGGGATGGTTTCTTAAGAAATCTGCATGCGATTTTTTTAGCTGTGCTGTTTTATTTTCTGTATCTAAATTAAAATAAAAAAAGCTTGCAGTCAATAAAACAAGGAATGATAAGAGTAATTTTTTCTTCATAATTTCAGGGATTATTATTTTTTGCCTTCAAATTTAAGCATTCGGAATTTTATTAGATAATATTTCCTGTTAATTTTTTGTGGGTACGAATTGCATAACTGTCCGACATTCTAGAAACATAACTGCAGATTTGCATGATTCGGTTGTATAGGCTAGCGTCTTCTGATTGATATTCTTTCGGCAATAAATTTAAAATTAGCTGGTCGTAATTCGAATAGTTTTCATCGTATTTATTGTTGACGGCACTCACAAAAACATGTAATAAGTCGGCGATGATGCGATAGCCTGCTACTTCTTTTTCTACCACTTCTTGACTCTTGTAAATTTTGTCGATACTAATTTTTATGATGTCGTTAATTTGGGCTTCATAGGAACATTTCTCTAACAATGATTTATCAAAACTTCCTGTTAAAATGCTTTCTTCATTGTCTAAAAATATGTGTACTGCTTGATTAATTAGCGTATTGATCGCCAAAGCGCGCAAATAACTCACGCGATCTTTGGTGTGTTGTAAACTGTGGTATTTTTTAGAGTCTATACGGTCTCTTACTAGGTTGATTAAATATTCTAAAGCATACTCTTCTTCTATTAAGCCTAGGTTGATCCCGTCTTCAAAATCGATAATAGTATAACAAATATCATCGGCTGCTTCTACTAAATAGGCCAGGGGGTGTCGGTAAAATGAAATATCTGCTGTGGTCGATTTTTGCAACATCTCCAAATCTTGAACAACGTCTAAAAATTCTGGTTTTTCAGATTGAAATACGCCGTATTTTTTATCTACAATATGTTTCGTTGGCTTTTTCGGCAAACTTTCTTTTGGGTATTTTAAAAACGCTCCTAAGGTCGCGTAGGACAAACGCAAACCACCAGAAACCCCATCTTTTGTTTCTGTTAAAATTTTAAATCCATTGGCATTTCCTTCAAAATCAATGAGATCTTGATATTCTTTGGCAGACAATTGTGCTTTGTATTTTGCCCCTTTTCCTGATTTAAAATATTCACCAATTGCTTTTTCACCAGAATGCCCAAAGGGCGGATTTCCAATATCATGCATTACGGAAGCCGCGGCTACAATAGCACCAAAATCATTAAAGGTATATCCTAAATCGACTAAATTTGGATGGCGTTCTAACAAAACTTTTCCAACTTTTCTTCCAAGGGTTCTTCCAACAACAGAAACTTCTAAACTGTGCGTTAAACGCGTGTGTACAAAATCAGTTTCGGAAAGTGGAATTACTTGGGTTTTATCTTGTAGGCTTCTAAAAGCCGATGAAAATATAATTCGATCAAAATCGACATCAAACCCCAAACGGGTTTCATCTTGTGCTGCTCTTGGACGTTTTTGTGTATCGCCTGCGCGTTTTAAAGAAAGAAGGTGTTCCCAGTTCATGGTATTGATTTAAGTGTGCTGAACCTGATTCAATAGCTCAGTGTTTTTTATTATTAGACTCCTGCTTATAATGGAATGTGCTTGGTACGAAAATACAAAAAAGAGATGCATTGCTACATCTCTTTTTATCAATCTTTAATTTACTTTTTTTTAAGAACCACACATTAAGCAGTCATCTGGCCCGTCATTGTCTTTCGCAGCATCTACCATGGCTTTGAATTCTTCTGGACTTAATGGGGCGTCTGGTGCGTCTGCTTTCTTTTCTTTTGAAAGTGTAAACTGAATCGCATTGACTGCCGATTTTGTTCTTAAATAATACATTCCTGTTTTTAATCCTGACTTCCAAGCATAAAAATGCATGGAGGTTAATTTTGCATAGTCTGGATCTTTCATGAACAAGTTTAACGATTGAGATTGATCGATAAAATATCCTCTATGGCGGGCCATATCGATAATATCTTTCATACTCATTTCCCAAACTGTTTTGTACAGTTCTCTTAATTCTGCTGGAATTGCTTCAATATGTTGAATCGAACCGTTTGCACGCATGATGTCTTCTTTCATGCTATTGTCCCACAAGCCTAATTCTACCAAGTCTTCTAACAAATGTTTGTTTACCACAATAAACTCCCCTGATAAAACTCTTCTTGTATAGATATTAGAGGTATATGGCTCAAATGCTTCGTTGTTTCCTAAGATTTGAGAGGTAGATGCTGTTGGCATTGGCGCCACTAATAGCGAGTTTCTAACTCCGTGCTTCATTACTTGTTTTCGTAATTTTGCCCAGTCCCAATTTCCGCTTAATTCATCATCTTTAATTCCCCACATATTGTATTGGAATTCTCCTTCTGACATTGGAGATCCTTTAAAGGTAGAATAGGGTTCTTTAGCTTTTGCCATTTCCATCGAAGAGGTAACAGCTGCAAAATACATGGTTTCAAAAATTTCTTGATTCAATTTTTTTGCTTCATCAGAAGTAAAAGGTAAGCGCAACATAATAAAAGCATCTGCTAAACCTTGGATTCCTAAACCTACTGGTCGGTGTCTAAAGTTAGAGTTTTCTGCTTCAATTACGGGATAAAAATTAGCATCGATCACCGTATCTAAATTTCGAATTACCTTTTTAGTAATATCATATAATTTTTTATGATTGAAGAATTTCTCTCCGGTTTCCTTTTCAGAGATAAACATTGGCAATGCAATAGACGCTAAATTACACACAGCAACTTCGTCTTTTGCGGTATACTCCATAATCTCAGTACATAAATTTGAAGAACGAATGGTTCCTAAATTTTTCTGATTTGATTTTCGATTTGCTGCATCTTTATACAGCATGTATGGCGTACCGGTTTCAATTTGAGATTCTAAAATCTTCTCCCAAAGGTCTCGTGCTTTAATGGTTTTTCTTCCTTTTCCTGCAGCTTCATAACTGGTGTACAAACGCTCAAACTCTTCTCCGTAGGTGTCATATAAATGCGGGCATTCGTGCGGACACATTAAAGTCCAATTTGCATCTTCTTGAACACGTGCCATGAATAAATCTGAAACCCACATTGCATAGAATAAATCTCTTGCACGCATTTCTTCTTTTCCATGATTTTTCTTTAAATCTAAAAAGTCAAAAATATCTGCATGCCAAGGCTCTAAGTACATTGCAAAGGATCCTTTCCGTTTTCCTCCTCCTTGATCTACATAACGTGCCGTATCGTTAAATACTTTTAGCATCGGTACAATCCCGTTTGAAGTTCCGTTGGTTCCTGCAATATATGAACCCGTTGCTCTAATGTTGTGCAAAGACAAGCCAATACCTCCTGCAGATTGTGATATTTTTGCGGTTTGTTTTAGTGTATCGTAAATTCCCTCGATACTGTCGTCTTGCATTTGCAATAAGAAACAAGAAGACATTTGTGGCTTTGGCGTTCCTGCATTAAACAACGTTGGCGTTGCATGGGTAAAATACTTTTTACTCATTAACTCGTAGGTTGCAATGGCTTCATCGATATCATTTTTATGAATTCCGATAGAAACACGCATAAGCATGTGTTGTGGACGTTCTGCAATCACTCCATTTAATTTTAATAAATAAGAGCGTTCTAATGTTTTAAAACCAAAATAATCATAATTAAAATCTCTATTGTAAATAATTGTAGAGTCTAATTTTTCTGCATTTGCTTTGATAATGTCGTAGACCTCATCGGCTAATAAAGGTGATTTTTTTTCTGTGCGTGGATTTACATAATAGTACAAATCGTCCATGGTTTCTGAAAACGATTTTTTGGTGTTTTTATGTAAGTTAGAAACGGCGATTCTTGCAGCTAATTTTGCATAATCGGGATGTGCTGTTGTCATTGTAGCGGCTGTTTCTGCTGCTAAATTGTCTAATTCGGATGTGGTAACACCATCATATAAACCTTCAATTACACGCATGGCAACTTTTACGGGATCAACAATTTTGTTCAATCCGTAACACATTTTCTTTACTCTGGCCGTGATCTTGTCGAACATCACTGGCTCGTTTTTGCCGTCTCTTTTTAGTACAAACATGAATTTATAGGTTTTATTTTGGTTATTTCTTGAGCCAACAAAAACGTCCAATTTTTGTCACTCAAGGGTATTTTATGGTTAACAGTGTTGTGTGGTACTCTAAAAATCTGAATCGAAACTAATGCTTCCAGTTCCTCCAGATTTTACACCTGCTTTTTGGTATTCTGAAACTCTTTTTTCAAAGAAATTGGTTTTCCCTTCTAAGGAAATCATTTCCATGAAATCGAATGGATTTGTTGCATTGTACTCTTTTTCACAATGGAATTCTCCCAACAAACGATCGGTAACAAATTCTAAGTATTGGGTCATTAACTTCGAATTCATTCCAATTAAACTCACTGGTAAAGACTCCGTCACAAACTCTCGTTCTATGTTTAATGCGTCTACAATAATCTCTCTGATTCGATCCTTTGGTACTTTGTTTACAATATGGTGGTTGTGTAAATGCACCGCAAAATCACAATGCATTCCTTCGTCACGAGAAATTAATTCGTTTGAAAATGCCAATCCTGGCAACAAACCTCTTTTCTTTAACCAGAAAATAGAACAAAATGCTCCGGAGAAGAAAATCCCTTCTACGGCTGCAAATGCAATTAATCGTTCCGCAAAAGAATCGGATTCGATCCATTTTAATGCCCAGTCTGCTTTTTTCTTAATTGCTGGAAAAACTTCAATGGCTCTAAACAATTGATCTTTTTCTGCTTCATTCTTCACATAGGTATCTATCAATAAAGAATAGGTTTCTGAATGCACGTTTTCCATCATGATTTGAAAACCATAGAAAAATTTTGCTTCTGAATACTGTACTTCGTTTACAAAATTTTCAGCAAGATTTTCATTTACAATACCATCTGAGGCTGCAAAAAAGGCTAAAATATGTTTGATAAAGTAACGCTCGTCTTCCGACAATTTGTTGTTCCAGTCTAAAACATCTTCTGATAAATCAATTTCTTCTGCAGTCCAAATACACGCTTGCTGCTTTTTATACCACTCCCATAAATCATCATGTTGAATTGGAAAAATAACAAAACGATTATCATTTGGTTGTAAAATTGGTTCGGTAGCAAGTGCTGTTTCTTTGACGGACATTGGATCTGTTTTTTTTATTTGAAGTTTGGTGTTTGTTTAAGGTTTTGATCTGTTAAAAACCACTCTAACAAAGATTGAAATTTTTGTTCCAAAATGAAAGTCATACTTATTCACAAATCCTATGAAGTTCTTAACAAAATGACCGTTTTATCCATTTTATTGATTTCTGTCGAATTTACTAAACCATTAATAACCAGTAATTTAAAAAGTTAAAAAACCGAAAACCGTTGATTCTACTGGGTTTCGTCAAAGATTCTTTTTTACACTTTTTAAATCTCTTTTTTTTTAAAAAAAGAATTCAGAAAAAACGAGATGCTTAAACAAACTCTTGGAGCCCAAGAAATTTTGCAATAGGGGGTGTTATTTTTTTAAGTGTTTGACGGCTACCTTTTCTAATTCATCATACCAATCTTGCCCAAACTTTCGAACCAACGCTTCTTTCACAAACGTGTATACAGGAACTTGAAGCTCTTTTCCTAAGGAACAAGCATCGTCACAAATTTCCCATTTATGATAATTTACAGCAGCAAACTCACTAAAATCTTTCACTCTAATTGGATACAGATGACAGGAAAGTGGTTTTTTCCAATCGATTACACCCGCGTTGTGTGCTTCTTCAATACCACAAAGTGCCTTCTTTTTTTTATCAAAAATCACATACGCACAATCTGCTCCTTTAATTAATGGGGTTTCTAACTCGCCCCATGCATTCGTTATCCAAGTGCCTTCTTTTTCAATAACAGCGATACCTTCTTTTCTTAAAAAAGGCTTTACTTTGGGGTAAATTTCTTCAAGAAGTTTTGTTTCCTCTTTATCCAAAGGCGCTCCTGCCTCTCCAGCAACGCAACATGCACCTTTGCATGCCGATAAATTACACACAAAATCTTTTTCGATAATCTCTTCTGAGACAATGGTTTTTCCTAGTTGAAACATCTGACAAAAATAGTGTAAAAATTTCCTTTAACTTTACATGGTTATGCGGTTCGTTTAATAATTTTGCAAAAAAAACAATATGAATTTTAATTTGAAAGAAGTTTTTACGGCTTTTATGGTTTTGTTTGCGGTAATTGATATTGTTGGAAACATTCCAATTATTATAGAGTTAAGAAAAAAGTTTGGGCACATTCAATCGGAGAAAGCTTCGTTGATTGCTGGAGTCATTATGATTATTTTTCTTTTTCTAGGGCAAAGTTTATTAGAACTTATTGGTATTGATGTAAATTCATTTGCGGTTGCAGGGGCTTTTATCCTATTTTTTATTGCCTTAGAAATGATTTTAGGGATTACCCTATACAAAGACAGCGAGCATACCGCACCCATTACGGCTACAGTATTCCCTTTGGCTTTCCCTTTAATTGCAGGACCTGGAAGTTTAACCACCTTACTCTCTTTAAGATCCGAATTTTATATTGAAAATATTATCGTCGCAATCTTGCTCAATGTTATTTTAATCTACATTGTTCTTAAAACTTCTTCTAAAATTGAAAAAATTATTGGTCAAAATGGAATTCAAATTATCCGTAAGGTTTTTGGAGTCATTTTACTGGCCATCTCTGTCAAACTTTTTGCTCAAAATATCAAAATATTATTCGTCTAAATATGAGTTTCAATGCATTAATTGTTGGAGGTGGTGTTGCAGGAATGCAATGTGCTTTGGTGTTAGGGTCTGCAAAGAACAAAGCTTTTGCGGCAGACAAAAACATTGGCATCATTCTTCATCAAAAAACATCACACTTACAGAATGCCCTATTTAACAACGTTTTAGGACTGCCTCCTGGAAAACTTGGTGCCAATGTTTTGGTTGAAGGGAAAAAACAACTTACAACCTTATATCCCCAAATTTCTCAAATCGAAAACGAAAAAGTAATTGCGATTGAGGCTGCTGAAGAAGGCTATTGCGTAACTACAAACAAAAATAAATACTTCTCAGAGATTGTAATTGTAGCCTTAAACTACGCACAGCCTTTTACAATAAAAGGCTTAGAATCTTTTGTAGTTCCTCATGAAAAAGCCAATCCTGCAAAAGAAAGGATTCAACTGAAAAATGAAAATCACCTCATAAAAAAAGGACTCTACTGTTGTGGTACTATTGCAGGTTGGCGCAGTCAATTTGCCATTGCTGCCGGAAGTGGCGCAAGTGTTGCTACCGACGTGCTAACGCTTTGGAACCATGGAACTCCCACGAAAGTACATGACAAAAAATAAAAAATCCAGCTCACAAAGCTGGATTTTTAATATACTAAAGTCTCGTTAATAATTATTCTACGGTTACTGATTTCGCTAAATTTCGAGGCTGATCTACATTTTTATTCAACATCACTGCAATATGATATGACAGTAATTGAAAAGGAATGGTGGTTAACAAAGGGGTTAACGCTTCTACGGTTTCTGGAATTTCAATCACATGATCTGCAATTTCTTTTACCTGAGTATCCCCTTCTGTTACAATAGCGATAATTTTACCAGATCTCGATTTTATTTCTTGAATGTTACTCACTACTTTCTCGTAATGTCCTTTATTGGTTGCAATCACAAAAATGGGCATGTTTTCGTCTATTAAAGCAATAGGACCGTGTTTCATTTCTGCAGCAGGATAACCTTCTGCATGAATGTAAGAAATTTCTTTTAACTTCAAAGCACCTTCTAGGGCAACAGGGAAATTAAACCCTCTACCAAGGTACAAACAATTCGTAGCATCTTTGTAAGCAGCCGCTATTTCTTTTACTTTATCGTCAATTTTTAACAACTGCTCTATTTGAGAAGGAATGAGTTCTAACGTTGTTAAGTAGTTTTGAAAAGCCGATGTCGACAAGGTTCCTTTCTCTTTTGCCAATTTTAATGCAATTAAAGAAAGTACGGTTATTTGTGTTGTAAATGCTTTTGTGGATGCAACACCTATTTCTGGTCCAGCATGCGTATATGCTCCTGCATGTGTTTCTCTAGCGATAGAAGAACCCACTACGTTACAAACTCCGAAAACAAAAGCTCCTTTTGATTTTGCTAATTTAATGGCCGCTAATGTATCTGCTGTTTCGCCAGATTGAGAAATGGCAATCACAACGTCTTTTGAGGTAACTATTGGGTTTCTATACCTGAATTCGGATGCATATTCTACCTCAACAGGAATTCTTGCCATATCTTCAAAAAGATATTCTGCAACTAAACCTGCGTGCCAAGAAGTACCACAAGCAATGATAATGATTCGGTCGGCATTTAAAAATTTCGCAAGATGATCGTCTACGCCAGACATTTTAATAATGCCTTGGTCTGGCAACATTCTACCTCTATAGGTATCAATGATTGCTTTTGGCTGCTCGTGAATTTCTTTTAACATGAAATGATCGTATCCCCCTTTTTCAATCTGCTCTAAACTCATTTTAAGCGTTTGAATGTTGGTGTCAACCATAGAATCATCCATGATTTTACGGACTTCAATGTCTTTTCCTACTTTAACAATGGCAAGCTCTTCGTCTTCTAAATAAATAGCATTCTTCGTAAATTCAATAAAAGGGGAAGCATCGGATGCAATAAAAAATTCTGTATTATCTTTCCCTATACCAATTGCAATAGGACTTCCTAGCTTAGCAATAACCAATTCATCTGGTTTTGTAGTATCGAAAACAGCAATTGCGTAGGCTCCAACAACATTGGTTAAAGCAATTTGAACTGCCTTTCCCAACTTACAATTGTTGTTCTTTTTTACTTCTTGAATTAAATTGATCAGAACTTCCGTATCGGTATCACTTTTAAAGGTATATCCTCTGCGAGTTAATTCTTTTTTTAATGTATCGTAATTTTCTATAATTCCATTATGAACAATCGCCAAGTCTCCTTGTTCAGAAAAGTGGGGATGAGAATTTGTGTCGTTTGGAACTCCATGAGTTGCCCAACGTGTATGTCCTATTCCTATTTTTCCTGCTTTTCTTTTTTCTTCATTATTCACAATAAACTCAAGATCGGCAACTTTTCCTTTGGTTTTAGACAAGTTCATTTCTTGGCCATCATACATCATGATTCCAGAACTGTCATAACCTCTGTATTCTAGTCTTTTTAATCCATTAATTACGATTGGATATGCATCTCTATATCCAATATATCCTGTAATTCCACACATAGTTTTTAGGGATGTTTTTTAATCTTCTTTTTTAGAATACGATATTTTTAATTCGGCTTTTTTAAGTCCATTATTTGAAGATTCATTTAAAAGAGTTACCTTTTTAGGGTTCCAGTTGTAGGGCCTAAAAATAGTATCGTTTAAAATTAAATCGGTCGTATTAAGTGCTTTGATTGACAACTTCGGATTGTAGTCCGTTTCTGAGTTTAATAACTCTGAAATGTATTCTGGGATTCTAAACGTATACTTTTCTTTTTCGCCCTCGCTATCTCTTTCAAGATAACCGCCAAAAGTAGATGCTCCTGTAAAAACATCTTTAAGGTGACTTTGAACAATTGCTTGTGAATTTGGATTTACGAAATCTTTATACAAATACAATCTTTCTGGAGCTAAATCGGAAGCCGCAGATTGATCGATATAAATCGTTAACAACGCATCATTTACTAAAATGTTTTTTAGACGCAATTCTTCCAACTGATCTGAAAGACCATTATTATCATTATCTGCTCCAAAAAGAGTAATAGATCCTTCGCTCCCTGCCGTTCCTTGTATTTTTATCTGTTCATCTGAAATTGATGGTGGAGGCCCCATATTGTAATAACTTCTTCTAAGACCGCTCAAAGGAAAAGAATTGCTCTTTTTGATGGTGTCAAAAACTTGAGTGCCTCCTACAACTACAGTATTTGTGTAATACACCTCAATAGAAGGGTTTAATGCTGGGTTTGTATTGTTAAAAGCATAAGAAATCAAAGAACCATCATTACCAGAAGCCTCTAAAATTAAACCTCTAAAATAGTTGTTAAACGCATCTTGGGAGGAAAACTCTGCAGACTCGTATTTATCAAAGAAAAGGGTTTTAAATTTTGCTTCATCCATTGGGATTCTTGCAAAAGGCAATGGAACATCACTACTGGTTGTTGTAATTTTTATAGTATCTTTATCGTATAAGTTTCCGTTATTTAACCTCCTACTTACAACAAACATTGTATCTGTATAGTAAGTTAAGTCACCTACCTCTTCTCTTTGGGGCTTGAATTGATAATTAAATTCACTATTTAATTCAGAGCCTATTTTTTGAAAAGGATCATCTGAAAGATAGTTACTTATTTGTGTTGGATCTTCAAGATCTAGTGTACTTAGATACTCATCAGACTGATATAGGTTTAATGTAAAAGGAACTGCTTGATTTCCAAAAATAGAATCTATTGAATAGGTTGGGTTTGAAGCGTCATTTTCGGTTAAAGTTGCTTGATAAGGCAATTTTAAAAATACCGTATCTAGCGTTGATACAATTGTAGTATCTGCTCCATAACTTTTATCTGTATACTGGAGGTTTGTGGCAAGTTGAACTTGAGATAAAATAGAGGCTTCTAGTTTTTCATAATCCGCACTATTAGAAACCCCTAACAAATACTGTCCAGGCTCTAAAGTAACATTATCCGTTCTAATACGATCTACTTCTTTGTTTTCCAATTCGATATCGACCAAAATCTCATCTGTTGAAAAAACATTGTTAGAAATAATCGTTGTCCCAATATCTGTAAAATCTTTTTCGCAAGAAATTATTCCTGAAAAAACAACTAAGAATACACTAATAGAAACACTTTTTTTTATAATCTTTTTCACTTTTCAAAAATATTAGTTTACCGATAAAATATCAGCATAAAAATTTAAATACGGTTCTTTTAAGTCGTCAGATTGAAACTCTAAAACCGGTTTGTTTTGCGCTGTTATAAAAGAAACGATATCTTCTGGCATGCTTTCACTACCATAAATAATTGCATCCGAATTTTCTATTGCACTTTTTAAAATATTGCTATGTGTTGGGGTTTTAACGGTCGCTATTTTTGAAGCTGCAATTTGATCAAATTTAATTTTTGATGCCAAATCAGAACTCAAAGCACCCTCAAAAGGATTGTTGTAAACCGAGGTAATTATTTTACTCTCTGTAAATAATGGTTCTTCTTTGTAAAACTCCTTTAAATATAAAGGTAAAAGTGATGCCAACCAACCATGAACATGGATAATATCTGGCGCCCAGTTTAGTTTTTTAACCGTCTCTACAACTCCTTTTGCAAAGAAAATTGCACGCTCGTCATTGTCGGAAAACAACTTGTCATCCTCATCCGTAAAAACAGCTTTTCTCTTAAAATACTCTTCGTTATCAATAAAATAAACTTGCATTCGTTCTTTTGGAATGGATGCAACTTTTATAATTAATGGCATGTCCATATCATTAATTATAAGGTTCATTCCAGACAATCGAATTACTTCGTGCAACTGGTGTCTTCTCTCGTTAATTACACCATATCTTGGCATAAAAATCCTTGTCTGAACACCTTTAGCATGCGAATTCTTCGCAACGTTGAATGCTGTTGAAGATAATTCTGTTTCTGGTAAATACGGAACCACCTCAGACGATACATATAAAATTCTCTTGTCCTTCATTAATCAAACTCTTTTATAAGGATGCGAAAATACAAATTATTATGCTAATATCATGTTAAAATGGTAAGTTTGCAATTATTTTACCTCGATATCCAATGAAAGTTTTTTACACCAAGGTTGCCTTAAATGCCTATTTAGATGCACAAAAGAAGAACAAACAGATTGGATTTGTTCCAACCATGGGTGCACTGCATGAGGGCCATTTATCACTTTTAAAAAAATGTAACGAAGAAAATGATATTTCTGTAGTAAGTATTTTTGTAAATCCCACACAATTTGATAATCTCGCAGATTTGGTAAAATACCCAAAAACCTTTCAAAAAGATACAAAACTTTTAGAAAGCGCACAATGTGATGTGCTTTTTGCACCGGATATAAAAGAAATATATGCCGAAAATATTACTTCCACTTCTTTTGATTTTGAAGGCTTAGAGCACGAAATGGAAGGAAAATTCAGAACCGGTCATTTTGACGGAGTGGGTACCGTTGTCAAAAGACTCTTTGAAATTGTAGCTCCCAATAAAGCCTATTTTGGGGAAAAAGATTTTCAGCAATTGCAAATTGTTAAAAAAATGACCGAAAAGCAGCAATTACCTGTTGAAGTCAAAGGATGTGAAATATATAGAGCAGAAAACGGATTGGCAATGAGCTCAAGAAATAGTCGCTTGACGGAAGCACAGCGAAACGCGGCCCCTTTTATTTTCAAAACACTGCAAAAAGCCAAAATGAAATTTGGAGTAGAAACTCCAAATGCCATTATCGAATGGGTAGAAAAAGAGTTTGAAAAACAATCGCTCTTGACCTTGGAGTATTTTACCATTGCAGATGAAAAAACACTAAAAAACATCAGCAGCAAAAAAGAAAAAACACAATACAGGGCATTTATTGCCGTTTTTGCAGGTGAAATTCGTTTAATTGATAACATTCAAATTTAACTTTCATTCTTCAAAAAATAGCATTAAGAACTTAAAAATAGTATTTTTACAATATGTTAGTACAAGTCGTAAAGTCTAAGATCCACCGCGTTAAAGTAACGGGTGCTGATTTAAATTATATAGGAAGCATCACCATTGATGAAGATCTAATGGATGCTGCCAACATCATTGAAGGTGAACGCGTTCAAATAGTAAACAACAACAATGGAGAGCGTTTGGAAACCTATACCATTCCGGGTCCTCGTGGAAGTGGAGAAATCACACTCAATGGTGCTGCTGCAAGACGGGTCGCAAAAGGAGATATTTTAATCTTAATTGCCTACTGCTACCTGGAACTTGAAGAAGCTAAGAAATTCAAACCATCCTTGGTTTTTCCAAACGAAAAAGACAATACCCTAACATAGCTTGAATTCAACCCCTAAAAAAATATTAAAAACTACTTTACCGCTTCTTTTAGGAGGTGTTTTAGTCTGGTATTCTTTGGCTGGAATGGACCAAGAAAAGATGGTTTTCCATCTAAGAAACGCCAATTATGCATGGATTTTTCTTGGCTTATTTTTTGGAGTTTTAAGTCATTTATCAAGAGCGTACCGTTGGAAATTCATGTTAGAGCCTATTGGTTATACCCCGAAGTTTACGAACAGTGTTTTAGCGGTATTGATTGGTTATTTTGTGAATCTTGCCATTCCAAGAGCTGGAGAGGTTTCGAGAGCAACTGTAATGGTAAACTATGAAAACATTCCGTTTGAAAAAGGCTTTGGTACCATCGTCGCAGAAAGAATTGCTGATATGATCATGATGTTTCTGATTATTGGAATCACCTTGTTTTTTCAATTTGATTATATCTTAGCATTGGTTTCTGAAAATTTCGATCCCATAAAAGTTGGATTCCTTCTTCTTGGAATCATTGGTACAACAATGATCTTCACCTCATTTGTAAAAAAAGCAAAACAAGGGTTTTTATTAAAAATAAAAAACTTTATTTTAAGTCTTGCTGTAGGGGTTACCAGTATATTAAAAATGGAAAAAAAATGGGCCTTTATTTTTCATACTGTTTTTATTTGGACGATGTATGTTGCTATGTTTTGGGCAACTATTCCTGCAATTCAAGGATTGGAAGTGCCCATTGGTGGAATTTTGGTTGGATTCATTGCTGGTGGATTTAGCATTGCAGCAACAAATGGAGGGATCGGCTCTTATCCTTTAGCGGTAACGGGTGCATTTTTACTCTTTAATGTTCCAGAAAGTCCAAGTGAAGCCTTTGGGTGGATTATGTGGTCTGCACAAACATTAATGATTATTGTTTTTGGCGGATTGGCTTTCTTAATTTTGCCGCTCTATAATAAAAAAAAAATTACTGAAGTTTCTATTTAGGATTGACTTCTGTTTGCAAATATTGGAATAAAAAGAAACGCTCGTATTAAACTTTGTAACTTTACACTTCTTAAACATTGTAACTAAAAATGGCAAAAACCAAAACAACTTTTTTCTGTCAAAATTGTGGCACGCAACATGCAAAATGGGTGGGGCAATGTAGTGCTTGTAAAGAATGGAATACAATTGTAGAAGAAGTCATTCAAAAAGAAGAAAAACGAGTTTGGAAACAGGCAACAACAGCGAAAAAAACCATCAACAAACCGCTTAAAGTTGCCGACATTCAACTGAATCCAGAAGAAAGAATTGTTACCAACAATACCGAATTAGATACGGTCTTAGGTGGTGGATTGGTGAAAGGTTCTATAACACTATTGGGCGGAGAGCCTGGTATTGGAAAATCGACCTTATTACTGCAAGTTGCTTTAAACATTCATCAAAAAGTATTGTACGTGTCGGGTGAAGAAAGTCAATCTCAAATAAAAATGAGAGCAGAAAGACTAAAAGCGACAAATTCTAATTGCTTAATTCTTACCGAAACAAACACCCAACAAATTTTTAAAAATATTGAAGAAACGGAGCCCGATGTTTTAGTGATCGATTCGATACAAACCCTTCACACAAATGCGATTGAAGCATCTCCTGGGAGTATTTCACAAATTAGAGAATCTGCTGCAGAATTGATAAAATATGCCAAAGAAACAGCCACCCCTGTTTTATTAATTGGGCACATCAACAAAGAAGGAAATATCGCTGGCCCAAAAATTTTAGAACACATGGTAGATGTTGTTTTACAGTTTGAAGGAGACAGAAATCATACCTATAGAATCTTACGTTCACAGAAAAACAGGTTTGGCTCTACTGCTGAATTGGGGATTTATGAAATGCTTTCTTCAGGATTAAGAGAAATTACAAATCCATCTGAAATCTTAATTTCAAAAAAAGATGCTGATTTAAGCGGAACTGCAATTGCTTCTACACTGGAGGGTATTCGTCCCTTAATGATTGAAATACAAGCCCTCGTTTCTACGGCTGTTTATGGTACTCCGCAACGATCGACTACGGGTTATAATCTAAAACGCTTGCATATGATTTTGGCAGTTCTAGAAAAAAGAGCTGGTTTTAAGCTGGGTGCAAAAGATGTATTTTTAAATGTTACTGGAGGAATTAATGTAGATGACCCCGCTATAGACTTAGCAGTTGTTGCAGCTATTTTATCGTCCAATCAAGACATTGCAATTAACCCTAGTGTGTGCTTTGCTGCTGAAGTTGGTTTGGCTGGAGAAATACGACCCGTCTCAAAAATTGATCAACGGATTTCAGAAGCAGAGAAGTTGGGGTATAAAACTTTCGTAGCGTCTAAATACAATAATATATCCTCAAAAAATCATGCGATTAAATTGATTTTAGTGGGGAAAATAGAAGAAGCTTTTGCCACTTTGTTTGCTTAAAAAAGCATAAAAATCTGCTTCTATTGAAACCGTAAAAGTGTAATACAAAAAACCGAGCTTCGCTCGGTTTTTTGTATTTATTATAAAAATTTAAGGGGCTATCTAATCCTTGTTATTTCTTGTTAACGCTTTTAATGTACTTATCTAAAGCCATTGTCATTGAAGGGTTTTCAGGTGATGGTGCTTTAATATCACATGTTAAACCAGCATCTTCTACTGCTTTTACTGTGGTGTTACCAAAAGCGGCAATTCGAGTTCCATTCTGTTGAAAATCTGGGAAGTTCTTATACAAAGAATCAATTCCTGAAGGACTAAAGAATACTAAAATATCGTAAAAAACATCTTCTAAATCTGTCAAATCACTCATGACAGTTCTGTACAAATCAGCTCTTGTCCACGTTACACCTAGCTTGTCTAATTCTGATGGAATTAAGGGCTTTAACTTATCTGAAGAAGGTAATAAAAATGCTTCTTCTTTATGTTTTTTAATCAACTTTATTAGTTCTGGAAAGGTTCTCTTTCCAACATAAATTTTACGTTTTCGATACACCACATATTTTTGCAAGTAGTAGGCTACAGCTTCCGACTGACAAAAATACTTCATTGCGTCTGGCACTGCAAATCGCATTTCTTCTGCAACTCTAAAGAAATGATCTACTGCATTTCTACTTGTTAAAATAATGGCTGTAAATTGAGATAAATCGATCTTTTGTGCTCTTATTTCTTTTACAGAAATGCCTTCAACATGAATAAAAGATCTAAAATCAATTTTCACTTTTTGCTTGTCAGACAAATCAAAATACGGAGAAGTTTCCGTTTTTGGTGCTGGCTGCGATACCAAAATAGTTTTCACTTTCATGCGGTTATTTTTGTATTTAAAACATCAACTTAAATAAAACAAACGGGGGTGCTATTTCAAAGGCGCAAATGTACAAAATTATATAAAACAACTTACTTAAAATCAAGTTTTTGTTATTCGCAAATAACAATCCAAGTTTTATCACAAACAGAAATAGAATGAATCCGAATAAGAATTGATTTGGGAGTGCAGCGTAGAAAAATAAAATTAATACCGGAAAGGTCCATAAACTTATTGTGTGCGTATAGATACTTTTTGCTGTTAAAAATGAAACTGTTTGGGTTTGTATTGAAAACAAGACCACAAATAGTTTTTCTAAAATTCTTTTTACAGTCAAATAACCCACAAAAACCAACAGTGTTTTCCAGAATAAAGAAATCTCTAAAAAAACTTTTTGTGAAAAGTAATTCATTAAAAAAAAAGTGAGTAACCCAAATGTTCCGGTTGTAAAAAAAAACAAAACAACGGAAAATCGATTCAATAAAGAGGCTCGTTCTTCAATTTCAGAAACAATAAACCCTTTATTAAAAAAAGCAAAAAAATATTCTTTTAGCTTGGTCCTATGAAATCCTTTTAAAAGAAACACACATAGCAACAATACCATAAAAATAAGCGTCACCCAATTTGTAGAAATATCTATTTTTTCTATTGCTTGCAAGTTGTTTGGTTTTCTAAGATTAACACAAAATTAGTAATTAAATACTGTATATTTGCTTTCTTACCTTGAAAATTGATATATGTCAGACGCGTTAGTTATTATCCCCACGTATAACGAAAAAGAAAATATTGAAGCAATTATTAGAGCTACATTCAGCCAAAAAAAAGACTTCCATGTTTTAATTGTTGATGACAATTCGCCAGATGATACTGCAAAAATTGTGGCGCAATTAATTCCTGAATTTCCAGAAAAACTTTATATCGAAAATAGGAAAAGCAAAAATGGGTTAGGAACTGCATACATCCATGGTTTTAAATGGGCGATTGAAAGAAAATACGATTACATTATAGAAATGGATGCGGACTTTTCACACAATCCAAATGACTTAGAACGTCTTTACGATGCTTGTTCTAAAGAAGGTGGAGATGTTGCTGTCGGATCGAGATATGTAAATAACCAAGTAAACGTTGTCAATTGGGATATTAAACGTTTATTACTTTCTTATTTTGCTTCCAAATATGTGCGTTTTATTACTCGAATTCCTGTTTTTGACACCACGGCTGGTTTTGTTTGTTACCAACGAAAAGTATTAGAAAGTATTCAATTTGATAAAATTAAATTTGTCGGTTACGCTTTTCAAATTGAAATGAAATTCAAAGCCTGGAAGCATAAATTTAAGATTAAAGAAGTTTCTGTAATTTTTACAGACCGAACATTGGGAGCGTCTAAAATGAGTGGAAATATTGTATCTGAAGCCCTTTTTGGAGTATTAAAAATGAGAATAAACGGATTGCCAAAATAAATTTATGACGGATGTTACTGACATAAGAGCGGCAAATTTAGTAAACATGAGAATCGATATTTAAGAAAATAATGACAAAATCAATTTTAATTAGAAACGCCACTATCGTTAACGAAAACAACACCTTTAAAGGAGATGTTCTCATTGAAAATGAAATCATCAAAAAAGTGGGGCCTTCTATACAGGTAACTAATGAAGACGCTCTTGAAATTATAGAGGCGCATGGAAGTTATTTAATTCCTGGTTTTATAGACGATCAGGTTCATTTTAGAGAACCTGGCTTAACGCACAAAGCAAACATTGCAACAGAAAGCAGGGCTGCTATTGCTGGAGGAATTACAACATTTATTGAAATGCCAAATACCGTACCGCAAGCAACAACGCAAGCGTTATTGGAAGACAAGTTCGAAATTGCTGCCAAAGACTCCTATGCAAACTACTCTTTCATGTTTGGAGGTACCAACGATAATTTAGAAGAACTACTAAAAACGGATCCGAAAAAAGTAGCCGGAATAAAATTATTTTTAGGCTCTTCTACCGGAAACATGCTGGTAGATAATGAAGCTGTTTTGGAGAAAATTTTCTCTTCTACAAAAATGATTATTTCGGTACATTGTGAAGACGAAGCAACCATCAGAAAAAACACAGCAACGTTTATCGAAAAATATGGCGAAGACATTCCGATAAAATGCCACCCAATGATTCGAAGTGAGGAAGCCTGCTACCTTTCCTCTTCAAAAGCAATTGAATTGGCAAAAAAAACAGGAGCTCGATTGCATATTTTTCATCTGTCTACTGCAAAAGAGACAGCGCTTTTTAGAAATGACATTCCATTGGAAGAAAAACAAATAACCGCGGAGGTTTGCATTCATCATTTATGGTTTTCTGATGAAGATTATGAAGAAAAAGGAACGCATATAAAATGGAATCCTGCAGTAAAATCTCCTAAAGATCGACAGGGGTTATGGGATGCTTTATTGGATGACAGAATTGATGTTTTAGCAACCGATCATGCACCGCATACTTTAGAGGAAAAAACCAACACCTACTTAAATGCACCTAGCGGTGGGCCACTAGTACAACATGCGATCGTGGCTGTTTTAGAAAAAGTAAAGGAAGGAGTCATTTCTATTGAAAAAGCGGTGGAAAAAATGAGTCACAATCCTGCCAAATTATTTCAAATTGAAAAGCGTGGGTTTATAAAAGAAGGTTTTTATGCAGATTTAGTTTTGATAAACCCAAACCAACCTCAAACAGTTTCTAAAAACAACATCTTGTACAAGTGTGGTTGGTCTCCATTTGAGGGAACAAGGTTTTCTTCTTCTGTTACACACACTTTTGTAAACGGAAATTTAATGTACAACAAAGGGGTGTTTAATGATACTATAAAAGGGAAAAGAATCACTTTTAATCGATAAAATGAAAAGACTTATTTTCTTATTTTTTGCTTTTATTTTCTTGTACAATTGTACAAGTAATACCATCTACAAGAAACCTACGGATTTAATCCCAAAGGATTCTATGGTCATTTTAATTCAGCAAATGCTCATTGCTTCTTCTTCAAAAAACGTAAAAACCATCAATTTACAACGTAAAATTGACTACTTCCCTTTTGTTTATGATCGTTTTAAAATAGATTCTACTCGCTTTCAAAAAAGTAGTTTTTATTATACTTCTAAAATAGATGCTTACAATGAAATACTAGCGAAAGTAAAAAAAGGGTTGGAAATTGAAAAAGAAAAATACACGGTCTTAAAAAAGAGACAAGATTCAATCAACAGAGATTCTGTAAGTAAATTAAAAGTTAAAAAACCAATCAAAAAAGATGCGCTTGAATTCTCTAAAAAGAAGGTTCTAAAAACTAAGCTGTAAATTTTTTACATGCATCGTTGATGACTTCTGATATTTTTGTAAACTTAAAATCGAGGGTATTGATTATTTTTTCTGAAGAATACTTAGAGACTCCATGTGCACTTCTTGCTGCGTATTTACTCATTAATGGCTCCTTCTTTATCAGGATTGATAAAACGCTAGAAAAGCGCCAAAATAGATTTGTTTGCCAAGGTTTCACTTTGCAGGAAGGCCTTTTTTTTCCCAATGCATCCGCAATCAAAAAAAGAATTTCTTTAAATGGTTTGTTCTGAGATACTAAAATGAATCGCTCATTTTTCACTTCAGAATTCATCAATAAAATCATTGCTTTTACAACGTCTTTAACGCCAACAAAACCAGTAATTCCTTCTGTATAATACTTTAATCCATTGGAAACACTGCTAAATATTTTTCCGGAGCCTGAATTCCAAAAACCATTTCCTAAGATAACTCCGGGGTTTACAACAACCACCTCAACGCCTTCTTGACTTGCACGCCAAACTTCTGTTTCTGCACCAAATTTTGTAATTGCATATCCACTATTGTCCAACTCTTTATTCCATTCGTTTTCTTCTGTAATTGGTTTTCCTTGAATGGAGTCGCCAATACAGGCAATAGAACTCACAAAACACAGTTTTTTTATTTTTGCATCAATAGACAGGTTGACAATAATAGCGGTTCCGTGAATATTCACTTTTCGCATTTTTATATAATCTTTTGAATGAAAAGAAATAAACGCGGCACAATGGTATACTTTCTCTACCCCAACAAATGCAGGAATCATTGCAGGAACATCGGTAATATCTGCTTTTAACCAGGCTATTTTGGCAAACAAAGAAGGGTCCTCTGTATAGGAGGAAAAAATGTTTTTTACGGCAGTAATTTTTTCTTCAGTTCTATAAATTGCGCGAATTTCTGGCGCTGTTTTTGCCAAATGATACAACAAATGTGCTCCTACCAAACCTGTTCCTCCAGTAACTAAAATCATACGGCTAAGTTATGGTTTTTTGATTGATAAGTTTATCTTTGTGTCGTTAAAAAAAGTGTTTAACAATCTCAAATGAAGCCAATCGAAAGCAATTGTAAAAGATTGAAGAACGCTATTTGAAACTCGTATTAAAAATTGAAATAACTACAATTTACAATGAAAAATTTTATTAAAGAATTACAATGGAGAGGAATGTTGCATGACAGCATGCCAACAACTGAAGAACATTTAATGGAGCGCATGAGAAGTGCTTATGTTGGTTTCGATCCTACTTCAGATTCTTTACATATTGGAAATTTAGTGCCTATCATGTTGTTAGCGCATTTTCAAAGATGTGGTCACAGACCTATTGCTTTGGTTGGAGGTGCAACGGGTATGATTGGAGATCCCTCTGGAAAATCTTCTGAACGTAACCTTTTGGATGAAAATACACTACGATACAATCAAGAAGCTATCAAAGGGCAATTGAGTCACTTTTTAGACTTTACTTCAGACGCAGCAAACGCAGCCGTTTTAGTGAACAATTACGATTGGATGAAAGATTTTTCATTCCTAGAATTTATTCGTGATGTTGGAAAACATATCTCAGTAAATTACATGATGGCAAAGGATTCTGTAAAAAATAGAATTAGTTCTGAATCTAAAGAGGGCATGTCTTTTACAGAATTTACCTATCAATTAGTTCAAGGATATGATTTCTTGCACTTGTATCAAAACAACAATGCATCTATTCAAATGGGAGGCTCTGACCAATGGGGAAATATTACCACAGGTACAGAGTTAATTCGAAGAGTTGGTGGAGGAAAAGGCTATGCAATTACCTGCCCGTTAATTACAAAATCTGATGGAACAAAATTTGGAAAATCTGAAGGGGGAAATGTTTGGCTAGATGCCAAAAGAACCTCCCCTTATAAATTTTATCAATACTGGTTAAATGCTTCTGATGAAGATGCAGAAAACTATATTAAAATCTTTACCTTCCTAGACAAAGAAACAATTGATGCTTTAATTGTTGAACACAAGGAAGTACCCCATTTACGTTTATTACAAAAGAAAATTGGGGAAGAGGTTACCCTATTAGTGCATGGGACTGCCGCCTATGAAAATGCCATTAAAGCATCAAATATTTTATTTGGAAAATCTACGGCTTCTGATTTAAAATCACTGGACGAACAAACATTCTTAGATGTTTTTGATGGGGTGCCCCAATCAACAGTGGCGCTTTCAGAAGTTGAAAATGGGTTGGATATGATTGGTGCTTTGGCAGCAAAAACAAACTTTTTGGCATCAAACGGTGAAGCAAGAAGAGCATTGAAAGAAAATGCAATTTCTGTGAATAAAGAAAAAGTGAAAGAAGATTTTACAATTTCTAAGGAGGATTTGATTGCAAATAAATATGTATTGCTTCAACGAGGTAAAAAAACCTACTATCTTTTAGTCGTAGCATAATTTTTAAAACTGAAATCGCAATTTAAAAATGCGCCAAAAAATAAAAAAAGGGGATTGATTTTAGAAGCAACTCCCTTTTTTATTACTATAAATCAATCGCTTAGTAGCTAACTCTTTTTTTCCAATTGATATCTGCTTTTTTTTGTAATTCCTGGGCGCCTTCTTTTATCCAAAGTTCTAAAGTATTTGTTCCCCAAGAATTGTAAAAAAGATAGAGTTTTCCGTCTCTGATCTCAAAGGTTTTGGGATTAATTTTTACTTTTTCATCTTTCAACCCTATTGCATAAGCACAATACCCTCCATATTGAGGTTCGTATTGGCTGGGTGTTTTTATAAACAACTGCTTGTTGGCTTCTGAATAAAATTGATAAACTACCCCCATATAGGTCGTTGAAATATCTTTCTTCCCTTTCAAGGATTTCTTTTCTGTAAAATAGGCCACCGGATCATATCCAGATATCGCTACGCCATTTTTTAAATTGTATTGCTCCATTCGTTTGGACTCAATTTGTGATGCCGTTTTAGTATCTTGCGCAAAGAAAAGACTTGTAATAAAGATGAAAATTAAAAGAATTAATTTTTGCATTGTCTTTGTTTTTAGTAAAATTAAGCATAAAAACAATAGGTAGTGTCTGGAAATCAATAGGTGGGACGATATCGGAATAACTGGTCGCTAACAGGAATAAGTGGGATTTTTTAATCTGTAAATCATGGGATTTTTACGAATAAGCACCTGTTGAACAAATTTAAACGATCTTATATTCTGGACTTCATTCGAAAAAACAGGTTTTATTTTAAGAAACTACAAAACCATTAAATTACAGCCTCTAATGTCAGAATTGTCAAAACGCCCAATGATTTCAAAAGTTCCGTCTTTATGTACTTTTCCTAAATCTTGTGTGGCTATAAAAGAACAGGAATTATAATTGGCCAAATCAATTACATTAATCCCTCCATTTTTTCCTGCAGGATGAATGCTGAGAGCATCCTCTGTGTCCCTAGTCAAAACACGCATCCAAGGGGGGGAGTTAAAGATGCCTTTTCCCTTAGAATATCCTTGGCTTAGCAATTCTGTCATTCCATATTCTGAGTGAATCTCAGCCACTCCAAAACCTTCTCGTAAAATTGTATGCAATTCCTCTCGAACCAACTCTTTTCTTCTCCCTTTCATCCCTCCCGTTTCCATAACAATGGTGTTTTTTAGGTTGAATTGCTGTTTTTCAATCAAATCTAACAACGCAAAAGAAACTCCAATTAAGAGCACTTTTTGCCCTTTTTTATCCAATGCTATCAGTTTTTGAGTCAATTCTTTAAAATTATCAAGATAAAATCCACTTTCTACATTGTTGGATTTTTTAATAAACTCATCTACCATATAGACTAAAGAAGATCCTTTCCGTTCTAAATAATTGGGCAATAATGCCAAAACAGTATATTCTTTTATATTTCCATAAAAATGATGAAACCCTTTTCGATAACTCTCTTTATAAAAATTTATATCGGTTACAAAATGCTTACTTGTTCTACTTCCTGTTGTTCCAGAACTTGTAAAAACTTCCTGAGCTTCGTCTTTAGAGGCAACCACTTTTCTGCCTTTAAAAAACTGAATTGGCAAAAAAGGAATGTCGGATACTTTCTGAACATCTGAAGGATGCACATTGATTAAATCGCAAAAAGATCGGTAGACACGATTGTTTTGAAACTGATGTTTAAAAACATCAATTGCAACTTTCGAAAAGTCTTGAGCATTCTGAATGTTAAAAATATCTTTTTGCATATGGTCCTGCAAAAATAGTACTATTCAAGGCAACCTTTTTAAGGAAACGCTAATTTTTTAGATGGCAATTTAAAAAAATATTTAGCACTTATTCTTTGTAAATTTTTACGATTAATGTTCCTTGATCATCCATAGAAGCTCGATACATCCCTTCTGTATTAAACTCAAAAGACATGTTTCCGTTCTTATCTAAAGCCACAACACCACCTAAACCCCCAAGTTTTGTGAGCTTGTTTTGGATTACATCTTTGGTTGCTTCTTTCAATGATTTTTGTTGGTATTCCATTTGTGCAGAAATATCATAAGCGACCTGACTTCTAATAAAATACTCTCCCCAACCCGTAGACGAAACCCCGCAGGTTAGATTATTGGCATAGGTTCCAGATCCAATAATGGGTGCATCGCCAATTCTTCCCCAGCGTTTGTTAGTCATTCCACCAGTAGAGGTTCCTGCAGCAATGTTTCCGTTTTTATCCAATGCCACACAACCTACGGTGCCAAACTTTGAATCCTTTATGGTCGCATCATAAAAAGCAGCTTGTTTGTTGGAAACCTCCAATTTTTTTTTCTGACTCTTTTTTACTTTTTGTAAAGCTTTGAACCGTTGTTCTGTATAAAAATAACTTGGTGCAACAATTTCCAAACCCTGTTCTTTTGCAAAAAGAGAGGCGCCAGCTCCAGAAAGCATTACGTGTTCGGAGTCTGTCATTACTTTTATCGCCAACTCAATCGGACTTTTTACATTTTTTACTCCTGCTACGGCACCTGCATTTAAAGTTTTTCCGTCCATAAAAGAGGCGTCCAATTCATTGGTTCCTGCATTGGTAAAAACAGCCCCTTTTCCCGCATTAAAAAGTGGAGATGCTTCCATCACTTGAATGGTTTTTAAAACCGCTTCTTGACTTGTTCCTCCATTTTTAAGAATTGTGTGTCCCACTTTTATTGCTGTAGCTAACTTTTCTTTATAGGCTATTTCTTTTTCTTTAGTCATGTTTTTCTTCAAAATCGTTCCAGCTCCGCCATGAATAATGATGGCAAAATCATTTTGTTTTTTCACCGTTTTAATGCTCTTTTCTTTGGGTTTTTGCCCGGTTGTGCACCCTAAAAAAAAGAATGCGAACAGAACTATTGAAATGACTTTCCTCATGTTGTTTTTGTTTGATATTAAACAAATATTAATCTTTTTGTTTAATTTAAAATTGTGTAAAATTATTTGTAGCTTCGGGGTTCAATTTAAACGAATTAAATTCAACTACAAAATGACAGATTTTGGAATAAAAGAAGCTCTAAAAGAATTAGGTTTAAAAGATATAAATAATGGAACTTCTACGGGGTCAAATAATTTTTCGAATGGTGAAATTATTGAATCTTTTTCTCCGGTAGACGGAAAATTAATTGGAAAAGTAATTGCTTCGTCAAAAGAAGATTATGAAAAAGTAATGCTCTCGGCAACGAAAGCTTACCAATCGTTTAGAAATATTCCTGCACCTCAAAGAGGCGAGATTGTGCGTCAGTTTGGAAATAAATTAAGAGACTTAAAAGAACCTTTGGGGAAATTGGTTTCTTATGAAATGGGAAAATCACTCCAAGAAGGGTATGGGGAAGTGCAAGAAATGATCGATATCTGTGATTTTGCGGTTGGATTGTCGAGACAATTAAATGGTCAAACCATCCCTTCGGAACGTCCAGGACACGTGATGAGAGAACAATGGCATCCAATTGGAGTTGTTGGAATTATCTCAGCATTTAACTTCCCTGTTGCTGTTTGGGCTTGGAATACGGCATTGGCTTGGATTTGTGGAGATGTGTGTGTTTGGAAAGGATCTGAAAAAGCACCTCTTTGTACAGTTGCTTGTCAGAATATTATTGCCAAAATTTTAAAAGAAAATAATTTGCCTGAAGGAATTTCTTGCATCATTAATGGCGATTATAAAGTGGGTGAAATGATGACTACGGACACGAGAGTTCCTTTGGTCTCTGCCACTGGGTCGACAAGAATGGGAAGAATTGTGGGGGCTACAGTTGCCCAACGTTTTGGAAAGTCTTTATTAGAACTGGGCGGAAACAATGCCATTATTATTACTCCTACTGCAGACTTAAAAGTTGTTGTTCCTGGCGCTGTTTTTGGCGCTGTTGGAACTTGTGGACAGCGCTGTACCTCTACAAGAAGATTGATCATTCACGAGGATGTATACGATAAAGTAAGAGATGCAATTGTAGGCGCTTACCAACAAATAAAAATTGGAAACCCTTTGGATGAAACCAAGCATGTGGGGCCATTAATTGACAAAGATTCTGTAAACACTTATTTAGCGGCCATTGAAAGCGCAAAAGCAGAAGGTGGAAACGTATTGGTTGAAGGTGGTGTTCTAGAAGGAAAGGGGTATGAAAGTGGTTGCTACGTAAAACCAGCAATTATAGAAGCTGAGAATCATTATAAAATTGTACAGCACGAAACTTTTGCGCCTATTTTATATTTAATGAAATACAAAGGTGATGTTGAAAATGCTATTGAAAAACAAAACGGGGTTGCACAAGGATTGTCCTCGGCAATTATGACTAACGAACTAAAGGAAGCTGAAAAGTTTTTGTCTTATGCGGGTTCTGACTGTGGAATTGCCAATGTTAATATTGGGACTTCTGGTGCTGAAATTGGAGGCGCTTTTGGAGGTGAAAAAGAAACTGGTGGCGGACGCGAGTCTGGTTCTGATGCTTGGAAAGTATACATGAGAAGACAGACAAATACCATCAACTACTCAGATGAATTGCCTTTAGCACAAGGAATTAAATTTGATTTATAGGTTATAGATCTCATTTGTATAAATTAAAACTCTAATGCTGGTTGTGTTAGGGTTTTAATTTTTAGTAGTTCTAAAAAATTTACACTCTTGTTAAAAAATAAACATATATTATTTTTTTAAATTCTACAAAAGATGTAGCTTGCTTTGTTACTTCTGTTTCAGTTCAAAGAATATAGATTACACTGAGAGAGAAACGATTGATAAGTCGTGTAAAAAAAACTTTAAAACCATATATGGAATTAGAAAATAAAATTGAAATTACCACACAATTTCTAGATGACTCACAAATAATTTCAAAAACAGGCAGTTGGAATTGGAATGTAGTAACCAATGAAGTACTTTGGTCTAAGAATATGTTTCGTCTTTTAGGACTTACTCCTGACGAAGTAGCGCCAAGCTACGAGTTGGCATTGCATCATGTATGTGATTCTGATAAAAAGAGATATGAAGAAACGCTTTCTCAAGCACTTGAAAATAAAACAGCCTATTATTTTGAAAATAAAATAGGACAAAAAGACAAGACGGTTATTTCTGTGGTCTCAAGTGGAAAATGCATCTTAGATGAAAATCAAAATCTAATCCGAATGATTGGTATTGTACAAGACATCTCTATTCAAAAAGAAATCGATAAAATAAAAGAAGAGCGGCAGCGCGCGGAAGACCGAGATCAAGTAAAATCGTTAATTATTAAGATGATCGCTCACGATATAAAAAACCCTTTTCATCATATAAATGGCTTTAGTGAACTCCTCATTGATAATATTCAAAATAAAGATTTTGAAGACGCAATTACCTATGGAAAAATTATACATAAAGCCACAAACCAAACACTTAAAACACTAGATAGCCTTTTGCAATGGGCTTTTACAGGTTCTAACAGTAGTACGTTTAATCGTGTCACAATTGCTCCTAAAAACTTAGTAGATGAGGTTCTCGAATTTTTAACCGTTCATTTAATAAAAAAGAACCTCCTCATAAAAAACCTTATTGCTCCCAACACACGCATTGAAGCAGACAAACACATGCTAACGAGTATTCTTAGAAATTTAATTTCGAATGCCATAAAATACTGCGAGCGTGATGGAGAAATAACAATCGCATTACAATCAAAAAATAATCAAACTCAAATTTCAATTTCAGACACAGGCGTTGGTATTGTACCAGAAGTCTTGAAAAATATATTTGATCCAAGTAAAATATTTAGTAAAGAGGGTACAGAACAGGAAAAGGGTGCTGGATTAGGCTTACAAATATGTAAAGCATTGGTGGATAGACACGGTGGTGAAATTTGGTTTGAAAGTGGAATTGGTATTGGAACAACTTGTTATTTTACGTTATCTAAAAACGAAATCAATCAAAGAAAGGTATAACTTTCCTGAAAATTTCTGAAAAAAAGGATCTTTTTTAGAAACACGGCTGTTGCATCTTATGGAACTCTGTGCCCTTGACTTGCCGCTAACAATTCAAACCAATCCTCCAATTCTAAAGGGGTTTTAACAGCTTTGTTAGCGTTTAAAATACGGGCTTTGTTTGTAGTGCCAATAACAGGTGAAACTTTGGCAGGATGCTTTAAAATAAAAGCCAATAATAATGCAGCTTCTGAAAGCTGGTATTTATTAGAGAGTTTTTGTACTACTGCTTTTATTCGGATGGTTTGTTTGTCTTCAACCTTAAAAACAGTCCCTAAAGGACTCCAAGCCATGGGGTGTATTTCTTTTTCAAATAAATAATCTAAAGTCCCATTGTACATCACCTCGCACTGTGTAAGTGAAAACTCAATCTGATTTGCCGAAACGGGAATTTTTGATTGAATTAAAGCTACTTGAGATGGGGTAAAATTGGACACTCCAAATGCTTTTATTTTTCCGCTTTTTTGCAAAACGGTCACTGCTTCTGCAATTTCGTCTGGCTGCATTAATGGACTTGGTCTGTGTAATAAAAAGGTATCTAAGTATGCTGTTTTTAAATTCCTTAAAGATTCTTCTACACTCCAAATAATATAGTCTTTCGAATAGTTGTAGTATTTAAGATTGTTGCTTCTGGTTTGTCCAGGATTTTGAATGCCGCATTTAGAAATAAGCTGAATTTCTTCTCGCTGTATCCCGCTATCTAAAAATGCGTTTCCAAATTCTGCTTCCGTGGTATAATCGCCATACAAGTCTGCATGGTCAAAAGTGGTGTTTCCGTTTTCTACACAAAACTGGATTAAATCTGCCTGTTCTTTGATTGATTGTTTTTTACCCCAGGCACCCCAGGACATACAACCCATTATGATTTTTGACATGCTTTTTTTTTTAATGTTTATTCATAATTGTAGGGCTTGCTTGAGCTGTTGGATACACAACTAAATCCTCAATATTAACATGATAGGGTCTTGTAATTACGAAATGAATAATATCTGCGATATCTTCTGCTTGCAAGGCCTTGTATCCTGTGTATACTTTTGCAGCTTTTTGAGTATCTCCTTTAAAACGAACCTCAGAGAATTCAGTTTCTACTGCACCTGGGTGAATTCCTGAAACACGAATGTTGTGTTTGTTTAAATCAATCCGCATTGCTTTATTTAAGGCATTTACAGCGTGTTTTGAAGCACAATACACATTCCCGTTTGGATACACCTCTTTTCCTGCAATAGAGCCAATATTTACAATAAAACCACTGTTCCTTGTTGTCATTTGTGGAATAATAGCTCTTGAAACATATAATAACCCCTTCACATTAATGTCTAACATCGCGTCCCAGTCATCTATGTTTCCATCTTGTATGGCTGAAAGTCCATGTGCGTTTCCAGCATTATTGATAAGAATATCAATCTGTTGAAAATCTTTTGGCAAATTGGCTATTTGATCTGCAACATCATATCGATCTCTAACATCAAACTGTAAAGTGGTTACTTCAGTAAGTTTAGTTAATTCTTCTTGAAGTTCCATTAATCTTTCTGATCTTCTTCCACAAAGAATTAAACGAATGTTGTTTTTTGCAAAAATCTCTGCTGTTGCTTTTCCAATTCCAGAGGTTGCTCCTGTTATAAAGGCGGTTTGTTTCATGTTCTTTTATTAAGACAGCTTCTTTGGTTATTTTAAGGAAACCTCCGTAGGGGTTTAATGTAAGCATTTTTCTTCTGATAAAAGTAAAAAAAAGAAGTCGGAGAAAGGGAGGATTAATGGTAGAATTTTCATCAATTATACACAAAGAAAAAACCGCTCTACCTCTAGAGCGGCTTTCTTTTCAATTGGTTATTTTACAATAACCAACCAAAAATCAACTAACCAAACTTTATTTTAAATTTCTTCTCATTTTTGTTCTTCGTTTCACTTTCGTCCGTTTTCTATTGCTGTTTCGAACTGCTGGTGTTTTGTTATCTTCTTTTTCTCCTCCTTTTAAATACTGAATGAACCCTAGTCCAGAAAAATCATAGGTCGTTGCTGTATTATAATGATATAGGCGTATGGTCTCATCATCTAAAACGCTCAGTTCAAACTCTTCAATATCTCCACCCTCATAATTAAGTGTTAAAATTTTTAAATCCTCAGAATCAATGACATCAAAAATTTCATACCCTCCTATATAACTCCAATCTATAAGATCAATATTTGTGCCAAACGTATCGTGAGAACTGTAAAAAGTGGTATTATTTTCGGGGGTAAATTGCAAATAGTTTTCTGCATCAAATGGGTTTGATATGCCGCCCATAGTTGCTGTTTTTTCCCAGGCATTAAACTCTTGTAAAAAGTACTCTATATTCTCATAAAACAATTTGTCGTAATCAAAATTATTTGACTGATAGCCAATTAAATAATAACTTACATTCTCTCTATAGTTATACAGTCTAATTTCGTTTGCTGATAATTGAAAAACTTCAAAGTCATGATATCCATCTAGGTCATGATTCGCTGTTAACAAACCGTCAAAAGTAGCATAAGATCCTACAGAGATTCCAAAGCCATTTCCTGTGTGTCCAATGTCTACAATATTATTATTTGCATACAATGTATTGTTTATAAAGGAAATGGTGAATGCTCTTGATAGAAATGGAACCTCTCCTGTTCCTGTTGTTCTGTGAATATCTACATACCACAAATCATAGTCGGAAAGGGCGTTTTCTAAAACAATTCCTCTTTCTAATACCGCATCGTCTTCAAAAACACAGGCTGTAAATAAAGGAATCATAAATAGCAATGTAAAAAATAATTTTATCGGTTTCATATGGCTTCTGTTTTGGTTGTTCTTGTCTAATTTCAAAAGGTGTGCCAAAAACAAAAAAACATCCAAAATTGGATGTTTTTATATTATAAACCAACGCTTTTTTTATTATGGGTAAAAATCGGAAGCTTCTTTTTTAAGATTCGAAACCTTATAGTATTTTACAACATTTGCTATGGTATAACGAATGACCGCTTCGTTCTCTTTTAAGATAAAAGGAAACGAGACTTCTAGATTCTTCGTGCTATCTGATTTCGGATCGTCTTTTTGCAATACCAAATCTTCTCTACTATTTATAGTTGATGTATTGAAATAACCGATAAGAAGTTTTCTTTCTTTTTGTTTTTTCATTTCTAATTTCACGGTTTTATTTCTAAAGTAAATGGAATCAAAATCAATTACGGTTTTTGAGGTGTAGTTCATGTATACATTGATCCCGTGAACCCCGGGTTGGCCTCCTACCCAACTTTTATAGGATGCTTCTGTAATTTTGAAAGGTGGTTTTGTTTCCAATGAGATACTTTTACATGTAATAAAGCTCAATGCGAGAAATAGGAAGGTGATGCTTTTCATAATTTTTTTTTTAAATGCAAGACCAAGATATAAAAAAAGGGCTTATCTATTTTTAGATAAGCCCTTTTGTGTTTTATAAGTTTAACTAAGCTAGCGCTCTTTGTGAATTTAACTCCGCTAGCGCTACGTTTAATTCTTCAACGCTTCCGCTCTTTGTGAATTTAACTCCGCTAGCGCTGCGTTTAATTCTTCAACGCTTCCGCTCTTTGTGAATTTAACTCCGCTAGCGCTGCGTTTAATTCTTCAACGCTTCCGCTCCACCAACAATTTCAAGAATTTCGTTTGTAATCGCTGCCTGACGTGCTTTGTTATAGGTTAACAATAAATCATCACGTAAGTCTTTTGCGTTGTCTGTTGCCTTGTGCATTGCTGTCATACGAGCTCCATGTTCTGAAGCAAAACTGTCTCGAATAGATTTGTACAACTGTGTTTTTAATGACTTTGGAATTAAAGCTAAAACAATTTCTTCTTTTGATGGCTCAAAAATATAATCTGAATTCGTAATATCCGCTCCGCCTTCTATTGGTTTAATGGGTAGAAACTGCTCTACTTGTGGTATTTGAGTTGCTGCATTTTTAAATTGATTGTAGACAATTTCAATTTTATCATACGTCCCATCGATATACAATTCCATTAATTCCTCAGCTATTAAGGCTACATTATCAAAAGTTAAGCCATCAAAAATAGCATCTTTGGAGTCTATTACTTTGAAGGTTTTCCCTAAAGTAGCTTTTCCTTTTTTACCAATAGTTAAAAGCTCTACCGTTTTATCAGCATATTTTTCGGCAACTGTTTGTAAGACTCTCTTGGTTATAGAAGAGTTAAAACCTCCACACAATCCTCGATTAGAAGTTACAACCACTAATAAAACTTTTGAAACTTCTCTTGATGTAGAATAAGCTCCCCCTGCATCACCGTCTAAAGTTGCGCTTAAATTTTGCAACAATTCCGTTAATTTAGAAGAATAAGGTCTCATTGCAGTAATAGCATCTTGTGCTTTTTTCAACTTTGCAGCAGAAACCATTTTCATGGCACTGGTAATCTGCATGGTTGATCCAATCGATGAAATTCTGTTCCGTATTTCTTTTAAGTTTGCCATAATTCAGTAATTAGGTATTCGTAATTAGGTGTTAGTCGTTGAGCTAAAACCTAACGACTATACACTAGCTCCTAATTTTAGTATTTACTTGAAATTTCTTTTGCTGCTGCTGTTAAAGTAGCAATTACTTCTGGAGTTAATTTCCCCGCTTTTAAAGTATCTAAAGTACCTCTATGCTTTCCGTTTAAGTAAGAAATGTAATCTTTCTCAAATTCTTTTACTTTATTTACGGGTACATCTTTTAATAAGTTTTTAGAACCTGCATAGATAATTGCTATTTGATCTTCTACTGAGTAAGGATCATTTTGTCCTTGCTTTAAAATTTCAACATTACGTTGTCCTTTAGAAATCACACTCATGGTTGCTGCATCTAAATCGGAACCAAACTTTGCAAATGCTTCCAATTCACGGTATGCTGCTTGATCTAATTTTAAAGTACCTGATACTTTTTTCATCGATTTAATCTGAGCATTACCTCCAACACGAGATACCGAAATACCTACGTTAATTGCTGGACGAACCCCTGAATTAAATAAATCTCCGTCTAAGAAAATTTGTCCATCTGTAATTGAAATTACGTTTGTTGGAATGTATGCAGAAACATCTCCTGCTTGTGTTTCAATAATTGGCAATGCCGTTAAAGAACCTCCACCTTTTACAATTCCTTTTAAAGAATCTGGTAAATCGTTCATTTCACTTGCAATTTTGTCATCATTGATCACTTTTGCAGCACGTTCTAATAAACGAGAGTGTAAGTAAAATACATCTCCAGGATACGCTTCACGTCCCGGTGGTCTTCTTAATAATAAAGAAATCTCACGGTAAGCAACGGCTTGTTTTGATAAATCATCAAAGATGATTAATGCAGGTCTTCCAGAGTCTCTAAAAAACTCTCCAATAGCTGCTCCGGCAAACGGTGCATATACTTGCATTGCTGCAGGATCTGATGCATTTGCTGCTACGATTGTAGTGTATGCCATTGCGCCTTTTTCTTCTAACATGTTTGCAATTGCTGCAACTGTAGAAGCTTTCTGACCGATCGCTACATAGATACAGAATACTGGCTCACCAGCATCGTAAAATTCTTTCTGATTTAAAATAGTATCTAAGGCTACTGTAGACTTTCCTGTCTGACGGTCTCCAATAATCAACTCACGCTGTCCTCTTCCAACTGGAATCATTGCGTCAATAGATTTGATCCCTGTTTGTAATGGCTCTGTTACGGGCTCTCTATAAATAACTCCAGGAGCTCTACGCTCTAAAGGCATTTCATAGGTTTTACCAGTAATTGGTCCTTTACCATCAATTGGGTTTCCTAAAGTATCTACAACTCTTCCAACGACACCTTCTCCTGCTTTTAAGGAAGCAATTCTTTCGGTACGTTTTACTGTAGAACCTTCTTTAATTGCTGTAGAAGCTCCTAACAATACAACTCCTGCATTGTCTTCTTCTAAGTTCAATACAATTCCTTCTAATCCATCTTCAAATTCTACAAGCTCTCCATATTGTACGTTCGATAATCCGTATACACGTGCAATACCATCTCCTACTTGTAAAACTGTTCCAACTTCGCTTAAGGTTGCGTTTGCGTCGAAATTTGTTAATTGTTGCTTTAAAATTGCTGATACTTCAGCGGGTTTAATTGATGCCATCTGTTATTATTTGATGTATTATTAAATTTTTGGAATAAAATGACTGTTGTCAAATTCCTTTCTCAATTCTGATAAATGATTGGAGATACTTGCATCATACTGCATGTCTCCAACTCGTAAAACAAATCCTCCTAAAATAGCTGGATTTATTACATTTTCTAAGTTTGCATTATTGCCTGTTAATGCAACAATTTTCGCCAATACTTGTGCTTCTAATTCTTTTGTTAAAGGCACTGCTGTAGTAACCGTAGCTACCTGCATATGCTTTAAAAAATTATAGATAATTGCATATTGTTTTGCAATCGATTCTAACATTCCAAGACGTTTATTTTCTTGCAACGTGTTAAAAAGACCAATAGCTACAGCATTTACCTTATCAGAAAATAACGCTTTTAACACTTTGATTTTCTCTGATGATTTAATCACAGGGCTTTTCAATAATACTTTTAATTCACTGCTCTCTTTAATAGTGGTTGCAATTAATAGCATATCTTCATGTACCGCATCTTCTATCTTAGAATCTTTGGCAAGGTTTAAAACCGCTTTTGCATACCGTAATGCTGCTCTTGCGTCTTTCATAAATATCTTAATTTAAAGTAACGTCTTTTAAGATTCCTTCTACCAATTGTAGTTGGTCTTCTTTAGAGGCTAATTCTCTTTTGATGACAGATTCTGCAATACCAATAGACAAATCTGCAACGCTCTTTTTAATTTCTGCTAAAGCTGCTTGCTTTTCTTGTTCGATAGAGGCTTGCGCATTTTCGATTAAAGTCGTCGCAACTCCTTTTGCTTCTTCTTTTGCTTCAGAAATCATTTTTTCTTTGATGTCTCTAGCATCTTTCAACATCGCATCTCTTTCTTCTCTTGCTTCTTTGACCAATTGCTCGTTGTCTGACTGCAAGTTTTGCATTTCTTTACGTGCATTGTCTGCCGCTTCTAATGCATTGTTGATTCCAGATTCTCTTTCTTCTAAAGAGTTTAAAATTGGTTTCCACGCAAACTTTATCATTAAAGCAATTAAGGCTAATAATAAAATTGTAGAGACTACAAATAATCCTGGTGAAAAATCGTTTAATAAAGTTTCCATTCTATAAACTAGTTATTGTTTTGATACTTTTTGTTTAATAAAAACAGGTTCTGTAACCAACCGTTACAGAACACTGTTCTTTGTTTTTGTTTGGATTATTTTCCTAAGAATAATGCTCCAAATGCTAAACCTTCTAATAATGCAGCGATAATAATCATTGCTGTTTGAATTTTTCCTGTCGCTTCTGGCTGACGCGCAATACCTTCCATTGCTTTTCCACCAATTTGACCTAGACCAATTCCTGCTCCGATTACGATTAATCCTGCTCCAATTAAGTTGTACATAATAATTGTATTTATATTAAATTAAACAAATTTGTATTAATGATGTTTGTGATCATCTACCGCCATGCCAATGAACAATGCGGAAAGCATTGTAAAAATATAAGCCTGTAAGAAAGCGACCAAAACCTCAATTAATGTTATAAAAAATGATAATAATAATGACAATCCTGTTGCACCAACAACCCCTAAAGATTCTTGAAGTGTAAACATAATTGCAATTAAACTCATTACCACAATGTGACCTGCTGAAATGTTTGCGAACAAACGTACTAATAATGAAAACGGCTTAATAACCAGTGCTCCAGCTAATTCTATAATTGCTAAAACAGGGCGAATTAAAACAGGAACTCCTGGCATCCATATCATATGCATCCAATATCCTTTTGTTCCGCTTACGGTATAAATAACCAATGTAAATATTGCCAAACAAGCAGTTACTGCTAACTGACCGGTAACGTTAAATCCTAACGGTGTTAATCCCGCTAAGTTTAAAATCCAAATAAAGAAAAATACTGTTAATAAATATCCTGTAAATCTTCTGTAGTGTTTCTCTCCAATATTGGGTCTTGCAATTTCATCACGAACATATAAAACCAATGGTTCTAGGATTCGACCAAAGCCTGTAGGCACTTTCTTTGTTTTGTATTGTCTTGCCAATTTAGAAAACCACAACAACATGAACGCTCCAATTAATATCAATCCAAAAGCACTTTTTGTAATTGAAAAATCCAATACTTTGTGTGCATTTGTTGCATGATGTGTGTCATCAAAAGCTACGGTTGCTGCATCGCTGTCAAGCTCATAAATTTTAGAGTGAATCTTTGCAAATTTCAGACCGTCTTTTTCTACGATTACATGTCCATCATCATTGTGATGAAATTCTGAAGACATAAAAGTAACCAAACCTTCACTTGACCATAAAATTACAGGCAAAGGAAAACCAAGGTGCTTTCTTTCTCCAGAATCACTGGTATAAGAAAATAATGAAAAATCATGCGAATCCTTGATGTGATGAAGAATGTATTCTTCAACTTCAGTTTTCGTATTTACTTGCCCTCCATCTTTTTTGGGGTCTTGATTTTTATCAGCATCTACTGCATAACCGCTGATAGAAAAAAGGGCTATGGCTACTATTGTAAGAAACTTGATTGATTTTTGTGCAATCTTCATTGTAAAAATACGCTTTCTAAATTCGGTGCAAAAGTAAGTAATAAATTAATATTATAAACCATTTTTTTGCTTAATTGTTTTAGCGCCGTTTGTATTCAAAATTTTTATCACAAAAAATGCTTCTGTTGATAAAAAAAGGAACAATGGAATCAGCAAAGAAATTGCTTGTGGATTCGTAAGACTTTCTTCCGCAAAGATAGGCTTATAAAAGATTGTACAAAAAAGAAGAATTTTTAAAACGATGGTCGCCAGGTAGATAAAAGAGATTTGTTGAAATACTTTATCAACCCTAGAAAAGATGACAAAATTAAGGCACAATACCGATGAGAAAACCGCGTGAAAAAGATAAATTTTCTCCAAATTAAAAGGCAATTTGATTCCTATTTTTTCAAGAAGAAAAGCATGGGTATAAAAGCTCACAAAAAACAAAATTAAAAAGGTAAGTGGTAACGTAATAATTTTACGATTCATTAATGTTGTTGGCTTGTTTTATAAGTGAGTACATGGCTAAAAAAATAGCTATGAGTGTAATTGTTTCTGTTAGAAAAGCTACTGCAAATTGGGCATCCAACCATGTACCGAGTAAAAACCCTCCATAAATAATGATTCCCATTTGCAAGCCTGCTCCGGAAAGCTGTAAGGCCTTGTTAAGCGGTTTTTTCGGCGCGGTTTTTTTGTTCATTGGGTTGATTCAATTCTTTTACAGCTCCTTTCATAGCACATGTTGCATTAAAAGTTGCTCCGGGCTCTACAGATAACTTCCCAATAACAACGTCTCCTGAAATTATTGCGGTACTTTTTATAGTGAGTGTTTCAGAAACCATCAACTGACCAGAAATTTTACCTTCAATATCTGCATTTGCAGTTTCTACATTTCCTTTTATAAAACCATCAACACCTATAATAACACGCCCTTTTGTTGTTAAAGTTCCTTCCAAAGTTCCGTCAATTCTAAAATCTCCGTCCGATTTAATATCGCCAATGATAACGGTATTTTTTGCGATCACATTTCGATCCATAACTTTTGTCTTTTGTGTTTGTTGTTGTTTGTTATTAAACATTATTATTCTTTTCTTAATTGTACTACAATTTGTTTTGCTTTTTTTCCTTCTTCTGAGTTTCCGTAGCGAAGCGCAACAAATTCCATTGCTTTTTCATACATCTCTTTATCCATGTACTTCCCTAAAGAATAAGCCTTTAAAAGTTCAAATTTAGGAATTAAAATCGAATTTTGAATTTTAGGTAAGATTTCATCTATTTTTTGCACCACTTCTTCGAACACCCCTTCTTTGTATAAATAATACATTTCTTTATAGGTTTTTTCTGTTTCACTCAAAGATTTCTCAGAAGTTAACTTCTGATCTGGAAATTGAATCATTTGTGCAAACTTAGTGTCTGCATAGTTCTTTAAAATTTTATTTTTATAGTAGGTTTCTTTGGGCTTGTTTTTTACTGTTGTATAAATTTGATATAAATTGTAGTAAATTGATAATAATTGGTTTTCCGCTGGTTCTAAAGTAAGCAAACGTTCTAACTTTTCAATGGATAAAGGTAAATCTACAAACTGTTGTTTGTAAATCAACCCTAGCTCATACAGTCCTTGGTTCCTACCTATTTTTAAACTATCAATAATTATTTTATCTGTTGGAATGCTAGCAATATAGCTCGGCACATCATATCTCTTTGATGCAGTAGCTTCCTTTAAAACAGTTGTTGGTGAAGTACTCATTGCCCTTTTAGATGCCCAACGCCAATTGTCTTCCAGTGCTCTATTGTTCCATGTTTTTTGAAAGATTGTTTTTCCAAAAGACAACGATTGTCCGTTGTAAAAATACCACCCTCCTTTGCTTGTAGATTGTAAAGAATTCCCGAAAGAACTTCCAAAAGCCAATTGATTTAATTTTTGTTGTGCAGCCGCTTCGTCCTTCTTTTTCAATGCGTCCACATATTCTTGAAAATACGCTTCTTGATTCTCTACAGGCATTGCTGCCAATTTTAAAATACTATCATTGGTTTTTACGGTATTTTCAAATGCAATTAATGACGCTAAGTTTTTAAACTTTCTCTTTACGCGTCTAATTCTTAAATCCGTCTTGTTTTTTGCAACTTGTAAAACACTATCATAATAAGAACTTGCTAACTGAAACTCATTGTTTTTAAAATATAAATTTCCCAAACGCTCATAGGTGTAGGTTTTCTGTGTTGGTTTTGCATTTTTAGCCCGCAATGACTTATTGTAATTTTCGACAGCCAAGGAAATGCTGTCTTTGTATTCTTCTAAAACCCCTACTTGATAATACAAAGCATCTAAATACGGTCTGTTGTCTCTATTTTTTATGAGTTTCAATAGCGTTTTATGCAAAGCCACTGAAGAGGAATCTTTTGAAAAGTTTTTTGCAATCTCTATCTGTGCATGAATTTTAAATTTATCGGGAGCTTTCCTAAAATTTACAATCCTTTTAAAAACCGTTGTTGCAGAATCTGGTTTGCTTTCTGAAGCATACATTTGACCTAAAATAAATAGGTTTCTTGCTGCTTGTACAGAATTTTTATTGGTTTTTGTTGCGTTAATTAAACTCTCTTTTGCTTTCTGCAAACTATCTGTTTGCACATATGCCATTGCCAAAGCGGTATATCCTCTTTCTTTAATTTCGTCAGGTAAATCTGCCTCTAGCGTATCTTTAATTACTAACAAGTATTTTAAAGACTCAATAGCAAAACGCTCATTATCAAGCCTTATGTTTGCTTTGGCACGCCAAATCTTTGTTTCGTTGATTAAACTGGCATCTGGGTAATTTTCAATTACATAATTAAACGCTTCAATTGCTGGAATAAATCGCTGGGAATAGTAGCGCGCTTTTCCCAATAGCAAATAAGCGTCGTCTATTTGACGGTTTCGCTCTTTTTCAAAAATGTTCATGGAATGCTTCTGGATCGCTTTTACAGCTTTTTCTTCTGCTCTATCGAATGGCGAGGTTGCCTTTGTTGTTTCTTTTTTCGAAGGGGGGGTGTCAAAACCTGAGAACTGCCCAGGGTTTGGCTTCACCGTAACGAGCACTTCTTCTTTAAATGCTAAAGGTTCTATTGGCAATTGTTTCCAAAAATTGTCTTCATAAGTTTCGTTGATTGCTTTTAATCCTATTTTAAATGCTTCCTTCCCATTAAACAAAACATTAAATTTTGTAGTGAGTGCATGGTAGTTTCTATTGATTACACTGTCTTTCTTTGTGCTACAAGCAAAGACCATTGTAAAAAATACCGCAATACAGATTATTTTTTGAATATGTTTCATAAGACTAAAAACTCCTATTTACAACAGATTTCTTTTAAAAATATTGCAGTTAGGAGTGTAAAAATAGGAATAAATTAAGAATAGAAGACTTAAGCAGAAAAATAGCTTTCCAATTCTTTTAAAGTTGCTGCAGAGGTTTCAATGTCTTTTACTACAATTCCCTTGTCTAGAACGACAATTCTGTCACAGACTTCTGTTACATGACTAAGGTCATGACTAGAAACTAACAGTGTGATTTCTTTGTTGTCTGTCAACTCTTTTAAGATTTTTTTTAATCGGATTTGTGTCGTTGGATCTAAGTTTGCAAACGGCTCATCTAAGACAACAACCTGAGGATTTCCCATTAAAGCAGCAGCAATTCCTGCTTTTTTCTGATTCCCTTTGCTTAAATCTCTTAAATACTTTTTCTTCCCAATGATTTCATCATTAAAAAAAACATCAAACTTTGCAATAAATGCAGCAACATCTGCTTTGTTCATTCCACGTAAATCGCCAACAAATTCAAAATATTCTTCGGGTGTTAAATAGCCAATCAAAAAAGATTCATCAATAAAAGAACCTGTAAAGTTTTTCCAGTCTTCACTTGTATTTACTTCAACGTTATTATTGGTAATTTTACCTGTAGTGGGTCTAATTAAATCTAATAAAATATTAAACAACGTTGTTTTTCCTGCTCCGTTATTACCAACCAACCCAAAGCTTTGTCCTTTTGGAATCGTAATTGTTTCAACATTTAAAACAACTGCTTTTCCGTATTTTTTTGAAATATTGTCTATTGTAATCATTGTTTTTTCTTTAAATTTTGTGTGGTTTTATGATTCTTTTCCAAAGGCGTTAATCATAACATATTTGTCTTTTATGTATTTTTTTTCAATGAAATTCATCGCATAATTTTTTAACAGAAGACTCGTAATTCCTACAGCAGCAACAACTACAAAGCCAGAATTATAACCAACAAACTTGTCAAAAACCCAAAATAATAACATTGGAAATAACATCAATGGAATAATGATGAGAAACTGTGTTGCACCTGTTCCTTGTGTATTTCCAAGACCTCCTTTTGTTAAATCTATTCTTTTTCTATTAAAAGAGCCTGCGTATAATAAAAAAAGGGAATTAAAACCAATGTTAAAAATTGCTCCGGCGGTGATCATTAAAAAGATATCTGTCCCAAAATATAAATATGGGAAACTTAAAATGTATAAGAGTGTGGTCATTGCAACCATTAAAAACCATTTCGATTCTAGAAATTTTCTATATCTAAAACTTTGGCTCATTAACATTTTGTAGTGTGCACTGTCCCAAGCAGGGATAAATTGACCGTAGTTTAGCGTAAATCCTCCTGTTACAAACAAGGAAGCAAACATTAACATTGGTAATGAGTCTTTATAAGCGTCCATTGTATAAAAAATCAATCCATAAAACAGGAATAAAAACGACATTAAAAAAACGGTTTTAGTTCTTTTATTTCTCCAAATTAAACGAATGTCATTCTTTATAAAGGGTGCTACGTCTCCAAATTTTTCTATCCAGGACAAATCTGCCGTGTTGGCTTCTTTTACTTTTTGTGAAACCGCTTCGTCTAGATAAACCAAGCTTCGAAGTTGCTTAAAATTTAGTTGGTATAAGACCAAAAGTAAAACGAGCCCTAGTAGGGAATATATGGGGTCTCGGTAAACGAAATCAAACCCTTTGCCAAGGGTGCCTGGAAGATCAAATAACTGATACTGTTGTGTTACAAAAAATCCTATTAAAAGCACAAATAAGACGCCAAATGCGGTCTTGTTTTTGTTGATTAAAAAGTTTGAAAAATTGACAGACTGAATGAGTAGCATCATTAAAGCACACCATCCTAAAACACCGGGAACAGCATATCCTTCTTTTATTAAAACCAAAGAAAATGGAATATAAAAAAACAAGCCCATAACATTGAAAAAAGAAAAAGATGATTTTAACAAGACATAATGCACAATGTTGTTTTTATGAATTGGCAGTGTTAAAAAAGGCTGAATGTGCATTACAGGGAGTTGCTGCATTAAATACCTAAAAATCAAATCTCCTATAATTGCATACAATAAAAAAGCGTTGACAAGCACCAAGGGATCTTGTTCTGGAAAGAATTTTTTCAGTCCATAAAAAGCCCCGATTCCCATGAATAAAAACATTGCAATAAGATACAGGCCAAAAAAGCCCATAAGTATTTTTATTCCGATGCTTTTTCCAAAAGCAGCCGATCGAAAAAATTGTTTCCATTCTAGTTTTAAAAAGTGTGAAATCATTGTTTAAATTTTAGTTTGGCAATTCATAAGAAGAAAATGCGGATGGGATGTTACATGTTTTTAACTAATTTATATTCTGGATAGGTTTCGGCTAACAATTCTTCTGCTTTTTGAGGGATTAAGAAAGCGGTTATATAAAAGAGAATTAGCAGCGTTGTTGCCAAAAAAGAAATCAATAACAACCAATGCGCTGCTAAGTTACTAAACTCAACATTATCAAAGACACTTATTAAAAAGTTGAAAAGTTGAAAAAATCCATAAGTCGCAAAGCCTTGCCTTGTATTACCAATCATCGCTTCTAATAAAAAAACCTTCTCTTGCTTTTGTGTTTTCTTTTTCTGAATCTTTCTTGCTTTGGTTTGCTTTATTAAATCGACTGTAACAATAAGAAACAAAGCCCCTAAAAGGAAATACGCTGAATACTGAATTTTTAAAACCATAAAAAGAGATAAAAACACTGCCAGCGTAGTCATCACTTTAGGCATGGTAAACCATTCTCTAAAGAAACGCCATAAAATGGATCGGTACCGTTTGTTCATTTGTTTTTGTTTGGCTTCTATAACATCCATAAAACCAAAAATTCCGAATTTTTTAAAAGATGTGTCCCGTGCATCTTGAAAAGATAGCTGCGGGCTTTCCTTCCAAATTTCTTCGATATCGTTTGCCAAATGATCTACCAATTCCGATTGGACGTCATAATGATATACGAAGTGTTTCCTAGTGAATTTGAAAAGGTCTTCTATTTGAGGGGTCGTTAATTTCATAATTTACACTTTTGATATGACCTCACTGTTTCGTTATGTTTCCTATGAAAATAATGACAAGTATAGGTTACTGATAAACCCGCGAATAAAAACCCTGTGAAAACGGCATTTAAATTTCCTTCGTCATTAAAATGACTCCCACTAAGTAAAGGGATTATTAGAAAAATGATCGCAAGATATTGTGTCTTTAAAATAAAACGATAGGTGGTTTTTACTTTCGATGTTACCCCTCTTACAATCATAAAAATAAAATAAATTAACGAGAGCGAAGCAATTGAATTGAACAATAAATTTAAAAAATCGATGGTTTTTTCAGAAAAAACAATTGGAAAATTCTTAAGGATTAGTACCGGCAAAAAGTAGGCTGAAAGATACACAAAGAAAAAAGGCCTAAACATTTTAACTGCTTTTTCTAGCACAATTTTTGTCTGAGAGTATTGAATTCCAAAATAAAGACTGCTTGCTTCTTTGAAATGTCTTTCCCATTTTAAAGCAACCATTTTAAAGGCATTTTCAAAAGAAATTCCTTCCGTAATAATGCGCTCAATATCAGAAATAATATGATCTAAAACCTCCTCTTTTAAATCGATATAATTGAAGTTCTTTTTTTGTAAATACACTTCAACTTGGCGAACTTGTTCTTTCGTTAACTCCATCTTATTCTAGGCTAAACTTAGGATTTACCAAATGCTGCATCGTTTTTAAAAATTCTTGCATTTCTGCTAATTTATTCACTGTTTCTTTACTACCACTCTCCGTTAATTTGTAATACTTCCGAAGGCGGTTTCCAACTTTTGCAACCTCTACGTCCAACAAACCATCTGCCTCAAGTTTGTGTAAAGCAGGATACAAAGCGCCTTCTGTAATTTTCAATTCGCCATTGGTCAAAGCTTTTACATGTTGGGTAATCTCGTAGCCATACATTTTATCGTTCGTTTCCAACAATTTTAAAATGATGGTCTGTAAAGATCCTTTGTAGAGTTTCTGGTTTCCCATTTTTTGTGTGATTTGATGATCTAATCGGTTGTTTAAGTGTCAAATTGGTTGCACTCCAACTTCGAGTGCTTTTAATTTGTCTATGCAACCTACATCAAATATACCTCTTTTTCTAATGCATCAAATACTTAGGTATAAAATTTAACACTAAAAAAATCCTAAAAAGAAATTTTTCAGGATGTGTGAATTAAAAATCAGGTAGGAATTTCATCCTTTTCTACAGTGAAAAAAATATTTTATGCTAAGAAGACGTTAAAATTTAACGAAAATTAATGCTACATTCTATTATGCAGTTTTTTTTATGCTAACTTTGAGTGTTCTACAAAATTTAAAAACCATGAAAAAATTAATCCTCCCCGTTCTGTTTGCAAGTGCAATTTTTGTTTCTTGTAAAGAAGAAATAAAACAACAAAAAATCAAAGTGAATTATCCGTTAACAACAAAAAAAGCAGTTATAGACACCCTTTTTGGCACCGAAGTAGTTGACAATTATAGGTGGTTAGAAGATGACCGAAGTGAAGCAACTGAAACTTGGGTAAAGGCCGAAAATGAAGTTACTTTCGATTATTTAAGTAAAATCTCATACCGAGCACAACTAAAAACACGTTTGACTGAGTTGTGGAATTATGAAAAAGTAGGCACCCCTTTTACTGAAGGAGGGTATACTTATTTTTATAAAAATGACGGTTTACAAAATCAATATGTGGTCTATCGAAAAAAAGACGGTGAAGAAACTGTTTTTTTAGATCCAAATACTTTTTCGGAAGATGCAACAACCTCCTTGGGTTCATTAAGTTTCTCCAAAGATGGTAAAACAGTTGCCTATTCTATTTCAGAAGGAGGTTCCGATTGGCGTAAAATAATTATTATGGATGCCGCATCTAAAAAGATTAAAGAAGACACCTTAGTGGATGTAAAATTCTCAGGAATTTCCTGGTATAAAAATGAAGGTTTTTACTACTCAAGCTATGACAAACCAAAAGGAAGTGAATTGTCTGCAAAAACAGATCAACACAAATTGTATTACCATCAATTAGGTACTTCACAAAAAGATGATGTCGTTCTTTTTGGGGAAAAAGCGATAGAAAAACATCGATATGTAGGAGGATCTGTAACCGAAGACAATCGTTATTTATTAATTTCAGCTTCAACTTCTACCTCTGGAAACAAATTGTTTATCAAAGATCTCACAGTTAAAAACAGTCCGCTTATCCCTATAATCGACACTTTTGAAAGCGATACCTATGTGGCCCAAAACAGGAAAAGTAAATTGTACCTCGTTACCAATTTGAATGCTCCCAATAAAAAAGTAGTCACAGTAGATGCAAAAAACCCTTCGTCAGAAAACTGGAAAGATTTTATTCCGGAAACAGAAAATGTATTGAGTTTAAATTCTGGAGCCGGGTACTTCTTTGCAGAATACATGGTAGATGCTGTTTCAAAAGTACTTCAGTATGATTTTGATGGAAATTTAGTTCGAGAAGTAAAATTGCCTGGTGTTGGTTCATCAGGAGGTTTTGGTGGAAAAAAGGATGCCAAAGAATTGTATTTTTCTTTTACAAATTACAATACCCCAAACTCCTCCTATAAATTCAATCCAAAAGATGGAACCTATACGTCCTACTGGAAACCGGCCATCAATTTTAATCCTGAAGATTATGAAAGCAGTCAAGTATTTTATACCTCCAAAGACGGCACTAAAGTTCCCATGATTATCACCCATAAAAAAGGCGTGGAGTTAAACGGAAAAAACCCAACTATTTTATATGGATATGGAGGTTTTAACATCAGTTTAACCCCTTCGTTTAGTATTGCTAATGCTGTTTGGATGGAACAAGGAGGGGTCTATGCTGTTCCGAGTTTACGAGGTGGTGGAGAATATGGTAAAAAGTGGCATAAGGCTGGAACACAAATGCAAAAGCAGAATGTATTTGATGATTTTATTGCAGCTGCCGAATACCTCATCGAAAAAAAGTATACCTCATCGGCATACTTAGCGATAAGAGGAGGTTCTAATGGAGGGCTTTTGGTAGGTGCAACAATGACACAAAGACCTGATTTAATGAAGGTAGCGCTCCCAGCAGTCGGCGTTTTAGACATGCTTCGATATCATACCTTTACAGCGGGAGCCGGTTGGGCATATGATTACGGAACTGCTGAAGACAGTAAAGAAATGTTTGAATACTTAAAAGGTTACTCGCCCGTTCACAATGTAAAAGAAGGGGTGGAATACCCGGCAACTTTAGTAACTACGGGAGATCATGACGATCGCGTAGTTCCGGCGCATAGTTTTAAATTTACTGCAGAACTACAGGACAAACAATCTGGAAGCAATCCAACTTTAATTAGAATTGAAACCAATGCCGGACATGGTGCTGGAACCCCTGTTGCCAAAACGATTGAGCAGTATGCTGATATTTTTGGATTTACGCTTTTCAATATGGGTTTTGAGCAACTGCCAAATCCGCCAAAAAACAAAATAAAGTCTTAATCTTGTAACAACACAGTCGCTTAATGCACTAATAGTCAAACTAATAAAATTATACACTATGATGAAACTTAAAAAAGCCTTATTTTTTTCAGCAATCATTTCATTCGGAATCGTTGCTTGTAGGCAAGAAAAATTGGAAGAAAAGGTAGTAGGTATTGCACTCGAAAACATGGACAATACGGTAAGACCCAACGATGATTTTTTTAGACATGTAAATGGCGCTTGGATTGATAAAACTGAAATTCCAGATGATCAAACTTCTTGGGGAGGATTTAATCAGCTTCGTAAAAAAACAGATGCAGATGTTTTAGAAATTTTAAACAAAGCAATTAAAGAACGTGATTTTCCAAAAGTTAAAGATGCTCAAGGAAATGAAATTGACTCCGATCAAGAAAAAGCGGTCAACTATTACGAGAGTATTATGGATACTGTTTCTAGAAACAAACAAGGAAAAGCTCCTTTAAAACCGTTTCTCTCAAAAGTAGACGCACTAATCACTAAAAAAGACATACAAGAATATATTACAAATATGGCTCCCTACGGTGGCGGTGGTTTTTATGGTTTTGGTGTGTATAACGATTTGAAAAACAGTAGCCAATATGCTGGTTATTTAGGCGCTGGTGGATTGGGTCTGTCAAGGGATTATTATGTAGATGATAAGGTAAAAAACAAGCTAGAAAAGTATCAAGAATTTGTTGCTAAAATGCTTGAAGAATTTGGAGGTGATGCTAAAACTGCAAAAATGAATGCCGCGACAATTGTTGCGTTTGAAAAAAGCTTGGCAGAACCTATGATGACCAAAGAACAACAAAGAGATACTCGTAATATGTACAACCCAATGTCTGTTGCGGCACTACAAAAGATGGCACCTTCAATAGATTGGAAAGCACATTTAACTGGAGTTGGTGTTAAAGATTTAGACAGAGTAATTGTTACCGATCCTGGGTACTTTAAAGCTATGAGTGCAATTTTTGACAAGCGTTCTGTGAAAGATATAAAATTATTATTACGTTGGAATACAATTAATACTTCTTTAGGCTTGTTATCTACAGACTTGGAAAAGGCAAATTGGGAATTCTATGCCCAAGAAATGCGTGGTGCTAAAAAACAACGAGCACGAGACGAGCGCGCTTTGGGTAATTTAAATGGTGCTATTGGAGAAGCCCTAGGGAAGTTATATGTGGATGCAAAATTTCCGCCAGAAGCAAAAAAGAAAGCAGAAGAAATGATTGATAACGTAATGTTAGGTTTCGAAAAAAGAATTGCCTCTTTAGCGTGGATGAGTGATGCAACTAAAACGAAAGCATTAGAAAAACTACATAAATTAACCGTAAAAATTGCCTACCCAGATGTGTGGAAAGATTATTCTGAACTACAAGTTAAAGGGTTAAAAGCAGGGGGTACTTATTTTGAAAATGCAATAAATGTCACCAAGTGGAATTACAATAAAAATATGGCAAAATTAGGGCAGGAAGTTGATCGAACAGAATGGGGAATGTCTCCACAAACTGTCAACGCTTACTTTAATCCTGTAAACAATGAAATTGTTTTTCCAGCAGCAATTTTACAACCGCCTTTTTACAATTACAAAGCAGATGAAGCTATAAATTATGGGGGAATAGGAGCTGTTATTGGCCATGAAATCTCTCATAGTTTTGATGACCAAGGTGCTCGTTTTGATGGTGATGGAAACCTTAAAAACTGGTGGACAGCTTCTGATTCTGAAAAATTTAATGTGATTGGTAGAAAATTAGTAAAACAGTACAGCGATATTATTGCAATAGACAGCATGCGTCTAAATGGTGAATATACCTTAGGGGAAAATATTGGAGATTTAGGGGGTGTACAAGCAGCTTATGAGGGTTTACAAATCTTTTTGCAGAAGAATGGAAGGCCAAAAAATATTGATGGGTATACCCCAGAACAACGCTTCTTCCTTTCTTGGGGAACTATTTGGAGAACTAAAATGCGTGATGAGGCTTTAAAAAACTTAATCATGACAAACACACATGCGCCAGGAATGTACAGAGCCTATATGCCTCTTAAAAATGTAGATGCTTTTTATGATGCATTTGACGTTCAAGAAGGAGATAAAATGTACTTAAAACCAGAGGATAGAGTACGAATTTGGTAAAATCAAAGGGCTTTTCAAAATGGTTGTACTTTAAAGAAATGACCTCATAAAAGTTAGAAACCGATGCTTACGCATCGGTTTTTTTACTTTTAAAAAATAGGAGCGCCAAACTGATTCGCTCTAAGGGTGCTGTTTCCTTTCAATTTTCAAAGGTGAAGTGAAGTTCGCTAAAAAGATTCCTGTAAAATTCAGGCCTCTAAAAATTAAAATCACAACAAAGCGAATCTCCTCATCTTTTGCTATTTGAATACAAATAAAAAGTGTCTTTTTATAGCTGTATCTGTCCTTAGGAATGACAATAAACCTTATTTTTGTAGGATGCTAATCGTGCAAAACATTTCTTTCGGATATTCTAAAAACAATATTGTATTGGATAATTTTACCTTCACTTTAAATGAAGGAGAACATCTCTGTATAATGGGAGAAAGTGGCTGTGGAAAATCGACACTATTGAAAACAGTTTATGGCTTACTTGATCTACAAAAAGGAACCATTTTCTGGAAAGAAAAACAAGTTTTTGGTCCTGAATTTCATCTGGTTCCAGGAATGGATTTCTTTAAATATGTGGCACAAGATTTTGATTTAATGCCTTATATTTCTGTGTCAGAAAACATCAAGAAATTCTTATCGCGCTTTTACCCTGAAGAGAGTGAAAGACGCACCCAAGAACTCCTAGAAGTTATCGGAATGACTGCTTTTGAGCATGTAATGGTAAAACACCTAAGTGGTGGGCAAAAACAGCGTGTAGCCATTGCTAGGGCACTTGCAAAGGAACCTCAACTATTGTTGTTGGACGAGCCTTTTGGGCAAATCGATAATTTTAAGAAGAATACGTTGCGTAGGAATTTATTCCAATACTTAAAAGAAAAAAAAATTACCTGTATTGTTGCTACTCATGATAAAAACGATGCCCTTTCTTTTGCAGACACCTTACTTATTATTCAACAAAAAAAGATGGTGGCCTGTGCTTCACCAAAAGAAATTTATAAAAACCCAACAACGAAATACATCGCTGCATTGTTTGATGATGTCAACGAAATTACGATCAACAATAAAACTATTTTATTGTATCCTCATCAACTAAAAATTGTGGCAAAATCAGCATTAAAAGCAACTGTAGTAAACTCTTATTTTAAAGGTCCTTATTGGTTAATTGAGTCTGAATTTGAAAACCAGAAAGTATTTTTTAATCATTTTGAAGCATTAGAGAAAAGTGAAATCATCTTCCTCTCGGTACCGCATTTGTAGGATTCTTTTATTCAATATTTGTAATCTTAAAAAGCTGTCCATTAAAAACAAATTCCTCATTTTCTTTTTTGCCTAACAACAATTTTCCGATTGGAGAAGAGAGTGAAATTGCGAAAATTGGTTTGTTTGCAACCATGAATTGTCCTGCAGAAATTGATAAAAAATAGGTTGCTTTATTTGTAAACACAAGGCTTCCTAAGTGCACATTTTTAAAAGAATTTTTAAGATCAATTTTTGCTAATATGAGTCTCATTTGAGAAATACTTGCGAGTTGTTGACCGGCTTTTTCCATTTCCAACTGCAACATTGCACGCCCTGTTTCATGTTTATCTCCTGCAGAGCTTTTTGTTTCAGTCTGGAGCGCTTTTTGGTTCGAGGAAATAATTTCTTCAATCGTTTCTAAGCGCTTATCTACATAGGTTTTGCAAAGATTATATGTTATTTCTTTCGTATTCATTGTGTAATGTAAAAGCAAAAGCTCCGTAATTTCCATGGTGAGAAATTGAGCATGCGTTGGTTATTCGTTCTTCTTTGTAGTAGTATAAAGGCGCACCAATAGAAGATTTTTTTTGCAGAATTTCTGCTACTAAAACCCCTGTAAGAGCTTGCACTTCCTGCTTAATGTCGTAATCAATTCTTTTTGGCAAGCCAATAGAAGAAAAAATAACTGCACGCTCTTTTGATTTCTTTGCGATTGTATGGCAATAAAGGGTATTAAAATAGGTGGTTGTTGAAAACTCAATTCCTTTAAAAACAACCATTCCTTTGGTTTTAGAAACCATACTGCATTCAAATTTTTGAGGCGCAAAAAAGCGTTTTGGGTATTGCTGAGTATAGCATTTATATGCCGCTTCTTTCATGCTCCAATACAACCAAACTTGCAAAAAAGAATCGGCAGCATTTAAAATGCATTTTCGTTCTTTTCTTGTGAATTGTTTTTCTAAAAAACCCGGGCGCTGCCAATTACTTTGGATTGCTGCCAGACTTAAATCAACAATATCATTCCCAATCATTTTAACGCTTTTTTTTCTTGAATAATCAGAACAACAGCTTTTACAGACAACATTTTTTCCATAGAATCATTGTCTATTTCAATGTTAAACTCATCCTCTACATCCAGAACAATATCTACCAAATTTGCAGAATTAATCTCTAAATCGTTGATAAAATCGGTGTCTTCTGTAAGGTTTATAAAAGCTTCCTCATTTTGTACATACGGCTTTACAAGAGTCCTTAAAATCTCAATTATTTCTTCTTTTTTCATTTTGTTTTTATTTTTACACTTCGACAAGCTCAGTGTGACATTGTACTTCCAAATTGACTTACTGTCTAGTTTAATTCCATTTTTCCAATTCTCATCTTAATCTAAGAAACAATAAAGATTCCTAGTGGCACACTCAGTAAGACATTGTGCTTCTAAATTGACTTACTGTCTAATTTAATTCCTTTTTCCAATTCTCATCTTAATCCAAGAAACAATAAAGATTCCTAGTGGCACACTCAGTATGACATTGTGCTTCTAAATTGACTTACTGTCTAATTTAATTCCATTTTTCCAATTCTCATCTTAATCCAAGAAACAATAAAGATTCCTAGTGGCACACTCAGTGTGACATTGTGCTTCCAAATTGACTTACTGTCTAATTTAATTCCTTTTTTCCAATTCTCATCTTAATCCAAGAAACAATAAAGATTCCTAGTGGCACACTCAGTATGACATTGTGCTTCTAAATTGACTTACTGTCTAATTTAATTCCATTTTTCCAATTCTCATCTTAATCCAAGAAACAATAAAGCCTCCTTGTGTCAGGCTGAGCTTGTCGAAGCCTTATTTTAAACTAAGACTAATTTACATTCTTGAGCCTTTATTTTCAGTATAATTCTTCGAAAATTTGACCAAATCACTCCAGTTTTCATCAATTAACGCTTGTTTTTTTCTTCTAGACCAACCCTTTATTTTCTTTTCATATTGTATTGCATCCCGTGAATCTGAACATTCCAAATACCATTTTAATTCTATAGGTAATCTTGACGAGGTATATGCGTCTTTGTTTTTTTTTGTTTTATGCTCTAATAGTCTTCGCTCTAAGTCATTCGTCATTCCTGTGTAAAAAGAGTTGTCTGAGCAAAGTAAAATATAAACATAATAGATTCTCATTTTATTTTTATTTTTACACTTCGACAAGCTCAGTGTGACATTGAGCTTCCAAATTGACTTACTGTCTAATTTAATTCCTTTTTTCCAATTCTCATCTTAATCCAAAAAACGATAAAGATTCCTAGTGGCACACTCTGTATGACATTGTGCTTCTAAATTAACTTACTGTTTAATTCCTTTTTTCCAATTCTCATCTTAATCCAAGAAACAATAAAGATTCCTAGTGGCCACACTCAGTATGACATTGTGCTTCTAAATTGACTTACTGTCTAATTTAATTCCTTTTTTCAATTCTCATCTTAATCCAAAAAACGATAAAGATTCCTAGTGGCAGGCTGAGCTTGTCGAAGCCTTATTTTGAATATTTCTTAAAGACAACACAAGCATTTACATCTCCAAAACCAAAACTGGCTTTTACTATAATATTCATCTTCTTTTGAATTGCTTTTTGTGGAACTTTCTCTCGAGCGATTAATGCTGAAATTTCTGGATGAATGTCTTCACAATTGATGTTCGGAAACACAAATTGTTCTTTTAACTGTATTACAGACGCCACAGACTCAATGGCTCCAGCTGCTGCTAAACAATGTCCCACCATGGATTTTAAAGAGTTGATGTAGGGAAATTGAGTTCCTTTTCTTTGCAATGCTTTTGTCCAGTTTTCTATTTCTAATGCATCTTTAGAGGTTGCTGTTAAATGTCCATTAATCAGATCAATCTCATTGGAAGAAATCTGTGCATCTACCAAGGCGTTTGTAATACACCTTTGTACTGCATCTGAATTAGGTGCTGTTAAAGTGCCTCCATTTCGTTGTCCGCCAGAATTGATATCTCCCCCTAAAACTTCAGCGTAAATAGTCGCTTTTCTTTCCAAAGCACTCTCTAAGGACTCTAAAACCAAAGCCCCTGCGCCACTTCCAGGTACAAACCCCGCAGCGGTTTCACTCATAGGTCTAGAGCCTTTTTCTGGGGAGTCATTGTGCTTGTAACTCATTACACGCATCGCATCAAACCCGCCCCAAGTATACAAACTACTATCGCTAGAACTCCCAACCAACATTCGTTTCGCTTTTCCATTTTTAATCCGCTCAAAACCCATTAACAATGCCTCTGTTCCTGTAGTACACGCAGATGAATTTGTGGTAACTTGATTACCCAATCCTAAAAGCCCACCTAAATATGCTGAAATTCCACTAGCCATGGTTTGGACCACAGAAGTACTTCCTAGTCGCCTTACTTTTTGATCGTCAATTTTATAAATGGCTTCTCGAAATTTCTCTATACCAGAAGTTCCTGTTCCAAAAATTAAACCCGAGTCGTGATCCAAGTCCGAATTTTCATCTACCTTAAAACCTGCGTCTTTCCATGCATCTATTCCTGCCATACACCCATATAAAATAGAAGTACTATTAAATCCTCGCAATTGTAGCGGAGACAAATAGGTTGCTTTTTTTTCTTCGGAAACAGTTGGAATTCCGCCAATACAGCATGAAAACCCTTTGTCTTTTAAAGACTGATGAAAAGTAATTCCAGAAGTGCCTGCTTTTATTGCTTTTGTAAAATCAGCAACCCCAACACCATTCGGTGATACAACGCCTATACCTGTAATTACAACTCGATTCTTCATTTTTATTTTGCGATTATCATTCCAGAGATCGTCCCTCTACAAACCAGTTCGTCTTTCTCATTTAACATTTTAACGGTACATTTCAATTTATTGAATCGGTAATATTCTTTTTCTGAAACTACCGTTACTCTTTCGTTTGGTAAAACAGGAATAAAGAAATCTACCTGATTGGAAGTGAGCGCTATTTTGGGTTTTTTGTCTAAAGAAATTTCATCTTTCAATAAATAAATCCCCAAACAGACCACCCCAATTTGTGCCATGGTCTCTGTTAAGAGAACTCCAGGTGTGATTGGATTTTCTTTAAAATGACCTTCGTAAAAAAAAGCGTTTTCTTTGAATGTATAATTTCCTGTGATTCCCTTTTCTGAAATTTCTGTAAGTGCATCCACAAACAAAAAAGGGGTTTGATAGGGTAAATTTTTTATAATTTGACTTGCATTCATTTTGTTTCACTTAAAAATTACTTAAGAGTTTACCTCCCTATTAGGTCTTATTCATTTACCATTCCAATAAAATTCGTTGTGCAGAAAACCCGGGACCAAAACTCAACATAATTCCTCTTTCTCCTTTTGCAGGGTTTCGATCCATAAACCGTTCTAAAACGTATAGTACGGTTGCGCTTGACATGTTTCCATATAAACGTAATACCTCTTTTGTATCATCAATATTTTTTCCTAAAACACCAAATAAGTCTTCGACAGTTTGTACAATTTTCTTTCCTCCGGGATGAAAAATTAAATGATCAATGTCATCAATTGTCAAGTTATTTCTTTCTAAAAAAGGATGAATTATCGCCGGAAAATGATCGGAAATTTTCTTTGGAACTTCCTTGTCTAAAATCATTTGCAAGCCAGTGTTTACCAATTTAAAACCCATCATACTGGTTGCATCATAAAAATGATACATCGCTTCATCAATGATTTTTGGCCCCTTGTCTTCTTCGTATGAGGACAAAACAACACTGGAAGCACCATCTCCAAAAATAGCAGCACTTACAATATTTGTCATCGAATAATCTTCTAACTGAAAAGTCGCTGTTGGTGCTTCTACTGCAACAACAGCAGCTCTTTTGTTTGGGTTCGCTTTTAAAAAGTTTTGGGCATAAATAATTCCCGAAACTCCCGCTGCACAACCCATTTCTGTGACAGGTAAACGAACAATGTCTTGCTTCATTCCTAAAGAATTAATTAAGTAAGCATCTACAGAGGGAATCATAATTCCGGTACAACTTACCGTAATGATATAATCAATTTCGTTGGCTTCCAAACTCACCTTTTCTAGAGATTTTGCGAGTGACTGTTCAGCCAATTGAATCACTTCTCTCGTGTAAATATCATTTTTTTCTTCAAAAGAAGTGGCGCTAAAAACTTCTTCAGGATCCATAATAGAGTAGCGCTTGTCTACACCCGCTCCTTCAAAAAGTTTGATTACTTTTCTTTGAAAGCGCTCTTCTTGACCTTGCATCCATAATTTAACAAACGGAATAATGTCTTTTGTTTCTCTATGATATTTTGGAAGTTGTTTTGCAACTGCTATTATTTTTACTGCCATCTATTTTTTTATTATCCATAGAAATCGAAATGCCCATTTCCATGAAATTTGTGTGTTTGCATTTATTTTCTCTGAAATTCCCTCTAAATCTTTTCGTTTAAAACCTCTTAAAACAGATGTTAATCCGTCTTCAATAATCATTTTATTTTTAATAAACAGAGACAATAATAAGAATAAATAGTAGGCTAATTTATGTCTATGTAAGTCATTTACTAAAACTCCAATTTTAGTTTGTTGTAAGGAATTTGACAAAAATGTAATTAGTTGTGTTTCTTTAAAATGGTGTAAAAATAGTGTCGCTAAAATCACATCAAATTCTCTTTTTTGAAAGGTCTCTGAAAAAATATCTTCTGTTTTAAAATGTACTTCTGGATACTCGGCAGACAATTCTATGGCATATTGGATGGCTGTTGGATTTGCGTCTACACCCAATAAATTCATACGATATCCATTTTTTCGACCAAAATTGGCTACATCACGCAAAATATCTCCATGTCCACAACCAATATCTACAATGGATACTTCCTGTTCTTTTGGATGATTTTTAAGGAGTTTTGTTAACCCATTTACGGTCACTTTATTTCCTCCCAGCCATCGGTTTATGTTTTCTAACTTGTCTAAAGTGTCACGTAATAAGTCGCCTCCTATAGAAAAATCGTCCATCAACTCTTCTTTTTCTGTTCTTTGTTTTGTACTGATAAAAAAATCCATTAATTGTCTATTGGTTTTCCGTGTGTCTGTTTGATAATTATCGGTAACAAAGAAGGGAACTTCTTTAGAAGTTGCAACATCATTGCGGCTATTTTATCTTTTCGAAACAGTAGCGCTATAAAGTGCCCTGCTTTTAGCCTCCATTTGAATTGTTTATTCCATTGCCTAATATAACTTTTTTCAAGTTGATGACGGGTTGTCTGGGTTCCTTTTAGGTAATTTAGAATCAGTTTAGATGCAATTTGTGCAGACTGAATGGCCATGCTCATTCCATTACCGCAAAGTGGATGAATCATTCCTGCGGAATCTCCGCACATAATCATGTGGTTTTCTACTGGCTTTTTTGTTTCAAAAGAAATCTGACTAATGGAGAGTGGCTTCTCAAAAATAGGAGTGGTTTGTTTAAAAATTTGTTTTAGGAATTTGTTTTTAAAAACAACATTCTCCTGAAAATCATTAATATTTTTATGTTTTTTAAACGCTTCATAACTGGTAATATAGCATAAATTAATTGCGTTATTTTCTACTTTGGAAACCCCACAATAACCCCCTTTAAAATTATGTAGCGCCACTAAATCTTTAGGGAAGTTTCCTTTTACATGAATTTTTACCCCCAAATAAGGGGCTTTTTTTTGAATAAAATCTCGATCCATTTTGATGTCTAACAGAGAGCGTTTTCCAAAAGAGCCGATACAAATTTTAGCACTGAAAACGTTGTTGTTTTTTGTTGTCACCAAAAAAAAATCTTCATTAAAAAGAATGTTTACAACAGCGTCTTGCAAAATGTCAACGCCATTTTTCTTTGCTTTTTCTGACAATACAAAATCTAATTGAAAGCGAGAAATTCCGAATCCTCCCAATGGGAGTTTGGCTTCAATGCGTTTATTTTTTGTGGTAGAGAGTTCAAAATTATCAATTTTAACGGCACCATAATCGAAAGGATTAATCTCTAGGAAATTTAAATAGGGCAGCACTTCATTTGAGATATATTCGCCGCAAACTTTGTGTTTTGGGTACTCGTTTTTTTCAATTAATAGCACTTTTTTGCCAAATTTTGACAAGTGAATTGCATTGCACAACCCCGCCAAACCTCCACCAATAATAATCACATCAAAAACATCTAAAGGACCTTTTTGGGGTGTTGTTGTATTTGCTCTCATGAATCGATCAATTGTGCTAATTCTTTACCAACCAAACTTCCTATTGCAACCCCCATTCCTCCCAAACGAATTCCGCAAAAAACATTGTTGGACAGTTGTTTTACAATGGCGTTTTTTTGATTTCCTACTCCCATGATTCCACTCCATCGATGGGCAATTTCAAAAGGAGTCTTTGGTAAAATTATTTCTTTTAAGATTTTTTCCAACTCATTTTGAATGCGCTTCGTTTGCCCAAAATTAGTGGTTTCTTCTGTTTTAAAGTCGAGGTTTCTACCACCTCCAAATAAAATTCGATCATCGATGTTTCTAAAATAATAATAACCTTTGTCTAAATGAAACGTTCCTTTAATGGGTAAGTTTTTTATGGGTTTTGTAATGAGTACTTGTGCTCTTGCAGGCTGTACGCTTTCGGATAAAAGTTCTTTAGAAAATCCATTTGTAGCCAGAAATATTTTCTTTGTTTTGAAGGCAAGTTGGTTTGTTTTTACAGCGACTTCTGTACCGTTTTCCGTAAAGCTTTCAACGGTAATTCCATTTACTATTTTCACTCCCAATTGCTGTACTTTGTAAAGGAGTTGTGCCGCCATTTTTCCCGTATCTATTTGGCCTTCAAAATTATTGGTTATGTATGTATTGTGTACTTTTTGAAACCCAAAGGTATTGTCGGAAGTAGAAAAAACATCGGCATTAAAAATTGGTTTTAACAACCGATTTACTTCTTCTTTTTTGGAAATACATTCTTCAAAGAGTGCTTCGTTTTCACACAATTCAAATCCTTTGTGTTGTTGAAAATCAATATTTTTGTCTCCTAAATTCGTTCGTAATAACTGCAATCCTTGCCAGCGCTTATTTACCAAATCAAAAACTTCTTCTGGTGTGTGAGTATTTAAATCATCGATGAGCTCTGAAAGGCTTCCAAAACAAGCAAAACCTGCGTTTTTGGTACTTGCTCCTTGTGGTAACATTCCTTTTTCAAGAATTAATATGGTTGCTTTTGGGTAAGTTTTTTTTAATTGTAATGCACAATTAAGCCCCACAATACCACTTCCAACAATGGTAAAATCGATGTTGGTAAACCACGCTTTTAATTCCCAATAACTGTAATTCATTTATAGATATTTTTCAAAACAAATACTGTTTTGCATTCCTTTGTATTGTCCATAATTCTCAATCATTTTATAGTTGCATTTGTGGTAAAAATGTACCGCTTCTATTTGTCTTTTCCCTGTTTCTAGGATGCATTTTTCATAGTTTAATTCTTTGGCCCAATCTTCTAACTCTTGCATTATTTTTTGAGCTATTCCGAGGCCTCTTTTTTCGGGTAAAACATACATTCTTTTTATTTCTACCGTTTTTTCATCAAACTTTTTCATGGCGGCACAACCTACTGCGTATAACTTTGTTGTTGCATCTTCATAAACAACAACAACCTCGCTTAAAACATCAATGCTGTTAAATTGATTGTAAAAATCATGCTCATCCTCATCTGTAATTTTCAAATAAGCGTCCAAATCTTTTACTAAGTGGATGAAATCTGTATTTTCTGAATTGGTTCTTCGTATTTTCATGGAACTTCTATTTCAAATAAGCTAACCGTAGCATTTTTGTAATGGTTGGGCAATCCTTTTGTTTCTTTTAATTTGTAAAGCCCTAAAAATTGAAATCCGCATTTTCTATAATGATCTATCAACCCTGTATTATCTCCTACAGTATCTAAACGAATGTATTTATAGTTGTTTTTTAAGGGGTCTCTTACAGCCCAAGTTACTATATTTTTTACATAATTGTGTCCTCTGTACTTTTTATTCGTTGCAACTCTGTGAATGTAAATCGCTGCATCTTTGTTTTTTTCTTCCCAAATGAATGGGTCCGAAAAAGCAACCGCCCACACGCACACAATCTCATTGTTTATGACACCTTTGAATTGCCTTTTTTCTAAAATTTCTTGAAGAATCATCTCTTTGGAGAAGGTTGGCCAAACCACCATTTTTAATTGTCTTTGAAGCGCTCTGGCTTGTTCATACAAATTTACAATCTCTTCAAAATCTTCAATTGTGCAATTGACTATCTTCATTATCTCTTTTTTTAATTTCTAGGTTGCTAAAAGGAAACTCTAGAGGGTATAAGTTGATTTCTTAAACATCCTTCTTTCTTTTGAATGGTTAGAGTCTCTTAAAACTCAAATTTAAGTTGAACCCAAATGGGTGCTGTTTTTTCTGTGTTTAAATTTCCAAAAGAAATACCTAGTAGTCTTACTGAATTTGTAAATTCATCTTGAAAAAACAATTCTTTTACCACAGGAAAAAATTCGCTTTTCGACTGCATAAAATGCGCTTTTGTTTTACTTCTTGTTTGTTGTGTGAAATCTGAATATTTGATTTTTAAGGTAATTGTTTTTCCTTTGGTTTCATTTTTCACCATCCGTCTTTCCAGTTCTTCGGCAATTTGTTCTAAGCGTTCCAACATAAAAATTTCAGAGGAAATATTTTCATTAAAGGTTCTCTCAGAAGCAACCGATTTTCGAATTCTATTGGGTACTACTGGACTGTTGTGAATGCCGCGGACAATGTTATAATAATGGGCACCTGACTTTCCAAATAATGCCACCAATTCTTCTTTGGTTTTTTTCTTTAAATCATTCCCAATAAAGATCCCTAAATTATACATTTTAGCAGCGGTTACTTTACCAACTCCGTAAAATTTATTCACAGGTAATTCTTCTAAAAAAGAAATCACCTCATCGGGATGTACTGTTTTTTGTCCGTTGGGTTTATTGATGTCCGAAGCTACTTTTGCAATAAATTTATTAATTGAAATCCCTGCCGAAGCACGCAAACCAGTGCTCTCAAAAATTTTCTGACGGATTTCTCTGGCGATACTATTTGCAGATGGATTTCCTTTCTTGTTTTCAGTAACATCTAAATAGGCCTCGTCCAAGGAGAGTGGTTCTACCAAATCGGTGTATTCATAAAAAATTGCTCTGATTTGAGTAGATAGTTCTTTGTAGCGTGGAAAATCTGATTTTACAAAAATAATATGTGGACATTTCTGTTTGGCTAAAAAACCACTCATTGCCGATTTTACTCCAAATTTTCGGGCTTCATAGCTCGCCGCAGAAACAACTCCTCTCACTTCGCTTCCCCCTACTGCAATTGCTTTTCCTCTTAGCTCGGGGTGATCTAACTCTGCTACAGAGGCGTAAAAAGCGTCCATGTCTACATGAATTATTTTCCGAAATGGTGGCTGTAATTCCAAGGTTATTTTTGAGCTAAGTTTGTTAAAATTTCAAGTGCTTTTTGAGCCTCTTTTGTAGCTACAAAAATATGGTCATGATAGTATCCTGCAACCACATTGCATGATATTTGGTGCGTTGTTAATGCAGTAGAAAAAACCGCAGTTAAACCAACAGCTTCTAAAGAGGAATGAATTTTTAAAGTAATCCAAGCACTTTCAAATTGATAGGGTAATTTCAATGCTTGGGCTTTGTTTTTTTCTAAAACAACCGTAATTCCTTCGGCTTCTTTAAACTCAAACAGCGTGTCTTTTCTTCCAATTTTTTCAAAATCTGAAACGGTTACAAAAACATACTCTCCAGTATTTAAAACAGGTTGAAGTCCTTTTAGTAAGTTGTTTAAATTCTTTTCGCCACGCATCGATATTTTTTTTGTTCTTCAAAAATACAAAAACAAAATGCGTTTACTGACTTAAAAAATCGATACAAATTTTGATTGTCTTTTCAAATGCCTTAGAGCCCTTTTTTTCAGTCCAAGGATGGGAAACGTTAAAAACGTGGTTGGCATTTTCAATGATTTTTAGAACACTTTTTGGGTTCCATGCATGGAGTTTTTCTGCTTCTGTTAATGAAATAGAGGTGTCTTTGTCTCCATGAATTATTAAATGGGGAATGGTTATTTTTTTGGCAGCACGTTGAATGTTTAAACGCTCTTTGTTTTGAACAAAATCTTCATGAAACTGATAAAAATGAGGCATTTGTTGTTTAGTTCTTCCGTTTAATACATACTTTACGCCTGTTTTTTTCCATGCAGATAAATCACTATTTGTTGACGATCTTGAGGCAAAATCACACACGGATGCTAAAGAAATAATGTTTTTTACTCGAGGGTCTTGGGCCGCTTTTAAGGTTACAATTCCGCCGCCTCTGCTGTGTCCAATAATCGAAATTTGATTTGAATCAACGGTATTTTTAAATTGAGAATTGTTAGAAATCCAGTCAAGAACACTTTGTAAATCGTCTAATTCTTTGGTATAATTATTATTTCCAAATGCTTCTAAATCTGGAAAATCAATGGGCTGTTCTAAAGTTCCTCCATTGTGTGAGAAATTAAACTTTATAAAGAAGTATCCTGCATTTGCAAACCTTTCTGCCATTAAATTCCAAGCACCCCAATCTTTAAATCCTTTATAACCATGGCAAAAAATTATTACTTTTTTGGATTGTTGTGTTTCATTGTAAAAAACATCGGTTACAATTGGTTTTTGGTGTTTTCCTTGAATCACAAAATTCTTTAAAATCTTCATATGACAATTAATTTATACGCAATTTTCAGGAGGGATAGAAGCGCCAGAAAAGCGGTTAGAATACTCAAAACAAGATTGATATCTTTTGTAAGTTTTCCTGTCTTTTTTTGGATTTTAAGTGCATATTTTACATAGAAAAAGAGGATGCTAAAGGTTCCAGCCCCAGTACCAACAATAAAGGAAACTACAAAAGAAATATCGAAACGAAACCACTTAAAAACATCTAAAAAAGCAACAACTCCACAATAAAAGGGAATGGCAAACATATTTAAAGAGGAGAGTGTAAGACCTGTTAAAAAAAAGAGGGTTTTAGAATTCTTTTGGTTCGATTCAGTTTGTTTTTCTTTTTTCGATTCTTTATAAAAATAGATTGACAATAATATAAAAATAACGATTCCAAATTGTGAAATTACTTCTAATATTGTCGGGTTTTCTAGTATGTGTTTAGACAAAACTACCGCAATATAGGCTTGTAATAATACCACTACAGAAACGCCTAAAACGTATTTATGTGCCGACTTTACATTATTTTGTAACCTTGTTTTTAATGCTGTCATGTTCAGCATACTTGGAGGTATAGAGCCTATAAAAGCGACTAAAAAACCAATTATAAAATGCGTCATCATATCCATTAAAGTATATTTTAGGTAAAGAAACCTTTTAAAAATAAGTTGTACAAAAAAACGCATCAAAAAAAATTGATGCGTCTCTATATTGTAAATTAAAATCCTATTTATACAACCCCTTGGGCCAACATAGCATCTGCAACTTTTACAAAACCAGCTATGTTTGCTCCTTTGATATAATCAATAGAACCATCTTCATTTTTTCCATATTGTACACATGAATCATGAATGTCTTCCATAATCACTTTCAATTTATCATCTACTTCTTTACGCGACCAACTTAGACGTAATGAGTTTTGACTCATTTCTAAACCTGATGTTGCAACTCCTCCTGCATTACTTGCTTTCCCAGGAGCGAATAAAATTTTTCCTTTTTGGAATTCCTGAATTGCTTCTGGTGTAGAAGGCATGTTTGCTCCTTCAGAAATACACATACATCCGTTTTCAACCAATGTTTTTGCTTCTGCTCCATTCAACTCATTTTGAGTTGCACAGGGTAGGGCAATATCACATTTTATAGACCATGGTCTTTCACCTGGAATGTATTGAGCGTTCGGATACTTTTCTATATAGGAGCCGATTCTTCCTCTTTTTTCATTTTTAATATACATCACGTGCTTCAACTTTTCGGTGTTAATGCCTTCTGAGTCATAAATATACCCTCCAGAATCTGATAAGGTTAAAACTGTTGCGCCCAATTCGATTGCTTTTTCTGCTGCATATTGAGCAACGTTTCCAGCTCCTGAAATAACTACTTTTTTTCCTGCAAAGGAGTCGTTTTTACGCTGTAGCATGTTTTGTGCAAAATATACGGTTCCATAACCAGTTGCTTCGGGTCTTATTAATGATCCTCCCCAAGAAGCCCCTTTGCCGGTTAAAACTCCTGTAAATTCATTGTTTAGTTTTTTATACATTCCAAACATAAATCCAATCTCACGACCTCCAACGCCAATGTCTCCTGCGGGCACGTCTGTGTTTGGACCAATATGCCTAAATAATTCTCCCATAAAGGCATGACAGAAACGCATGATTTCATTGTCTGATTTTCCTTTAGGATCGAAGTCAGAACCTCCTTTTCCACCACCCATTGGGAGTGTTGTTAATGAGTTTTTAAAGACTTGCTCAAAAGCTAGAAATTTTAAAATGCTTGCGTTTACTGTTGGGTGAAAACGCAACCCACCTTTATAGGGTCCAATGGCAGAATTCATCTGTATTCTGTACCCTCTGTTTACTTGTATCTCTCCACTATCATCTACCCAAGAAACTCGGAAAGAGATCAATCTTTCTGGTTCTACCATTCTTAATAAGATATTTTTCCCGTGATAAATATCGTGTTGAACGATATAAGGGATTACAGTTTCTGCAACTTCTTGAACTGCTTGTAAAAATTCTGGCTCATGATTATTTCTCTTAATCACCAAGTCCATAAATTCTTTAATTTTTAATTCCATAATTTTTAGTGTTCTTTTTTACGAATTTTATAAAATTTACTGCGCACAAATATAGTAAATTTCTGAATTCACAAATCATAAATTATTTATATTTTAAACCCAATAGCTCCTTATTTCAATCGATTTCGAAAGCTATTTTTCTTTTGTCACAAAAAGCATTCTAATACTCTATAAAAAACACTAAATTTGTGCTTTAATTTTAGCCGAAAATGTTAGATAAAGTAAAAGAATTAATTGATGATGTAAGTGCGTTTAAAGCGACTTCTAAAGAGGGTGTTGAGTCTTTTAGAATTCAATATTTAGGAAATAAAGGACTTTTGAAAGAGTTGTTTGCTGAATTTAAAAATGTGGACGCTGCTTTGCGTAAAGATTGTGGACGGGCTTTAAATAATTTAAAGAAAGCCGCCGAAAGTAAAGTTGCTGAGTTAAACGACACTTTAGAAAATTCAATAGAGCAAAAAAGCTTTTTCGGAGATTTAACACGCCCTTCTGAGCCCATTGAATTAGGATCTCGTCATCCAATATCTTTGGTGAAAAATAAAATTATTGATGTTTTTAACCGAATTGGTTTTACGGTTTCTGAGGGTCCAGAAATAGAGGATGATTGGCATAACTTTACGGCTTTGAATTTGCCTGAATACCATCCTGCAAGAGACATGCAAGACACTTTTTTTATTGAACAAGATCCAGATATTTTACTAAGAACACATACCTCTTCTGTACAAGTTCGCTATATGGAAGAAAACACACCGCCCATTCGAACGATTTCTCCGGGGCGCGTTTTTAGAAATGAAGATATTTCTGCGCGTTCGCATTGTATTTTTCATCAAGTAGAAGGTTTATATATCGATACCGATGTTTCTTTTGCAGATTTAAAACAAACCCTTTTGTACTTTACAAAAGAAATGTTTGGGAAATCTAAAATCCGTTTACGCCCTTCTTATTTTCCGTTTACGGAACCAAGTGCAGAGGTTGATATCTATTGGGGTTTGGAAACAGAAACCGACTACAGAATCACTAAAGGAACGGGGTGGTTAGAAATAATGGGATGTGGTATGGTAGATCCAAACGTCTTAAAAAACGCAAATATTGATCCTACAAAATACTCTGGCTATGCCTTTGGGATGGGGATTGAGCGGATTGCCATGTTGTTGTATCAAATTCCAGATATTAGAATGTTTTATGAAAACGACAAACGTTTCTTAGAGCAGTTCAAATCGGTGATCTAATTTCGTAGCATCCCTTAAAAATTAATTTTGAAGAAAGACCTCCAAATCCCTGAAGTATCTGGTGTAGAGATTGCTGTTGTTTATGAATACAACGCTCTTTATAAAACAGACGATTGGAACATTTACATCCTCAATAATAAAAACGTAGATTTAGAAATGATTGTCATTGTTTCTCAAGGGTTTTCTGAAACAAAAACAACTTCTTTACTTCGAAAAAAATTGGAGACATTGCCTGCAAATTCTTTTGCAAAGGTAGAGTACATTCAACCAGAACTGTTTGCATTGAACAATCGTTTTCAGGTTTCTTTTTTTGAAAACAATCAACTGAAAGACAAAACGTTTCTCTTTGAAAAAAACTCCATCAAAGAAGGTGGATTGCGCATGATTTCTGAAATTAAAAAAAGAGGTATACTCGCTAAATAAGTCTTTTTTAAAAATTTAACTTCAAGACAGTTTTAGAAAGCAATCAAACAACTCCTTAAAATAATGTTGCTTTTAAAGGTCTTGTGTTTTTAAACTCTTTCAAGGAAACGCTATAAAATCCGTTGGTTGGAATTTGATCAAATTCACTAGATAAATACCCTCCAGAAATGTACAATTTGTCTTTATAAAAGTGCATCGTAGCCCCAAAAAGGTTTAAATCTATGGCATAACTTCGCAATTCATTGGATGTTGTATTATACATTAGGAGTTGTTGATTTTCAAACAAATAAATAATGTCTTTGTGAGTTGTTATTGCTGGCTTACGCATTCCTTTAAACAAATGACCGACCGCTTTCCAAGTGTTTGTTTTTAGATGAAATACTTCTATTTCAGTAAGCTCTTTTCCACGATAACCACCAAACAAATAAAGGTTATTCCCTACAATAATTCCTTGAGATTCTTTGGCTTTGGTCATTTTTGAAAACAAGTACCAATACCCTGTTTTTAAATCATATACGTGTATTTTATCTGAATATTTTTTGATGCCTTGCTTATTTTCTTTAATGGAACCACCCATTAAAATAATTTTATCTTGGTACAGAAGTGCAAGTGAATTTACTGCTTGGTGTGGGTGAGTATCATCTATTTCTACGGTTTCATTAGAGAGGTTATAAACTTCAATTTTGTCTTCTAAATAATCTCTCTTTTTGGTTCTTGAGAGTCTTTTTCCTCCTAACAAATAGAGTTTATTCTCAAAAGAAATGACATTGTGATTTGCTTTCTTTCTAAACACATTCTCTTTCAATATCCATTGATTTGATTCAAAATCGTATACTTGTAAATCGCCCAAATAGGAAAAGAAGTCTTGAAATTTTGGTTTGGTTATTAACTTCATTATTTCTTGCTCACTACTCCCTCTTAATTCACTGATACCTCTTCTTAACTCATCTCTTACATTCGAGGCATCACCTCCTATAACAAATAATTGATTGTTTTTTATGACTGCTGCAAAAGAGTGTGTTGATTTTGGAAGTACTGGTAGTATTGTGAAATCTATTTTGTACTTCAAGTTTTTTTTGGAAACAAGTGTAATTTCCGACAACGCTTCTTGCTTCTGAAACAGGAGAATTGTCAGAGTATTCTCACTGGTATTAAAGGTTACTTTTTGGTCTTTGTATTTTATATGAGAAACACTGAATCGAATTTGTTTTCCTTTTTTAAAATTAAAAGAAAACTTCCCTTTTTTATTGGTGACAAGTACTTTTTTTGTAATAAAAATATGCGCATTTTCAATAGGATCTTTTGTGATAGCATCGAGAATAATTCCTGAAATTCTTTGTGAATAAAGGGTATTTAGAAAGATAAAAAAGAGTATCGTTATTGTTTTTTTCATTGTCTATTGGTTTATTCTACCTCACGTTCATGCGCTTCCAAATCTTTTGTTAAATCCAACTTTCGTAAAGTTGGGTTTACAAGCCCTGTGGTAACAACGGTGATTAGGGTCATTGTTCCCCCAAAAACAACCGCAGTAACTGTTCCTATTAGTTTGGCTGTAAGACCGCTTTCAAATGCACCTAGCTCATTGGATGCACATATATAAGAATCTAATTGGATTAAAATTTAATATCACGTTTAAAATTATTACTTTTTCTATAAGAAGAACAATATATACGTTTAAAACTTCACAAACATATAGGAAACATAATTTTATGAAAAAAAACATCATTAAAGTATGTTAATATTTGTAAATAATTATTATAATTGTTAAAAATTTAAATTATGAAAAAATTACTCTTTCCTTTTATTCTTTGGTTTTCCCTTTTATCTGCATTGGCACAAGAAAAAAGTAAAAATAACGGATTTGCAAACAAAGATATTTATGTAAGTGGAACGTTCAGTTATTTAAGTAAAGATTATGATGATGATGAAATAAGTTCATTTACGTTTGCACCTGCTATTGGTTATTTTGTGAGTAATAAGACTTCACTAGAATTAGGTCTTCTATTTGGCTCTAGCGAGAATGAATATTTTAATATTTATAATGTAGAAAGTAAAATAACTAATTTTGGTGCAGGGTTAGGAATTGTTCATTTTTTTAATCCTGAAAAAAAATTCTCTTTCACTTTTGGTGGAGCAATCACTTACAGTAGTTTAAAGGCGGAGTATTATTCCGGATGGGAAGATGGTACTAGTAAAACAAAAGTTTTTGGAGTAAGTTTATCTCCTGGTTTCAATTACTTTATTTCTAAAAACATATCCCTAAGAGCGTCTATTGGTGCTATTACCTATTTACATGAAAAAGCAGATGATGCTGATGCAGAAGCAATACAAACTTTTAATATTAATTTAAACCTTTCGAATATTAATTTTGGAATCTTATATCGATTTCAATAAAACTGAGCTAATCCTCTTTCTCGTGCGCTTCCAAATCTTTTGTTAAATCCAACTTTCGTAAAGTTGGGTTTACAAGCCCTGTGGTAACAACTGTGATTAGGGTCATTGTTCCCCCAAAAACAACTGCAGTAACGGTGCCCATTAGTTTGGCTGTAAGACCGCTTTCAAAAGCGCCTAACTCATTCGATGAACCAACAAACATGGAGTTTACAGAAGAAACTCTGCCTCGCATATGATCGGGGGTTTTTAATTGTAGTATGGTTTGTCGGATCACCATGGAAACGCCGTCTGTAACCCCACTAAAAAATAAGGCTAGTACAGAAACCCAAAAGATGGAAGAAAGTCCGAAAACAATGATGCAAATTCCAAATCCAAAAATGGCGACGAGGAGTTTCATACCAGCGTTTTTACTAATTGGAATGTAGGCAGTTACCAACATGGTTAAAAAAGAACCTACAGAAGGTGCGGCCACTAATATACCAAAACCTTGAGGGCCAACTTTTAAAATATCTTCTGCAAAGACAGCCAATAAAGCAATGGCACCTCCAAATAAAACAGAAAACATATCTAAAGTTAACGCGCCTAAAATCGCTTTTGTTTTAAACACAAAGTTGACACCTTCTTTTAAGCTTTGTAAAACGGGTTCTCCAATTTTAGGGTTTAAAATTGGTTTTCTTTTAATTTTGAATAAAACGAAAAATGAAATAGAGACTAAGATAAAAATAATACTTAAAGACCCATGTACCCCAATCCAATTGATTGAAAATCCTGCAAAAGCAACCCCTAAAACACGTGCCATTTGCCATAATGAACTATTCCAAGTTGCGGCATTTGGATAGATTTTCTTAGGCACAATTAAAGCAACCAATGAAAAAATGATTGGACCAAAAAAGGCGCGTAAAAAACCACCAAAAAAGACCAAGGCATAAATGATATACAACAGGCTTTGTGTAGATAGGGATTGACTCACGCTGTCAGAAGTAATCCAGAACAATCCAAAGCTAATCAAAGAAAAGGCTGCAATACAAAGGGCTAGTAGATTTCTTTTTTCTTGCTGATCTACAATATGCCCTGCGAACAACGCCATCGATAAAGCTGGAATAATTTCCATTAATCCTATTAAACCTAAATACAAAGGATCTCCTGTAAGTTCATACACCTTCCATTCAATGACAATAAACTGCATGGACCATCCAAAAATTAATGCAAAACGAACGATTAAAAAAATATTAAATTCTCTAATTCTTAACGCTGCGTAGGGGTCTTTTTTAGACATGTGTGGATTGGGCTGTTACGCAGATTTTAAATTCATAAGAATTCCAAAAGTTTCATTAATATCTTTTTCTTTTACAACAATCGTCATTTCATTTGTGGTAGAAATTACCTCTTGCAAAGCGATGTCTGCCCAGGCCAATTGTTTGAGAATAAAATAATAAATTCCTGATTGTTCTAAATTATTTACGGGAAGTTTAATGGTAATCGAGGCTAAATCCAACACGCTGTTGATACAGGTTTCTTTTTCAAAAATAGTTTCTATGTATTTCTGAAGGCTTTTACTGGCAACAATATTCGTTTCAAAAATACCTTGGGAGATGGTTAAAAAAGCATCGTTTTTATCTGCCGTTTTAGTTAAAATTTTTGCGATTTCCTTTAATAGTGTAGGGGTGTTTTTAAAAGTAAAATCACAAAGGTCTGAGCGTACAATAAAATCACCTAAATTGGATGCAATTTTTTTAATATTCTTCCGAATTCTAAGTTCACTTGCTGGCGACAACCGATTAATTGCCATCATTACTGCGCCTACTTTAATGTCTTTTTTTAAGGTTTTAGAAACTTCTGGTAAAATAATTCTTGCTAAGGAAGAAACATTGATTAGTTTTTCGTGTAAAGCTTCTTCAATAAAAGGTGTTTTTCTAACCGTACTTTCTACAACTTCTTGGATCGTTTTCATTTGAAAAGTTTAATACATGATATAATTGTTCAAAATTAAACAATTAATCCAAGGTATCTGTCAACTTTTTAAATTCTTTTTTAGCGTCTTTGTGGTTGTACAAAACATTATAAACCGCGTCTATAATTGGGGTATCTGTTCCTTTATCTTGATTAATTTTATAGGCACTTTTAGTGGCATAATACCCTTCTGCGATCATACTCATTTCCATTTGTGCAGATTTCACGGTGTATCCCTTACCGATCATGTTCCCAAATGTTCTATTCCTACTAAAGAGAGAATATCCTGTAACTAATAAGTCACCTAAATAGGCAGAATTATTAATGTTCCGCTTCATGTTATGCACTTTTTTAATGTAACGGTTCATTTCGCGAATTGCGTTACTCATTAAAACAGATTGAAAATTATCTCCATAACCCAAACCATGCGCAATTCCGGCTGCTATTGCATAAATATTTTTCAACATCGCAGCATATTCAGTACCAATAATATCGTCGGAAAGCTTCGTTTTTATATACCTACTTTTTAAGCATTTACTAATCATTTCAGCCTTTTCTGAATCACTACATGCAATGGTTAAATACGACAAGCGCTCCATGGCTACTTCTTCTGCATGACAAGGCCCTGTTACTACACCTATATTTTCAACCGGAATCCCATAGGTTTCCATAAAATGTTCTCCAACAATTAAACCTGTTTCTGGAACGATTCCTTTAATCGCTGAAAAAATAATTTTTCCTTCAAAAGAAACTAACACCTTCGAGAGTTCTTCTGTTAAAAAAGCGGAGGGTATTGCAAAAATTAAAAAATCGTAAGTGTCTATTATTTTATTAATATCATTCGATAGCTCTAATTGTTCTGGATGTAATTCTGCAGAACTTAAATAGTTTGGGTTGTGTTTATTTTCAAGAATATGTTCTTTTGCAGAAGCGCTCCTCATATACCATCCAACAGTATCTAGGTTTTCGCACAACATTTTTACAATGGCTGTTGCCCAGCTTCCGCCGCCGATAACCGCAATTTTAGGATGTGAATTCATAAATTCTTTTATTTGGAACGTCAAAAATAAGAAAAGTATTAAGTTTTATAAGATAGTTCGTGGTTTTATTATATTTGTTGAACAACATACCTATTTAAAATGAACGTACAAATCATCAACAAATCGAAACATGCAACCCCAAACTACGAAACCAATGGTGCTGCTGGTATGGATTTACGTGCAAATATTGAAAAAGAAATCACTTTAAAACCTTTAGAAAGAGCCATTGTAAAAACAGGGTTATTTATTGCACTACCTGTTGGTTTTGAAGCACAGGTGCGTCCAAGAAGCGGTCTTGCCGCTAAAAAAGGAATTACGGTCTTAAATTCTCCTGGAACTGTTGATGCAGATTATAGAGGTGAAATTGGCGTTATTTTGGTAAATTTATCCAATAATGATTTTATTATTAATGATGGTGAGAGAATTGCGCAATTAATCATTGCAAAACACGAAAGAGCAAACTGGGTAGAAGTAAATGTTTTAGACGAAACAGCTCGTGGTACAGGTGGTTTTGGAAGCACTGGGATGTAATTTTGGTTATTCCAAAACTTTATAAAATTGATTCATTTTTCTGAAAGGAGCATGCATTAAATCAAAATCTAAAAAAAGATGTGCATGGTATTTGTACTCTCTTTTTTTGTAAAATTGAAACGCTTGTTCTTGTTTGTCCATAGCATCCAACCAAATAATTTCATAGTTTTTAAAAATTGCTTGCGCTTCCAACCAAGAAACAATTGTTTTTCCTACTCCTTTGTTTTGGGTTTTAGGATGTAAATAAAGACGATGTAATTTTACTTGTTTTTTTTGAGGTAACCCGTTGAGTTTTTCATTCCATACCACACGAAAGTTCCCGATGATTTCATTGTTAAAAACAACAAAATAATACTGAGTATTTTCTTGGGATAATTCTGTTAAAATGTTCTCTTTTGAGTATTGATTATTGATATAAAAAGCACCATCATCTTCCCAAAAGTGGCTGTAAGCAGGAGGGTAAATATCCCACATTAATTCTTGTAAATGCGTTATATCTGTTGGTAGTATTGGTTGTAATTGTATCTTTTTATGAATGGTAATCATCTTCTAAAAATAAAAAACTCTCAAAAAATTGAATCTTTTTTTGAGAGTTAAATTAATTATAATGTAAGCTTTCATCCTTATTCTTGATTATCAATCGCAGCTTTTATTTTTCCTTCAAGTTCCTCTGCAAGTTCTGGATTGTCTTTAATTAAACCTTTTACAGCATCTCTACCTTGGCCTAATTTTGTCTCTCCGTAACTAAACCAAGAACCACTCTTCTTAACAATTCCTAATTCTACACCAATGTCTAAAATTTCTCCAACTTTAGAAATTCCTTCTCCATACATGATGTCAAATTCTGCAATTTGAAAAGGCGGAGCCACTTTATTTTTTACAACTTTCACCTTGGTACTGTTTCCAATCACACGGTCTCCATCTTTAATTTGTGTTCTTCTTCGAATATCTAAACGTACAGAAGCATAAAATTTTAATGCATTTCCTCCTGTTGTTGTTTCTGGATTTCCAAACATAACCCCAATCTTTTCTCTTAATTGGTTAATAAAAATAACCGTACAATTGGTTTTAGAAATTGTTCCTGTTAGTTTTCTTAATGCTTGTGACATTAAACGTGCATGAAGTCCCATTTTAGAATCTCCCATTTCTCCTTCAATCTCAGATTTTGGAGTCAATGCTGCTACTGAATCAATAACAACAATATCTATGGCACCTGAACGAATTAAATTTTCTGTAATTTCTAAAGCTTGTTCACCATGATCGGGTTGAGAAATAATTAAATTATCAATATCTACCCCTAAGTTTTCTGCATAAAATTTATCAAAAGCGTGTTCTGCATCAATAAATGCAGCAATTCCTCCTGCTTTTTGTGCTTCTGCAATTGCATGTAATGTCAAAGTTGTTTTCCCTGAAGATTCTGGTCCATAAATTTCGATGACCCTTCCTCTTGGGTATCCACCAACTCCTAATGCTAAATCCAATCCTAAAGATCCTGACGAAATTGCATCTATTTCTTCGGTAACTACATCTCCTAACTTCATAACAGATCCTTTACCGTAAGTCTTATCTAACTTATCTAAAGTAAGTTGAAGTGCTTTTAATTTTGCTGTTTTTTCTTTATCTGCTGCCATAAATTCTGTTAAAATATTGTTTTTTTAAAGTGAGACAAGTTACAAAAAACAACGTTTAATTTCCTAATAAATAAGTTGCATTTTTGCAGCACTGTTTTTATAAAACGAATTTATGGAAAAACACCAACATTTTATCCTTCACAAACCATGGGGAACCATTTCTCAATTTGTAAATCCTGCAAAAAGAAAGAAAAAATTATTAGGAGAACTTCACAATTTTCCTAAAGGAACCATGGCTATTGGCCGATTGGATGTTGCTTCTGAAGGTTTGTTATTACTCACCACTGATGGAAAGGTTTCTGAAGAAATTAGAAGTAATAAATTTGAAAAAGAATATTATGTTCAAGTAGATGGGATAATGACTCAGGAAGCTGTTGAAAAACTTAAAAAAGGGGTTGAGATTGGTTTTGATGGAAAAAAATATCAAACAAAACCTGGGAAATCTTTTTTAATTGATCCTCCTAAATTTCCATTGAGAAGTCAAAAAATTAGAGACGATCGGCATGGACCTACAAGTTGGGTTGTTATTGTAATTAGAGAAGGTAAATTTAGGCAGGTCCGTAAAATGACGGCAGCAGTCGGGTTTCCTACCTTGCGTTTAATTCGAGTTCGAATTGGAACTTTACATTTAGATGATTTAACTGTTGGAGAAGTTAAAGAAGTAAGTTCGCTTCTTTAATTTTTTAACATTTCTATGTGCGGAATTCCGTCTTCTAAATAGTCTTTTCCTACTTGATAAAATCCATGAGATTCATAGAATTTTTTTAAATATACTTGTGCAGAAATTGTAATTTTATCCTCTTTAAAATAATTTTTAATAGCCAAAATAGACGCTTTCATTATATCGTGTCCAAAACCATATTTTCTTTCTGAAGCAACTACAACAACACGACCAATACTTGCATTTTTAAAATAATCTCCTGGTTTAAAAATTCGAGTATAGGCAACTATTTTATTCTTTTTAGTTCCAAAAACATGCAATGAATTTTGGTCTTTTCCGTCTACATCCTGATACACACAGTCTTGCTCTACTACAAAAACTTCTGCACGTAATTGAAGAATTTGATACAACTCAACTGTATTTAATTCTGAAAAAGATTTGATATAAAAATCCATAAAAAAGTAAGATCCTAAGCGTGAATAATTATTTTAACAAGAAATTTTATCAACTCGATTTCCATGTCTTCCTCCTTCAAATTCGGTATTTAAAAATATTTCAACAAAACCTAAAGCTTGTTGTATAGAAACAAAACGTGCAGGAATAGTTAAAATATTTGAATTATTATGTTGTCTTGTTAACGCTACTAATTCATTATTCCAACACAATGCAGCACGGATTCCTTGGTGTTTGTTTGCGGTCATTTGTGCACCATTTCCACTTCCACAAAGAATAATACCAAAAATTGCTTTACCAGATTCTACAGCGGTTGCTGTTGGATGAATTGCATCTGGATAATCCATAGATGCATTCGTGTCTGTTCCAAAATTTAAAACAGTATGTCCTTTTGATTCTAAATATTTTATAATTTCGAACTTATAATCTGTTCCTGCATGATCGTTACCAATAGCAATTGTCATAATAAATTGATTTTAATTAAGTTGTGTTGTACAAAAATACAGAAACTAAGGGTTTTTTAAGGTTATTAACACCCTGTTTTTTACCATTTTTAATAACAGTTTCGTTTTTAATAGATTAAGTATGTTTTGTAAATGTTAAGAAGTATCTGTAAATTTTAAAAACTTTTTTTGTGAGGTTTAAAAATTATTACAATACAAGGAGCTTGACTGAATAAACAAATTTTTTTATTGTTTTTTCATAATAGTTTATCAACATAAAAAAGAATGGTTATCTACATCCGTTTCATTATTAACTATTAATAATTATTAGTTAATTACTCTTTATAAGTATTGTTAACAACCTATTTTTTTGGTTGATTTTAAACCTTTTAAATAATTTATAAGATGTGGATGTTTTTTAATAACTCATATAAAAAAATAAAAAGAACTTTTTTTATAGTCACTATTCACAGACTATTATAAACATCATTGTTTTTTAAAAATTTATAAAAGAAAAATAATAATACTATAGAATGTTGATAACTCTGAAATCAAAAAAAAGTTAAAATAAGAATGCTTTCAAAAAATGAACCTTAATCAGAAGCAATCACAAAATGAATTCCTTTTTCAATGAGAGAGAAAGTAGCTGTTCCAAGTCCAACCAATTCCCCATCTGCTTGAATAAAAGGTTCCGAATTTTGTGGGACTACTGTAATTTCATTTGTTTTATAAGTAGCTACTTTTGGGTGATCTACAATTTTTCCGTTGTATAATTTTTTAATATTCAAAATTAAATCAAATAAGGTAAGGTTTTTAGCGATCGTAATATCAAACAATCCATCACTAGGATCTCCTTTTTTTGAAAATTGCATTCCTCCACCAGAAAATTTACAAATTGAAACAATTGTCATTAAACAAGTGGTTTTAATTATTGTTTGATTTATTGTAATTTTAAATGTCGATTTTTTATAAAATAACAATCCATAAATTCCAGCAATCAAATAAGATAAAGTACCCAATCTTTTTACTTCTTGTAGTTTTTTGGCAATATAACCGTCATATCCCAAACCTGCTACGTTATTGAAGTAGGAAATTTTACCTGCCGCTGTTTTTATTTTACCAATATCTTGTAAAATTGTTTTTCTTTCTGAAATAATATCGATCGCTTTTTTTATGTTATTTGGAATTTTATAGGTTTTAATCCAATCGTTACCAGTTCCTATTGGAAGTACTGCAATAGTTATATCAGAAGATTTTACATACCTTTGCATCATTACTCCGTTAACTATATTATGTAGTGTACCATCTCCACCTACGGAAATAATATTTCTAAAACCTTGCTGAATTGCATTTTGCACCAATTCAATTTCGTGTTTAGAGAATTGTGTAAAAACAAAAGAATAGTCTATATTCTTACTGTTAAGTAATTGTTGAATTTCTTTCCATTGTTTAGAAAATTTTTGATTTCCTGCAATAGGGTTTGCAATTATAAACCAAGATTTAGACATAAATAATAATTTAAAAGGCAAAGTACAATAATAGTTTGATAACTATTTTTTAATATACAAACAGTGAAATTAATCGTACTTTACAATAGTTGTTTATTTAAGTAAAAAAGAACTTAAAATCAACGTATTAATAGCTCATAAAATGACTAGAAAAAAGAAAAATATATATAAAAAGAAAGGGAATGTTGTAAAAGACTTAACCAAGAATATTTTTAGAATTTTAAACGAAGACACTTCAAAATCTTATAATTATAAACAAATTTCCAGTAAATTAAGTATTTCTGATACCGATGGAAAAACACAAATTATAAAGAGATTGGCCGAATTAACGGGAACTCAGAAAATTGTAGAAGTAGATCGCGGGAAATTTAAAATGAATCAAAATCGAAAATATTCTACAGGTACTTTAGACATTACCTCTAATGGAAATGGATATTTTATATCCGATGATTACGAAGATGATATTTTTATTCCAAATTCAAACCTTGGAAAAGGATTGCATAATGACACGGTAAAAGCATATGTATTTAAAAAACGAAGTGGAAAAAAATACGAAGCCGATGTTGTTGAAATTTTAGAACGTGCAAAAACACAATTTGTTGGGGTTTTACAAAAGAATAAAAATTTTGGTTTTGTAGTTCCAGATAATAATAAAATGTACGCAGATATTTTTATTTCAGAAAGTAAAATGAACGGTGCAGAAGATGGTGATAAAGTACAAGCTACAATTTCTGATTGGCCAGCGAAATCTAAAAATCCGTTTGGAGAAATTACTGCAGTTTTAGGAAAACCAGGAGAACATAATACAGAAATGCATTCTATTTTATTAGAATATGATTTGCCGTATGAGTTTCCAACAGAAGTAGAACAAGAAGCAGATCATCTTTCTATTGAAATAACCAAAAAAGAAATTGGTAAACGAAGAGACATGCGTAAAGATCTCACTTTTACCATAGATCCAAAAGACGCAAAAGATTTTGATGATGCATTGTCCTTTACAAAATTAGAAAATGGGAATTTTGAAATCGGAATTCACATTGCAGATGTTTCTCACTATTTAACACCAAAAACAATTTTAGATGACGAAGCTTTTGAAAGAGCTACTTCGGTGTATTTAGTAGATAGAGTGGTGCCAATGCTACCAGAAAAATTAAGTAATGGTGTTTGTTCTTTAAGACCTCATGAAGAAAAACTTACTTTTTCAGCTGTATTTGAAATCAATCCTAAAGCACAAATTGTAAACGAATGGTTTGGACGAACAGTCACCTATTCCGACCAACGTTTTGCGTATGAGGAAGCACAATCAATTATCGATAATTGTACATTATCACCAGTTGTAAAACCATACATAATGCCTTTAGAAGTTTCGATTCTTGACAAAGAATACGAAGTAACTCCAGAAATTGTAGAAGCCACTTTAAAATTAGATGAATTGGCAAAAATTCTTCGTAAAAAAAGAATGCAACAAGGCGCAATTTCTTTTGATAGAGTAGAAGTAAAATTCAATCTAGATGAAGCAGCAAACCCAATCGGAGTTTTCTTTAAAACATCACAAGACGCAAATAAATTAATTGAAGAATTTATGTTATTAGCCAATCGTAAAGTTGCCGAATTTATTGGTTTTTCTAAAGGAAAAGCAACAAATAAAACCTTTATTTATAGAGTTCATGACGAACCAGATATCGAGAAATTAGCAGCATTACAAAACATTATTGGTAAGTTTGGATATAAAATAAATACAGAAACAAAAGAAAGTACCTCAGAAACTTTAAATAAATTATTAAGTGATGTTAGTGGAAAAGCAGAATCTAACATGATTGAAACACTTACGATTCGTACCATGAGTAAAGCTGTTTATACCACTCAAAACATAGGGCACTATGGATTGGCTTTTAACTACTATAGTCATTTTACATCCCCTATTAGACGTTATCCAGATGTAATGACACATCGATTGTTACAACATTATTTAGATGGAGGAGACACCCCAAAAGCAATTAAATACGAAGAAAACTGTAAACACTCCTCAAAAAGAGAAGAATTGGCAAGTAAAGCAGAGCGTGCTTCTATAAAGTACATGCAAATTAAATACATGCAAGATCATAATAATGAAGTATTTGAAGGGGTAATTACTGGAGTTACAGAATGGGGTATTTATGTAGAAATTTCTTCTAATAAATGTGAAGGTATGGTAAGAATTAGAGACATAAAAAGTGATTTTTATTCCTTTGATGAACAGCAATTTGCAATTATTGGTCAAGCTACCAAACAAATCTACCAATTAGGAGATGATGTAAAAGTACAAGTAAAAAAAGCTGATTTAGAACGCAAGCACTTAGATTTTAATTTAATTGAAAATTAAACTACTTTAACAAAAAAAAAACAATAAAAAACAGAAAAACACTTTATATTAGTACCTTTATTAAAAGTAATTTTTTAATTAAACTTTAAACGAATGAAAAAAATAATTTTTATAGGAGTATTATTATTTGTGTATTCAATTCATGGACAATCAAAAGTTACTAAAAATTTAGGAGACTATACCATACTTAAAGTCTATAATGGTATTGAAGTAGCACTCATAAAATCTACAGAAAATAAATTAGAAATTACCGGAGAGAAGTCTGAAATGGTGAAAATTAAAACAGTAAATAACACCTTAAAACTATCTTTACCTTTTTCTTTAAAACCTTCAAATAATTCTGCAGATGGGGAAGTATTCATTCAACTTTTTTACAAAGATAAACTTACGGTTATTGATGCCAATCAAGGAGCTACCATTACCGCAAAAGATTTTCAACAAGACGAAGTAGAGATTCGCGCACAAGAACGTGCCTATATAAATTTGGTTTTAAAAGCTAAAAATATTATCGTAAAAGCCATCTCTGGCGGAATTGTAAAATTAACAGGAACTGCAGATAACCAAGATGTAGATGTAGATTTGTATGGTATTTACCATGGTTTTGGGTTAGAAGTAGACAATAGCGCTATGGTAAAATCTGGAACCGGAGCAAAAGCAGAAATTTTTGCAGGCAAAGTATTGAATGCAAAAGTTAGTTTTGGAGGCTCTATTTTTTACAAAGGAAACCCAGATCTAATAAGAGATAAAAAGTTAGTGGGAGGAATCATTCAAAAAAAGGATTAACAATTTCTTTTATCAAGTATAAAAACGTTTTTGTATATTTGTAGTCTCAAATTTAGAAACCTATGATCTCTTTAAATATTTTTTTATTAGGAATGCCAAGTCCACTTTCAATGGTTCTTATTATAGGGGCACTTTTACTATTATTTGGTGGTAAAAAGATTCCAGAATTAATGAAAGGAATTGGTGGTGGTATTAAAGAATTTAAAAAAGCCACGAAAGACGAGCAAAAAGAAGCAAAGAAAGACGACAAATTAGAAGAAGGAAACTAATTTTTTGACATACAAATAAAAAAAGCTCCGTTTGAAATATAAAACGGAGCTTTTTATTTTATAAAAAGTGTTTCTAGCTCTCTAATTTTTTTGGTTTTGGGTTTTTCATTGCCTCACCAATTTGATTGCTTGCCGTAAAGCTGGCCACCATATCGTTCAACATTTGGCTTCCCGCTTGCGGAGAGTTTGGTAACAAAATTAAGTTACTATTGGTTTGCTGCCCAATTGATTGTAGTGTATCATAATGTTGTGTAACTACAATTAAAGCTGAAGCTTCTTGTGAGTTGATACCTACTTTGTTCAAAACTTCTACAGACTCTTCCAATCCACGAGCAATTTCTCTCCGTTGATCTGCAATACCTTGTCCTTGTAAACGCTTGCTTTCTGCTTCTGCTTTTGCACGTTCTACAATTAAAATACGTTGTGCATCTCCTTCATACTGTGCCGCAGTTTTTTCTCTGTCAGCAGCATTAATTCGATTCATTGCTTCTTTTACTTGTGCATCTGGATCAATGTCCGTTACCAAAGTTTTAATAATGTCATACCCATAGGTCATCATCGCTTCGTTTAATTCAGATTTTACAGCAATGGCAATATCATCTTTCCGTAAAAAAACATCGTCCAAAATCATCTTTGGAACTTCAGCTCTTACTACATCAAAAACATAGGAAGTAATTTGATCGTGTGGATAATCTAGTTTGTAGAAAGCGTCTTCTACCTTATTTTTAATTACTTTGTATTGTACTGAAACTTTTAATTTCACAAAAACATCATCCTTTGTTTTCGTTTCAATAATAACATCTAATTGTTGAATTTTTAAACTCAATCTTCCTGCAATTCTTTGGATGCCAGGTATTTTTAATTGAAATCCAGATTGACGAATGTTACTAAATTTCCCGAAAGTTTCTATTACTGCTGCTGTTTGTTGTTTGACAGTAAAAATAGCTGAGAAAAGAAAAAGGACAATGAAGCCGATTATAATAATTGGAATTAAATTCATAGTTTTTTTTAAAGGTGAATAATTAACTTCTTGTAAAGATACCGATTTAAGTAGTTAACTACAAGACGAAGTTTTTATAGAATGTTACACTTTTAGACACAAAAAAACCACTAACAGCGTGTAGTGGTCTTTTTGTAAGAATCTAAATTCCTTATTTATTGATGAAAATCGATGGCTTTTTCAATTCTTTTAATACTAGCATCTTTTCCAATCATTTCAAGAATATCAAACAAATGAGGGCCTTTTAAAGCGCCTACCAAACTTAATCGAAGCGGTTGCATTACTTTCCCAAAACCAATTTCTTTGGACGTAATCCACTCTTTAATTATGACTTCAGTGTTTGCAGATGTAAATTCTTGAATCTCTTTTAAAACAACCAGCAATTCATTCATTAAATCAGCAGTGCCCTCTTTCCAGTTTTTCTTTGATGCTTTTGCATCGTACGTTGTTGGATCCTGAAAATAGAAATCAGACAATACCCAAAAGTCTTCCACAAAAACAGCTCGTTCTTTAATAGCACTTACTACTTTCTGAACATATTCTTTCTCACAAGAAATTCCTTTTGCTGTTAATATCGGAAGAAACAATGCTGTTAAAGAGGCATCGTCTTTCGTTTGCATGTATTGTTGGTTGAACCAATTGGTTTTCTCTGGACTAAATTTTGCCCCCGATTTACTCACTCTTTTCAAGTCGAATTCCTGGACCAATTGTTCCAAAGAAAAAATTTCTTGTTCGGTACCTGGGTTCCATCCCAATAAAGCCAACATATTTACAAATGCATCTGCAAAGTAGCCGTCCTCTTTATAACCTCGAGAAATGTCTCCCGTTTGTTCGTTGGTATATTCTAATGGAAATACTGGAAACCCTAATTTATCTCCGTCACGTTTGCTTAATTTTCCTTTACCAACCGGTTTTAAAATTAATGGCAAGTGTGCAAATTTTGGAGCGCTCCAATTGAAAGCGCGGTATAATAAAACATGCAATGCCATAGATGGCAACCATTCTTCACCTCGAATAACGTGTGAAATTTCCATAAAATGATCGTCTACAATATTTGCCAAATGATAGGTAGGCATTCCGTCTGATTTAAATAAAATTTTGTCATCCAACACATTGGTGTCAATTTTAATTTCACCACGAATTTCATCCTGCATTACAAGGGTTTCGTCTTGTGGAGATTTGAAACGAACGACATACTTATCACCACGATCAATTCGTTTTTGCACCTCTTCTTCCGATAATACTAGAGAATTTACCAAACGTCCTTTTTCTCGGTTGTGCCAGTTATAAATAAAGGTTTTTTCTTTTTCTTCATGTCCTTTTCTTTCTGCATCCAATTGTGCTGCAGTGTCAAAAGCATAATACGCCCAACCAGATTCTAACAGCAGTGTGGCGTGTTTCTTATAGAGCTCTTTCCGTTCAGATTGTCGGTAAGGACCCAATTTTTCGTTTTTCCCAGGAGCTTCATCAAAAGGAATGTTACACCAATCCATTGCATCTATAATATATTGTTCTGCATTGGCCACATAGCGGGTTTGATCTGTATCTTCTATACGCAAGATAAAGGTACCGTTGTGCTTTTTAGCAAATAAATAATTAAATAAAGCTGTTCTTACACCACCAATGTGCAAAGGCCCTGTGGGACTTGGGGCAAAACGAACACGAACATTAGATTCCATTTTTCTGGTTTTTGGATGTCGCAAAGATACTTTTTTATTGGAAGAGGAGTGAAATTCCTACAAAGAAAAAATAGGTGTTTTTAAGCTGTTTTTTAGAATAGAAAATGAAACCGATTGCAATTTGTTTTTCTGGGACGCTTATTAAAAAAGAATATTTTATGAACATTTTTTTATATTTTTAACTTATAAAACTAAACTTATGTTTATATTTAACTGTTAAAAAAAACTCAGGTGTTTTTTTGATTTGTTATTGAAATGAACGCACCGAGAAATTTTTTCAAGTGTTGCGTCTTTAACAAACGACAAAATAAATCTCTAAACCCCCGTTATTTTGAGATCGTTTTTTTGAGAAGCTTAGAGATTTCACAAAGTTAACCTTATCTCGAAAACATAACAGGGATATACGTGTAAAATAGAATGATATAATGAGTTGTAGTGCATTACGAGATTGAATCTATTAATAGTAAAATTTTGACTTATTAATATAAATTCCGTATATTATCCCTTTAAATATATAGACATGAAACAATTTGAAGGTAAAAATATGCTAAACTTTGTAAAAGAACTACCAAATGATGATGTTTGTAAAGAATATTTAGCAAAATATAAATGGCAAGATGGTTTTAAATGTTCCAAATGCGAAGGCACAAAAGGCTGTTTGAAAAAAGGATTTAAATACCATTGTTACAACTGTCACCATGTAGAAAGCGCTACCTCAAACACCTTATTTCATAAAGTTAAATTTGGACTTCAAAAAGCTTTTTGTATTGTCTTTGAAATGACAACCAGTAGCAAAAGTTTATCTAGCACACAATTAGGCGCGCGTTATGGAATCAGTCAAACATCTACCTGGTTTTTTATGCAAAAAGTTCGGAAAGCTATGGAAAGTAGTAAAAAATATCCTTTAAAGGATCTGGTTCATGTAGATGAATTTACTGTTGGAGGAAAAGAAGAGGGAAAACAAGGAAGAAGTTACAATACTAAAAAGAAAAAAGCAGTGATAGCTGTCGAATTGACTAATAAACACCAAGTAAAAAGAGTCTATATTAAATCTATTGATGACTATTCTTGTAAATCTTTAACACCTATTTTTGAAGAACATATTGATACTTCTGCTAAAGTTTTTACAGATAAATGGCGTGGTTATGAACCTTTAAAAGAAATTTATAATATCACACAGATTAAAAGTAATAATGGTAAAAATTTCAAAAAATTACATATTATAATTCATCAAGTAAAGTCTTGGTTAAGAACAATACCAACACATGTGTCTAAACAACATATTCAAAAATATTTTAGTGAGTTTTCCTACAGAATAAACAGGTCGCAATCAAAGAAAACAATTTGGCATAATACGATTATCAAAATGATCAAACAAAATCCTATTACCCAAAAACAAATTATATGGAAACTAAATTAATAACTCAATAATAAATTTTAAAATTATGAAAAAAATTATTGCTTTTTATTTGTTTTTATTAATCTCAAATTTTCTTTTTAGTAAGGATATTTCCTCGTACAATTTAAGTCTAGAAACACCCGAAAATAAAAATATAGAAAAAAAACACGTCCATTCATCAACTCAATCTGATATTGTAACAGTTAATATAATCTCTGATTTAAATACTATTCATTCGATTCACGGAACAAATATAACAACTGTAATCGTTCTTGGATATCATGAAAAGAATGATGGAGGTGGAGGTATATTTACCTTTAATTCAGCAAAAATTTCTGAGAATGATGGAGGTTTAATTTTTAATGGTTGGGAAAGAAGTATAACAGATAGCGCTATTAATGTAAAATGGTTTGGAGCTATAGCAACTAAAAAAGAAATTACTGAATATACAGATACTACAATAACTGCTAACTATCCAAACATTGCTAGTATCCAAACGGTTAATGATTTACTAAATAATAATACGTTAGCATTCCAAAAATCATTAGATGCATTTCTTGAGAGTTTTAGAAGTCATTTACTTCCAGGGTTAAACGATAGATTATCATATTCCGGAATTTTTATTCCATCTGGAGAATTTTTACTAAAAGAAGACTCTCTTATGAATCCTACTACTTTATTTTTTAGAATATCAGGAATCAAATATTTCTCTGATGGACATGGCGTATTAACTTTTATTTATTCAGGTGAAAACAAGTATGCTTTTAAAGATTTAGATCATGCTATGAATGTAACATTTTCAGATATAACTTTCATTGGGTTAAGTGATGATTGTAATTTTTTGTATTCAGATTCAGATGGCGGTGGTAAAGATTACTATTTTGAAAGATGTAATTTTTTAGGGAATTTCAATAAAATTTTTACTTTGAGAGGTACAAATACAAATTCTGAATGGGCTTTTGAGAAATGTACTTTTAGTGGAAAAGTAGATGCTATATTAGATATTAAGGACTCTGATCAATTTTTAAATTATTGGTTTAGTCATACTAAGTTTTGGATTGAAGATGGAAGCATTATAAAAGCAGATAAAGGAGGGCACTTTAAGTTTACTGATTGCGATTGGTCAGGTTATAATCCTCAAACTGAAAGTTATTATTTTGAACTTAATAGTTCGTCAAGTGGAAGGGGTGTAAATGATTTTAGGATTATAAATGGACGTTTTGAAATGAAGAATCATAACGCTAGAGTTTTAAAAACTAATTGGCAACATGGTAACATAGAAATTACAGCAGATTTTGGTTCTCAAACTCAACCTAGCCTAGCTGGAATTGATATGAAACATTTTGAGTTTAATTTTCAAGGAGCTTCTAACATTAGTTTTAATTCATTAAATGTCAATTTTAGAAATTCCATTATGATGGGACATCATGAATTTAATTACGGCAATAACGCATGGAGAGGTACAGGCAGAATATTGTATGAAAATTGCTCTTTTCCTTATAGAGATAGTTTAGATGACTTTATTGTGATAAATCATAATGGAAATAATAACAAAAGTGGTATCGCTAATATTGAAATAGAAAATGCTATTTTTGAAAATAATGCAGGAACAACACCAAATACTCCTAACGACCCTTATAATTTAGATTTATTTGGAAATCCATTATTTCCAAATCATTACAATTTGGAAATTCCATCAGTTAGCTATTTGCCTTCATATAGTAATAGAGGTTTAAAAAGAAAATATTTTAAAATATCCCATCCAGCTAGAGGTGAAAACCCTTTGGAAGGTCAAAAAATTATATTGAATTTCCCAATAGAGTCTGAAGCTATAATTACAAGTGTAAAATGGTTTTTACCAAATGCAAGGTTAGGTTCTACCAGAGTTGTAGAATTTGCTTTATCTAATTTGTCTGGAAATATAATTATTTCTAAAATTGACCCTGTTCAAATGAGGTTTGGTTTTGATAAAATAGATAACGTTTATATAAATATAAAGGATTTGGAAGAAGGTAAATTAGTACTTAAAGATTTGAGGAATAATGCTAATCAAATTGCTAACGAGTTCATGTGTGTTATTGAATATTTTTAGAAATTAAAACGCACTACAACATTGTATTTAAAGAATAGCGCGAGCATCTCGATTGTGAGCATATTGTAGGAAGCATTTTAATTTGTTGAACAGCGCAAGTGAACAGATTAAATATTCGCTCTTGCTTCAAAATCAACCCACCACTTTAAGCCTTCAGTCATTTTCCATCAAGACCTCCCCGGCCTTTTAACAATTATTATGCGGATGATTTCCTTAAAAGCAGTATTTTTATTCGTTCATTATGGAAGGCTATCAGATAATAACGGAGAAATTACGGCATTTTACACGTAAATATTACAGAAACGAATTGCTAAAAGGAGGCATCTTCTTTTTCTCTTTAGGGTGCATTTACTTTTTTGCAACCCTATTTGTCGAGTCTTTTTTGTGGTTGCAACCCCTTGCAAGAACCGCTTTGTTTTGGATTTTTATTTTGGGAGAAGGATATTTGTTGGTGCAACTTATTTTAAAACCGATGTTAAAATTGATCGGCTTGCAAAAAGGAATTTCTTTCCAAGAATCTTCCAGAATTATTGGAAATCATTTTCCAGAAATTCAAGACAAACTCCTCAATATTTTACAACTGAAAGAAAACCCGAATCCCTCGGATTTATTATTGGCAAGTATCGCACAAAAAGCAGCCGAAATTCAGCCCATCCCTTTTATAAAAGCCGTTGATTTCACTAAAAATAAAAAGTATTTAAAGTATGCGATTGTTCCGTTTATCATAGGAATTATTGCCTTCTTTTCAGGGAATACTGCCGCGCTAACCCAAAGTTTCGACCGTGTTGTAAACCATAGAAAAGCCTTTACACCTCCAGCGCCCTTTGCTTTTTACATTGCAAACGATTCGTTAAAAGGAATACAAGGAAAACCATTTACCGTTCGCGTAAAAACAAAAGGAAGTGTTCGCCCAGAGGAAGTTAAAATTGTGTTTCAACAACAAGAATACACGCTCCAAAAACAAGACGCAGCTACGTTTGTGCACACTTTTTTACAAGTAGAAACCCCCCTTACTTTTTATCTAACAGCCAACGGAGTGCAATCTTTAAACTACACTTTAGAGGTGGTGAAAACTCCTACGATTTTAAACGTGTTTATGGAGCTAACCTATCCAAATTACTTAGGGAGAAAAAACGAAACCATTCAAAATACGGGCAATTATATTTTGCCAGAAGGCACCCGAGTACAATGGAATGTAAAAGCAGTAGCAACAGATACTGTTTCCTTTATTTCAGCAGCAAAAAGAAATTTTTTTACGGCCATTTCTGAAGCGGATTTTGTGTTTAAAAAACAAATTGTAAAACCAATTTCTTACACAATTACTTCCACCAACAGCTTATTAAAAGATTATGAGCAATTGCAGTTTTCGCTTGATGTTGTTAAAGATGAATTTCCTGCGATTCAAGTGGTTACCAATATTGACAGTATCTCACGCGGAACTGCTCAATTTGCAGGACAAATTTCCGATGATTATGGGTTGCAAAAATTACAATTGGTGTATTACGACAAAGCGAATTTAGAAAACAAACAAAGTCTCGATTTTACAATTAGCAAAGAAAACATACAGTCCTTTTATTATCAATTCCCAGAAGGCTTAAACTTACAAACAGGGGTGAATTACGAGCTCTTTTTTCAGGTTTTTGATAATGATGGTTTCAATGGAAGTAAAAAAACCAAATCGGAAACGTTTCAATACCGACAAAAAACCGCCACTGAAATAGAAGAAGAATTGTTGTCGGAACAAAAAAACACGATTAGCAATCTTGAAAAGAATATTTCAGAAAATCAAAATCAGCAAAAGGAGTTTGAGAAAATTCAGCAAGAAATTCAACGCAAGAAAAAAGGAAGTTGGAGCGATCAGAAAAAAGTGCAATCTTTTATAAAGCGCCAACAAGAATACAAAAAACGAATCCAACGTCAAACCGAAAAACTGCAAGAAAACTTGGGTGAAAAGAAAGCACAAAGTGAAGGGCTTCAGGAGAAAAAAGAAGCATTAAAAAAGCGTGTTGAAGAATTAAAGAAATTAGAAAAACAACAAAAACTCCTTGACGAAATTGCAAAAATTGCTGAGAAATTAAACAAAGAAGATTTTCTTAAAAAAGCAAAAGAATTGGCGGAGCAAAACAAACAACAAGAACGAAGTTTAGAAAGAACATTAGAACTTGTAAAACGTTTCTATGTAGAACAAAAAGCCATGCAAATTGCCAATAAATTAGAAGCATTGTCAAAAGAACAAGAGGCCCTAGCAAAAAAGAATGACAGCACTTTAGTAAATCAAAAAGAAATTAAAAAAGCCTTTGAAGCGCTCCAAAAAGAATTAGAAACTCTAGCAAAAGATAATGACAAATTAAAAGAACCTTTGGGCCTTCCAGATACCGAAGATGAAAAAGAAGCGGTCAAAGAAGCCCTCCAAAAATCAGAAGAAAAACTTTCTAAAAAAGCACCCGCTGCCGCAAAGAAAAGCCAACAGAAAGCCGCTCAAAAAATGAAAGAAATGAGTGCTAAAATGCAACAAGCAATGATGGAGATGGAAATGGATTCTATGGAGGAAAACTTGGATAATTTGCGTAAAATTTTAGAAAACTTGGTGACTTTTTCATTCAAACAAGAGCATTTAATGAATCGGTTTGATGAAATTTCAACAACCCATCCCAGCTTTAGTACTTCACTTAAAAAACAAAACGAGCTGAGAACTTATTTTGAACATATTGACGATAGTTTGTATGTATTGTCGATGCGGCTTCCAAAAATTTCCATTAAAATTCAAGACGACCTGTCGACTGCACACTACAACTTAGCGCAAACCTTAGAAAATTTCAGTGAAAACAGGTTTCCAGATGGAGTCTCCAATCAACGTTATGTGATGACTGCCACTAACAATTTGGCAGACTATTTAAGCAGTATGCTTACCGATATAAAAAAATCGATGTCTGCCAAATTAGGCAAAGGCAAAGGAAAGGGTTCAGGATTTAGCTTGCCCGACATTATAAAAAAACAAGGAGCGCTTTCAGAAAAAATAAAAGAAGGTATGAAAAAGGGATCTAAATCTGGAGGAAAGAAAGGGAAAGAAGGCGCCAAAAAACCTGGCGAAAAAGGAGTGCCTGGTAAAAAAGGGAAAAAGGGTAAAACAGGAGAAAATGGTACAAAAGGAAATACCGGTTTTTCGGGATCACAGAACGAAGACTTAGACGGAGAACTCTATCAAATATTTAAAGAACAACAGATGCTTCGACAGCAACTAGAAGAAGCAATAAAAGAAAATAAAGGAACTGCACCCAACAGCAACCTCTCTGCCAAAAAAGTATTGAAGACCATGGAGCAGTTAGAGAATGAAATTTTAGCAAAAGGATTTAATTCGCAGACTCTTCAAAAAATGCAACAGTTAGATTATGAGTTGCTAAAACTCGATAAGGCTGCCCTAGAGCAAGGGCGGGAAAATAAAAGGAAATCTGCAGTCAATCGAGCGCGCATGAAATCAAACAAGAAGAAGGAACTGGAGTTTAAGAAGTTGTTTTACAACCAAACAGAGATTTTAAACAGACAATCCTTACCTTTGCGACAAAATTTTAAAAAGAAGGTTCGTGAGTATTTTACAGAACCCAAGCAAAAGCAGTAGGATGAAAACAAGTTTTTTTTTGGAAGACCGTTTTGGTTTACTGCGCATATGTAAAAGCGAATTTTTTTAAAACAAACAAACAAACAGTATTCAATGATTACTTTTAATTATGAAACTCCTTTTGTCTTGGAAGCTGAGGCGTCTTACGAAAAATGGGTAGAAACAGTAATTTTAAACCACGGTTTTACCTTAGGAGAAATCAACTATATTTTTTGTGATGATGTATATTTGCATAAATTAAATGTTGATTTTTTACAGCATGACACCCTTACAGATGTGATTAGTTTTGACAACACCATCGGTAAAATTATTAACGGAGATATTTATATTTCCATTGAAAGGGTTGCTGATAATGCTGAAGATTTTAAGGTGACCTTTCTTGAAGAATTACACCGAGTTATGATTCATGGTGTGTTGCATTATCTTGGTTTTAAAGACAAAATCCTAGCAGACAAAAAAGCAATGACACTCGAAGAGGATAGAGCAATATCTGTTTTAAGTATGTGATTTACAGTAGTTTAAATAATAAGTTCCACGTGAAACAATAAAATGAGTTTATTTTCAACAGTATTTGATGTTATTGTAGTTGGTGGTGGTCACGCAGGGAGCGAGGCTGCAGCAGCAAGTGCCAATATGGGTGCGCACACTTTGCTAATTACTATGAATTTGCAGAACATTGCACAGATGAGTTGCAATCCTGCTATGGGTGGAATTGCGAAAGGGCAAATTGTTCGAGAAATTGATGCTTTAGGTGGTTACAGTGCAATTGTAACCGACAAGACGGCAATTCAATTTAAGATGCTAAACAAGTCCAAAGGACCCGCAATGTGGAGTCCAAGAGCCCAGTCTGATCGAATGCAGTTTGCAGAGTGTTGGAGAACGATGTTGGAGCAAACCACAAATTTAGATTTTTATCAAGATTCTGTAAACGGATTGTTGTTTGATGGGGATACAATTATTGGTGTTAAAACCGCTTTAGGTCTAGAGATAAAAGCAAAAACAGTTATTATTACCGCAGGGACTTTTTTAAATGGATTGATTCATATTGGTGAAAAAACTTTTGGAGGAGGGAGAGCAGGTGAAGGAGCTTCTACAGGAATTACGGAAGATTTGATCGCAAAAGGTTTTGAGTCGGGAAGAATGAAAACCGGAACCCCGCCAAGAGTGGATAGTCGTTCTTTAGATTTTTCTAAAATGATCGAACAACCAGGAGATGATTCTCCAGAAAAATTCTCGTATTTGCCAAGTACAAAATCGTTGGTTAAACAACGTTCTTGTTACTTAACCTATACCAATGCAAAAGTGCATGATTTGTTGCGTGAAGGGTTTGATCGTTCCCCGATGTTTAATGGAAGAATTCAATCTACAGGACCAAGATATTGTCCATCTGTAGAAGATAAAATAGATCGTTTTGCTACCAAAGAACGACACCAAATTTTTGTAGAACCAGAAGGCTGGACCACGGTTGAAATTTATGTGAACGGATTTTCTACATCTTTACCAGAAGATATACAAGACAAAGCAATTCGTGCAATTGCAGGTTTTGAGAATGTAAAATTTTTAAGATATGGGTATGCGATTGAGTACGATTATTTTCCACCAACACAATTGACACATTCTTTGGAAACAAAGCTTGTGAAGAACTTATTTTTTGCGGGACAAATTAATGGGACCACCGGATATGAAGAGGCAGCTGCTCAAGGATTAATGGCGGGTGTTAATGCAGCGCACAAAGTGCAAGGAAAAGCCCCTTTTATTTTAAAAAGAAACGAAGCTTATATCGGTGTTCTAATCGATGACTTAATTACAAAAGGTACCGAAGAGCCGTATCGAATGTTTACTTCTCGTGCCGAATACAGAACCCTTTTACGTCAAGATAATGCCGATTTAAGACTGACCCCAATTGCACATGCATTGGGTTTAGCTTCTCAGGAACGCTTAGATCTTGTTATCGAAAAAAGAGAAAAAACAGCCCTATTGATCAAATTTTTAGAGGTTACCAGTGTCAAAGAATCAGAAGCAAACCCTATTTTAGAAGCAAAAGGATTGGCGCTCGTAAATCAGTCTATGAAGCTTTTTAAAATAGCAGCAAGACCTCAATTGTCTTTTTCTGATTTCATGGTTATTGATAAATTAAATGATTTTGTTACGACACATGCTATTGGCGCTGATGCGATAGAGCAGGTAGAGATTCATTTAAAGTATGCAGGGTATATTGAGAAAGAAAAAAACAATGCAGACAAATTAAATCGTTTGGAAAATGTAATGATTCCGTCTACATTTAATTACCAAAAAGTACAATCTATTTCTTTTGAAGCAAGAGAGAAATTAATGAAAATACAACCTATATCCATTTCACAAGCAAGTAGAATTAGTGGTGTTTCGCCAAGTGATATTTCAGTGTTGTTGGTTTATATGGGGAGGTAATAACAATAAAAATACAGAGTGTTCCCCGTGGAACATTTAAGATAATTTTACGATTATGTTGAAAGAAAGTCGTCTTAAAAAAAACGTAAAACCTTTTTTAAACTGTAAAGATCACACCGTTTCTGGAGAGCGATACGAAGTAATGAAAAACCAAGAATTCGACCTTTTGGTAACTTCTCCTGTGCCTTCAAATTTAGAAAAATATTATCAAAGTGAAGCTTATATATCACACACCGATGCAAAAAAATCTCTTTTTGACAAGGTGTATCAAATTGTAAAAAGACACACACTAAAGAAGAAAGTGATGTTGTTAGATTCCTTTTTAACTGAAGAAAAAACTGTTTTAGATATTGGTGCAGGAACCGGAGATTTTCTTCAAGCCTGTAAAAAAAATCATTGGAAAGTTGCGGGTGTAGAGCCTAGTTTAAAGGCGCGTGAAATTGCAAAAAGCAAAACTATTTTATTAGAAAAAGACCTCTCTTTTTTTAAAGGACAAAAGTTTGATATTATTACCCTTTGGCATGTGTTAGAGCATGTCGAAAATTTAGAAGCCTACACGCAAAGTTTAAAAGATTTGTTGAAAGAAAACGGAACGCTTTTAATTGCGGTTCCAAACTATAAAAGTTTTGATGCAATATATTATGGTGCTTTTTGGGCTGCTTTTGATGTGCCAAGACATTTGTGGCATTTCTCTCAAACAAGCATACAAAAAATATTTGCGCTTGTTTCCTTGAGTTTAATTGGAGAAATTCCAATGAAATTTGATGCATACTATGTTTCCCTTTTAAGTGAAAAATATAAAAACGGAAAAATGAATATTTTAAAATCGTTTTGGATCGGATTTCAATCCAATAGGAAAGCAAAAAAGAGCTCCGAGTATTCTTCTCTAATTTATGTTCTTAAAAACAACTAAAATTGAATTCAACAGGCTTTTAAGTCACTCTTGTTTTTTTTAGAAGAAAGTAATATAGATAAAAATAAAACACCCTTAAAACGCATGTTTTGAGGGTGTTTTTTAATAGATATAAGTGATAAATATTTTTTAAGTATCAATTTTACTTATTTAGCAGATACAACCCAAAAAGGCAAATGATAAAGTAGACCGCTAGGGTCATTGCTCCTGCATAATCTTTTGCAAGACGCTGTCCGATTAAAAGAAAGATTAAACTCACAGCAGAAAGTGCGATACCTAAAGCTGCCATCTCTTTGATTTCTGAGGTGTATAATTGATAGACACCTAAAAGCATAAAAACACTTGCCGCCATTTCTACAATTAAAATAATCGCGAGTAAAAGAGGCACTGCATTTTTTAAAGGGGAATTTTTAAAATGCCCTTTTATAAAAGACAAGTTTCCGTTCCAATCTGTTAATTTGTCAATTCCGGATTGTAAAAAAGTGACAATTAAAAAAAGAAGGGTCAATACTTCTGCGGGGTAATTTGAAAATATTTTCATGCATCGTGTTTTTTAAAACCAAGCTGTTTTTTTTACTTGGTAGGAGTAAATAAATGCGTCATCAGATTTTGAGAGATAAATAATTCCCTCAATCAAGCTTACTATACTTGTTATAAATATGCCAAGGCCACAGGTTAAAAGACTTATTCCAAGAAGGACTAAACCCTGAGTTGTATAGCCTAAAACAAATTTATGGATACCCAAAGGACCGATTAGAATCGCTAAGACGCCCGCTAAAACTCGTTTACTTTCTTGGTTGGGAATTGTATTCCCGTTTTTATCAATTATTTCCATTGAGGTTAATTTTTATAAAATTACAAAAAAGCGCTGTCAACCGGCTCCCAAAGTTCAACTTTATTTCCATCATTGTCTAAGATCCACGCAAACTTTCCATAATCGAATTCCTGCATTTCTCCTACAATAGTAATTCCTTCCGTTTTTAAAACAGCAAGCAGTTCTTTCAGGTTCTCAACACGATAATTAAACATAAAGTCTTTTTTAGAAGGTTCAAAATAATCGGTCTTTTTTGCAAAAGGACTCCATTGCGTTGATGCAACTTTTCCTTCATTGTCTTTCCACCAAAACGAAGCTCCATAAGCATCTGTATTAAAACCAAGATGTTTTTGATACCATTCTTTGGCTGCTTTTGGGTTTTCACTTTTAAAGAATAATCCCCCAATTCCAGTTACTCTTTTTTTCATGTTATTTGTTTTTTATAGCTGATTCATAGGTGTTTATCCATTCTTCGACCGTCATTTTTTGACACAATTCACCAATTAATTCAAAAGGAATGTCGTCCATGTTTTTAAATCGAACACAACTTTTTCCCATATCTAATTTTCTTTTCGCGTGTTTTGGGTATTCTCCTACAAACCAATCAAATAATTCTTTCTTTGCATAGATTCCTGAATGATATATCGCTACAAAGTTTTTCTGTGAAGCAACATTCATAAAAGGCAGAGGAGTTTTTGGGTTACAATGATATCCATCGGGATAGGTGTTGTGAGGAACTACATATCCAATCATGTTGTAATTGATGCATTCTTCAAACCCTTTTGGTAAATTTTTCTGGATAATGGCACGTAATTTTTTAATGACCACTTGCCGCGCTTCAGGGAGTTGCTCAATATATGCTTCCGGGGATTCTGCTTCGTATTTCATCGTTTTCTATTTTGATGATGGTTGGAGGTATAAAGTTAATAAAACTTTTCTTTAATTTTATTGACAATTATTTGCGCTAGTTTTTCGTTGCTTTCCGAAGTCCACCCAGCAACATGAGGGGAGAGTAGTACATTTTTTGCATTGATTAAATATTGAAATGCTTCGGGCACCTTTCCTGTAAACAATTGTTCAAAGGATGATTTTTCATATTCTAATACATCTAAACCAGCACCGAGTATTTTACGGGACTTCAAACCCTTTACGAGATCTTTTGTTACAACAGCAGATCCGCGTGCCGTATTTATAAGCCAGAAATTTTTTTTCATTTGTGCAATAAAAGAAGCATTTAACATTTTTTTTGTTAGTGCTGTTTGTGGTGTGTGCAAACTCAGAACATCGCTTTTTTCCTGGAGTTCTTGTAAAGAAACTTGCGTACAATTTTCATCACCAACATTTTCTTTGATATCATAACAAAGTACATCAACATCAAAGCCGCGAAGTTTTTTTGCGAATGATTTCCCCATGTTTCCATAGCCAATGAGCCCAACTGTTTTTCCATCCAATTCGACACCGCGATTTTCTTCGCGCAGCCATTTTCCGGTTTTCACTTCGTGATTGGCTTCGTGTAATTTATTAAAAAGGGTCAATAACATTCCTAAAGAATGTTCGCCAACGGCATTTCTATTTCCTTCTGGAGCAGCAATTAGTGCAATTCCTTTCTTGGAAGCAACTTTACAATCAATATTTTCCAAACCAGCTCCTACCCTTCCAATAAATTTTAAGCCCTTTGTTTTTTCCAGAAATAAGGCATCTATTTTAAACCGACTTCGAATAATAAGCCCGTCGTACAAATGGATTTTAGCCATCACTTCCTCTTTTGAAGCGCTGTAATCTTCATCGTTCTCAAACCCCAAAGCATTCAATTGATTGCAAAGCAAGGGATGGTTTTTGTCTAGATGTAGAATTTTCAAAAGGAATTCTTTTAATATTGCTCTTTCTCGTTCGGGAAATCTCCGCTTTTTACATCGGTAATGTAGCTTTCAAAAGCACCTGTCATTTCAGCATATAAATCTAAATAGCGTCTTAAAAAACGTGGCTGAAATTCGTGGGTCATTCCAATCATATCATGGGTTACAAGCACTTGACCATCAACAGCATTTCCTGCCCCAATTCCGATTACTGGAATGGTAAGTGCATCGGCAACTTTTTTTGCAAGTTTTGCGGGTACTTTTTCTAGCACTACTGAAAAACAACCGATACGCTCTAACATTAAAGCATCTTCCAATAATTTCTCTGCTTCTTCTTCTTCTTTGGCTCTTACGGTATACGTTCCAAATTTATAGATAGATTGAGGAGTTAAACCCAAATGCCCCATCACCGGGATTCCAGCATTTAAGATTCGTTTGATCGATTCTTTAATTTCTTTCCCTCCTTCCATTTTTATAGAGTGTCCGCCAGATTCTTTCATAATACGAATCGCTGAACGCAATGCCTCTTTTGGATCTGACTGATAGCTTCCAAAGGGTAAATCTACCACCACCAAACAACGATCAATTCCTCTGACAACAGAGCTCGCGTGATAGATCATTTGATCTAAGGTAATTGGTAAAGTCGTTTCATGACCTGCCATTACATTGGAAGCGGAGTCTCCAACAAGAATTACATCAATTCCTGCGCCATCAACAATTTTTGCCATGGTGTAATCATACGCCGTTAACATTGAAATTTTTTCTCCATTCGACTTCATGTCAATCAAAGATTTCACGGTAACTCTCTTATACTGCTTTTTTGCTACAGACATTTTTTTAGGGTATATTTTATGAGGTAAAAGTACTAAATAAACTACGATAATAGTAGTGTTATTTTTTGAGTCAAAAGAAGGCATTTATTTTTTCTTTCTTCCTTTTTATGTAATTTTAGCAAATAAAATATTAAAATCGATGGTTAAATTATTTATATCCTGTTTCATGTTCTTTTTTGTCTTTATAACTACTGCACAAAAGAATTCAGAAGAGGATGCCATTAAAGAAGTGATCGCTACTTTTTTTAAGGGCCTTCATAATGGGGATAGCGCTGTTGTTTCAAAAACGTTCCATAGAGACATAAAAATTCAAACAACAACGACTCAAAAAGGAAAGAAGATTCTAGTAACGGAGTCAAAAACGAAACTATTAACAGGCATTGCAGATAAAAACTCAGCCCATGTTTATTTTGAGAAATTACTCGCCATAAATGTTCAGAGAGATGGAAATTTAGCTTCAGTTTGGACTCCTTATGAGTTTTACTTTAACGGTACCTTTAGCCATTGCGGAGCCAATTCATTTCAACTCTTTAATAACAATGGTCTTTGGCAGATTACCTACCTCATTGACATGCGAAGAAGAACCAACTGTAAAGCGCTCCAAAATAAAAAATAACAGTATATTTCCGACTTTAAAAATTAAGATGATAGCGCATGTTTTTACCAGAGAATATAGACAATTATGTAGTTGCACATTCGCAAGAAGAACCTAAAATTCTTCAAGAACTCACTAAAGAAACTTGGCAAAAAGTACTCAACCCAAGAATGATTAGTGGCGCATACCAAGGACGTATTTTGTCTATGATTTCTAAATTAATTCAGCCTAAAAACGTTTTAGAGATTGGCACCTTTACAGGATATTCTGCACTTTCTATTGCGGAAGGACTTCCAAAGGATGGGACGCTTTTTACGATTGACAGCAATGAAGAGTTGGCAGAATTACAACAAAAATATTTTAACAAATCGAGGTATACAAAACAGTTGAAATCTTATGTTGGGAACGCCCTAGAAATTATACCAACGCTCCACCAAAAATTTGACTTGGTTTTTATTGATGCTGACAAATCGAATTATACCAATTACTTTCATTTAATTATCGGTAAAATGAATTCAGGCGGAATTATTTTATCAGACAATGTGCTTTGGTATGGTAAGGTTGCAGAAAAAGCAGATGAGAAAGATGTGGATACAATTGCATTACAAGCGTACAACACTTTATTGAACACAGATGATCGTCTAGAAACAGTTATGTTGCCGATACGAGATGGATTGACAATAAGTCGTGTAAAATAGTTTTTGTATGCTATTGTTAAAGTAAGAAGAGGTAAAATAAAACTTAAAAATTGCGCTTAATAGGCCCTGTAAAATCGTCAACATTGCTTTTTACAGTATCAATTTCTTTTTTAATGTCCTTGGCCAAATCAGTATCAATTCCTCGATCTTTTGCGCTGTCATTAATTTCTTTCTTAATCTCATTCGTTGCGTCTTTTACCTGACGAATTCCTTTTCCTAAACCTCTGGCGATTTCAGGTATTTTATCTGCGCCAAAAACCATCACGACAATTAATAAAATCACAAAGATTTCTGGGCCTCCAATAAATAAAAAAATTGTTTTCATCTGCGCGCAAAGATAGAAAAAAAGAGCTTAAAAAAAGTGAAAGTAATCATTATGAAAAATTAAAATCAGTCTTTTGTTAGCATTCTTTTAATCTCATTCAATTTCATTAGCGCTTCAATAGGTGTTAGCGCATCAATATTGGTGGCTAATATTTCCTCTTTGATGTTTTCTAATAGCGGGTCGTCCAATTGAAAAAAGCTCAGTTGCATTTCTTCATGTTGCGCTTGTTTTAGGACTTCTTTTACTTCGGCGTTTTTATTGTTTTTTTCAAGCTTTGCCAATATTTTATTCGCTCTATGGATGACTACATTTGGCATTCCTGCAAGTTTTGCAACATGAATTCCAAAACTATGGTTGCTTCCGCCAGCTACCAATTTCCGCAAGAACACAATACTGTCTTTGAGTTCTTTTACAGACACATTGAAGTTTTTAATGCGCTCAAAAGTAGCGGTCATTTCATTCAATTCATGATAATGTGTTGCAAAGAGTGTTTTTGCTTTTGAAGGGTGTTCATGTAAGAATTCAGAAATGGCCCAAGCAATTGAAATACCATCATAAGTAGAGGTCCCACGGCCAATTTCATCCAATAAAACCAAACTACGTTCAGAAATATTATTAAGGATCGAAGCTGTCTCATTCATTTCAACCATAAAGGTAGATTCACCCATAGAAATATTATCACTGGCACCTACCCTGGTGAAAATCTTATCTACAATTCCTATTTTCGCATTTTGTGCAGGGACATAACACCCCATTTGTGCCAACAAAACAATCAATGCTGTTTGTCTTAATATGGCAGATTTACCAGACATATTGGGCCCAGTAATCATAATAATTTGTTGTTGGTTTCGATTCAATACCACATCGTTGGCAATGTAATTTTGGTCGATGGGCAATTGTTTTTCAATCACAGGGTGTCTTCCGTTTTTAATTTCCAAATCGGTAGATTCATCCATTTTCGGACGCACATAATTGTTGTCAATTGCTAAAACCGAAAAAGACAATAAACAGTCTATTTTTGCAATAATTTGTGCATTTTCTTGCACTTTTTGTACAAATTGAATGATATTTTGTAATAATTGAGAAAAAAGATCCTGCTCTATTTTTTGAATTTTTTCTTCAGCACCAAGTATTTTAGTTTCGTATTCTTTTAATTCTTCGGTAATATAGCGCTCTGCATTGACTAAGGTTTGTTTTCGAATCCAAGTTGCTGGAACTTTGTCTTTGTGGGTATTTCTAACTTCAATATAATAACCAAAAACGTTGTTGAATGCAATTTTTAAACTAGAGATTCCAGTGCTTTCGGTTTCTCGTTTTAGCATTTGATCTAAATACTGTTTCCCTGAACTGGAAATGGCACGCAAATCGTCCAATTCTTGGTGTACTCCGGGAGCTATGGCATTTCCTTTATTGATATTTACAGGCGCGTCATCAAAAAGTGTTTGAGTGATTTTTGCAATTAACTCCTCGCACCTATGCAATTGATTTCCGAGTTCTTTTACTGTTTTATTGTTGCTTTTTTCAGCTTCGTTTTTTATTGGTAAAATTGCTTTTAATGAGTTTTTTAATAAGACAATTTCTCGAGGGGATGCTTTTGCGGTTGCTACTTTGGAAATCAACCTTTCTAAATCGGAAATTTGTTTTAATTGATAGGTTACGATTTCTGAAAAGGATTCGGAGTCTATAAAAAACTTTACGAGTTCATGGCGATTTTTAATGGACTCAATCTTCTTTAATGGAAGTGCCAACCATCGTTTAAGTAAACGCCCACCCATTGGTGAAATCGTTTTGTCAATGACATCTAAAAGGGTGACTGCATTTACAGAATTTGGCGCATACAATTCCAGGTTCCGAACCGTAAAACGATCCATCCAAACATAATTATCCTCCGCAATTCTACTGATTGATTGAATGTGTTTGAGTTGCTTATGTTGCGTTTCTGACAAATAATACAGAACAGCTCCTGCGGCGATAATTCCGTATTTTAAATCCTGAACTCCAAAACCTTTTAGGCTTTTAACATCAAAATGATTTTGAAGTGTTTCCTGTGCATATTCTGGTTGAAAAACCCAATCGTCTAAATAAAACGTATAATACCTGTTTTCAAAAAGTTCTAAGAATTGTTGCTTGAGTTGTTTTTGAACCAGTACTTCACTTGGACTAAAGTTCTGTAACAACTTATCAATGTATTCTGTATTTCCTTGTGCGGTTAAATATTCGCCTGTTGAAATATCTAAAAACGAGATACCAAGTTGTTTTTTTGTTGCTGATTGTGTCGAAGTATCAAAATGAACTGCCGCTAAAAAATTGTTTGTTTTGGTGTGTAGTACTTCATCATTTAAAGAGACTCCTGGAGTCACCAATTCGGTAACGCCTCTCTTTACGATGGTTTTTGTCATTTTCGGATCTTCCAATTGATCACAAATAGCAACCCGCATTCCTGCTTTGACTAACTTTGGTAAATAGGTGTTTAAAGAATGGTGCGGAAAGCCCGCTAAAGCGGTTTCCGTTTCGCTACCAGCACCTCTTTTTGTGAGAATAATTCCTAAAATATGTGCTGCTTTTTTGGCGTCTTCACCGAAGGTTTCGTAAAAGTCACCTACTCGAAACAATAGCATTGCATCTGGATACTTCACCTTGATAGCATTGTATTGTTTCATTAACGGAGTTACCTTTTTTGGAGTGCTTTTTGCCAATTTTTTGGAAATTTTCAGTTAGTTTTGTAAGGATACATATTCGTGTTTAAAGATATAATTTTTTATGAGAAAACTAAAGAATAACGAGTTAAATAGAATTAGCGTAGCGGAGTTTAAAACAACCGCGAAAACACCTTTAATTGTCGTTTTGGATAACATTAGGAGTTTGAATAATATTGGCGCTGTCTTTAGATCCTCAGATGCTTTTTTAATAGAGAAAATATATTTGTGTGGCATTACTGCAACCCCCCCTAACAAAGACATACATAAAACGGCTTTAGGAGCAACGGAGTCTGTTGCGTGGGAGTATGTAGAAGATACACTTTCTTTGATTAAAAAATTGAAAGAAGCAAAAGTGAATGTGTTGGCTATAGAGCAAGTAGAAAACAGCACAAAGCTAGATACGTTTCAGCCAAAAAAGGGAGAAATTTATGCAATTGTCATGGGAAATGAAGTGAAAGGGGTTCAGCAAGAAGTTGTGAATGCTGCTGATTTATGCATTGAAATTCCGCAATTAGGCACCAAACATTCATTAAATATTTCTGTTACTACTGGAATTGTTTTATGGGATTTGTTTCAGAAAATGCAATAGCTATTTTTTTTTTCAAGCTATTTTTTTTAAATTTATAGTACCTATAAGATGTTGTAGTGCTACCGTAGATTTTTTTGACAGCCTCATTTTTCAAAAGCAGAACTAGAACAATAAAACACTTTCGTTATGGCGACTAAAAAAAGAATATTAATTGTTGATGATGATCAATTAGTGATTTTAGGAATTTTGTATTCTTTAAAAAAAAATGGAAACTTCGACGTTGTTACAACCAATACCTGTGATGCCGCTCTTGACTTGATTTTAAAACACAAAAACGACCGTCCATTTGAAATCGTTTTTACAGATTTAAGCTTTGACAATGGCACTAAGACCACAAAGATTGACGGAGGTGAATCCTTAATAAAAGCACTTAAAAATCAAAATATTGATATTAAAATAGGGGTTATTACTGGGCATGTAGAAACCAATAGAATCTATAATGTCATCCAGAATTTAAGCCCAGATGCTTATTTAATAAAAAGTAAATGTGGTGAGGCTGAACTTCGTTTTGCTATTGAAAAAATGTGTGCCAATGACCTTTACTACTCTCATGAAGTACATCAAAAAATAATGAGACGAAATATTATTCAAATTCAAATGGATGAGGTTGCGATTCAGATCTTAAAAGAGTTGCCAAATCATCCAAAGATTAGTAATTTAGAAGGCGTAATTCTTAAAAATGATGGTACTTTGATGCGGCTTCGTTCTATTGAAACCAAACTTTCTAATCTAAGGGCAGATTTGGACGCAAATAATAATACCGACCTCGTTTTAAAAGCGAAAGAGTTGGGTGTGATCGATTAATGTGTTTTTGCGGCAATCCACACTTTTAAATATGCTTTTCCGCAAAAAAAACCGAGCGTCCTGTGTTATGTTTGTAAAGTGTAATTAATCGTCACAATAGTTTTAGGACTATTAGTGGGAAAAATTGCTATCAAACTTAACGGGAGTAAGTGGGTTTTGAAAAGAGAAATACTCATCAGGAAACTGATGGGTTTTTTTATTTAAATAGCTAAAATCATTTTAGCAATCATAAAATAAATCAAGATTCCGAAGATATCATTTGACGTTGTAATAAAAGGCCCTGTAGCAATTGCTGGATCGATTCCTCTTTTGTTTAAAAATAGCGGTACAAAAGTGCCTATTAAACCCGCTACAATAATGACAACAACCAACGAAACAGAAATGGCAATTGCTAACGTTATTTTTCCTTGAGAGAGCCATACAAAAAGGAACAAAAACAGGGCTAAAATAACACCATTTAAAGCCGCTAAGAGCATTTCTTTAAGTAGGCGACTATTGATACTTCCTTTGATGTCATCGTTTGCAAGTCCCTGCACAATAATTGCAGAAGACTGCACACCTACATTTCCTGCCATGGCAGCAATTAAAGGTGTAAAAAAGAACAAGGCGGCATATTTTTCAAAAACACCCTGAAAACCTTCCATAATAATAAAGGCACCAATTCCTCCCAACAATCCTAAAAACAACCAGGGCAATCGCGCCTTTGTAAGCTCTAAAATACTATCATCAGCTTCAACACCCTGTGTAATACCTGCAGCCATTTGATAATCTTTGTCTGCTTCTTCTTTAATGACATCTACAATATCGTCAATCGTAATTCTTCCTAATAATATTTGATGATCATCGACAACCGGAATTGCTTCTAAATCATATTTTCGCATAATATTTGCAACATCCTCTGCCCCATCAATGACGTTTACAAAATCTACTTTTGGAATGTAGATGTCTGAGATGGGTGTTCTTGTTGAAGCAACCAATAAATCTTTTAAAGACAAACGGCCTTTTAATTTACCTTTATCATCTACAACATAAATAGAATGCACCCGAGTTACTTCTTCTGCTTGGATCCGCATTTCTTTCACACATTTTAAAACGGTCCAGTTTTCATTGACTTGCACCAATTCCTTGGCCATTAATCCACCCGCAGAATTTTCGTCATAAGAAAGTAACTCTTCAATTTCCTTTACATGTTCCTCATCTTCTATTTTAGACATTACAGCTTCCTGCCTTTCTTCGGGCAATTCTGCAATCATATCTGCCGCATCATCCGAATCGAGTTCGGCAATTTCTTCGGCAATTTCTTTTGCGGTAAGGTTTTTAAGAATTTTTTCACGCGTGTCCTCGTCTGTTTCCGTTAGAACGGCAGCAGTCGTTTCACTGTCTAAAAGCTTAATAATATAGACCGCTTCTTCAAACTTAATCTCATCTAAAACTTCTGCAATATCTGCATAATGCACCTCTGCAAAAAGACGACTAATCGCTGCATCATTTTTAGTATTGATGTACGTTGTTAAGTTTTCAAAAAGTGTATTTGTGATTTCAAATCCCATTGATTGCGAGTTTTTTCGTCAATTCTATAAAATCATTTACAGATAATTGTTCCGGTCGTTTTGCGAAGATAACCTCTTCTTTTAAAGAATCCGAAAGATTAAAGCTTTTTAAGCTACTTCGCAACATTTTTCGTCGTTGATTAAAGGCTGTTTTTACAACTCTAAAAAATAATTTTTCGTCTACCGGGAGTGAATAATCCTTTTTTCTAATAAAACGAATGACTCCTGAATCTACTTTTGGAGGAGGATCAAAAACAATGGGAGGTACTGTAAATAAATATTCTACATCAAAGAATGCTTGTGTTAATACCGAGAGAATTCCGTAGACTTTGCTGCCTTCTTTTTCAGCAATTCTTTTGGCAACTTCTTTTTGAAACATGCCCGCAAACTCTGGAACAAATTCTCTGTACTCGATTGCTTTAAAAACAATTTGAGTAGAGATGTTGTAGGGAAAATTCCCGATAATTGCAGTCTGTTTTTTGTTAAACAAAGACTTCAAATCATATTTTAGAAAATCACCTTCAATAATTTCAAACTTTTCTTTTGAGGTATTTAGCTTTATGTGTTCGTTTGGAAATGTATCATGCAAATAAGCAACCGATTCACGGTCAAGCTCCATGACCGTAATTTTTTGGTTTTTTTCTAATAAGTATTTGGTTAAAACACCCATACCTGGTCCAATTTCTAACACATTCTCGTAACCATTTTCAGTTAAAGCGCCTGCAATGTCTTTTGCAATCCCTTCATCTTTTAAAAAATGTTGCCCTAAATGTTTTTTTGCTCTAACGTCCATTTTTTAATTGCTTATTGCGGTTGGAAAAAACTCTTTTATCACTTTCAACTCAGTGTTAAAAGTAACCATTTTATTGGCAAATTTTGCAAGTTCCTTTTTTTGCAATCGATCTGCGTCAAATTGATAATAATCGTCTAAATCACTTCTTGTATTTGCAGTATATTGTATCGAATATGTTTTTCCGCCTAGATCTTCTTCTACCAATACTTCTGTAAATTTTGCCGATAAAAAACGCCCGGTATCCAATACTTTAGTAATGTGTGTGTGCATCCATGAAAGCCATTCTTTATGAACACTTTCATCAATATTTATGGTTACGTTATATATGTACATTGTCTGTTCTTAATTGTTTATGAATGCTATTTTTTTCGACTCTAAAGGGTATCGCCACGTAATTCTCGAAATTTCTTTCGGGCATCTACCAAATAAATACTCGATGCGAAGTCAAAAATAATCTTTTGATAATGTTCTGATGCCTTTTCTGGATTATTAAGTTGATTATTATACAATTCGGCCAACGCATAGTGTGCATCGTCTCTTAGGATGCCCTCTGGATTCCCCTGAATTATTTTTTTGAAATTTCCAATTGCATTTTCAAATGCTTTCAGTTTTATAAAAAGAGTTGCTTGCTTAAACAACGCTTCGTCCTCGATGGGTTGCCCTTTAAAATTTTCAAGAATATCATTTAACACAACAACCGCTTCTTGATCTTTCTTTTGAAACGCCAGCAATTCTGCTTTTGCATATGCAGTCAATCCAGAAGGAATACTATCTACTGGTTCATTGTCAGTAATTGTTAAAAAGAGGTCGACGGCATCGTTTGCAATTAATTGAGTTGTTGCGCTTTTTAAGATTTTTAATTGGGCTTTTGCCCAGGTAAAATCACCTTTAAAATAACTTGTTTGAGCAACCTTAAATGTGGCTTGTTGTGCCAAAGGATGGTTTTTTAATTGCGTTTGAACTTGTGAAAAGTAAATGAGAGCTTTGTTGTTTTTTCCGTTAAAAACCAACACTTCACCGAGCTTTAACTTTATCCGTGCTTTGTCAAATTTTGAATTAGAAAAAGCCAATGCATTTTTTAAAATAGCAATTGCTTTTGGCGCTTTGTTTTTTTGAAAGGTTAAATAATCTGCATATAAAACCTGCAGTTTTATGGTCGCTTCGTTTTTGCCAAAAGCAGTAAAAAGGGTTTGAAAGAGGTTTTCTGTTTGATCACTTTTTGTCTTCATCGAAATATTTACTAAATACAAATTCGCCTCAAATTTTTCTTCTTGTAGGGATGCTTCATCATTTACAAACGTAAAAATTTGTGTTGCTGTATCATAATCGGCATTTTCAAAAGCAATTTTTCCCAGAAGGAATATTTGTGAAAGATTTTCGGGGCTTCTTTGGTACAATGCGCGCTCTTGAAGAAATGCTTTCCCGTATTCTTTTTGTTGGGCAAACAACCAACTTAAGAGTACGTTCCAAACATCTTTTGGGTTGCTCGCGGATTTTCTTAAAAGGGTTTTTCGAAATAAGATATTGTTTTTATTTTCTGCGTCTTCCGTAATATACCTGCTAGCATATCGCTGCATATTTTTAAGGTAATCCGGATTTTTGTCGATGAGCTCAATATAGGATTGAAACATTTTTTTAAAAGCGCCTTTTTCTCCATAAATCTGCGCAATTTGAAAATTGTAATTTGCCTTTGGATTGTTTGCCATTGCTTTTTCATAGGCAGTAATTGCGTAGTCTAAGAGCGAATAGTGCTTAAAAACGGCAGCAATAAGACCACTGTAATTTGATTTTTTATCAATTGCTGAGAGTGCCTTCTCGTAATAAATGGTTGCCGTTTCTTTCTGTTGTTGTCGCTCGTAATTGTAACCCAGATACACATATAAAAAAACCAGAGAAGGGTTTGATTGAATTTTTGTTTTTAGCAATTCTTCTGCCCTAACAAATTGGTTTGTTTCTTGATAACAAGTAATTAGTCTTTGTAAATAAGTGGTGTTAAAAGGGCTGTTGTCGTATAGTTTTTTAAAAACCGTTGTTGCTTTTTCATATTCCCCTTCCCTAAAGTAGTTTTCTCCCAACAGATAATCGTTTTGAGCATACCCAAAACGACTAGCAAGTAATACAAGAAAGAGGATATATTTTTTCATTTGAACTCAAAGATAGCGAACCAGAGGTTAATTTTTTAAGAAACAGTATAATTTTCAACCTAGCAGTTGTAACATTTTGGCATGGAAATTGTCTTTCATATAGCACAACAAATCAAAAAAGGGATGAAAGAATTAACCTATCGCTACGAAAACTCAAAAAAAGAAGCTTTAAAATTGATGAAAGCAGGAAAGATCAACGCATATTTCAATACCTTGTTAGAAATGAAAAAATACAAGGGATTAATGATTGCTATTGTGTCTAATTAATTGATAATGTCAAACCCACAATAAGGAATCAATACTTCGGGTATTTGAATTCCGTCTTCTGTTTGATAGTTTTCTAATATTGCAGCCAAAACACGAGGCAACGCCAAAGAACTTCCATTTAATGTATGGGCCAATTCGCTTTTTCCTTCTTTATTTTTAAAACGAAGTTTTAATCTGTTTGCTTGATAGTTTTCAAAATTTGAGGCAGAACTAATTTCTAACCATCGATTTTGTGCTGTAGAAAATACTTCAAAATCGAAGGTGATTGCAGCCGTAAACCCTGTATCTCCTCCGCACAAACGTAAAATCTTATACGGTAATTTCAACTCCCGTAAAATGTCTTTAATATGTTCTACCATTCCATTCAGGGCTTTGTAAGAATTTTCAGGATGTTCTACACGAACAATTTCCACTTTATCGAATTGGTGCAGTCGATTCAATCCACGAACATGTGCGCCATAGCTTCCCGCTTCCCGCCTAAAACAAGGAGTGTATCCTGTGTATGTAATTGGAAAATCGGATTCTTGCACTAAGTTTCCTCTAAAAATATTGGTAATAGGCACCTCTGCCGTAGGAATTAAATACAAATCATCTTCCCCTACATGATACATTTGTCCTTCTTTGTCTGGCAACTGACCAGTGCCAATTCCAGAAGCTTCGTTTACCAAATGTGGTACTTGAATTTCTGTGTAACCTGCTTTGGTGTTTTTGTCTAAAAAATAATTGATTAAAGCACGTTGTAATCTTGCGCCTTTTCCTTTATATACCGGAAAGCCAGCACCTGCAATTTTGGTCCCTAATTCAAAATCGATGATGTCGTATTTTTTTGCCAATTCCCAATGCGGAATTGCATTTTCTCCTAAAACAGGAATGTTTCCTTCTGTATAAATTTCTTCATTGTCCGCTTCAGAATTCCCCGCTTTCACAGAGGCATGCGGAATGTTCGGAATTTGATATAATAAGCGTTGTAGCTCGTCAGAAAAGGCTTGTAAACTTGCCGCCATCTCTTTCGACTTTTCTTTTAATTGACCTGATTTTTCCTTTAATAAGGTTGCTTTTTGTTTTTCACCAGACTTAAAAAAGGCTCCAATTTCTTTTGACAACTTATTAGATTCTGAGAGTGCTTCATCTAGAAAAACTTGCGTCTTTCTTCGGTTTTCATCTGCAGTTAATACCTGATCAACAATGGTTTCTGCATTTGCAAAATTACGTTTTGCCAATCCATCTAAAACCGCTTGCTTGTTTTCTCTAATAAAGTGTACTTGTAACATTTTTTGTAAGAATTATGAAATGCAAATATATAATTTGTAGGCGATTTTTGCTGCGAATTCACGATTTAAAATGTTTCGCCTATTGATGCAATTTTGCGCACTCTTTCCAAAGGGACTCCAACCCCAAGATCAGGGAATGCTTCGAGGGTGTTGTTTTTGTTTAAAAAAGATTATAATTCCTTTTTTAGATAATCTCGGGCTGTCTGTTCGTCTTTTTTAAGTTGAAGAATTAAACTTTCGATTGTGTCAAACTTATGTTCATCTCGCAAAAAGAAAAGCAATTCAATGGTTAAAAAAGTATCGTATAAGTCGTTGTTAAAATCAAAAAAATGCACTTCAATGGTTTGATGCGTTCCAGAAACAGTAGGTCTGTTTCCAATATTCATCATTCCAAAAATGGTTTTATTATCGATCTGTGACTGTACGATATACACTCCCGTTTTGGGAATTAGTTTGTAGTCTTCTAGGATATCGATGTTTGCGGTTGGGAACCCTATTTGACCGCCCAGTTTTTTTCCGTTGACGACTTTTCCGGACAACATAAACGGGGATCCTAAATAACGGTTTGCGGTTTTTAAGTTTCCGGCAGCTAACGCCCTTCTTATTTTGGTAGAGCTTACCGAAACATCATCAATATCTTGCGCTGGAATTTCTTCTACAGAAAAGCCATAGGTATGGCTGTACTCTGTAAGTTGTTCTATATTTCCTTCTCTGTTTTTTCCAAAATGATGATCGTATCCGATAATTAATTTTGAAATATTTAATTGAGCAACGAGAAGATCTCTGACAAAATCTAGGGCGGTTAGTCTTGAAAAGGCAATGCTAAACGGATGAATGATTAAGTAATCCAATCCTGTTTTTTCTAACAATGCTGTGCGTTCCTCAATGGTGTTGATCAATGCAATTGCAGCCCCTTTTTGTAGCACCATTCTTGGGTGCGGGAAAAAGGTAAGCAACACCGATTTTTTGCCTGCTAATCTAGCATCATCAACCAGTTTGTTAATGATTTCTTTGTGTCCAAAATGTACTCCATCAAAAGTACCAATTGTTACAAAGGTTTTTTCATTGGTTTTGAAAGAGGAAATGTTGTGAAAGGTTTTCAAAAAAGCGCTCATTTATAAATACAAAGGTACAATTTGTTCGATGTAAAAAAGCGCTTTTTTTCAATTATGGTATCTATAATAAAAGTGGATGCTGTTATTAATAAATTAAAAAAAGTGTTAAAATAATTAACAAATCAAAAAATATTGTATTTTCGTGACAGTTAACAAATAATTCAAATTATGATAAAAAAGATTTTACTACTTACGTTTGTGGTTTTTGGAAGTGCAGCAATGCTAGCACAGACAACGATTACAGGTACCGTTAAGGACGCGAAAACAGGTGAGACACTCCCTGGCGCAAACATTAAAGTGGCGAGAAAAGCTGTGGGAACAAACACAGATTTTGATGGGAATTTTGTATTAAACGTTGCAGATACCCCTCCATTTACATTAGAATTTTCTATGATTGGTTATCAAACGGCCAAAGTAGAAATTACTGAAAACAACCAAAAAGTAGCAGTTAGCCTTTCGGAAAACGCAACTTCTTTAGATGAAATTGTTGTTTCTGCTTCTCGAACTCCAGAACGTATTATGGAGTCTCCAGTAACAGTAGAAAGAATGGATTCTAGAGCCATCAAAAATACTTCTGCCCCTTCATTTTATGACGGATTAGAGAATTTAAAAGGTGTTGATGTGAATACCAATAGTTTAACATTTAAATCTGTCAATACACGTGGTTTTGCAACTTTTGCAAATACGCGTTTTATGCAATTGGTAGACGGAATGGACAATTCTTCTCCAGCATTAAATTTTGCTTTTGGAAATTTATTAGGAATGTCCGAATTGGATGTTGAAAGTGTTGAATTATTACCTGGAGCTTCTTCTGCATTGTATGGTGCAAACGCTTTTAACGGTATTATGTTTATGAGGAGTAAAAATCCTTTTGATTATCAAGGAATTAGTTTTTCTTACAAAGATGGATTAACGAGTCAGGATGCTGCTGGAGATAACAAGTTTTATGATGTAAACATTAGAATGGCACACGTCTTTTCTAATAAATTTGCAGCAAAAGCAACCTTGTCTTATTTAGACGGTACAGAATGGTTTGCTACAGATTATAGAAACACAAATCTTGAAGGTGTTACCACAGGTGACAGAAATACAGACAATAACTATGACGGTTTAAATGTTTATGGTGATGAGGTTTCTACAACCTTACCTTTTGGAATTGGAGATGTAAGTAGAACAGGATATGATGAAAGAGACTTAATGTCTTATGAAGCGAAAAGCATGAAGTTTGGTGCCTCTTTAAATTACCGTCCTTTAGGAGACGATCGTTTAGAGATTATCTGGAATTCGAAGTTTGGTAATGGAAATACAATCTACCAAGGAACGAACAGATACAACATCAAGAACTTCTTTATGGAGCAACACAAACTTGAGGTTCGTGGGAAAAACTTTTTTGTAAGAGGGTATATGACCAGTGAAGATGCAGGAGACTCTTATGATACACGTTTTGCAGCCATTAATATCAACAGAGAATGGAAATCTGACGCCGCATGGTTTCAACAATATGCAGGTGCTTTCTTAGGAGCAATTCCAGGAGTGCCAGCAGGGAATCATCAAGTAGCGAGAGCTGTTGCAGATACTGGTAGGTTAATACCAGGAACACCTGGTTTTCAAGCTGCTTTTGATAAAATAACAACAGATCCAGACTTAATAACAGGTTCTAAGTTTCAAGACAACACGAAATTGTATCATGCAGATGCAAATTTAAACTTAAGAGATTATATCGATTGGGCAGATGTTCAAGTAGGAGGATCTTATAGGAGATATTCTTTGAATTCTAACGGTAGTATTTTTACCGATTATGACGGACCTATTAATTATGATGAATTTGGTCTTTATACACAAATTCAAAAAAACTTTTTAGAAGACGATCGTTTAAAGTTAACGAGTTCTGTTCGTTATGACAAAGCACAAAACTTTGATGGAAATTATTCTCCAAGAGTTTCTTTGGCATATGCAGGAGGTGAAAACAAAAACCAAAACTTTAGAGCGTCTTTTCAGACAGGTTTTAGAAATCCAACAACACAAGATCAGTACATTGGTTTAAATGCAGGGAGAGCGTATTTAATTGGTTCTGCTCCAGACAACTTAGATCGTTTTAATACACCAGCATTGCCTTTTAGTCCAACAGGAACGGCACTTACTGGGCTTGCTTCTAGAGAGGTTTCAGGAAGAGAAGCATATGAAAACGCATTCTCTTTAACGTCTGTTTTAGCAGGGGCGCCAACTGCTGCAAATGTTGAATTGGTAAAAGCAGAAAGAGTTTCTGCTTATGAGATTGGATATAGAGGATTGGTAGGATCAGATGAATCTAGAATTACCGTAGATTTAAGTGTATACTACAACCAGTATCAAGATTTTATTGCAGGTAAAAACGTAATTGTACCTTTTTATGGAGATGTAGGATTTACGCAAACTGCACCAGTAGGTCCTGGTGGAGCTCCGGTTCCATTATCACTTGTTGCTTTGTCACAAGGAGATTACACTGTTTTCTCTACGTATACAAATACCTCTGCTGACATTAATTCTTATGGAGCAAGTATTGGTTTAACAACAAAGATTTTTGGAGGATTTAACTTAGGAGCAAATTATACCTATGCGAAGTTTGATTTTGATCAAGCATCTGACCCAGATTTTGAAGCAGGATTTAATACTCCTGAACACAAAGTAAAAATTCAATTTGGAAAACAAAATGTATTTAAAAACTTTGGTTTCAATATCAATGCAAGATGGCAAGATGAGTACCGATGGGAATCTACATTCTTAGATGCGGACATCGCTTCTAGAACTATTTTAGACGCTCAAATGAACTACAGTGTTCCAGCTTGGAAATCTGTATTTAAAGTTGGAGGAGCAAACTTAACAGGTAAAGAGTACCTAAGTGCACCAGGAGTTGGAGCCATTGGGTCTCAATATTATATTGCTTGGACAATTAACAACTAGTAAAAATTATAAATAGGAGCATTCCTATTGTACAATACCAAAAAAGGTTGCGCATTTGCGCAACCTTTTTTATTTGTAAACTATTTTATTTTTAAGTCAGTACTTCGGTTTTAAGAAAGCATCATCACAGCTCTTTTCAACCCAGTAACAAATACATCAATCTCTTCCTTGGTGTTGTAAAAAGAAAAGGAAGCTCGAATGGTACCTGGTATTTTATAGAAATCCATAATTGGTTGTGCGCAGTGGTGGCCTGTTCTCACTGCAATGCCCAGTTTATCTAAAATAACGCCAATATCATAGGGGTGAATTTCACCGACATTGAAAGAAATCACTGCTGTTTTTTCTGCAGTGGTTCCATATATTTTTACGCCTTCAATTTTTAATAATTCTGCTGTTCCGTAGGCTAAAAGTGCTGCTTCATAGCTAGCAATATTGTCAAAACCAACCGCATTCATATAATCCAATCCTGCACCAAAAGCGATGCCTCCACAAATATTGGGGGTTCCTGCCTCAAACTTATGCGGCAATCCAGCATAGGTGGTTTTTTCGAAAGTAACCACATCAATCATTTCTCCACCTCCTTGGTAGGGCGGTAGTTTTTCTAACCATTCTTTTTTTCCGTACAATAATCCCACTCCTGTAGGACCACATAATTTATGGGCCGATGCTACATAGAAATCAACATCTAAAGCTTGTACATCTGGTTTTATGTGTGGGGTTGCTTGTGCACCATCGATTAAAACAGCAGCACCGAACAGATGTGCTTTTTTAATAATATCTTCAATTGGGTTTACAACGCCCAAAGCATTTGAAACATGGTTACAGAAAACCACTTTTGTTCTTTCGTTTACTAAAGTATGGTACACATCCATTTGCAAAGAACCGTCCAGGTTCATGGGAATGACCTTTAAAAGGGCCCCTGTTTTTTCACAAAGCATTTGCCAAGGAACAATGTTTGAATGGTGTTCTAAGGCAGAAACAATAATTTCATCTCCTTTTTGTAAAAGGCTTGCAAAACCCGAGGCAACCATATTGATGCTGTGCGTGGTGCCTGCTGTTAAAATAACTTCATAAGCATGTTTTGCATTAAAGTGCTGTTGTACCTTTATACGCGCTTCCTCATACTTATCGGTTGCTTCTTGACTTAACGTGTGCACACCTCTGTGAATGTTTGCATTGTAGTTGCTGTAATAATCTACAATTGCATCGATCACCACTTGTGGAGTCTGTGAGGTGGCAGCGTTGTCAAAATACACCAAAGGTTTTCCATTTACAGTTCTCTTTAGAATTGGGAAATCTTCACGAATTTTATCAATCTGTATCATACCAAATGTATTTATAATGCAAAGATAACCGATGCATTTTTAAAGTTTTCAAAAAGACAATATGTTTTTCCTATTTTTACATCATTAAATCATTGTCTATGAAAATTTTTAAGAGAATCCTCCTTTTGTTGGCTGTTTTTGTGACGGTTGTTGTTATTTATAATTACCCGAAATTAAATATTTTAGCAGGCTATTCTGCAAAAAGCACCGCAACGTCTGTTTTTCTTGGCGAAAGAAGCTTGGCGTTTACCGACAAAACCGATAACAACTTTTCTCCTGTACATCTAGCAACAGATGCGATTGATACCATCACAAAGTCAGCCACTGCTTCGGTATTTGGATTACTCACACGAAAAGCAATTATAAGAGAAGGTTTGGGGTCTGTTTTAACATTAAGCAAAGCAGACGAAAACAGCCCTTATTTAACCCCTAAGAGAACAATAAGTAAAAATAAAGCAATGCCATATCCTTTAGGAGATGGGCCTCAGAAAGACACGATTTTCACCAATGTAGACTATAAAAAATTAAACACCGCCGTTCGTTCCATTTTTGGGGAAAGAAAATCGAGAGCTGTTGTGGTGCTTTATAAAGATCAAATTATTGCAGAGAAGTATTCCGAAGGGTTTCATAAAGACTCCAAAATTTTAGGTTGGTCGATGACCAAAAGTATTTTAAGTACTGTTTTCGGGGTTTTAGAACATCAGCAAAAAATACAGATACAAGACAAAGCACCTATTGCTTCTTGGCAAAACGACGTAAGAAAAGAGATCACAATTCACAATTTATTACAAATGAATTCGGGATTGGAATGGGATGAAAACTATGACGAAATTTCGGATGCGACTAAAATGCTTTTTTTAGAACGCGATATGACCAAGATGCAAGCGGTAAAACCATTGGTAGGAAAACCCAATGAAAGCTGGTATTATTCTTCTGGAACCACAAACTTATTGTCGGGTATTTTGAGAGATCATTTTGATACGCATCAAGAATATTTAGATTTCTGGTATACGGATTTGATTGATAAAATTGGCATGCATTCGATGACCTTAGAAGCAGATTTAGCAGGAAATTACGTAGCTTCTTCTTATGCTTGGGCAACGGCCAGAGATTGGGGAAAATTTGGACTGCTCTACCTTCACAACGGAACTTGGAATGGCGAACAGTTATTTACCAAAGATTGGGTAGACTATGTAACTACACCAACTCCTACCTCGGAAGGAATTTATGGCGCACAATTTTGGTTAAATGCAGATGGTGGTTTTAAAGACGTTCCGAAAAACATGTATTATGCGGATGGCTACAAAGGACAACGTGTTTATGTATTGCCAGATCAAGAAATGGTGGTTGTGCGTTTTGGAATGTCTAATTTTGAAGAAAATGCCTTTTTGAAAGGAATTTTGGAAGCTATTAAGTAATAAAAAACCACGCAATTTGCGTGGTTTTCTCTTTTGTATAAAAAGCAACGTGATTGCTTATAAATCAAATCCAATATCAACGCCCAATTTTTTGGCAATTAATTTGGTGATTCGTTGTTTTACTTCTGGTATTTTTACACTTTCTAACACTGTGTTTGCAAAGGCATACATTAATAATGCTTTTCCTTCTTTCTTTGGAATTCCACGTTGTTGCATGTAAAATAAAGCGTCTTCATCCAATTGACCAATGGTACAACCGTGCGAACATTTTACATCATCCGCAAAAATTTCTAGTTGAGGTTTTGCATTAATAGTGGCTTTATCACTTACTAAAACATTGTTGTTTTTTTGATATGCATTGGTTTTCTGCGCTTCTTTTTCAACAATTACTTTTCCGTTAAAAACACCCGTAGCCCGCTCGTCGAAGATTCCTTTATAATCTTGATGGCTTTCACAATTTGGCGCGATATGATGCACTAATGTGTGGTGGTCTACATGCTGCTTTCCTTCAATAATGGTAATGCCTTTTAAGATAGAATCGATATGCTCTCCACGTTGAAAGAAATTTAAATTGTTTCTGGTAATATTCCCTCCAAATGAAAAGGTATGCACAGAAACAATACTATTCGATTTTTGTTCGATGTAAGAATTATCTACCAATGATGCATTTTCATCATCATTTTGAATCTTATAGATGTCTACTGTGGCATCTTTTGCCGCAAAAACTTCAGTGACTGAATTTGTTAAAACAGGGTTGGAAGTTAAACTTTGATTGCGTTCTATAATTTGAACGTGTGCATTTTGTTCTACAACAATTAAGTTTCTCGGTTGCAATAATGTTGCCGCCTCAGAACCGGTTATAAAGTTGATAATTTGAATGGGTTTTTCTACCTCAACATTTCTCGGAATGTGAATGTAGGCTCCTTCCGAAGCATACGCCGTATTTAAAGAAGTAAGGTTGTCTTTTGTTGTTATTTTATCAAAGTAATTTTCAATAACCGCTTTGTATTTTGGCTTTACCAGAGCAGCAGACATTAAACAAACATCAAAAGTATCGTGCGTAGTTTCCGACAAAAAAGAACTGTATTTTCCATCGATAAACACTAGCTTATACGCATCGATATCATGAATAAAATACTTTTTTACATCTGCTAATTGAATGTTGTTTTCTTTGTTTGGAAACAAACTATAGTCTTGCTTTAAAACAGCGTTTAAAGAAGTGTATTTCCAAGCTTCTAATTTTTTAGTAGGAAACCCTAGTGCTTCAAAGTTTTGAAGTGCTTTAGAACGAATTTCGTGAACCTCTGAATCGGTTTCTACTCGATTTTCAAAAGCTACATATGAGGATACTAATTTATCTTTTAATTCCATTTTTTACTTGAGTTTCAGGTTTTAAGTTTTTTGTTTCACGTTTTCCATTACTTAAACTTATTTCCTTTAAAATCTTTTTTATTTAAATAACTAATAAAGTTCGCTATTCGTTTGCTTATCTGTTCACATTCAGTAACAAGTTCGACCATTTTTTCTTCAGCAATATATTCTGAATCAAAAAGGCGATAACATTGAGAACGGACTTCTCCAACAGAACCTTTAGCGATTGATAAATATTGTCTAAATTCTAGGTTTCCATCTCTTTCAAATCCTTCAGCAATATTGCCCATAACAGAACCAGATGAAGCTTTTATTTGATCTTTAAAACGGTAATCATTTTTCAGTTCCGTGTTTTTAGAAATAAAGAGAACTTGTTGAGATAGTTGTCTCGCAAGTTGCCATATTTCTAAATCTTCGAATTTCCTAATAGTAGCCAAAACCTGAAACCTTAAACATTGTAAACAAATTTAAACCAATTCTTGCTTAATCCAATCATACCCTTTTGCTTCTAATTCTAAAGCTAAGGAAGCATCCCCAGATTTTACAATTTTTCCATCATGTAAAACATGTACAAAATCGGGAACGATGTAATCTAACAAACGTTGGTAATGCGTAATTACGATGACCGCATTGTCTTTCGATTTTAGTTTGTTTACGCCGTTTGCAACAATTCGCAACGCATCAATATCCAATCCAGAATCGGTTTCATCTAAGATGGCTAATTTTGGTGCTAACATTGCCATTTGAAAGATTTCGTTTCTTTTTTTCTCTCCTCCAGAAAAACCTTCGTTTAAAGAACGAGATAAAAATTTACGGTCTATTTCGAGTAATTCTGATTTCTCACGAATCATTTTCAACATATCTTTTGCCGGCATGTCTTCCAAACCTTTTGCCTTTCTTGTTTCGTTTATGGCCGTTTTGATAAAGTTGGTTACAGAAACTCCAGGAATTTCTACAGGATATTGAAAAGATAGAAAGACACCATTGTGTGCTCTTTCCTCAGGAGCAAGTTCTCCAATATCTTCTCCGTTTAATTGAATGTTTCCTTCAGTAACTTCATACTCTTCTTTTCCAGCAATAATGTTTGCCAAGGTGCTTTTTCCTGCACCATTTGGACCCATAATTGCGTGAACTTCACCTGCTTTTACTTCTAAACTCAATCCTTTTAAGATTGATTTATCTTCGATACTTGCGTGTAAATTTTCTATTTTTAACATGGTTGTCTTCTATATGCCTTCAACTACAGGCGTTTTCTTTTTAATATTTTTCTATTTTAGAACCACGAATTCGGAGTTCTCTTATCCTACGGAACCTTCTAAAGAAATTTCCAGTAATTTTTGCGCTTCTACCGCAAACTCCATGGGTAATTTATTTAAAACTTCCTTACTAAATCCGTTCACGATTAATGCAATTGCTTTTTCAGTATCAATTCCACGTTGGTTGCAATAGAAAAGTTGCTCTTCTCCAATTTTACTGGTCGTTGCTTCATGTTCTACTTGTGCCGTTTTATTTTTTACTTCGATATATGGAAATGTGTGCGCGCCACATAAATTTCCCATTAACAAAGAATCACATTGTGAGAAGTTACGCGCATTTTCTGCTCTTGCTCCAATTTGCACCAAACCGCGATAACTATTTTGAGAATGTCCTGCAGAGATTCCTTTCGAAATAATTGTTGATTTTGTGTTTTTACCAAGATGAATCATCTTTGTTCCAGTATCTGCTTGCTGATAATTATTGGTAACTGCAATTGAGTAAAACTCACCAACAGAATTATTTCCTTTTAAAATACAAGAAGGATATTTCCAAGTTACAGCAGAACCTGTTTCTACTTGTGTCCAAGAAATTTTTGCATTGTTTTCACACAAACCTCTTTTGGTTACAAAGTTGTAAACTCCCCCCTTACCTTCTTTGTTTCCAGGATACCAGTTTTGGACGGTAGAATATTTAATTTCGGCATCGTCCATAGCAATGAGTTCTACAACTGCTGCATGCAATTGATTTTCATCTCTACTTGGAGCCGTACAGCCTTCTAAATACGAAACATAACTTCCTTTATCGGCAACCACTAAAGTTCTTTCAAACTGTCCGGTTCCACCTTCGTTTATTCTAAAATAGGTTGACAATTCCATTGGACATCGAACGCCCTTTGGAATGTAGCAGAAAGATCCATCAGAAAAAACTGCCGAATTTAGTGCTGCATAAAAGTTATCTGTTGTTGGCACAACGGTTCCTAAATATTTACGTACCAATTCTGGATGTTCTTGAATTGCTTCTGAAATAGGCATGAAAATAATCCCTTTTTCACCCAATGTTTTCTTAAATGTAGTGGCAACAGAAACCGAATCCATTACAATATCTACGGCAACATTCGCTAATTTTTTTTGTTCATCTAAAGAAATTCCTAAACGCTTAAAAGTGTCTAATAATTCTGGATCAACCTCATCTAAAGAATTTAATTTTGGTTTTTCTTTTGGAGCAGAGTAGTATGCAATGTCCTGAAATTTTGGTTTCTCATAATGCACATTTGCCCATTCTGGTTCTTCCATTTTTTTCCAAACTCTAAAAGCTTCTAGACGCCAATCGGTCATCCATTGGGGTTCGTTTTTCTTCTTAGAAATTGCGATTACAACATCTTCGTTTAACCCTTTTGCAAAAGTTTCACTTTCTATATCTGTATAAAAACCATATTTGTACTCTTGGGTTTTTAATTCTTGTTCTAACTGTTCTTCTGTATATTTTGACATCTTTTTCTAATTTTTAAAGCGAAAAACTTTCTCCACATCCACAAGTTCTATTGGCATTCGGGTTGTTAAAAACAAATCCTTTTCCATTTAAACCTCCAGAATATTCTAAAGTAGTTCCCACTAAATATAAAAAACTTTTTTTGTCAACGATAATTTTCACATCGTTCTCTTCAAAAACTTTATCGTTTTCTTTTCTTTTGTTATCAAAAGTTAAATCGTAAGACAAACCAGAGCAACCTCCGCTTTTTACACCAACTCTTACAAAGTCGTTGCTAGCGTCGAAGCCATCATCCGTCATTAACTGTACGACTTTCTTCTTTGCTGTGTCTGAAACTTTTATCATAATTTTAAATAGATTAAATCTAAATTGTGTGCAAATATACAATATATGTCTCAAAAAGAAGGCAACTTTCATTAACAAGAACAATACGACTATTGGTTTTTTTGATTACTCTCTAAAGGCGGGGTTGTTGATAAAATCAGGATCACTAAGGGATAATAAAAAGGCTTTTAAATTTGCTTTTTCTTGCAGGGACAAACCCACACCACCTTGATTCACTTTTTTCATCAAAGGATCAATGGTTGCAGAGGGTTGCAGGCCTTCCGAATAATGCTGGATGACTTCGTCTAAAGTTGCAAAACGACCATCATGCATGTAGGGTGCTGTAAATCTCAAATTTCGCAGTGATGGAGATCTAAACTTCCCATTATCGTTTGTATCTCCGGTTACAGCGCCCAACCCCAGGTCTGAAAAGTTGCTATCCAAACCATTGTTGTGAAACTTATTGTCTGTCCAAAGAGGATTGTTATCACTTCCATGGCAATGGAAGCAATCTCCTTTGGCTTCGTCCATAAAAACATTAAATCCAGCAGACTCTTGGGGTGTTAGCGTAGTTTCTCCATTCAAATATCGATCAAATTTTGAGTTTCCAGAAATCAAGGTTCTTTCAAACTGAGCAAGCGCTCTTGTGATTAAAACAGAATCGATTTCCGAACTTCCAAAGGCTTGTAAAAATAAATCTGGATATTCAGGACTTGCTTGTAGTTTTTCTGCGACAGTTTCCCAATTAGCATGCATTTCTATTGGGTTTTTTACAGGTTCTAAGGCCTGTCTTTCCAAACTTAATTCTTTGCCGTCCCAAGCGAAGCGTTCGTCAAAATTCCATGCTAAATTAAATAAGGGCATCGAATTTCTGGTTCCTAAAATCCCTTGAATTCCTTCACTAAATTGTCGGTTATTGGTAAATGATTTTTGTGGACTGTGGCAGGTAGCACAGGATTGTGTGTTGTTTCCAGAAAGTTTTTTGTCAAAAAACAATTTCTTTCCTAAGGCAACCCCTTCTTCTGTAAGAGGATTGTTTGCGGGAATTACAGGGGCAATTAACTTGTCGGCAAAGAGTCTTGGGATTTCTAAATCATAAGGTACAGGGGTGTATACTGTTGTATCTTTTGAAGTGCATTGCATCAAAAGAAAAATAGCAAGTAGAAAAATACAGCTGTTTTTCATTGTTTTTTTAATTTTTAGAAATAGCCTTCCTTTATTTTATTGGTGTACTGCACCCAAACTAAACACCGATTTTCCATTTTGATGCATTAAAATTTGTGCATCAAAATTTGGCATTAAAACGGTATTAAGTGTGTTTAAATCCCATGTGTTTGGGTTTTTAAACCATTCTGCAATGTTCATTTTTATTTCAATATCAGTAGTTGCCGTAATGGTAACGACTCCCAAAGATACTTTAATAGAAGTATCTTGAAAGACCAAGTTGTTTGGATTTTCTATGTTAACGGCTCTAATGACATGGTAATTAAATCCTGCTGGTGCTAGATTTTGATCAACGTATTTTCCGTCAAATTGCATAAAATGATACCCCCCTCCGAGCATTCCAGGCACGTTAAACGAAGCGGTATTTAAATCTGGGTAACTACCATCGATATTTTCGGCATCATTAAAACCAAAAACAAAGGAGAGTTTGTAGTCTCCTATAGGTACCTCGTTGCTTTCTATTGTTACTTCTTCTTCGCCAAGGTTTACTAATTGATAGGGTGAAAGTTCGTAAGTTTCATTGTTCGCACTTGTTAAAATTACATTTGAAACCAAATACCTCAATCTTTCGATACTGAGCATCTCCCCGTTTTCATTGGTGAATTTTATGGTATTAAAATCTGTGGAGCTCACTGGCGTGTTCTCCCAATTGTGGGAAAATCGGACGGCTACACTTGCGCTTTGCACTTTCTCGGGAGAACTGCAAGCACTCCATGTTAATAGTCCGCTAAGGAGGAATAATAGCACTCTCATACTAGTTTGTTTTTATAATTAAAGCATCAGAAAACCCTTTGTTTTCCGTTAAGTCTCCATTAGAGCTATTGGTTTCTCCTACTGCAATAATGCTCGCGTTGTTGAGTTGAACTGCATCGTAAAAAAAATCAATTTCGTTTCCACCAATGGTTTGCTTCCAAACGAGATTCCCTTCGGAATCTATTTTTAAAAGCAGGGCATCATTTTGTCCTTGATTTGTGAAACTGTTGTCCAAGCTTCTTGAACTTCCCGAAATAATAAAACCATTGTCTTGTGTTTTAGCAACGGAACGGGCAACATCAAAGCTGGTTCCACCAATTGTTTTTTCCCAAATTAAGTTCCCGTCCGGATTCATTTTTAGGATCCAGACATCCGCAGCACCATTATTATTTGAAACGTCTTTATCTCTGCTTCTGGTGTCGCCAACAATGATAAAATTTCCGTCATTGGTCGTTGTAATCGCTCTTGCTTCATCAATTTCTGACCCTCCAAAACTACGTTCCCAAAGCAAGCTTCCATTGGAAGTTATTTTAAGCACCCAAAAATCATACGACCCGTTGTTGTTTGAAATGTCTACATCGGCACTGTCTGATGAACCAGCGATTATAAAGTTCTGATCTTCCGTTTCGACAATCCCAAAAGGAGCGTCTGTAAAAGAGCCACCAAAATATTTACTCCATTGCAAGTCGCCGTTTTCGCTTAGTTTTATCGCCCAAATATCACCTCCGGCATGTCTTTGCACATTTCTTGAATTCCCTTGCCCTCCTGATGCCGTAACGTCTAAAACACCAGTGATTAAATAGCTATTGTCGGAAGTTTGTAATACGGTCGTGCCGAAGTCCGCTCCTAAATATCCAAAGGTTTTACTCCAAGAAATTGCGCCGTTTGCATCTAGTTTTATCATCCAAAAATCTTGTGAACCCGCATTTCCTGGAACGTCTTGGTCGGAGCTTGTACTGTAGCCTAAAACGGCAAAACCACCATCCTTGGTTTGTAAGATATCATTTCCGCGATCATCTTCCGATCCACCAAAGGTTTTACTCCATTGGATGTTGTTTTCTGCATCTAATTTCAATATCCAAAAATCAAAATTTTCCCCAGTTTTATCCGAAATATCTCCATTGATGCTTTGCGTATATCCTAAAACTGCAGCTCCTCCATCTTGTGTTTTTACGACCGCATTGGCAACATCATTTTTAGAACCTCCATAGTTTTTTATCGCCGTAATTTCCCCCAAAGAACCCCCTGAAATAGGAAAAGAAAGTGGTTCCTCTTTCGAACAATTCAAGAGCATAAGACAACTCACAAAAAAGTAAAATGGTTTCATTTTTAGGGATTGATTTTAGCTGCCACTTTTTCTGATAATAAAGAACCCACGATTGATATCACTGATAATAATATTGCCACTTGGGAAATAAGGGTATACATTCCAGGTACCTCTAAAGCTTGCTAAATCATTTTCTGGATAGGTGTCGAAAGACCCAATTTCAGTAAAGTTTTTAGCAGCGATATTGCTGAGATCGATCATTCGCACTCCAGCGGTATAATTTGCCTGAAAATAAGTAGTTCCTTTTGTGTAGCCATTATGATCTATTGCGGCTGTTGGTCCAATGTATTCTGTATGATAAATAGGGTTGTCCAAATCGGTAAAATCGAAAACAATTGTTCTTGTATTTCCTCCAAAATCACGTTCATCCAATTCATCTCCTAAAATGAAGTATTGTTGGTCTTCTGTAAACCAGCCTTGATGGGTGTATCCAATGTTTTGATAGGTAACTGTTGAAATTGTTATGGGTGCCGATTTATCGGTAACATCGACAATAACAACTTGGTTTGCGTTACTACCAATTAAAATTTCTTTGTCTGTATAGTCTGTGTCTGGGCCCTTATAAGTAACCACTTGCGCATCATGAGAATACCCTCCGCCAGAAAATCCACCTGCTGCAACGGGGTTTAGTGGGTCGTTTATATCTACAAAATGAGGACCGCCAGAAAAGCTACTGGTTCCAACTGCATAGGCAAAACCACTGTCTTCATTGATGACAATATTGTGTGCTTTTCCAAATCCTGAATAAAAAGCATCGTTTGAAAAAGTTTCTGGTGCATCTACAACATCTCGCAATCGCGTTAAATCAAAAACTTGCATACCATGTCCTGCTGCTTCACTGACAACATAGGCATAGTTGTTAAAAACTTTTACGTCTCTCCAAGGACTTGAAACGGTTTGTGTGTCTAAAAAACCCATTATTTTAGGACTTATTGGATCTGTAATATCAATAAAGGTGAGTGTTTTATTTGAACCCATTAAAGCATATTCGTTGTTGGTTAGCGGATCTGTCCAACCCCAACAATCATTTCCATCAGTAGAAAGGTTTAAATCGGTTAAAGAAATGTGTGCTAATAAATCGTAGTCATTACAAGGATACTCGCCTGCAAAACCATTGATGCATTTTTCTAAAGGCTCTCCACTAAAGGGAATCTCTTCCTCAAAAACATCTTTTTTGGTACAGCCAATTAAGAGGGTTAAAGATATAAATAGCGCTTTTTTATACATGGGGTTAATGATTGGTTAAAAATAATTTTTTTGATAATCGTCTCGTTTATTTTGATGAAATAAACACCTTTTTTCAAGGCACCTTTATACAAAACGTACCTTAGGGCATTTATATTTTACTTAAAAGAAAAAAGCATTGGAAAACAAAAGTACCATAATTCTTTCCATTTCACCAAGTAACAATGTTAAAGTAAGTAGGTGTGTTCTTCTGAATGTTTTTATCTTTGCGGCATGTTAGAAGATAAAAATCCACAAAAAACGTCATTGGCTGAGCTTGGAGAGTTTGGTTTAATCAATCATATTACACAATATTTTACGGTTAAGAATGCCACTACAAAATATGCTGTTGGCGATGATGCTGCGGTGATTTCCAATCAAGATGAAACCTTAGTTACAACCGATTTACTGATTGAAGGAGTGCATTTTGATTTGAGCTACATGCCATTAAAGCATCTAGGTTATAAGGCGGTCATGGTCAACCTATCGGATGTGTACGCGATGAATGGGAAAGCCACTCAGATTACGGTTTCGATTGCAGTTTCTAATCGTTTTCCATTGGAAGCAATTGAAGAATTGTATGCAGGAATCCAGTTGGCTTGTGATACCTATCAGGTAGATTTAGTGGGTGGAGACACGACCTCTTCTACCAAAGGAATTCTAATTTCTGTAACGGCCATTGGAACTGCAAAAGCAGAAGATATTGTGTACAGACATGGCGCAAAAGCAACCGACTTAATTGTAGTTACTGGAGATTTAGGAGCTGCTTATTTAGGATTGCAAGTGTTAGAAAGAGAAAAGCGAGTGTTTGCGGTAGATCCAAAGAATCAGCCAGACTTAGATAATTATACGTATTTAATTGAACGACAATTAAAACCGGAAGCTCGAAAAGATGTTGCGGGTTGGTTGAAAGAATTGGACGTAAAACCAACGGCAATGATTGATATTTCTGACGGTCTTTCTTCGGAAATCATGCACATTTGTTCGCAGAGTAAGATGGGCTGTAAAATTTACGAAGAGAAATTGCCTTTAGATCCTCAAGTAATATCTGCTTGTGAAGAGTTTGAATTGGATTCGACCATGGTCGCTTTAAGTGGCGGTGAAGATTATGAATTGCTTTTTACGGTGCCCATTGCCGATTTTGATAAAATAAAAGGAAATCCAAATTTTTCTATTATTGGACACATTACGGAAGAAAACCAAGGATTGAACTTGGTAACCAGAGCCAGTCAAGAAATTGAGCTAAAAGCACAAGGGTGGAACTCTATGAAAGAGGAAGCATAAAAACAGATAACAAAGAGACACAAAAAACCCGCAAATTTTTAATTTGTGGGTTTTGTTTTTTAGAGAATCTTTTACACCAACTGCGCAAAAGAGCCTGACTTTGAGCTGCTATCATTCTCGGCGAATTGGGGAGACTTTGTGGAGGGGGTTTTTACCGTGTTGCCAGTAGTAACTCCATAATTTTCATTATAAAAAAATAATCAAATGAATTTAAATTATTTCTTAAAAGTGAACCAATCAAGGTTTCTTGTGAAACCAATATTAAAAAATAAACTTCCCTGATTTGAAAAATCGTCTGGATCAAATTGATTAACAGTAATTTCACCTGTTCTTGGGTACTTTGGATAGACTTCAATTGTTAGTGTACTATGATGGTCATGAACCCACTTTAAAAAATAACCAGTATACGTAGATAAATCAGCATATTTATCATTATACGTTTCTAAAGATGATTCGCCAATCCAAGAACTTCCAGCTCTTAAATTATCATCTAAATCCTCTATATATATATTATCTCCAAGACTAATTATCTGTTCTTTAATTAGCCCAAAACTTAAATGATGTCTTGCGTAATCAGTATTACCATACCAACTAAACTTTAGTCCATATTTTAATTTTTTTGATCCAAAAGAACTCTTCGCATTACCTATTTCCTGTGAATCCAAAATATTGGATTTAGAATAGCTTTTATTACCCCATTCTAAACCTAAAACAGCTTTTATCCAAGATACTCCTCCATTAGCTTCAAAACCATAATACAAATCTGACCTAAAAGAATCAAAAATAGGAGAAAACCCTCCTTTAATACCTACATAACCCTCAGCTCGATAATTTTGACCTTCAGCAGCCATTAGCATTTTTAATCCTAAATCTACAGTTATAGATTGAGATGGGATAAATTTTTCAACATTAAAAACATTTCCTGTAGATTCGTCAATATCCTCCATGTTCGAATTAAAGACAAGTGGTGTGGTATTCAAAGAGTACCCAAAGTCTAAGCCAAAGTGAAAATTATTAAAACCCTCTCCGTAAATATCTCCTGAATTACTACCCATATTTGAGTATATAAAACCTCCTACAACATATAAAAAACTTGCTGATGAAGCAGCAGAAGCAGATGCTAATTGTTGGTTTCTTTTATTTGCATCTTTTACTTTATTTTTATAATCTTTTACTTTCTCTTGGATTCTTGCTTGCCTTTCACGTTCCCGTTCTTCTGCTTCTTGTTTTTCTCGTACTTTATTGCGTTCTTTTTCAGCTTCCTCCTCCTTTAGCTTTTCTGCTTTTTCTTCTTCACTTTCTAAAGATTCTTCGTTAGTGTCTTCTTTATTTTTTTCTTTTTCGGAATCTTTACCCTGTTTTTTCTTTTCTTCTACTTCTTTTTCCTCTTTATTTATGGTTTCAATTTCCTCTTCTATTTTAGAAATTTCGTTATCATAATTATTTTCTTCATCAATAGTATCTAATTTTTTATAAAGCTGTTTTTTTTCTTCTAAGTCTTCTTTACTATTGCCTAAAGTATTTATTTGTTCTTTTAACGCACTTATTTCTTCATTTTTTTGGGTTCTTTCTTCTTTTATTCTTTCTAGCTTTTCTTCAACAGCAGAAATACGGCTATCGTAATTGCTATTTGTATCTAAGTCTTTTAAATCTTTTAATAATGCTAATTTGTGGGTTAATTCAGCTTCCCTATTTCCTAAAGAACGTATTTCTTCTTGTAATTTTTTAATTTTTTCTTTCTTTTTGTTTTTAGCTTGTATTTTCGCTAAGTATGAATTAGGGGTTTCATTACAATTTAATTTTTCTGATAAGGTTGACACTCCATATCTTTGTTGTTCATTTTCAGAGAAATCAAAGTCTACATCAGAAATTGTTATTGAAAGACCTCTTTCATCACTTAAGTTACCGCTAGGACTATATGTAGCACCTGATTTTATACCAGAACGACCTCCATTTCCAAAACCCCATTTTGAGCAAGTAACATTAACTACGAAAGGCGAGTTATTTGTTATTCCAACCTTATATCTATAAGGTTTATCTTTATCTCCAGATGCTTTTACATAAACAGCAACATCTAAAAAGGGAAAACAGTTAAGGTTTGTTGTAGATACTCTAATATAATTAGGGGCTACAAATTTTGACTGCCCATTTACTAAAGTATTTCCTGGAAAATGGGTTACTTTTATAGTAGCAGATTTTTGTGCGAATGCTTTGGTAAGACTAAATGCTAAAAAGAGGACAAAGAATATTTTAGATTTCATAATTTTTGGTTTAAAGTTGATTTTTAAAATTTTAATAGCCAAATGCCTTTTCAGACCATTTCCAACTATCAAATCTCCAAGATTTAATTTTGGCGTAATTGTCTAAATTTAGACCACCACCGTTTGACGCTTTTCCTGCACCTACAAAACCTATGTTTACGTCTTTTTGTCTTGTTCTACCATCTGTCCATTTGCTAACCACATTGAATATTTTTACATAAACGTATTTGTTTCTTTTATTTACTGCACGAAAAGTAACACCATAATCGTGTTGTTTATAGTAAAGTGAAACTCCATTACTTGTTTCGTGGTATTTGTAACCGTCTACATTTTGTGAAAAAGAGAGACTAATTGCTCCAATTGTTATTAATAGGAATAATAATATTTTTGTTTTCATTTTGTTCTGTTTTAATTAAACCAGAACAAATCAATGAAAACAAAGCGTCTAAATATAATTTTTGTCGTGAATGACATAAAACTATACGCAACTGACAGGAATAAATATATGTTTTTGAAAAACTAATCTTCCTTGTGTAGAATATCTTTAAGTTGTTGTTTGTATGTTCTCGATAAATTTATCCAAACACCATTATCGAGCATTACTTTTGTAGAGTTAATAATTTTAATACGATAAATATTTACAATAAATGATTTATGTATTCTAATAAAGGAATTTGAAGGAAGTGTTTTTAAAACTTCATTTAATGAGTTTCTATCAATTTCTGGATTGGTTTTATTGTCAATAAAATACTCAACATAATGACCATCTGATTTTATATATAAAATATCCGTACTGTTTAAAATGGCTTTACTCTTTAATTGAATTATTTCGTTATTTATTATTAGTTCTTTTTTTGATTTTTCTTCCTTAAAAATATTTAGCTCTTTTTGTAATAAATCAAATTCGGTCTTTATAGTTTTATTTTTTAAAAATAAATTACGGGATATGAAAACGCCGAATACTAGTATAAAAAGAATTAAAATTTTATAGACTATCGATAAGTTTTCTAATTTGTCTATAAATCTTTCTTTTTCTTTTGTTTCGTATTTTATACCTAATTCTACAATTTTTTTTTGAGTTAAAACTTCATTTAAACTATCTTTTAAAGAAATATAAGCATTTGAATACTCTAAAGATTTTTTAAAATCATTATTGCCTTTGTGTGCCTTTTGAAGATTTTTTAAAATTTGAAATTTTTGTCTATGTGTAGCAGCATTTTGTAATGCAGAATCTAAATATATAATTGCTGATGAGTAATCTTCATCTTTTATATATATGTCGCCAATGTTATTGTATTGTATGGCAAGACCAATTTTGAGACCCCCCTTTTTCTTGACTGCTAAGCATTTTAAAGTATACGCTAATCCTTTTTTATAGTCACCAGTTTTAACCATAGTTTGAGCCATACTGTTGTATACTGGTGCACTTACATATACAGGCATACTATCTAACTTTATAGTTTTTTCTATTTCATTAATAATTTCTAAAGATTTGTTTGTATTATACGCATTAAAATTTGCGATACGATTTCCTTGAAGTTGTGTATAAATATTTTTTTTGTCTTTAAAAAAGGATTGCGATTTTTGATAATAGGTTTCTGCACGTTTATGGTGTTTATTTAATAAATACAGATCTGCTACATTGACGTAAGTTTTCCCTAAATTAATATTGGTTTTGTCTTTTTCTTCAAAATAACTAATAACTTCAAATAAATCTTCCAGTGCCTTTTTAGAATTATTAAGCTGTCTTTGGCATAATGCCATATTTACTTTTACTTTATAAGCATCAATCTCTTTACCTGAAAACTTAGAAATATTATAACAACGATTAAAATAGTTATAAGATTTAGTATATTCTTTTTTATGAAAATACACTCTTCCATACTGGTTAAGAATATCAGTAAATGTTGAGCTTATTGTGTCTTTTGTTTTTAATAAAGTATAAGCTTTTTTTATATAAGAAAAAGAACTGTCAATATTCTTAGATTCAAATTCAATAGATTTTTCGTAGTTTTTTTTGGCAATTTCAAAATGATTATTTTGTGAGAATGTGTTTTTGGTTATTAGGATAATAATTAAAAAGGTTAGTAGTTTCTTGGTCATTAAATTTAATTTTGGTTTTATTCAGAGTTTGAGTGAGTAATTACTGGCAACAGGTTATATGTTTACTAAAAGGTTCTTTATCCATTACTATTATCGGGATAATAATTTTTTTATTAAATGGTCAAATAATTAAACCTTTAAACCATTGTAAACATATGTAAGTAGTTGCAAAAAATTTAAAAAGAAGGATGTCAATAAACAACTGGGCGTATATGAGAATAACTGGGCGTTATTTGGTATAACTGTCTTAGAAGTGTAGAAAAACTAAGAAATTTTTGAAGTAAATTGTTTTTCAACAACGTTTTACAAAGGAAGTCAAAGCAAGGGTGAGTGCTGGCGCGTTTTCAATATGGCTCATATGCCCTTCTGGAAAAACAACCACTTCCGAGTTGGTTGTTTTTGCTTCGTTTAAAGAAGTTTCAAGATCCAAAACAGGATCTTTTTCGCCGATAATAATCAATTTTTTAAAGTTGTTTTCAGTCAAAACCGCTGTTCGGTTGGGGCGAATTCGCATCCCTTCCTGTCCAGCAATATAGCCTTGTATGGGTGTTTTTAAGGCTTCTTGCAAAGCCGCTTTCATTTCGGCTTTAAAAAGACTTCGACTTTTTTCACCAAACAAGTTGGTAAAAGACATGCGTACCATGTTCTCAAAGTTTTTTTGAATCATTTTGTTGGCACGGAGTCGTAGTGTTTTTCGCTCAGCATCATCTTCAATCGACGTAGCGTTCATTAGGCAGATTCCTTTTATTTTCTGTGGGTATTTCTCTGCAAAAGCCAAGGCTACATAACCGCCCAACGAATGCCCAATGACCACACATTTTCGAATGCGCACCTGTTTTAAAACGGCTGCAATACTTTCTGCAAACAGCTCCATGCTGTGCACATAGCCCAAACAGTCAGATTTTCCATGGCCTAGTAAATCAATGGCAATGACTCGATTTCGTTTCGAAAGTTGCGGAATCACGTCTTTCCACATGCTTGTGTTTTCTAAAAAACCATGTAAGAGAACCACAGCAGTTCCTTTTCCGACATCCGAAAAAGAAATGCCTGCTTTTTTAAAAGTGACCGATTTTTGCATCTTACAAAAATATGTATATTTCAAGAATAAAAATCAACCAAAAAATGAATAAAACAAAAGAAATTTGGATTGCTGGTTTTGCTCTTTTCTCACTTTTTTTTGGCGCAGGAAATTTAATATTACCCCCCACTCTCGGGTTAAAATCGGGAGTAGATTGGTGGATTGTGGTGTCGGGTTTTGTGCTAACAGCTGTTACCATTCCTATTTTGGCCATTTTTGCACATGCAAAATTACAAGGTACTTTGTACGATTTTGGGAAGAAAGTGTCCCCACGATTTAGCAGTGTGTATTGTTTTCTTATTTATATCATTGCCGTTGCAATTCCCTCTCCAAGAACTGCCGCAGTTACCCATGAAATGACCGTGCAACCCTTTTTTGACACCGCACCCATTTATACAAGCATCGTGTATTTTGTTCTGGTTTTTATTTTTGCCGTAAACCGAACCCGAGTCATTGGATTAATCGGGAAGTTTCTAACACCGATTATTGTTTTCATCCTGTTGATCATTATCGGAATTGCTGTTTTTACCACTTCTGGAACCCTGCAAGCTTCCACTTTTGCAACCCCTTTTGTAGACGGAATTATAGAGGGCTATCAAACCTTTGATGCCATTGGCGGCGTGGTGGTGGGCGCGGTCATTATTATTTCATTAAATTATAGCAGTCACACTACTTTTGATGCCAAAAGAAACTTGCTTCGAAAAGCTGGTTTTATTGCCGGAATCGGCTTGCTTCTTATTTATGGCGGCTTGATTTTAAGCGGTGCTTTATTGGGTCCTACTTTTGCAGAAGGCACCACAAGAACTGCCGTTTTATCAGGATTGAGCACCCAAACGTTGGGCAATTTTGGTACTCAGTTTTTAAGTGTTTTGGTGGCATTGGCGTGTTTTACAACCGCGGTTGGAATTGTTACGGGAACCGCAGATTACATCAGTGGAATCTGTAAAAATTCTAAAAAAGCCTACTTCATTACGGCAGCAATAGCAGCTGCCATTGGTGTCTTGGTAGGAAGTTATCAAGTAGGTTTTATCATTACATTGGCCGTGCCTGCCTTGATGTTTTTATATCCCATTACCATTGTATTGATTGTTTTGAATGTACTTCCAGACAAATTGGCTTCCAAAAAAGTATTTAGAGGCGTGGTATTGATCACCTTTTTGTTCAGCATCCCCGATTTTTTAGGCTTTGTAATTCCGCGTGCATATTTAGTAGGGCTAAAAAATTTCATTCCATTGGCAAACGTCAGTTTAGGATGGGTGCTTCCAGCTTTTTTGGTTTTTGTTGGGTTGAATGTTCCTGTTTTTAAAACCAAGGCCTCCAATTAAATGCACGTTAAAAAAGAGTTTTTGTTGTTATAAAATATAAATAGGTTATTTTTGACCATTATTAAAACACAGCTTTTGTTAAACTATTACGCATATCCACATACCTCCTCCAAAAATTGGGTGACCTTTGTTCATGGAGCTGGCGGTAGTAGCTCTATATGGTTCAAACAAGTGCGTGCTTTTAAAAAGCATTTTAACGTGTTAATTCTCGATTTGCGAGGACACGGAGACAGCAAACCCACCTTAAAAGATACCTTCAATCCAAAATATACTTTCGATTCGATAACCGACGATATTGTGGAGGTTCTTTCGCATTTAAAAATAAAGAAATCGCATTTTATTGGCATTTCTTTAGGAACAATTTTGATTCGAAACTTGGCAGAAAAAAAACCAGCAATGGTTCAGAGCATGATCATGGGAGGGGCAATTATAAAAATGAATTTCCGCTCGCAAGTGTTAATGAAAGTGGGCAATCTTTTTAAATCTGTGGTGCCCTATATGCTATTATACAAACTCTTTGCATTTATTATTATGCCAAAGAAAAATCACAAAAAATCGAGATTATTGTTTGTCAACGAAGCGAAGAAATTATACCAAAAAGAATTTATTCGTTGGTTTAAGTTGACTTCAGAAATCAATCCACTATTAAGACTTTTTAGAGCCAAAGACATTAAAATTCCTACTTTTTATGTGATGGGTGCAGAAGACCATTTGTTTTTACCTTCTATAAAAAACATTGTTTCCAAACACAGCAGTTCTTCCCTTTATGTGGTAGACAATTGTGGGCATGTGGTGAATGTAGAACAGCCAGAAATGTTTAACACCCGCAGCATTCAATTTATCAATTCTTTGGGATAAAAAAAACGAGTCTTTCAACTCGCTTTTTATATTAAGCATTCATAAGATCTTCAATTTCATCTGCTTCAATAGGAATATTTCCCATTAGATTAAAAGGGGCTCCGTTTTCTTGAACCACCACATCATCTTCCAAACGAATTCCAAAACCTTCTTTAGGAATGTAGATTCCAGGTTCTACTGTAAAGACCATATTGGCTTCCATCGGTTTGTGAAGCAATCCATAATCGTGCGTGTCCAATCCAATATGATGGCTGGTACCGTGCATGAAATACTTTTTATATGCAGGCCAATTTTTATCCTCATTCTGAACATCTGCTTTGTCGAGCAAACCTAATTTCAGTAATTCTGCCGTCATAATTCCGCCAACTTCAATATGGTAATCTTTCCAAATCGTTCCTGGCGTTAAGAGTTTTGTTGCCTCTTTTTTTACATGGTTTACTGCGTTGTATACTGCTTTTTGTCTTTCAGAAAATTTTCCAGAAACCGGAACCGTTCTTGACAAATCACTTTTATAATTGGCATATTCTGCCGCAATATCAAACAAGATTAAATCGCCTGCTTTACATTGCTGATTGTTTTCGATATAGTGCAATACATTGGCATTGTTTCCGCTGGCAATTATGGGCGTGTAAGCGAAGCCTTTAGAGCGATTTTTTATGAATTCATGAATCAATTCTGCTTCAATTTCATATTCCCAAACACCGGGTTTCACAAAATTTAGAATCCTTCTAAAACCTTTTTCGGTAATATTAGAAGCTTGCTGCATTAAATCCAATTCAATCGGATCTTTAACGGCACGCAAGCGCTGTAAAATAGGATTGCTTTTGGCAACACTGTGTGCAGGATATTTTGCCAACAACCATTTTGTAAAACGGTCTTCACGGGTTTCAGTCGCTACATTGGCTCTGTAATGTTCGTTGGTATTAATGTAAAAAGTATCGCAGTACGAAGCCATTTCAAAGAGGACCTTCTCTAGATCTTGCAGCCAAAACACCGTTTGAACCCCAGCCGTTTTAAACGCCGCTTCTTTGGTTAGTTTTTCTCCTTCCCAAACCGCAATGTGTTCGTTGGTTTCCGTTAGAAAAAGGACTTCTCGTAAGTTTTCATTGGGGCAATCTGGAAACAGCATTAACACACTTTCTTCTTGGTCTACGCCACTCAAATAAAAGAGGTCTCTATGTTGTTCAAAGGGCATGGTACTGTCTGCGCTAATCGGATAGATATCATTCGAATTAAAAATAGCCAAGCTATTCTCCTTCATTAAGGAAGCAAAGTTTTTACGATTTTTAACAAAAAGTTGTGTGTCTATTTTCTGGTATTTCATGTGTATGTATTAAAAATATTGAAAATTAAGGAATTGAAAAGAATTTTTTTTAATTTTTCCAATCTTTATTTTTTTTAATAATTTTTTTAAGTATTGGTCGTACTTCAATAAGTTTAGTACAGATTATTTAGCGTCCATATAGTCTCTCTTTTAGGGATGAAATGCTTGTTATGGAAACTTCGTGTAATTGTGTTCATAAACAAAAATACAATTCTTTTATCATTTAAATCGTTACAATCATTTCGAGCGTAGGGAGAAATCCTAAGAAAATGTATTTAGGTTTTTTTTGGTTATTATAGTCGCGCTATCGAAAGGACTGCGAGTATCAATTATTAACTTTTGTTAAAAAAAATTTTTGTGAAACCATTTTTTTCTTAACTTTGCACTTAATTATGATTGCAAAACTTTACAATAGGATAAAAACTTACAGAAAAAAGAGCGTTTTAGGAATGCTTGTTTTTCTGTTTTTCTGTTGTCTGTCTAGTCCTGAAATACAAGCTCAGTTTATAATAAAAGAAAATACAACTTTTGTGCTGTTGGGTACAGAAAGTAAAATTACTATCGGCGATGCTAAAATTGCAATAAATTCCTCTGTAGAAGGTCTTGGTAAAATAAAATTTACAGGAAATCAAAATCAAACACTAACTTTAACTAGCGGTATCGTTGTTCCAAACATTATCGTAGACAATGCAGATAATTTCACCTTAAAAAGTAAGCTCATTGTAAATAATAATTTTACTGTAAAAAAAGGAACGTTACGTTTACAAAAACCACTTATTGTAAATGGGGAAATATCTTTTACGTCAGAAGCAAGTATAGATCTGTTCTCTAAGCGGTATTTAATAACACCAACAACTATTAAAAAAGGGAATGATCCTTTTACATTGGTTCAGGTAGAATACATCGTTCCTGTTTTATTAGATGATAATAAAAAAGAAAATTCACACAGAGATATCTCTTCTTTAGATTTTAAACAATCTTGGGCATATCTCTCTAATTTGGTAAAAATTCACCAAAACCCACCAATTTCTCCGCCTCCTAGAATGGTTTAATTTGGATAAATTTTTAGAAAATAAAAATTTACTTAATACTGGTTTTTTAAAGAAAGAAGACGTTTTATCCTTTCTTTAAAAACAGCAGCTATTTCCATTTAATTAAACAAAAGACCACCTTTAACTTTGTAATTTTTTAGTCATCAATAAAAATGATTTCATTTTTGTTGATACAGATTATTTATTTATAACACCAATAACTACAATCTCTTTTGTAGATCGTTTAGATAAATGGTTGCATATCTTCTTAGTTAGTAGTTATTTAAAAGCAGAACGAAAAAGATGAAATGGTACGACAAAATATCAGGATTTTATGACTTCTTTACGGAACGAATTTATCGTAACGAAAGAAATGAATTGTTTGAAAAACTTGAACTGAAAAAAGGGGATAGTGTTTTACTTGTTGCTTGCGGAACAGGAATAAGTTTTCAGCCTATTTTGAAGAGAATAAGGAAAGAAGGTAGAATTGTCGGAATTGACAGCTCTCCAAAAATGCTTGAAATCGCCAATAATAAGATCAAAAAAAATAAGTGGACAAATATTGAGTTAATTAATGCTAATGCAGAATTGATAAACAGTGAATTGATTGAAAGCCAAATGGGAGAAAAAATCGAATTTGATTTTGTTATTGCCGAATTAGCTTTTTCGGTTATTCCAGATTGGAAAGCGTCAATGAGAAAATCTATAAAACTTCTTAAAAAGAATGGTAAAATAGGAGTGTTGGATGGATTTAGAGAACAAAATGACTGGATAAATCGAATACTAAATTTTTTACCAAAGAGTGATATAAGTAGAAATGTTTCTGAATACCTAAACGAATTGACTACAAATTATTGGAGCAAAAGGCTTGGTAAAACAGGTATATTATTCATTGGAATTGGAGAAAAAACAACTGCTAACAAGGTATATAAAAAATAGCGGTTTAATCGCTTAATCGAAAGAAAATGAACAAATTAAGGTCAATTATAAATCGAAAAGTCAGTGCTTAAAATCCGCTATTTTTCATATACAAGACCGCGATTATTGCCATTATTGTAGGAATTTATAAAATTCTACAAATACACAGTGATATTCAAGAAAAGAAAAAACGAATTAAAGAGAATGATAAAAAATAAGAGTAGCTGTCTAGGTTCGTAAATTGAAACGATAAAAAAATAAAACGTTTAAATACTTAAACAAATACACGATTAAACAACAGAATACCTGCAATTGCCAACAGGTTTAAAATGGCATAAAATTATTTTAAAAACAAAAAAATGAAAAAATTATTATTAAGTGTAGCTTTTATAACTGCAACAACAATGAGTTTTGCACAAATTGGTATTGGAACTTCGACACCAGAAGCTTCTGCTGTTTTAGATGTTACTTCTACCACACAAGGACTTTTACCTCCAAGATTAACAGAAGCCCAAATAAATGGTGTTACTTCTCCAGTAGAAGGCTTAATGGTGTATTGTTCGGACTGTGCTGTCAAAGGGATGTATGTTTTTACAGGAAGTGCTTGGGAACAAATAACAGGTTCTTCTGTGTCTTATGCAGAAATTTCTTCTAGTGGAGAAACATGGATGACTAAAAATTTGGGAGCATTACATGAAGCAACTTCGTCTACAGATGCTGCTGCTTACGGAGATTTGTACCAATGGGGGAGAACCACAGATGGGCATGAAAAAAGAAATTCTACAGCAGTAGCAGGCCCTGTGGCTAGTGGTAGTGAAGGAGCGAACTTTATTCTCAACGGAACAACGCCTTATGATTGGTTAAGTACCCAAGATAATACACGTTGGGGAGCTACTAAAACGGCGAACGACCCTTGCCCTACAGGATATAGAGTGCCTACAGAAACAGAATTAAATGCAGAACGTTTGTTGTTTTCAACCAATAATGCAGCTGGTGCTTATAATTCTGAGCTAAAGTTACCAGTTGCTGGTTACCGCCACCACAGTCTTGATGAACTTTATGAGGTAGGTACCTTCGGCCACTATTGGACTAGTACCATTAGTGGCATTTACGCGCGTAAGCTATTCTTGGAGTAGTAATAGTAATGGCATGAGCAGTCGCGTGCGTTCGAACGGTTATTCAGTACGTTGCATTAAGGAGTAAAACCTTTGGGTTTTGCACCCTTTAAACGTAACAATTTTTTAAATACCGTTTTACGTTTTATTTATTTTACGAATGACAGTGCAGGAAAAAATTAATTTAGCAGCGCAACCTAATAAGTTATATCTTTTTAAAGAAAGAAGACGTTTTATCCTTTCTTTAAAAAACAGCAGCTATTTCCATTTAATTAAACAAATACACGATTAAACAACAAAATACCTGCAATTGCCAACAGGTTTAAAATGGCATAAAATTATTTAAAAAACAAAAAAATGAAAAAATTAGTACTAAGTGTAGCTTTTATAGCTGCAACAACAATGAGTTTTGCACAAGTTGGTATTGGAACTACGACACCAGAAGCTTCTGCCGTTTTAGATCTTACTTCTACCACACAAGGACTTTTACCTCCAAGATTAACAGAAGCCCAAATGAATGCTGTTACTTCTCCAGTAGAAGGCTTAATGGTGTATTGTTCGGACTGTGTTGCCAAAGGGATGTATGTTTTTACAGGAAGTGCTTGGGAACAATTAGCAGGACAAGATCTAGCAACGCAAGAGGTAATTTCTTCTAGTGGAGAAATATGGATGAATAAAAATTTGGGAGCATTACGTGTAGCAACTTCGTCTGCAGATGCTGCTTCTTATGGAGATTTGTACCAATGGGGGAGAACCACAGATGGGCATGAAAAAAGAAATTCTACAACAGCAGCAGGCCCTGTGGCTAGTGGTAGTGAAGGAGCAAACTTTATTACCGGATCACCTGCTTGGTTAAGTAGCATAGATGATACACGTTGGGGCGCTCCTAAAACGGCGAACGACCCTTGCCCTACAGGATATAGAGTGCCTACAGAAACAGAATTAAATGCAGAACGTTTGTTGTTTCCAACCAATAATGCTGCTGGTGCTTATAATTCTGAGCTAAAGTTACCGGTTGCTGGTTACCGCAGCTACAGTACTGGTGCACTTGATAATGTAGGTACCACTGGCTACTATTGGTCTAGTACTATGTCAATGACGCTTACAAGCGTTACCTCTTCTTCGAGAATAGTAGTAATAATGTCACATAGCCAATAACTATCATGCTTACGGCTTTTCAGTACGTTGCATTAAGGAGTAAGCACCCTTTAAACTTACATTGGCTACCCTACGGGGTAGCCAATTTTTAAATACCGTTTTACGTTTTATTTATTTTACGAATGACAGTGCAAGAAAAAATTAATTTAGCAGCACAACCTAATAAGTTGTATCTTTTTAAAGAAAGAAGACGTTTTATCCTTTCTTTAAAAAACAGCAGCTATTTCCATTTAATTAAACAAATGCACGATTAAACAACAAAATACCTGCAATTGCAACAGGTTTAAAATGGCATAAAATTATTTAAAAAAACAAAAAAATGAAAAAATTAGTATTAAGTGTAGCTTTTATCGCTGCAACAACAATGAGTTTTGCACAAATTGGTATTGGAACTTCGACACCAGAAGCTTCTGCTGTTTTAGATCTTACTTCTACCACACAAGGACTTTTACCTCCAAGATTAACAGAAGCCCAAATAAATGTTATTGTTTCTCCAGTAGAAGGCTTAATGGTGTATTGTTCGGACTGTGCTGTCAAAGGGATGTATGTTTTTACAGGAGGTGCTTGGGAACAAATAACAGGTTCTTCTGTGCCTTATGTAGCAATTTCTTCTAGTGGAGAAACATGGATGAATAAAAATTTGGGAGCATTACATGAAGCAACTTCGTCTACAGATGCTGCTGCTTACGGAGATTTGTACCAATGGGGGAGAACCACAGATGGGCATGAAAAAAGAAATTCTACAGTAGTAGCAGGCCCTGTGGCTAGTGGTAGTGAAGGAGCAAACTTTATTACCAGCGGAACAACGCCTTTTGATTGGTTAAGTACCCAAGATAATACACGTTGGGGAGTTCCTAAAACGGCGAACGACCCTTGCCCTACAGGATATAGAGTGCCTACAGAAACAGAATTAAATGCAGAACGTTTGTTGTTTCCAACCAATAATGCAGCTGGTGCTTATAATTCTGAGCTAAAGTTACCGGTTGCTGGTAGCCGCCGCTACTATACTGGTGCACTTTATGAGGTAGGTGTCAGAGGCTTCTATTGGACTAGTACCATTAATGGCACTACCGCGAGTACCCTAAGCCTTCAGTAGTAGTAATGTTAACATGTTCGGTTACGATCGTTCTTACGGCTTTTCAGTACGTTGCATTAAGGAGTAAAACCTTTGGGTTTTGCACCCTTTAAACGTAACAATTTTTTAAATTCCGTTTTACGTTTTATTTATTTTACGAATGACAGTGCAAGAAAAAATTAATTTAGCAGCACAACCTAATAAGTTGTATCTTTTTAAAGAGGGCATGTTTTATAAAGCCTATAACCAAAATACAATGTGGTTTGTACAACACATAAACCCTTACAAAGTAACCATTAAGTATATAAAAAATTGCAAACGGCTTTTCAGTACGTAGCATTAAGGAGAACAGTTTTTGTGATACGGTTAATTGTTGAGATCATAAGAACATTAAAATAAAAAATTATGAAGTATTTATGTTTAGTATTCATTACAATACTAACACTCAAACAAACAAATGCACAAGCCATTTCGGGAAATTTAAAACATCATGCAGGTCAAGAATTTACCTTCCAAGGATTTGATTATTACGAAACCAAAGATCTGGCAACAACTGTTGTCGACAGTCTCGGAAACTTTACACTCCATTACCCAAAAGAATACAAAGGCATGGCATTGTTAAAAAGCCAAGATAAGAATAGTTTGGTGCTTTTGCTTGGTAAAGAGCCTTTCGTTACAATACAAGGTACACATATTACAGAAATCGATAGTTTGCAGTTTAATGCAACCGAAAATGCAACATTTTTTAAGTATGCAATAGGGCAAGGTTATAGAACCAATGCATTAAATGCTTGGAAATATTTAGACAAGTTGTACAACATGGATAAACAATTTACTGAACAAAAAAAAGTAAAAAAAATAATCCAAAAAGAGTTACAACGCATCAAAGAAACAGCTCAAAAACTAGTAAACGGTTTAGCTACTGATAGTTATTTACGATGGTTTATTCCGTATAGAAAGTTTATACAAGAAATGCCTACTATTATTAGAACCGAAACAGAACGCATACCAGCAAGTATTGCTTTGTTTAGGAATACAGATTTTAACCATGCAAATTGGAAAACGAGTGGGGTACTTAAAGAGTTTATTGAAGCACATTATTTTATGTTGGAAAACTATAAAAGTTTAGAGGAGAATGCAGTAGAAATGAACTTAAGCAGCAAGGCGCTTATTTATAATTTAAAAGACAACAAAGAATTGTTGAATAAGGTGTCTAAAGAATTGTTTATTTATTTAGAGGAACGAAGTTTATATAAAGCATCCAAATATTTGGCTGTTGAACTGCTAACCAATCATAGAAAAACATTAGAACTCAATGTAATAAAGCGTTTAGAAAAGTATGGTTCGCTTAAAATAGGAAATAAAGCACCAAATATACAATTTGCAGATAAAAAATTAAGCGATTATCAGCAGCCTGTATTGTTGGTTTTTGGAGTAAGTGACTGTGCTGCATGTAAAACAGAAGCTGTAGAAATGTTAAAATATTATGACACTTGGAAAGCAGAAAAAAATGTAGAAGTGGTTTATATAAGTTTAGACACAGATAAAACAGTGTATGAACAAGCCTATAAAAATGCACCTTGGCAAATGGTGAATGACTTTAAGGGTTGGAAATCAGAAATAGTAAAATCATATGCTATTTATGGAACACCCACTTATTTTTTATTGGATGCAGAAGGTAAAATAGTATCGCATATAAACTCAGTAGGGCATGCAAATGCTTTTATTATGTCTAGACTTTAAGTTTTTAATCGATAGAATTCCCCGAGGCTCTGCCTCCGAGGAGCTTAGTTTTCAAGATGTTGTGTTTTCTCTTTTAGTAGATTTTTCTCTAAAAAAAATAGAGAAACTTAATAACAGCAGTATGGATAAAATCCATGTCTTTGTTATTTTTTAGAATACTTTTTTCTTGAAGGCCTGTTTTTAGATGGTTTATTCTTTTGGTTTGAGGCATTTGAAGTCTTCTTTCCAAAAGAGCCTTTACTTTGCGTAGCTGCTCTTTTTGGAGGTGCTGTATCTGTTGGTTCGAAACCTGCTACGATCGTAGAGTTCAATTTCTCTTTTAATAATTTTTCAATCTCGTTTTGGTATTCAATTTCTTCACTACAAACCAAAGAGATTGCCTCTCCAGCAGCACCAGCTCTTCCTGTTCTTCCAATTCGATGTACATAATCTTCAGGAACGTTTGGCAATTCAAAATTAATGACATGTGGCAATAATGGAATGTCTAAACCACGCGCAGCAATGTCGGTAGCTACTAAAATCTTAATGGTATTGTCTTTAAAATTTCGAAGCGCTTTTGTTCTGGCTCCTTGGCTTTTATTTCCGTGAATTGCAGCAGCAGAAATGCCGGCTTTTATTAGCTTTTCAGTCAATTTGTTTGCACCATGTTTGGTTCTTGTAAAAACCAACACCTGCGTCCAGTTGTTGTCTTTAATTAATTTAATAGTAAACTCGGTTTTCCTTTTTTTATCCACTTTATAAACCTTGTGGGTTACTTTTTTTGCTGTTGAATTTTGAGGCGCCGTTTCTACAGAAACAGGATTTCTTAAAATACCAGCAGCGAGTTTTTTAATATCGTTTGAAAAAGTAGCAGAAAACATTAAGTTTTGACGCTTTTCTGGCATAAAACGAATGATTTTGTTGATGTCTCTTACAAAACCCATGTCCAACATTCTATCTGCTTCGTCTAAAATTAATACCTCTACACGTTTAAAAGAGAGCGCTTTTCGATCATGTAAATCCAACAGTCTTCCGGGAGTTGCCACCAAAATATCAACCCCATTTTTCAAGGTAGCTATTTGTGGTTTTGCGTTTACGCCACCAAAAATAACCGTCGATTTAATGTTTACATACTTACTGTATTCTCGCACATTGTCATGTACCTGTGCAGCGAGTTCTCTTGTTGGTGTTAACACCAACGCACGCAAAGGTCTGTATTTTGGGTGTTTAGTTTCTGATAAATACTGTAAAACAGGCAAGGTAAATCCTGCTGTTTTTCCAGTTCCTGTTTGCGCAGAAGCTAAAATATCTTTTCCTTTTAAAATATGTGGAATTGCTTTTTCTTGTATGGGAGACGGTTTGGTATACCCTTTCTCTTCAACGGCTTTTACCAATGCTGAAGACAAACCTAAATCTGAAAATGTCATAGAAATTATTTAAGAAGCACACTTTATGTAGCGGTTTCTGAGGACAAAGATACATTCTTTTAAGTTGAGGGTTTGCAAAGATTTAGAGGGCTTTTTAGGTGAATTCTTTTGCCATTGAATTTACAAGTAGTAATTTCATCACTTCAAACTAAATCTCAACTCATATGAAAGCTGTTTTTCAAGTTATTTTATTTCTTTTTTCAGTAAGTTTTTTTGCACAACAAGCCACAGATGCTGCGCTTATTCAAGAAGCTTTGCTTCAAAAAACAACACTGGCAAACAATTCGTTGGTTAAAAATGTAAACTTCGTTAGCATGGGGCCAACAGTCATGAGTGGACGTGTGGCAGATGTTGCTGTAAATCCAGAGAATAGCACAGAGTTTTATGTAGGGTATGCTTCAGGGGGGTTGTGGTATACCAATAATAATGGAACCACTTTTACGCCAGTGCTTGATAATGCTCCCACGCAAAATGTAGGAGACATTGCTGTCGACTGGAATTCTGGAACACTATGGGTAGGAACTGGAGAGAAAAATTCTTCCCGATCTAGTTATGCTGGAATCGGAATTTTAAAATCTACCGACCAAGGAAAAACGTGGAGCAATGTTGGTTTGCCAGATGCGCATCATATCAGTAGAATTTTAATCAACCCAAAGAATGCCAATGAAGTTATAGTAGGAGTTATTGGCCATTTATATTCTTCCAACGAAGAAAGAGGGGTGTTTAAAACAACAGATGGAGGAGCAACTTGGACAAAGTCATTGTTTATAAATAATGAAACAGGTATTATAGACGTTGCGGCAGCGCCAGAGAATTTTAATGTGATGTATGCTGCCTCATGGGAAAGAGCGCGTACAGCATGGAATTTTGACGGTGACGGAAGTAATTCGGCCATTTATAAAAGTATGGATGCTGGAAGCTCATGGACAAAGATTGCAGATAAAAGTGGTTTTCCAACAGGAAATGGTGTGGGTAGAATAGGTTTGGCCGTTTTTAATGAAAATACCGTATATGCTTTGCACGACAGTCAATTTAGAAGACCAAAAAATAAAGATAAAAAACCCTCAGACGATTTAACAAAAGAAGATTTTAAAAGCATGTCTTCAAGTGATTTTTTACAATTAACCGATAAAAAGCTGAATACTTATCTAAAAAATAACGGCTTTCAAGAAAAATACCGCGCCGAAAACGTAAAACAAATGCTGCGTGTTGGAACTGTAAAACCGATCGATTTGGCACGTTATTTAGAAGATGCCAATTCGATGTTGTTTGATACACAAGTAATTGGTGCAGAGGTTTTTAAAACAACCAATGGCGGGAAGTCTTGGAAGAAAACACATGAAAACTTCTTGGAGGGTGTGTATAGTTCTTATGGATATTATTTTGGAGAGATACGAGTAGATCTACAAGATGAAAACGGTATTTATGTAATGGGAGTTCCTATTATAAAATCGAAAGATGGCGGAAAAACATTTACATCAATTAGCAAAGAAAACGTGCATTCAGATCATCAAGCACTGTGGGTAAACCCAAACAAATCTGGGCATCTTTTAAATGGAAATGATGGCGGATTGAATCTTTCTTATGACGATGGTAAAAACTGGACAAAGCTAAACGATCCTGCTGTGGGGCAATTTTATTCGGTGTATGCAGACAATCAGAAAAACTATCATGTTTATGGAGGCTTGCAAGATAATGGTGTTTGGGTTGCTTCAAACACTGCAAAAATGAATAAAGGCTGGAAACAAACCGGTAAAAACCCCTATGAATCTATTATGGGCGGAGATGGAATGCAAGTGCAAGTAGACGATCGAAACCCGAACATTGTCTATACAGGATATCAATTTGGAAACTATTACCGCATTAACAGAGCAACGGGAAAGAGAACTTACATTCAACCAAAACACACCTTAGGAGAAACACCTTACCGGTTTAATTGGCAAACCCCCATTCATTTATCAAGACACAACCAAGATATTTTATATCTAGGAGGCAACAAATTGCATCGCTCTCTAAACAAAGGAACTACTTGGGAAACCATTTCGGCCGATTTAACTACGGGAGGAAAGAAAGGAAATGTAGCCTATGGAACGTTGACGTCAATTTCTGAAAGTCCTTTTCAATTTGGAGTCATTTATGTGGGTTCCGATGATGGATACATTCATGTTACTAAAAATGGTGGAGGAAGCTGGACACGAATTTCGAATGATTTACCAAAAAATTTATGGGTGTCAAGAGTCATTGCTTCAACACACAAAAAAGAACGGGTATATGTTACTTTAAACGGGTATCGTTTTGACGATTTTACTTCTTACGTATATGTTTCTGATGATTATGGACAAACGTGGAAAAGCATTGCTGCAGGCATTCCAGCATCCGCTGTAAATGTTGTAAAGGAAGACCCAGCAAACGAAAAACTCTTGTATGTAGGAACAGATAACGGGGTGTATGTTTCTTTGAATTCTGGTGCGTCTTGGGAAGTGTTTCGTAAAAACATACCCAATGTTGCAGTGCATGATTTGGTGATTCAACCCACAGCAAAACATTTAATAATAGGAACACATGGACGTAGTTTGTACAAAGCAGACATTGCTCCTTTGCAAAAAATGACGGAGGATGTTTTGGCAAAAAAGACACATATTTTTGCAATTAAAAATATTCGAAAAAATACTTCCTGGGGACGTTCTTGGAGTCCGTGGAGAAAAGCGAATACACCTGAATTGAAGATTCCTTTTTATTCAAATTCAACCCAAGAAATGAATGTTACAGTTTTTAAAGATGCGGTTAAAGTAAATACGATGACAGTTTTGGCAGACAAAGGGTACAATGAAGTAACTTTTGATGTGTCTTTTTCTAAAAAAGGGAAAAGAACTTTTGAGAAGAAAAACCCTAAAGGAGATGCTTTAAAAGCGGCTAAAAATGGTGTTTTCTACCTACCAAAAGGAAAATATGTTGTAAAAATTGGTGATGAAGCGCGTGCATTTGAGGTGAAGTAATTCATGCAGCTGCTAGGCTTCAAATTAAAATTATTTAAAATAAATCTAAATACGGGCGAAAACGATGTAATTTCTTTGCTTTGCGAGTTGTTTCGGTGTATTTTTGCGCCTTAAATTTATAACTATTTATACAATGAGTGGATTTTTTAAATCTTCAATTGGAAGAAAAGTAGCAATGGCGCTTTCTGCGTTCTTCTTAATGTTCTTCCTACTTCAGCATTTAGCAATTAATATTCTATCGGTTTTTAGTCCAGAAAATTTTAATGAGGTTTCTCATTTTATGGGGTCAAATCCAGTAGTTCAATTTGCATTACAACCTGTTTTAATTTTTGCAGTTGTTTTTCACTTTGTAATGGGTTTCATTCTAGAGCTAAAAAACAGCAAAGCAAACGGCGTTTCGTATGCCAAGAACAATGGCGCTGCAAATTCTACTTGGTTTAGTAGAAATATGATTTATAGCGGAATTACAATTTTGGCGTTTATCGTTTTGCATTTTATTGATTTTTGGTTTCCAGAAATCAACACAAAATTTATTCAAGGCGATTGGTCTGGAATGCTAGAAGGTGTCGATGGATATCGGTATCATGAAGAATTGGTTCACAAATTTGGGAACCCAATTAGAGTAGGCGCTTATGTTGTTGCATTTGTCTTTTTAGGATTGCATTTAGCACACGGTTTCACTTCTGCTTTTCAATCTATGGGAGGTACTGTAGGAAGAAAGAAAGCAGCACAAAGTATTGGAAAAGCATATTCAATTATAATTCCAGCAGGATTTATTTTTATTGCATTGTATCATCACTTCAACCATTAATCGCATAATAGTATGGCTTTAGATTCAAAAGTACCACAAGGTCCATTGAAAGATAAATGGACAGATTATAAAAATCATATTAACTTGGTAAACCCTGCGAACAAACGTCATATTGATGTGATTGTTGTGGGTACAGGATTGGCAGGAGGTTCTGCTTCTGCAACTTTAGCAGAATTAGGATACAATGTAAAATCATTTGCCTATCAAGATTCTCCACGTAGAGCGCATTCTATTGCGGCACAGGGAGGTATTAATGCTGCGAAAAACTACCAAGGAGATGGAGATTCTACCTACAGATTGTTTTATGACACTGTAAAAGGGGGCGATTACCGTTCTCGTGAATCCAACGTATACAGATTGGCAGAAGTTTCTGCGAACATTATCGATCAATGTGTGGCGCAAGGAGTTCCTTTCGCACGTGATTATGGAGGTCTTTTGGACAACCGATCTTTTGGAGGAGTTTTAGTTTCTAGAACTTTTTACGCCAAAGGACAAACAGGACAGCAATTATTATTAGGCGCTTATTCTGCAATGAACCGTCAAATTGCGCGTGGTAAGATTGAAATGTTCAATCGCCATGAAATGTTAGATGTAGTTGTTGTTGACGGAAAAGCAAGAGGAATTATAGCACGTAACTTAGTAACCGGAGAAATTGAACGTCATGCTGCACATGCAGTGGTGATTGCTTCTGGAGGGTATGGAAATGTTTATTTCTTATCTACCAATGCCATGGGTTCTAATGTAACTGCAGGATGGAAAGTGCATAAAAAAGGAGCGTATTTTGCAAATCCTTGTTATACACAGATTCACCCAACATGTATTCCACGTTCTGGAGATTATCAGTCGAAATTAACGTTGATGTCAGAGTCTTTACGAAATGATGGACGTATTTGGGTTCCTAAGAACTTAGAAGATGTTACAGCCATTCGTGAAGGAAAATTAAAACCGACACAACTAACAGAAGACCAAAGAGATTATTATTTAGAAAGACGCTATCCTGCTTTTGGAAACTTGGTGCCGCGCGATGTAGCTTCTAGAGCCGCAAAAGAGCGTTGTGATGCAGGTTACGGTGTAAATGCAACAGGAGAAGCAGTGTATTTAGATTTTGCAGCATCCTTTGAACGTTATGGTACAGAACAAGCGAAAATTCAAAATATCTCAAATCCATCTGCAGCAAAAATTAAAGAATTAGGACAAGAAATTGTACGTGCGAAATATGGAAACTTATTTCAGATGTATGAGAAAATTGTCGACGAGAATCCATATGAAACCCCAATGATGATTTATCCAGCGGTGCACTATACCATGGGTGGAGTTTGGGTTGATTATAATTTGATGACGACCATTCCTGGATGTTATGCAATTGGAGAAGCAAATTTCTCTGATCACGGAGCAAACAGATTGGGTGCTTCTGCACTAATGCAAGGTTTGGCCGATGGTTATTTTGTATTGCCATATACAATTGGAGATTATTTATCAGACGATATCCGTACTGGAAAAATAGCAACAGACACTCCAGAATTTGATGCAGCAGAAAAAGAAGTTTCTGAAAGAATTGAATTCTTTGTGAATAATAAAGGAACTCATTCTGTAGACTATTACCACAAGAAATTAGGAAAAATCATGTGGGATAAGTGTGGAATGTCTAGAAATAAAGAAGGTTTAGAAGAAGCGATTGAAGAAATTTCTGCTCTAAGAAAAGACTTCTGGAAAAATGTTATTGTTCCTGGAACAGCAACAGAATATAACGAACAATTAGCGAAAGCGGGTAGAGTAGCAGATTTCTTAGAATTGGGAGAATTGTTTGCAAAAGATGCTTTAGTGAGAGAAGAATCTGCAGGAGGACACTTTAGAGAAGAACACCAAACTGAAGACGGAGAAGCAAAGCGAATGAAAGAATTTCAATTTGTTTCTGCTTGGGAATATAAAGGAGAACCAAAAGATGCTGTTTTACATAAAGAAGCATTGGTGTACGAGAATATAGAAGTTAAAGAGCGTTCTTATAAATAGCGAAACGCAAAGAGGTATTAGCGAAAAGAGGAAAGTGTGAGTGGAATAAAATCATATAAAGAGTTAATTGTTTGGCAAAAATCAATGCAATTAGTCACTTTAATATATGAGGAAACGAAAACGTTCCCCGATGAGGAGAAATTCGGGCTAATAAGTCAAATGAGAAGATGCGCTGTTTCAGTGCCATCTAATATTGCTGAGGGATGGGGAAGAATGTCTAGAAAAAATTATATTCAGTTTTTAAGAATCTCAAGAGGCTCTTTATTTGAATTAGAAACACAATTATTAATAACTAAAGAATTAAAATATAGTAATACTAGCAAAACAATAGAGAGTTTAATTATCGAAGTTAGCAAAATGTTAAATGCTTTGATTTCTAAATTAGAAGAAAAAGCATGATGCTTTTCTCTATTCGCTAATAAACTAATACCTTTTATTATGAATTTAACACTTAAAATTTGGAGACAAAAAGACTCAAACTCAAAGGGTCAAATGGTGGATTATAAAGTGACTGAGATTTCAGAGCACATGTCTTTTTTAGAAATGATGGACGTGTTGAACGAGCAGTTGGTAAATGCAGGGGAAGAGCCTGTTGCTTTTGATCATGACTGTAGAGAAGGAATTTGTGGAATGTGTTCGATGTATATCAACGGAGAGGCACATGGACCAGACAGAGGCGTAACAACATGTCAATTGCACATGCGTATGTTTAAAGATGGAGATACCATTACCATAGAGCCTTTTAGAGCTGCTTCTTTTCCAGTTATTAAAGATTTAGTAGTAGACCGTTCGGCATTTGATAGAATTCAACATTCAGGAGGTTACATTTCTGTAAATACTTCAGGAAATACGCAAGATGCAAACTCAATTCCAATCGCTAAACACGCAGCAGATGAGGCAATGGATGCAGCAACTTGTATTGGTTGTGGTGCTTGTGTGGCTACGTGTAAAAACTCTTCTGCCATGTTATTTGTAGGGGCAAAAGTATCGCAATACGCGTTGTTACCACAAGGACAAGTCGAAGCGGCAGATCGTGTGAAAAACATGGTAGCGCAAATGGATTTAGAAGGTTTTGGAAACTGTACCAATACCGGTGCATGTGAGGTAGAGTGCCCCAAAGGAATTTCTTTAGACAACATTGCAAGAATGAACAGAGAGTTAATGAAAGCATCGATTTAATTTTACAATTAAATCTTTTAACTTTTGTTGGAACAATAAAAAAAGCCAAAAACGAGTATCGTTTTTGGCTTTTTTTATTTTTATAAATATTAGATACTCTAAATCAATGATTTATTATTTTTAATAACCCTCCACATGGGCTAATCATGGTCTATTTTTTGTTAAAAAAGGATTAGTTTTGCTTTGAATTATTAAAAAAAATTCATTGACAGACAAGATATATTTAGAAATTTATAACATAAAAGAAATGTATGGGAGATGCTAAAAATTTTCCTGGATTTCTTTCTGATTTAATGGTGAAATGGCTTGATTTTTTTGAGCGAGAGACTGTTGATAAAATCACCTATTTAGGACTTTTTACATGGAAAGATAGCGCTAATAAAAAATCCTTCAAAAAGTCTAAAAAGAAAGTAGTATTAGATACTAATAATAAGATTCTTATTCGAACCCTTCCTTCTGAGTATAGTATTTATTTCAAAGAAATAAGTGAATCCTGTCTTCAGGTATTGATTATTCAGGATCTTGAAATAGGTTTCAAACGCACGGCTTTTGAATATCACTACAGTGACGAAACCTTTAGTAAAGAGACAAAAGAGTTGATGTAAAGCATCTGCAATGAAACGGCGCTATTTCTCAAAAGAATACGATCGTAATGAATCATTATTCGAAACCACCAAAAGTCTTTTTTCATTTTTCATTTCGACTACTTTTATCGATTTCACTTGTTTGTTAAAAGGCGTAATTCCGAAATTGGATACAAATTGATATTCCGAAATGGAGTTCAATAAAATTCCTTTTAATGAAGTATATCCTCCATGATAGGTGTTTACACTTAGTGAATTTCCAGAAATAATAAGCGCATCCTCATTCTTAAAGTGCAGCTTATTAAAGTTTGTAATTGGAGCTACCTGCAATTCTTTAGGAAACTGTTTAAAGACGGTAAAAGCGCCCTTGTTATTTTCTAGATAGCCAGACGCGAGGGTGTTCACTGTAAATTTTTTGGCTTTGTTTATAGCATCTTGCGTTAACACTTCCACGACTGTTTTTAACGCGTAGTTTTTGTGAGTTACAAATTGGGTGCTAATACGATTCATTTGTACCGCTAATTCATTTTTTGAATTTACAGGATATTCTTTTCCTTTTTTAGAATAGGTGAGAACGGTTTCTTGTTTATTATTGGCATCGAAATCACCATAATACAATCGTAGCGGATTTTCTACGGTGGCGTTAAACTTTGTATTCAACCCCCAATTCCCTAACAAAATATCTTTGTCACCATCCTTGTCAATATCAAAAGCAGTGATCGATTGCCACAAACCGGCTAAGTTTTTAGGAATTTCTACCAAGGATAATTTTCCGCTTTTATTAATAAAAACCTGAGGAGTTCCCCATTCTGTTGCAACTAATAAATCTTTTTGAGCATCACCATTAATATCTACCCAGGTTGCATCGGTAACCTTCGCATTCAATCGAAAATTAAAATCTGCAGTAAAGTTTCCTGTACCATCATTAACTAATATGGCCGCATTTACATTGGCACCAAAACTTTTAGGATTTGAAAGATTACCAATAAATAAATCTATATCTCCATCACTGTCATAATCATAAGCAGCAACACAGGAAGTATTCAAAGGATTTAATAAGGTTTGATTGCTAGATTTAATAAAGCTTCCTTTTTGGTTGAGGTACAAACGGTCTACTTCCAACCTTCTGTTTCTTGTTTTATGAATTCCTGTTGCAACATATAAGTCAAGATCACCATCATTATCAACATCAAAAAACACCGCGTCATTGTCTTCATAATCGGCATCTTTTTCAAATTGTTTTTGCAAACTTTTCTGGAAGGAAGTTCCGTTGTTTAGGTATAATTCGGCCGCATTTCCAGATCCATTTCCTACATACACATCCTCAAAACCATTTCCATCCACATCGCCAATAGCAACTGCAGGCCCTAGTTTTGAAACTTGATAAGGGATGAGTTTTTCGTTGTTAAAATCGTAATAACCGTCCTCCTTGTGTTTAAAAGAGATGCTGTTAGATGCTTTAAAAACAGTGTTTTTCTTTTTTTCTTCAGAATAAATATAAGAAGGATTATTAGCATCATAGCGCACCAATACGGTTTTGTTCAGGGTAAACTTTCTAATTTTTTGAAGGGTATTGTCTGGCCAAATAATTGCAATTGAATCTACTTTTGAGACTGTATCCAGTCCAAAATGAATTTGTGGTTCAATAGATGAAATAAATCCTCTTGAAGAAAATAATTGTTTGAATTGACTTTTTCCTTGGTTGTATAAAATTGCCTTTGTACCAATACCATTTTTGTTTCCTTTTTTATAATTGAAACGGAGACTAATGGAGTTCTTTTTGCCATTGGTTGTATTTTCATAAACTCCAGCAAAGTCATTTAAGTTATTGGTTACAATGTCTAAATCGCCATCCAAATCCAAATCTACATAAATGGCTCCGTTGGAAAGAGCGGGTTTTTCTTCCATCCAATCTCCTGTTTTCTTTGTGAATTGGTTTGAATCTCCGCGATAAATTTCATTGGATACTTTCCCAGAAGGCATTTCATTAATAGATTCATAAAGCCATTTTAAACTCTCCGCTTCATTTTTTTGTTTGAAGGTATTTGAAATATAGTTCTTAAAATCTAAGCCGTTTGGTCTTCTATTAATTCCGTTACTAATAAATAAATCTTGGTGACCATCATTGTCGAAATCAGCAAATAGTGGCGCCCAACTCCAATCCGTATCAGCCACATTATTTAACAAAGCTGTTTCATAAAAATAGGCTCCTTTTTCATTAATTTGAAGCATATTTCTTGAGTACTGATCTTTGTACCCTTGCTTTCTTAGTTTTTCTTGCATGTTGTACATGGCATCATCCCCCTCCGTTTCTTTTAGAACACGCTCGTCATTGGGCAGCATGTCTAAAGTGATTAAATCTTGAAATCCATCTCCATTAATATCAGCAACATCACTCCCCATAGAAAATCGAGATAACGTAGAAAAAGATTTTTTTAATTCTTCTCTAAAGGTTCCATCTTGATTGTTGATGTAGTAGTAATCATCTTCATGAAAATCATTACAAACATAAATATCGTCCCATCCATCGTTGTTAAAATCGGCAATAGAGGCACTCAATCCATATCCGTTCACTCCACCAAAAATCTGCGCTTTTTCACTAATATCGGTAAACTTCCCTTTGTTGTTTTCGAGCAAAACATCGCCCACCAATGGCACTCGATTATTCCTTAATGCTGCTTTTCCGTGAGAAGTAACAGTGTGTGTCGCGTGATTCACAATATACACATCCAAATCGTCGTCCTTATCAAAATCAAAAAAGTAAGCTTGTGTAGCATATCCAGCAAAATCGAGGCCATATGCCTGAGCATTTTCTGTAAAAGTGTTGTTTCCATTATTAATGAAAAGTTCATTTTTTCCTTCAAAATCTAAGAGCCCTGAAACTGCACAGACGTAAATATCTAAAAAACCATCATTATTAATATCTACCATGGTCACTCCAGTATTCCAATCGGAAGCGCTATCGATATTCGCGTTTTGTGAAATGTCTTCAAATTGTAAGTTTCCTTTGTTGAGGTAAAGCTTGTTTTCACCTTGGTTTGATACAAAATAAAGATCTACTAAACCGTCATTGTTAATGTCACCAGCACTTACACCACCTCCGTTATAAAAGTAGATGTAATTAATAATACTGTGTGCAGCATCTTCTATAAGCGTATTTTTAAAGTCAATGCCCGTTACTTTCTCAGAGAGTTTATTAAGAAGATAGTTTTGCTTTGTCGTCTTTGTTGCTTCGTTACAACGAATGCAAAGCAGCAGTAAAATGAATGAATAGATTAGGAGTCTAGGGGTTGACATGTATGTGTAGCATGGTTGATAAATTCAAAGGTATGAAAAAATTAACGTTTACTTTCTGCCAAAATCGGCAGGAATTTCTCCCCATGCTTTGGTTTCCCATTTTAGAATTGGGTTTTTAAAGCTGTTTTCTTTCAACCAGTTCTCCGCCCTTTTAATAAGGGCTAACAAGTCTTTATTGGAAGCGTCAAAATGAAGATTTGTTTTACATTTTTTTTGTTTCACCCAACTCATTGCCGTTCGAGAATCGGAATAAATAGGAACGGACTCTTTGTTTTTACTCTTTAACAATGCGATTCCGTGAACCAATGCTAAAAATTCGCCAATATTATTGGTTCCATTCGGGTAAGGTCCTTTTATAAAAAGTTGTTTTTTATTATGTGTAAGCACCCCTCTATATTCCATTTTACCGGGATTTCCAGAGCAGGCGGCATCTACCGAAATACTTTCTAAGTTTGGCGATCCAATAGCTGCTTTTTCGGAAGCGCTTAATGTAGATTTTGAGGTGTTTTTCCCTTTGTAGTCTTCATACTTTTTGGAAAAAGCGATTTCGGCTTCGTTTAAGCTTGCAAAAGATTTGTATTGCGCGGCATCAAAACCGTCAACTTGTTTCTTGCAGACATTCCAGGAAGTATAAATTCCTTTTTTTCGTCCATTCCAAACGACATAAAACTTTTTTTTACTCATTGATGTCTAAGATTACACTTTCAATGACTCTTGGGAAATAGCGCTGTTCTAACAAATGAATTTTTTCAGCAATCGTTTCGGGAGAATCTTCTTTTGAAACGGCTGTTTTTTCTTGAAAAATAACCGCCCCTTCGTCGTAATTTTCATTCACATAATGAATTGTAATTCCGGTTTCTATTTCGTTGTGTTGCTTTACAGCCCTGTGAATATGCATACCATACATTCCTTTGCCGCCGTATTTTGGGAGCAATGCAGGATGAATGTTAATGATTTTATTTGGAAATGCTGCCACGATTTTTGCTGGAATTTTCCATAAAAACCCTGCTAAAATGATAAAATCTGCCTCTTGTTGCAGAAAATGAAGCACCGTATCGTCTTTTATAAAAACGTCTTTATCTATCAATGAAGCTGGTACGTTTAACCGTTCACATCGATCAAAAACCCTGGCATCTTTGTTGTTACACAATATCTGTGTAACCCTTGCCGTTCTAGACTGATTGAAAAATTGTATAATATTCTCTGCATTCGAACCCGAACCAGAAGCAAAAACAACAATACGTTTCATAAGCTCTATTTATAGACTACAAAAGAAGCAATAAATATTAACAATAGGATTATTTTAGTAGAATTAAACAATTTTATTTACTTTTAATCATGATTTTTCGAACAAAAATTAGATAAAACTAATAAGAATTGTATTTTTGTCCCCGATTTTAATTTAAAAAACAAACAATTATGTCAGACATTTCATCAAGAGTAAAAGCTATTATCGTAGACAAATTAGGCGTAGACGATAATGAAGTAACAACAGAAGCTAGCTTCACAAACGACTTAGGAGCAGATTCTTTAGATACTGTTGAGTTAATTATGGAGTTCGAAAAAGAATTTGATATTCAAATTCCAGATGATCAAGCAGAAAATATTGGAACTGTAGGACAAGCAGTTAGCTATATCGAAGCAGCTAAAAAGTAATTTATATATGCAATTAAAACGAGTAGTTGTAACTGGACTTGGAGCATTAACGCCCATAGGAAATAATATTGAAGAATATTGGAACGCTTTAGTTAGCGGAGCTAGCGGAGCCGCACCTATTACGCATTTTGATGCTTCCAAGTCCAAAACTCGTTTTGCTTGTGAAGTAAAAAACTTTAATCCTACTGATTTTATTAACAGGAAGGATGCTCGTAAAATGGATAAATTTACGCAATATGCAATGGTAGCTTCAGACGAAGCAATTGCAGATTCGAATTTAGATTTAGAAACCATTAATAAATTACGAGTTGGGGTTATTTGGGGAGCAGGAATTGGTGGCTTAGAAACACTTCAAAATGAAGTTTTAAACTATGCTGCTGGAGATGGAACTCCAAGATTTAACCCTTTTTTTATCCCAAAAATGATTGCAGATATTGCACCAGGTAATATCTCCATAAAAAATGGTTTTATGGGACCAAACTTCACCACTGTTTCTGCTTGTGCATCTTCTGCCAATGCAATGATAGACGCGTTAAACTATATTCGATTAGGATATTGTGACGTGATTGTTACCGGGGGAAGTGAAGCTGCAGTTACCATCGCAGGAGTTGGTGGCTTTAGTGCTATGCAAGCATTATCTACAAGAAATGAAAATCCAGAATCTGCCTCAAGACCCTTTGACGCTACTAGAGAAGGTTTTGTTTTAGGAGAAGGAGCTGGAGCTCTTGTTTTAGAAGAATATGAATACGCCAAAGCAAGAGGCGCAAAAATTTATGCAGAGGTAATAGGAGGGGGCATGTCCTCCGATGCTTATCATATTACAGCACCACATCCAGAAGGAATCGGTGTAATGGCTGTAATGAAAAATTGTCTAGAAAATTCTGGAATTCAACCAGAAGACGTAGATCATATTAATACCCATGGTACTTCTACGCCACTTGGAGACGTTGCCGAATTAAAAGCTATTTCAGCTGTTTTTGGAGAGCACGCCAAGGAAATCAATATTAACTCTACCAAATCAATGACAGGTCATTTATTGGGTGCGGCTGGAGCGATAGAGTCTATTGCTGCAATATTAGCCATGAAGCACATGGTATTGTACCTCCCACAATAAATCACACGACCAGTTGACGAGAATATCAATCCAGCATTAAACTTAACGCTAAACAAGCCTCAAAAAAGAGAGATTAAAGTAGCCATGAGTAATACTTTTGGTTTTGGAGGTCATAACGCATGTGTAGCATTTAGAAAACTAGACGAATAAGCGTATGAACTTTATTCGTAAAATAGTTCAATCACATTCAGAAGAAGAAATTGAGCTTTACAACGAATTGAAAAAAGTACTTAATTTTTCTCCACGAGATATTAAGATCTACAGAAAAGCATTTACACACCGATCTATTCAGTTATTAGATAGCAAAGGGATTCCGATAAATTACGAACGATTAGAGTTTTTAGGAGATTCTATTTTAGGATCTGTAATTTCATCGTACCTATTTAAAAAAGTTCCAAAAGGTTCTGAAGGCTATCTTACAAAAATGCGCTCTAAAATTGTAAGTCGAGAGCATTTAAACGAATTAGGAAAAGATCTAAATTTAATTCGATTTGTAAAGAGTAATATCAATAAATCGAATATTGGTGATAATATTCATGGGAATATTTTTGAATCTTTAATTGGGGCGATCTATTTAGACAAAGGATACAATTTTTGTCAAAAATTTGTGTATGAAAATGTAATCATACCTTATGTCGATATTGAAAAATTAGAAGGGAAAATTACAAGTTATAAAGGGCTTATTATCGAATGGTGTCAGAAGCAGAAAAAGAGATATTCTTTTGATATTTACGAAGATTCTGGCAATGAATCTGTAAGACACTTTAGTGTAAAAATCAGCATCGATTCTGAGGTAATTGCAAAAGGACGCTCAACTTCAAAGAAAAAAGCAGAAGAGCAAGCTTCAAAAAGAGCTTATTTTGCGTTTCAGGATCAAATCACAAATTCGTAACGTTAGCGACATCGTTTTCGTTGATTTTACCCATAGATTGCGAAACAATCCTTAATTTAGCAAGCTAATTGTGGGCTTAAATATGATACAATACGATGCAAGTACACGCTTTAGATTTAAACGATTTTCGTGAAGAAAAATATTCTTTGTTAGGAATTCACACAACCCTAGAGGACTACAAATTAGCGTATTTATTAAATCACTATTTAAGGGTTCGTTTTAACAAAGCAAGTTTTAATTTAGATTTTGAAAACGAAAAAAGCGATGCTTCCTTTTCAATTTATACCTATGAAAATTCAACACATGACTCAGAATGGCATCTAATTGCAAATAGTGAAAAAAAAGAAAATAAAGTTCAAGAAGAAGGATTGTTGTTAAGTACAGAGATAAAAAACTATTTAATTCCAGAAAAAAAGAAGATTGATTTTTTCATAAAAATTGTGGAAGATATTCCTTTAGAAGAGCTACAAAAATTAGTCAATAAAATAAAAAGTATAAATCAGGTTATTACCGCCTACACAATAGAAACAAATACATTAAAGTCGAAAGACATTTTAATATTTTAGAAAATGCCAAACAATAAAAAAACAAAGATAATAGCTACTTTAGGACCTGCAACAAGTTCAAAAGAAGTGCTGTATCAACTAGCAAAAGAAGGAGTAAACGTTTTTAGAATTAATTTTTCACATGCAGATTACGAAGATGTAAAAACACGCATCAAGCAAATTAGAGAAATCAATGAAGAAAACAACTACAATGTAGCAATTTTGGGAGATTTACAAGGGCCAAAATTACGTGTTGGAGTCATGGAAGAAGGTGTTGTTTTAGAAGATGGCGCTACCTTTAAGTTTACCACCGAAAAATGTATTGGAACAAAGCAAAAGGCTTATATGACCTATCAACGTTTTCCAAAAGACGTAAAAGTTGGAGAACACATTTTAGTTGATGATGGAAAACTAATGTTCGAAGTAGTTTCTAGTAATAAAGAAACAGAAGTAGTTGTAAAAGTTTTAGTAGGAGGCCCCTTAAAGTCTAAAAAAGGAGTCAATTTACCAAACACTGCAATTTCTTTACCAGCATTAACAGAAAAAGATAAGGCAGATGCTGTATTTGCTCTAGAGCAAAAAGTAGATTGGATTGCGTTGTCTTTTGTAAGAACTCCAGAAGATTTAAGAATGTTACGCGATCTAATTAATCAGCATTCAGAATATAGAGTCCCAGTAATTGCAAAAATAGAAAAGCCAGAAGCGGTAGAAAATATTGATTCATTAATTCCTTATTGTGACGGATTAATGGTTGCTCGTGGAGATTTAGGTGTTGAAATTCCAATGCAAGAAGTTCCGTTAATTCAAAAAATGTTGGTAAGCAGAGCGAAAAAAGCAAGAATTCCAGTAATTATTGCAACGCAAATGATGGAAACAATGATTGACAACCCGGTGCCAACTAGAGCAGAGGTGAATGATGTTGCCAATTCTATTATGGACGGTGCAGATGCTGTTATGCTTTCAGGAGAAACTTCTGTTGGAAAATTTCCAGTGAAAGTGATTCAAAAAATGACGGAGATTATTAAAAGTGTAGAAAATTCACCTTTAATTAAAGTTCCTCAAACACCACCACATATTAGAACCAATCGTTTTATTACCAAAGCAATTTGTCATCATGCAGCGCAAATGGCTAATGATACAGATGCAACGGCAATTTCTACCTTAACCAATAGTGGATATACTGCTTTTCAGATATCTGCTTGGAGGCCAAAATCTCATGTATTGGCATATACTTCAGAAAGAAGAATTTTAGGAAAGTTAAATTTACTTTGGGGTGTAAAAGCTTTTTATTACGATAAAGACCTAAGTACAGATGATACCGTAGTAGACATCAATAGAATTTCTAAAGAAAAAGGATTTGTACACTCGGGTGATTTAATGATCAACTTAACATCGATGCCAGTAGAAGCAAAAGGAATGGTAAATACATTGCGTGTTTCCGAGATCGATTAATACATTTTTCAATATATTAAAAAAAGCATCCTAATTTTTAGGATGCTTTTTTTATGGGGCATTTTTAACAGTCCTTCTTTGCAAGACTTCTATAGTTTTAATTTTTTAGTGACAATAATGGCATCATTGGTAACAAACGGCATGGGCATCATTTCTTCAGATCTTGGTGTTAATGAAAAGGCCTTGTTTATAAGTAAGTCATAAGAGATTTCATTGATGGTCATTTCAAGATCTTCTCCCTTTTTTAAAGAGAAAGAAAGAGTTACCGTTTTGTCTTCATTTCCTAAGTGATAAATTAAAAAAGTACCACCATTTGTTTTGTGAGTCTTTCCATTGTTCACTAAAACATCATTTACTTTAAATTGATCTAGTCGAATGGCTCCTTCAGAAAGAAATTCGATCTTATTTAGCACCCTCTGCGGTGAAAGTACCAGTTCTATAAACCTTTTGTTGTTAATTATAGTATCGAGTTCGATGGAGATGATTGATGCTTTAAATGCTTTAAAATCTGTTTTTTTATGATATTGAAAACGCGTATTGTATTTGCTCTTTGTTTCTGCAGACGGAATGCTTCCTACGGTATACTCCGTATTGAAAACTTGTTTTGTATAGCTGTCTAAAACGGTATTGTAGGTTCCGAAATAAGCCGTTTTTGTATCCGAATTTTGAATATAGACCAAGCTGTTGGGTTTTTTATTGTCTACAGAAAACCCTGCATTATAAGTGGCAACCCCAAAGAAAACGATTGTTAAAAACCCAGAAAGTTTTTGCAACCAATGATTGGATTCTTTTTGATGAAACGTCGCAATCATTAATCCGAAAATTAATGCCACAAAGAGCCCGCTTATGTAGAGTTTACTTAAACCTAAGCCCACCGGAAACATTTTTATCATTGGAGCAAAAATGTATAAAAGAGGAATAGAAATCAATACGAAAAGAACAGATTCTACGGTTTTTTTAAAGTTCATAAAAATAGAAACCGTTAAGATGGACAGGGCTCCAAAAACTGGGAGAATGAAAAAAGCGGCCCCTTGTAATTCTGTATAAACAACTACATTGATGAGTAACCAAATAAAAGTTGGCGCTACCAATAAATCGGTTGTTTTTGCATTGCCTGTAAAATAGCGGTACACTTTAAAAAGTATCCAAATATTTAAAAGAACAACCGTAGTAATATATAAATACCCATTGTACGTAAAACCGTGTAATATGTCTGCATATGATGGATGCATTATCAATATCAATTTCCAAAATCCGTAAGAAACCACACCGCATAAAACCAAGGATACTAAAAAGGGAACAAAACCTTTCAACATCCCTTTAACGGTAATTTCATTCCAAAAAATTCCGAAGAAAAGTAAAATTAAAAACATAAATACTGCAAGGATTATCATGGGTAAAATCCATGAAAAGGGATAGGAAATGATTTTTACAAAAGGGAAATTGACGTATACCAAATCTTTTTCTGAGTTGAGGTTTTCAAGATCAGAATCTGCAAAGTAATTTATCGAAGTCGTAAAATAATCTGCTTGGTGTGCTAAACTTTCTCTATCTAAACGTTCATAAGAGTCTTGCGCTGTATGGTAATCAAAATGATCGCCAATGAAGGCAAAATTAAATCCATTGATGTCCGCTTCTTCTCTAAAAACTGTTAAATCGGTATCGTTAGGCAACATTTTATAAACACTATACATTAAAGAACTTGCCGCTGGAAAATTGGGTTTTGAAGCCATAAACTCAGTCATTAACTGACTATTTTTACCGTTGGTTTCTAGCAACATATAGCTTGGTCCACCACTTCCTCTGGCTTCAAAATTGAGCACCAAGCCTATGTTTTTTGCCAATTCGTGGGCTTCTATAAAAGCTTTTGCACCGAGTAGTCCCAGTTCTTCCGCATCAGAAATAAGAATAATAATATCGTTTTTAGGGGGTTTGTTTTTAGCTAAAAAAGCTCGAATTCCTTCCAGGATTGTTACGACCCCAGATCCGGCATCACTGGCACCTAAAGAAGAATGTGGGTTGGAATCGTAATGTGTTAAAAGCAATAAGGATTTCCCGTTTGAAGTGCCTTTTATTTTCGCAATAATATTTTCTGTAGTTGTTGCTGCAAACCATTTTCTATTAACCGCGGTTTGAGTTTGAATTTCAGTTGCTAATCCTAATTTCTCTAATTCGGCGACAATATATTGTTGCACATTTTTATGTTCTTTAGAACCAACATGGTGTGTTTTTTGTGAAATATTTTTGAGATGATACAGCGCATTGTCTAAAGAAAAGTCTGTTGGAGCTACTTGTTTCTGTTTAGAAACAGAAGGTTGTAAATCTGAAAAACTCCAAAAGAGGACGCCAAGAATTATAAAAACGGATAAAAGTGATGTGCCTTTTTTCATAATAATAATAATTTTTATAAATGTAAGAAATAAAAGAATTATGCTTTTACCTATTTTTTAAAACGCAAAAAATAAGTAACTTTAAGTCAATTTAAAACAATCTAAAATGGGTATTAAAAGTTTTCAAGGCAAAAGAGATGCGTCTCAAGGGAAAGAGGAAGTACAAATTTTGGTATCTGATTATATGACCAAAAAATTAATCACTTTTAAACCTGAAGATTCCTTAGACCATGTCATTCACTTATTAATTGCGAATAAAATTTCTGGGGGGCCTGTAGTCAATGATCAAAATGAATTGATTGGTATCATTTCTGAAACGGATTGTATCAAGCATATTTCGGAAAGTAAATATTACAACATGCCTTCTGATAGCGACAATACGGTTGCTAAAAAAATGATTACCAATGTAGATACTATTGACAAAGACATGAATATTTTTGACGCTGCTTCCAAATTTATCAACTCAAAAAGAAGACGGTTTCCTGTCGTAGAAAACGGGAAATTAATAGGACAAATTAGTCAAAAAGATGTTTTAAAAGCAGCCTTAAACATTCGAGGAAATACGTGGTAATAAAAAAAACAACCCCTCTTTAAAACAAGACAGGTCTTGTTTCTATAACGATAAAAAGGATTGGCTTTCGTTTAGAGCTGTTTTTAAAAAATAAAAAAACCAGCAGCAATTGCTCCTGGTTTTTAAAATTAGTGTATTTTTTTAATACTTAATCTCTCGACATAAAGATGCTTAACACATACCAAAAAAGGAGCATTAGTGAAGCAAACAACCCCAATGAAGCAGGGATGTAATCTTCTACACCAAATTTATTGACCAAGTTGGACGTTTGGTATAAAATACTTCCGGCAGCCAATGCGCACATTGCAACAGAAAACCACAAGCCTAAATTAAATCCAAACAAAGAGCCCGCAATAATTAATCCGATGGCTATAAAAAATCCAACAGACAGTCCTGCTTTTAAGAAAGAGAAATCTTTTTTTGTGACAAATACAATTGATGAAATTCCGACAAACAATCCCAAGGTAACAATGGCCGCTTGTTCTATTAAAGCATTCCCACTTTCTGTATAAAAAATAGCGATGTACAATAAGGGAACAAAAATAAGTGCTTGCATAAACACATAGGCAGCATAGGCAAGGTACTGTTTGTTTTTATCGGCTGTTTTTAGTGCGGTGTTTTCGGCATAGCTGGTAATAAACATAAATCCGCCCAACATAATGAGCCATTTATAGCCTTCTGTCATTGAGAGCATAAACGTTACAACAGCTTCACTTTGTAATAAGAAATATTCAAAAATAACAAATAGTAAAACCCCTCCAGCAACATGTTTGTAGGTTTTTTTTAAAAATTCGACACGAACGTCATTGGTGGCATCGATTAATAATGCTTTTTGATTGATTGTGTTTTCCATAATTTTTTAATTTTAGTTTAAAGGTATTCTTTTTTCTAAAAAAAAGAAGTTTTAAGTATAATTTTATACTTTTTTTATGACACTGGTTACAATTCCCCAAATGACAAGATCGGTTTCTTCGGTAATTTTTATCACCGGATAATCTGGGTTTTCTGGCTGCAGCCAAACAGTATCTCCCTCCACGCGCAAACGCTTTACGGTAAATTCGCCCTCTAAAAAGCAAACGGCTATTTTGTTGTTTTCAGGTTCTAAACTTCGATCGATTACTAACAAATCGTTATCGTCCAAGCCCGCACCAATCATGGATTGTCCACTCACCTTTGCAAAAAAAGTAGCGTCTTTATTTGTAATCAATTCATCATCCAAAGAAATTCGAGTTTCTTTAAAATCGTCAGCGGGTGATGGGAATCCTGCAGAAATTCCAGCATCAATTAAAATAGCGCCGTTTCCAGAAGTGGTTTTTGGTGTGAAAAATGTAATGGTTTTGTTTTTTGTGGCCATGTTATTTTACGGTAATAATTTCTTTAATATTGGTGGTAAATTTTGCCGATAATCTGTTTTGACGCATTTTCCAAGTGCGTTTTAAATCTTGATTTCCTAACTTAATTTTATCGGTTTTAAATTTTTTGTTTAGGCCGTCGATCGCCGCCATTAACGGCTTGTGTTTTGGGTTTTCGTGGGTAAACAAGTTGAGTTGAAAATTGTCATTGGGTACGAGTCCCGCAACGATAACCCCAGCTCTTTTGTATTTAATTCCTTTTTTGTAAATCATTTTTATAGCTGCTACTGCTGCATTGGCAATGACTAAAGTAGAATCTGTTGGATATGAAAAAACGATGGTTTTACTTGCGTTATGCTGTGGTAAAGCTGTTTGAAATCGATCGCTCGAAAGCTGTACAATGAGCATATGACAGCTTGATTTTTGGTTTCGTAATTTCTCTGCGCCTCTTGCAGCAAAAGTAGAGATACGCTCTTTAATGTCTTCAAGATCCTCATAGGCATGTTCAAAACTACGGGTGGTTGCAATCATTTTTTTTGAGGAAATGCCTTCCATTGGTATTTTTGAAATGCCTTGTAAATCTTTTTGCAAGCGCCAAAGGACAATGGATAGATTTTTTAATACCCAATCACTGGGCAATTGTGTAAAATCCCAGGCAGTTGTACATCCTTTTGCGAGCAATCGTTTTTTTAAACGACGTCCAATTCCCCAAACATTTCCAATTTTCGTCCACTTTAATGCTTTAATTCGATTCTCTTCAGAATCGATGATACAAATTCCTTTGGATTGTTTTAGGTTGGATCGTGCAATTTTGTTGGCCACTTTGCACAATGCTTTTGTAGGAGCAATGCCTACACAAGTAGGTATTCCAGTCCATTTTAAGACCCTACTCCTCATTTTTGTGGCATATTCAGAGAGGTCATACTTCTCAAAACCGTCTAATTTTAAAAAAGATTCATCAATAGAATAGACTTCTACTTCTGGAGAAAATTCTGCCAAAATATTCATGACTCTTGTGCTCATGTCTCCGTACAAAGGATAATTGGAAGATAAAATGGTGATGTTTTTTTCTTTGCAAAAGCGTTCCCATTTAAAAATAGGGGCACCAAAAGGCAATTCTAGTTTTTTTGCTTCATCACTTAAGGAAATTACACAGCCGTCATTATTGCTTAAGATAGCCACAGGTTTCCCTTGCAAGCTCGGATTAAAAACCCGCTCGCACGAAGCATAAAAATTATTGCAATCCACTAAGGCAAACATGTTATAGGGGTATTTAAAACAAGTAGTGAGTAGAAGATTTATTGAAGTAAATTCACTTAAAATAAAACACGAAGTTACGTTAGTTTTTGAAATTTTTTAAGATATTTATTACATAAAAAGAAATTTAAAAACTTTTTATAGACACTTTATTATAAGCACTTTTTAATTTTTTAACTACAGAAGCTATTTCATCTTCATTTAGATGTCCAAAACCAAACCGAATAGCACAGGTATCTTTATCCTGATATAATATAATTTTTGGTAGAAATAGATCTATTTTTTTTGCCTCTTCAGTAAGTTTTACTAATGCTATTTCAGGTTGAAATTGTACCCAAATAGCCAATCCTCCAGAAGGAATATTCCAAGATGCCGTTTTTGCAAAGTATTTTGTTAATTGCTCACATAAAAAATCTCTTCGTTGCTTATATACTAGAATATTTTTTTTCATGAGGCGATAAATTTCACCTTCACTAATTAATTCTGACAGTATTTGTTCTTGTATTAAATCTCCTTGTTTGTCTAATAATTGAAGATAATTTTTTGCTTCCAATATTAGATTTTCAGGCGCTACAACAAAACCCGTTTGAAAACTTGGAAATAAGGAGTGCCCTAGTTTGCCTAAATAAACAACTACACCTTTAGAATCTGCACTTGCCATAGGTACCATTGGACCGTCTTCATATTGAAAATCATAATCATAATCATCTTCAATAATTGCAAATTCATATGTTTTTGCAAGTTTTAGTAGCGCTAAGCGGCGTTTTGCACTCAACCTTACCGTCGTAGGATAATCTCTATGTGCACACACATACACACACCGAATACTTCCTTTTATAAAATGAGTTTTTATGTATTCAACATTTAATCCCTCACCATCTACAGGAATTGTTCTGATACTTGCACCTGATTGTTGAAAAATCATATTAGAAGCATAATTACTTAAACGCCCTACTAATACGATATCGTTTTGTTTTATTAATAGTTGAGATACGACATATAAGCTCATTTCTGTGCTCCGTGTATTGATTAGGTTGCTGGGTGCTATATGAAAACCTCTAGTGGCGTTTAAATAATTACATAGTTGTGTTTGAAACAAGGTCCCTGAAATTTCGTCGGATCTACGCCATTTTTGTATTAATGTTTTTCGTTTCATTGCAGCACTGTACCATCTTATAAATTGATGTACAGGATGCAAACGTAGGTCTGGTTCTCCATCATTAATCGTATATTTTGCATCTGTTAACTGAATTGTTGATGCTAAATGAAATGCTTTTTGAAAAGGAAACCCTGTTGTTTTAGCAGCTTTATATACTTGATTTATTTTCTGTGATGGGGCCTTTATTTTTGCTGTTTTTTGAACGGGCTTTAAAATAAATGTTCCTTTATTTGGGATTATTTCGACCCAGCCAAGGGAGGACAACTCGTCGTAGATGGCAACAGCGGTATTTCTATGAACGTTTAACAATTTTGCGAATACACGTGTTCCTGGCAGCATGGTTCCTTCAGATAAATACTGACGTTGTATTGCATTTATAATTTGCTGCGAAACCTGAATGTATAATGGCTGAGATATCGATTTATCAAAATCAATGAGTTGTTTTAGAAGAATGTTAACCGGACTATCTATCATTTTGAAACGGGACTAGTTTAATCGTCCGGAAAGTTACCACTTTTGTTGCGTTATAAATCACGATCTCATGAAAATTAAAATTACGTCATTAATTGTTGTATTATTTTATGCTTTACAGGTAAAAGCACAATTTGAACCGGTAAAAGTAGATACTTTAAAAGAAGTTATTATTACTTCTACTAGAATCGATTTACCATTCAAAGAAAATTCGCGAACCTTACAAATTATTACTTCAGCAGACATTGCAAACAGTGCCGCAACGAATGTTGCCGATGTACTGCAACAAGTGGTTGGGGTAGATATTAGAAGACGAGGAACTGCTGGAAGTCAGGCAGACTTGTACATTCGAGGTGGAGGTTTTGACCAAACCTTGTTGTTAATAGACGGCATAAAAATGGACGATGCACAAACAGGGCATCATACGATGAACGCCGCTTTGCCTCTTGAGGTGATTGAACGCATTGAGATTATTAAAGGTCCCGCTGCAAGAATTTTTGGTCAAAATGCATTTACGGGTGCCATTAATATTGTAACTAAAAAGAAGTTGGCAAATACGCTCTCTGTAAATACTGAAACAGGTTCTTTTGACCAATTGAATGCGGCTGTAACTGTTGGTTCTGAATTCGAAAACAGTTCCATTATTGCTCACATTGGCGCACTTACTTCTGGAGGTTATAGAGAGAATTCTGACTATATGAACTACAATTATTTTCTAAAAGGTGTTTTTAATAAGAAAAAGCAACCCCTTGAAATGATTGCTACTTTTTTTGACAAGAAATTTGGGGCACAAAATTTTTACACACCGGAGTCCTTTGGATTTAACGAGTATGAAGAAACTCAAAGTAGTTTGATTGGCGTTTCTACCACTTTTAAAACGGAAAAACTAAAGATTACACCAAGAGTATATTGGAAAAGAGGACAAGATATCTTTTTATTAAAAAGACAGGATCCTAGTTTTTTTAGAAACCAACACATTACTCATAAAGTAGGGGTAGAAACCAATGCTGCTTATACTTCCAATTTAGGAATTACAGGGTTTGGATTAGATGTTTCTCGTGTTTCTATTAATAGTAACAATTTAGGAGATCGAAATCGAATGATGGCCAATTTGTTTTTAGAGCACCGATTTAAAATTTTTAATGACAAATTAGACATTACACCAGGGGTTGCAGTAACCTATTTTTCTGATTTTAAATTTCATGCATTTCCAGGATTGGACCTTGGAATTCAAGTATCGGATAATTTGAAACTTTATGGAAATGTAGGAACTACCTACAGAATTCCAACCTATACCGATTTGTTTTACAGTTCTCCAAGCACAAGTGGAAATCCAGATTTGGCGCCCGAAGAAGCGTTTTCAACAGAAATAGGGTTGAAATATAATGCCTCAAGATTTTCTTATTCAGCGGCTTTTTTCAATAGAAAATCAGACAATTTAATAGATTATGTACGAGAAAATACGGCTACGAGTGTTTTTACTGCAACCAATATCGCGGAAGTAAAAACAACAGGATTTGAGCTGGACGGTTCCTATCGTTTCATAGCCAATAAATTCAATCAAACCATCGCTTTTGGATACGCGTATTTAAACGATGATATTTTAGATCAAAACAAAGACCTCTCAAGGTATTCTTTAAATACCTTAAAACATCAATTTACAACACGTTTTAGTTCTCAGTTCTTTAAAAACGTACGACAAAACATCATCTATAAATATGCAGAACGTACTGTAGGGACAAGTTATAATGTGTTAGATGCTTCTGTGATTGTAGATTTTAAGAAAAGTAGTTTTACGCTTACGGCCAACAATCTTTTTGATGCTGCCTATATTGAATCTGGTTTTGTACCGATGCCCCCAAGGTCTCTTTTATTTGGAATGAGATTTGGTTTATAGCATAAATTACGACCTATTCTTAAATGCCTCGAGACTTCTTTTCGAGGCTTTTTTGCGTTTTATGAAGATGGCTTTAGCTGTTTTTCTTATTTGATTAAATTTAAGTACCTTGTTAGCGATTAATAAAAAAACACTCTTTTATGAAAGCTTGTCCAAGATGCAAATCAGAGTCAAAACATAGAATGAAAAGAAAAGGGATTGCCAGGTTCATTCGTGGAAGTAAAGCCTATGCCTGCGACAATTGTAATAAAGTATATGTATGGATTCCATTTATAAATAGCACCTTTTCATCATAAAAAAACGCTCCAATGGAGCGTTTTTTATATCGTGTTTCAAGTAGTTTGGTTCTTATTTAAAGAGCTTAAAAACGTCATTACCATTTGCAAATAGCAAAAGAGTTACTAATAGTAAAAACCCTACAACTTGCGCATATTCTAAGAATTTATCACTTGGTTTTTTTCCTGTAATCATTTCCCAGAGTGTAAACACAACGTGCCCTCCATCTAAAGCAGGTATTGGTAACAGGTTCATAAAACCTAACATGATTGATAAGAATGCCGTAATGTTCCAAAAAGATTCTGCGCTCCATTCTGAAGGAAAAATACTACCGATTGAAATAAACCCACCCAACCCTTTGTAGGCTCCAGTACTTGGATTAAATATTTTCTTTAATTGCTTTACATAATTTGTAAGTGTTGTCCAAGACTTGTTGAAACCAGCAGGGATTGCTTCAGAAAAAGAATACTCAATTTCCGCCAATTTGTAGTAGCCTAGTTTTTCTAAATCTGAATACGGAATTGCGCTAAATTCGACCCCGATATAACCATAGTTTGAAACTGTTACAGGTACTTCTTTTTGCACACCATCTCTTTTTACAGTTATCATAATGTCTTGGCCTTTGTAGGTATCTAAAATAGCTTTTGCCTCATCGTAATATTTAATAGGATTGCCATTGATCGCCGTAATAAAGTCTTTCGCTTTTAAATCACTCTTCGCGTTTAAAGAATCTTTTTGAATCTTTCCGATGAAAAAAGGATATCTAGGGGTTACAATTGGACCTTCTGCATTCTTTTTTCGGTCAATTAATTTTGAGATGAAATTTACCGGCAAGTTTTTGGCAATCTTTTCTCCTTTTCTTTCTAAGGTAAAATTATTTCCGTTGATAAAACCAATGGTGATTTCGCTAAACTTTCGAACTTTTTCTCCATCAATGGTTAAAATCTTATCGCCATTTTGTAAACCAATTTCTGTCGCTAATTCACCTTGAATCCAAACACCGTCTTGTACGCTATCGTTTGGCAAGAATTTTTCACCATAAGACCACATTAAGCAGATATATATAAAAATCCCCAAAACGAAGTTTACAAAGACCCCTCCTAGCATAATAATTAAACGTTGCCAAGCTGGTTTTGAACGAAATTCCCAAGGTTGTGGAGGTAAAGCCATTTGGTCTGTATCCATGCTTTCATCAATCATTCCAGATATTTTTACATACCCTCCTAACGGAATCCATCCAATACCATAGACGGTATCACCAATTTTTTTCTTAAAAAGGGAGAACTTATAATCGAAAAATAAGTAAAATTTCTCTACGCGGGTCTTAAATAACTTTGCGGGAATAAAATGACCTAATTCGTGTAAAACAATTAGTAAAGAAAGGCTTAAAATAAATTGAGATGCTTTTATTAATATTTCCATGTGGTATGATATCAAAATTTTGAACGAGCAAATGTACGGATTTAAAGGGCGTTTTGAAAACATGTGTTTGGGTAGATTTTTAATTTAACACAGATTTTAGAAAGTATTTATAATTCCTTCCTTTTCTACCGTTTTTTTATGTTGTAAATTTGCACAAACAGCGCTTATAATGGATATCAATTTCTTTAAAAAATCATTTCCAACACTCATTTTTTTAGGCCTGTTTTCTTTCATTGCACTTCCTGTTTTTTATCACTTATTGAAAGTAGAAAAAAAACTAAAGATTTACAATCCAGCAGATGTAAACCCTCGTTTGGTTGATAAAAATCTAAAGCACATTCAAAAAAACCATACAATCGCCAATTTCGAACTCACCAATCAAAACGGTGAAACCATTACCAATAAAGATTATAAAGATAAAATTTACATTGCAGATTTCTTTTTTACGCGCTGTCCCTCCATTTGTATTCCCATGGCATTTCATATGGGCGAATTGCAAAAAAAATACATCAATGATCCTGACATCATGTTTTTGTCACACTCTGTAACACCTGTTATCGATAGTGTTTCTGTACTAAAAGCATATGCCATTGATAAAGGGGTTGTTGATGGTAAATGGAATGTGACTACAGGGAACAAAAAACACATTTATGACTTGGCGCGCAAAAGCTATTTTGCGGTTGTTGATGAGGGTACTGGAGATGAAAACGATTTCATTCATACAGAACAATTTGTATTGATAGACAAAGAAAGACGCATTCGAGGATATTATGATGGGACCGAATCGGAAGACATGGAAAAACTGAAAGAAGATCTTGTTTTGTTAAAAGCAGAATATGGGAAGGATTAACTTGTTTAGAATCATTCTAAATTCGTATCTTTGCTGTTCAAATAAGAAAGGTTGAATACAATTGCAACGTTACGTAAAGGAGAAATTGGATATATTTCTGAAGGCGCTTTAGAGTTTATTCCATTGAAGTTGTTGGAAATGGGGTGTTTGCCGGGTGCAGAGGTAGAACTCATTCAAATTGCTCCATTAAAAGACCCGTTATATATATGTGTAAACGGAAGTCATTTGGCCATTAGAAAAGAAGCAGCTTCACAAATTCAAATTCTAAAAAGCGAATTTTAAATGGCTAAAAATGATATTAAAGTTGCTTTAATTGGAAACCCAAATACGGGAAAAACCTCCTTATTCAATCAACTTACAGGTCTTACGCAAAAAGTAGGAAATTACCCAGGGGTTACCGTCGATAAAAAGAAAGGTACTTGCAAATTGTCTGCCACTCAAAATGCGGTAATCACAGATTTGCCAGGAACCTATAGTATCAATCCAACTTCAATAGACGAGAGCATTGTTTTAAAAACCCTGCTTAAAAAAGATATTAAAGAATCTCCAGACGTAATTTTAGTAGTTGCAGATGTAGAAAATTTAAAAAGAAACTTATTACTTTTCTCTCAAATAAAAGACTTAGAAATTCCAACGGTATTGGCCATTAATATGGTTGATCAAATGAATAGAAAAGGAATTTCGATAGATTTAACCGCCTTAAAAGAAGAATTAAATACAGAGGTCGTTTTAATAAGTGCTCGAAAAAATCAAGGAATAAAGAATGTAAAAGACGCAATTATTAAGTGTCATGTTGCAGCAAAAGCATCGCCAATGTGTGATGCAAATTATAAAATTGACCCTGAATATTTTGACAAGTTAAAAGCCATCAATCCAAATTTCAGCTTGTATGAACTCTGGTTAATGGTAACACAAAAAAACTTTCCAGCAGCAATTTCAAAAAAAGAAAAAGAGCAATTACTTTCTTTTAATAAAGATGTTTCAAGACTTAAAAAATACCAGCACAAAGAAACCATTTACCGCTATCAAGAAATTAATAAAGTTTTAAAGAAAACCTACATTGTTGATAAGAGCAAAGCAACAGACTTAAGAAGTAAACTCGATAAAGTTTTTACCCATAGAATTTTCGGATACTTTATCTTTCTAGCCGTTTTGTTACTCATTTTTCAATCTATTTTTGATTGGTCTTCGTTACCAATGGATTTGATTGATACGACTTTTGCAGAACTCTCTGACTTTGCAAGAAATAATCTACCGATGGGTATTTTATCCGATTTAATTGTTGAAGGGATTATCCCTGGGATTGGAGGCGTTATTATTTTCATTCCACAAATTGCCATTTTATTTTTATTCATAGCTGTTTTAGAAGAAACCGGTTATATGAGTCGTGTGGTGTTTTTAATGGATAAAATTATGCGCCGTTTTGGAATGAATGGAAAAAGTATCATCCCCTTAATTTCTGGAACTGCATGTGCCATTCCTGCAATTATGGCAACAAGAACCATCTCTAGTTGGAAAGAACGATTGATTACTATTTTAGTAGTTCCCTTTACTACCTGTTCCGCAAGACTGCCTGTATATGCAATTTTAATATCGTTGATCATTCCCAATACTAAAATCTTCGGATTTTACAATTTGCAGGCTTTTACCCTGTTAATGTTGTACGCTTTAGGATTTGTAACTGCAATTTTAGCCGCTTATATTTTACAGAAAACATTAAAAATAAAGAGCAATTCTTTCTTTGTGGTAGAAATGCCAAATTACAAACTGCCTTCGATTAAAAATGTTGCTTTTGATGTTTTAGAAAAAACCAAAGCCTTTGTTTTTGGTGCTGGAAAAATTATTTTAGCGCTGTCTGTTGTTTTATGGTTTTTGGCTTCTAATGGACCCAAATCCTATAAGAACGCGGCAGAAAATGTAACCAATAATATTGAAAACAGTCAATTATCAGCAGCCGAGTTACAGCAAAAAATAGGCTCAGTAAAATTAGAAAATTCGTATATCGGGATTATGGGAAAATCCATTGAGCCTGCCATAAAACCCTTGGGATATGATTGGAAGGTAGGAATTGCACTCATCACCTCTTTTGCTGCAAGAGAAGTATTTGTAGGAACTTTAGCAACGATCTATAGTGTAGAGGCAGATGATGAAAACACGACGACGATAAAAGAAAAAATGCGTTCAGAAATCAATCCAGAGACCGGTAAAAAGCGATTCAATTTTCCAGCAGGAATGTCTTTGTTGGTATTTTATGCATTTGCAATGCAATGTATGGCAACATTGGCTATCGTAAAAAGAGAAACAAAAACTTGGAAATGGCCTTTAATTCAGTTGTTTGGAATGACAGGACTGGCCTATATTTGCTCATTAATTGTATACCAAATTTTAAGCTAATGCAACAAATCATCGCATATGGAATTCTAATCTTTGCCGTTGGGTTTTTGGTAAAAAAATATTTTTTGCCTGCAAAAAAGAAAACCAATTGTGGGACCGATTGTGGTTGTTCTTAACTATTAACATAAAATTAGTAGTTTATCATTTTAAGGGTTCTTATTTTTGATAGATAATTTTAATAATCAATACTTAAAATAATTATAAAAATGAAAAAATCGATTCTATCAATTGCAATTTTTGCAATTACATTATTAGCAACAACAGAAACCGCAGCGCAAAAATTTAAAGCATTGGACAAAAGCCCAATGGATGTTGCGAGTTTTCCTTCTAACTATAAGATTTCAGACAAAGTTGTAAAAGTGGTGTATAGTCGTCCACAACTAAAAGGACGTGCTGTCTCAAAATTAGCTCCCGCAGGCAAAGTCTGGAGAACAGGAGCCAACGAAGCTGCAGAAATCACTTTTTATAGAGATGTCACTTTTGGTGGAAAAGCTGTAAAAGCAGGAACCTATTCGCTATTTACAATTCCTTCTGAAGCTGGAGATTGGACAGTAATTATCAATAGCGCAAGAAATGTTTGGGGTTCTTATTTCTACAAACAAGACCAAGATGTGGTGCGTGTTTCGGGTACGGTTTCTAGATCTGAAAAAAGTATCGAAGCCTTTTCAATTCTAATCGATTCAGACATGACCTTAAAAATGGGCTGGGGAAACACCGTTGTTTCTGTACCAATCAAATAGGCTTACAAATTTCAATAATTTACAAACAACTGTCTACTGTAAAATTTAGACAGTTTTTTTGTGTCCATAATTTAAGGCAACATTAGCCTTTACTCTTTTGTAGAATAAACGTAAATTTGCCGCTTAAATAAAGAAGTTATAATGCAATACAATCATAAAGAGATCGAAGAGAATTGGCAAAAATTTTGGGCAGACAACCAAACATTTAAAGCTACAAATCCTGCCCAGAGCTCTGACAAAGGGGATGCTGATAAACCTAAATACTATGTATTAGACATGTTTCCGTATCCTTCTGGAGCAGGCTTGCATGTTGGACATCCTTTAGGATATATTGCAAGTGATATTTATGCGCGTTACAAGCGGCATAAAGGGTTCAATGTATTGCATCCCCAAGGATATGATTCTTTTGGTTTGCCAGCAGAACAATATGCGATTCAAACAGGGCAGCACCCTGCAAAAACTACCGAAGCAAACATTACAACCTACCGAAAACAACTAGATAAAATTGGCTTTTCATTTGATTGGTCTCGAGAAGTAAGAACTTCAGATCCGGCATATTACAAATGGACGCAATGGATTTTTATTCAACTTTTTAATTCGTGGTACAACAAAGACACCGATAAAGCAGAAGACATTGCTACGTTGATTTCCATCTTTAAAAAGGAAGGAAACGCAACCGTAAATGCTGTTGCAGATGCAGAAATCAAACCTTTTTCTTCGGAAGCATGGAAGGCATTTTCAAAGACGGAGCAAGAAGCGATCTTATTGCAATACCGATTGACCTATTTATCAGATACCGAAGTAAACTGGTGCCCAGTATTGGGAACGGTCTTGGCAAATGATGAAATTGTAAATGGTGTTTCAGAAAGAGGTGGACACCCAGTTGTTCGAAAAAAAATGACCCAATGGTCTATGCGAATTTCTGCCTATGCACAACGTTTGTTAGACGGTTTAGAAAAAATAGATTGGCCACAACCCTTAAAGGATTCTCAAACTAATTGGATTGGGCGCTCTCAAGGAGCCATGGTTTCTTTTGATGTGGAAGGAGGAACTTCTAAAAGAAGTACAGATATTAAATTATCCTACAAAGAACTAGAAGCGTTAAAAGAATTGCGTTTGAATTTATCAAAAGCAGAAGGAATTCTTTGGGACGAATTAAAAAATAAAAAAGGAGCTGCAAAATTCAGAAAAAAATATACTATTGGTTCATTCTTAGTGGATTATGTGTGCTTGTCAAAAAATACTATTGTAGAATTTTCTGGCAAAGAAGATGAAGCAGCAAGAACCGCCTTTTTCGCAAAAGAAGGATTCAATGTACTGCGGATTACCAATGAAGAAGTAACCGAAAGTGTTTTGAAAGTGGTAGTTAAAATCAACAATGCATTGCAGTTTCCAACCGTTGTAAAAGTTGAAAAACCAATAGCAAACTCAAAAAGTGCGACCTATAAAATTGACGTTTTTACAACAAGACCGGACACGATTTTTGGTGTTTCATTTATGACATTGGCACCAGAGCATCCGTTGGTTTCAAAGATTGTAACGGGCGCTCAAAAGAAGGCCGTAAATGCCTACATAAAAGCAACAGCAAAACGTTCTGAACGCGAAAGAATGGCAGATGTAAAAACCATTTCAGGAGTCTTTACAGGTGCGTATGCATTGCACCCATTTACAGGGAAAAAAGTGCAAATTTGGATTGGCGATTATGTTTTAGCAAATTATGGAACGGGTGCTGTAATGGCAGTTCCGTGTGGAGATCAACGAGATTATGATTTTGCAAAATATTTTGATATTGCCATTCCGAATATTTTTGAAGGGATCGATATTTCTGAAGCAGCACATACCGGAAAAGAAGGAACTACAATTGCAAACTCCGATTTTTTATCAGGATTAAAATATAAGAAAGCTTTAAAATTAGCCATTTTTGAAATGGAGAAACGCGGGTTTGGTTATGGTAAAATTAATTACCGTTTGCGAGATGCAGTCTTTAGCAGACAACGTTATTGGGGCGAACCATTTCCAGTCTATTACAAAGACGGAATGCCTCAAATGATTGATGAAAAACACTTGCCAATTGTATTGCCAGAAGTAGAAAAATACCTTCCCACCGAAGCGGGCGAACCGCCATTAGGAAGAGCAACAACGTGGGCTTGGGATTCGCGAGGGAAGAAAGTAGTTTCCAACGAAAAACTGAAAAACAAAACGGTATTTCCTTTAGAATTAAACACCATGCCAGGTTGGGCAGGAAGTTCTTGGTATTTTAACCGATACATGGATGCGACCAATGGTGGGGTCTTTGCAAGCAAGGAGTCTTTAGATTATTGGAAAGAAGTAGATCTATACATTGGCGGATCGGAGCACGCAACCGGACATTTATTATATGCCCGTTTCTGGCAAAAATTCTTGTTTGATAAAGGAATTGTACCCGTAGATGAGTTTGCGAAAAAACTAATCAATCAAGGAATGATTTTGGGAACGAGTGCTTTTGTTTACAGAGCGACTGCTTTTGTGAAAAATGGATGTGATATTGATAAGTCCAACGATGATGTTTTAGCGAAAATCCCAATCCTATTCGTTTCCAAAAACAACTTTAGTTCTGATGCAGAATTTGAAACCGTTGTTAAAAATTACTTATTAGATAAAGGATTTTTAAATCCGAATTTTGCCGATTTAGTAATGATCACTAAAACACCATTACACGCCGATGTTTCTTTAGTGAATTCTTCAGATGAATTGGATGTTGAAGCATTTAAAAAACAACCGATAAATCAAGACTATAAAAAAGCAATATTTCTTTTAAAAGACGGAAAATACATTGTGGGTAGAGAAGTAGAAAAAATGTCTAAATCCAAATACAACGTTGTCAATCCCGATGATATTGTTGAAGAATATGGCGCCGATGCATTGCGTTTGTTTGAAATGTTTTTAGGCCCCTTAGAACAAGCAAAACCATGGAAAACCTCCGGTATTTCTGGAGTGTATTCCTTCTTAAAGAAGTTTTGGAAATTATATGTTGATGAAAATGGAGTTGCGGTTTCAGATGAAAAAGCAACCAAAGAAGAATTAAAAACGCTACATAAAACCATTAAGAAAGTAGCAGAAGACATTGAGAATTTCTCTTTCAACACCTCTGTTGCTACCTTCATGATTGCCGTCAATGAACTCACCGCTTTAAAGTGTAACAAGAAAGAGGTTTTAGCGCCATTGTTGGTGTTATTGTCTCCCTATGCACCCCATATTACAGAAGAATTATGGAGTAAGCTAGGAAATAAAGAAAGTATTTCAACAGCGGATTTTCCGGTTTTTGACGCAAAACATTTGGTAGAAAGCGCGAAGAAGTATCCAATTTCATTCAATGGAAAAATGCGTTTTACGATAGAGTTGCCGTTAGATTTATCAAAAGATGAAATTGAAGCAGCCGTTTTAGCAGATGAAAAAACAATTGCACAATTGGCAGGAGTTGCTCCCAAAAAAGTGATTATCGTTCCAGGAAAAATTGTAAATATTGTTAGTTAGCACATCTAGTGTATGTTTTATTTTGATTGATAAAGGAATGCGATTCCAGAGGCAGAGTATTCATAGAGCATCTAGGATTTATAAAAATCAGCATATAATTTTTTTAAAAGGAAAACAAAAAAGCCATTGCAATTCTTGTAGTGGCTTTTTTTATTTGGCTATCTTTAGGCTAAATTTCAAATACGTTTGGTCAACTATTTTTAAAGGAGTTTGTAAATCGTAAAAAAAAGAAAATAGCTTTGAGTAATCTTAAAAACATTTCCCTTAGAATACGCATCTTTCTATCCATGATTTTATTGGTGCTAATAGCCTCTGTCTTAATTTTGGGAGTTGCAGTATATCAATATGATGAACAAACCAAAGATTATAACATTCAGCGTTTTGAACGAAAAGAATCAATTACCAAAGAAACAATTGAACTGGAGTTAAAAAATAAGACAAGTTTTCCTGTAAATACTGTAAATCTACCTAAGATTTTTCAGGATCGGATTTATGAAATTTCCTCGATCAATAAATTAAATATTTCCTTATATGATTTGGAAGGAAAACTTTTAAAAACTTCTTTGGGGAATGCCTTCGAAAAGATTGATAAAAAACCGCTTTCGAAAGAAGTGATCTCGAAATTGGCTCAAAATTCGAACCATCGAATCTTAAAGACAGCTCAAGCAGACGGGATTAGTTTTCAATCATCCTACTCTTATATCAATGACCCAAAATTTAAGCGAATCGGAATTTTAGAAGTTCAGTTTACCCAGGACAATTCAGAAATCGAAAAGGAACTGAGAGAGTTTATTAGCCGATTGAGTTTGGTTTATCTATTAATGTTTCTCATTGCCATTGCACTGGCCTATTTTTTATCGAGCTATATTACTCGGTCTATAAAAACGATTTCTGATAAAATGGAGCAAACAAAACTGAACAAACGGAATGAGAAAATCATTTTAAATTCAGCAAGTTCAGAAATTTCAATTTTAGTAGATGCTTATAATAGTATGATCGATGAATTAACCGAGAGTGCTGTGAAATTAGCAAAAAGTGAGCGAGAACAAGCTTGGCGAGAAATGGCAAAACAAGTGGCACATGAAATTAAAAACCCACTAACACCAATGCGCTTAACTGTGCAAAGTTTCGAACGAAAATTCAATCCTACAGCCGAAGATGCAGAAAGAAAATTAAAAGAATATAGCGAAACTTTAATACAGCAGATCGATGTAATGAGTTCGATTGCCTCCGCATTTTCTGACTTTGCAAAAATGCCAACTCAGAAAAGAGAGAAAATAGAAGTGATTGGTGTTGTAAAATTAGCGCTAGATATTTTTAATGAAGATTATATTTCTTATCAACATTCCGAAAAAGAACTTTTTGCCAATTTAGACAAAACACAGTTAATTCGCATTGTCACTAATTTAATAAAAAATGCAAATCAAGCTACCGAAGACAGTAAAAATCCAATTATTGAGGTGAAAGTTGCCTCCGATGGAAACAATATCAAGATTTCAGTTTCCGATAATGGAAAAGGAATTTCAGACACGCTAAAAGATTTAATTTTCGAACCTAAATTTACAACCAAAAGTAGTGGAATGGGACTCGGTTTGCCAATGATAAAAAATATTGTTGAGGCTTATGATGGCTCCATTTCCTTCACATCAAAAGAAGGAATTGGTACTGTTTTTACAGTAATTATTCCTAAAACATAATAATCGGTTGCTTTTATAAAAGCAGGAATTTCAATACTGGAAAAAAAGTCTTCGACAAGCTCAGACTGATATTTGGATTGCCAATTGGAATTTAGCGCCTAAGTGCCATACTGAGCTTTTCGAAGTGAATCGATTACAGAAATTTAAAAACGTATAAGAAATGAATTTTAATAATATTTTAGTTGAAAAGGAAAATGGACTGGCCAAAATAACCATTAACCGCCCTAAGAAGTTGAACGCATTAAATAAAGAGACCATCGAAGAATTGAGTGCTTCATTTGAAGCCTTAGAAGAAGATGCAACCGTAAAAGTTCTGGTGATTACGGGGAGTGGAGAAAAAGCTTTTGTAGCAGGCGCTGATATTTCTGAATTCGCAAATTTCTCGGTAGATGAAGGTGGATTTTTGGCGAAAAAAGGGCAAGAAATGTTGTTTGATTTTATAGAAAACTTATCAAAGCCAGTAATTGCTGCTGTCAATGGATTTGCTTTAGGTGGTGGTTTGGAATTGGCGATGGCCTGTCATTTTAGAATTGCCTCAGAAAATGCAAAAATGGGCTTGCCGGAAGTTTCTTTGGGCGTCATTCCTGGATATGGAGGGACACAACGTTTGCCCCAATTGGTTGGAAAAGGGAAAGCCATGGAGTTGATCATGACTGCAGGAATGATTTCTGCAGAAGAGGCGAAAGCATGCGGTTTGGTTAACCATGTAGTCCCTTTAGAAGAACTCCTCCTTTTGGCAGAAAAACTAGCCAATAAAATGATGCGAAATTCTTCCGTTGCAATTGGTGCTGCCATAAGAGCCGTGAATGCAAACTTTGAAGATGGCATTAATGGATATGAAGTAGAAATTGCCGAGTTTGGCGAATGTTTTGGGACCGAAGATTTCACAGAAGGTACCACAGCATTTTTAGAAAAAAGAAAAGCAAATTTTCCAGGAAGTTAAAATAAAAAAAGCGAGCCAATTAAGACTCGCTTTCCCACTAAACTTTAGTTTAATGAATAATTAACTAAATTAAGAAAAGAGTTTGTGGGTCAATCTGCATCCAAAAATAGAAGTCAAATGTTAAAACTTGTATATTAAAATAAAACGCTATAAAAATGAAAACCTCCAAAGATAAAATTGAAGAAACATTAAGTTATTATACTTTTAAAAGTTTAGAAACTTTAAGTTTTATAAATTCTAATTCGAATTTAACAGTAGAAGAAATTATAGAAAAGGCAAAAGAACTATCAGTTTTAGAGTATAAAATTACAGCTTTAGAGGCAGCAAAGGAAAGCTAAACTACTTTAAACCCTCCCATTCGTCATAAAACTGCTGCAAATACGTTTCCATAAAAGCGTGTCTTTGTATGGCTATTTTTTTTCCAGAAGCGGTATTCATTTTATCCTTTAAGAGCAACAGTTTTTCATAAAAATGATTAATGGTTGGGCCATTAGAATTTTTATACACTTCCTTTGTCATTGATAAGTTGGGTGAAATCTCGGGGTTGTACAATGCTCGATTTTTAAATCCACCATAATTAAAACAACGCGCAATACCAATGGCGCCAATGGCATCTAACCGATCTGCATCTTGAACGACTTCTAATTCTTTAGAGGTAAATTTTTCTCCGTTTTTCTCCAAAGAATTCTTATAAGAAATGTGTTGTATGATTTTTACTACATGTGCAATGGTCTCTGAGTCTACCTCTTGACTGATGAGAAAATCGCTGGCTTTTTTAGGACCAATGGTTTCATCCCCATTATGAAATTTTGAATCTGCAATGTCATGTAAAAGTGCCGCCAATGAAACCACTAAAATGTCTACATGCTCTTCCTTTGCAATTAAAAGAGTGTTTTTAAAAACACGTTCTATATGAAACCAGTCATGGCCTCCTTCTGCATTTTTAAGCACTTCTTTTACAAAAGCGACAGTGCTGTCAATAATTGTTGAATGTTTCATCTTTCAGCGTGGATTTTAGTTGCTATAAAAATAAAAAAACCACGCATAATTGCGTGGTTTTGGAGTGTTCTTTTTATAATTTAAAAGTGCTTAACAAAACTCGTCGTATGCTTGCGCTAAGTTTTGTGCAATCATTTGTGCAGAACGGCCTTCAATATGATGACGCTCTAACATGTGTACTAAATTACCATCTTTAAATAATGCCATTGCTGGAGAAGATGGAGGAAATGGAATCATAAACTCTCTTGCTTTTTGGGTAGATTCTTTTTCTACACCTGCAAAAACAGTCGTTAAGTTTGTTGGTGTTTTCTCTGCACCTAAAGAAGCAATTGCTCCAGGTCTAGCTGTTCCTGCTGCACAACCACAAACAGAATTTACTACCACTAACGTTGTTCCTTTTTTTGCCAATGCATTTTCAACATCTTGGCCTGTATATAATGCTTCAAAACCTGCGTTGATTAACTCATCACGCATTGGTTTTACTAATTCTTCTGGATACATAATTTCAAATATAAATTCAACGACAAATATAATGCATTTTAAAACAGGAATCAAATAGATGCAAAGAACTTGTTTTTATAAGCGCATCAATAAAATTGATTTCATTGACGATCTCTTTCGAGTTTTTATTGAATTAATGAAGATTCTTTTATATTTGACGAAAATAGAAAAATAGATATGGGAAGTTTTTCAAAATGGTTAGGAGCCGGCTTAGGTTTTACTTTAGGAGGACCAATAGGGGCTGCAGTTGGTTTTGCTTTAGGAAGTTTTGTGGATGGTTTTAGTGCAGAAGACCTTCATAAAGAACAACATTTATACCGACAAGGCAGGCGTGTGAATACGCATCCTGGTGATTTTGAAATTAGTCTGTTGGTATTGGCATCCATCATTATAAAAGCAGATGGAAAAGTAGATCCAAAAGAACTTGACTTTGTGAGGGCTCAGTTCGTTGGAATGTATGGTAAAGAGAAAGCGAATAATGCCTTTCTGTTGTTTAAAGGAGTTATAAAAAAGCAAGTTTCGGCACGGCAAGTTTGTATACAAATTAGACAACATATGCCCCATGCTTCTCGCTTACAATTACTTCATTTTTTATTTGGTATTGCAAAAGCTGACGGTCAGGTAGCGGAGGTTGAAGTAGCCGAGATTAAAAAAATTGCAAACTATCTGTACATCAATCCTTCCGATTTTGAATCGATTAAAGCAATGTTTTACAATGCTTTGGAAAACAATTATAAAATTTTAGAGATTTCAAAATCTGCTACCAATGATGAAGTAAAAAAAGCTTACCGTAGAATGGCCAAAAAATACCATCCAGATAAAGTACAGGATTTAGGAGCTGCCCACTTAAAAGGCGCCAAAGAAAAGTTTCAAAGCATCCAGTCTGCTTACGAGCAAATAAAAGCATCGCGCGGATTTTAGGTCTGCCCTAAGTTCCTAAAATGAAATTTTGTGATTTTGTAACTTCCTTACCCACAAACTCATAAAATTACAAGAAAATCCTTAATTTCGCATTCTTATAAGAAAAGAAAGAAAATGAGCGCGAAATTCCCTGAATATAAAGGACTTGACTTACCAAACGTAGCAGAAGAAATGCTGAGTTATTGGGAAGAAAATAACATCTTCGAAAAAAGTGTTACTACTAGAGAGGGCAAAGAACCCTTCGTTTTTTTTGAAGGCCCACCTTCTGCAAACGGATTGCCAGGGGTTCACCACGTTTTAGCGCGTGCGATTAAAGATATTTTTCCTCGTTATAAAACCATGAAAGGATTTCAAGTGAAGCGAAAAGCGGGCTGGGATACGCATGGATTGCCGATTGAATTGGGAGTAGAAAAAGAACTTGGAATTACCAAAGAAGATATTGGAACGAAAATTTCCGTAGAAGACTACAATGCTGCCTGTAGAAAAGCAGTCATGCGATATACGCATATCTGGAACGATTTGACCCAGAAAATGGGCTATTGGGTAGATATGGAAGATCCATATGTTACCTACGAACCAAAATACATGGAGTCTGTTTGGTGGTTGTTGAAAGAAATTTACAACAAGAAATTAATCTATAAAGGGTATACCATTCAGCCCTATTCTCCAAAGGCTGGAACCGGTTTAAGCTCACACGAACTCAATCAACCAGGAACCTATCAAGATGTAACAGACACCACTATTGTTGCACAATTTAAAACCATCGAAAACACTCTTCCCGAATTTTTACAAAATCAAGGAGCGGTTTATTTCCTTGCTTGGACAACTACACCTTGGACATTGCCAAGTAATACCGCCTTAACAGTGGGGCCAAAAATTGAATATGTTTTAGTAGATACATTCAATCAATATACCTTTGAACCAACCAAAGTGGTGTTGGCAAAAAAATTAATTGAGAAGCAATTTGGCGGGAAAAATAATTTTGAAGTCACAACTTCGGAAGCATTATCGAGGTATAACTCTGGAGATAAAAAGATTCCTTATTACGTAGTAAAAGAATTTGTAGGGAAAGATTTAGTGGATATCAAGTATGAACAAATCTTAGATTACGGTTGTGAATTTGAAAACAAACAAGACGCTTTTAGAGTGATTGCTGGAGATTTTGTAACTACAGAAGATGGAACAGGAATTGTACATACAGCGCCCACCTTTGGAGCAGATGATGCTTTGGTCGCAAAACAAGCTGTTCCTGAAATTCCACCCTTATTAGTGAAAGACACCAACGATAATTTAGTGCCATTAGTAGATTTGCAAGGAAGGTTTAGGCCCGAAGTTACCGAATTTGCTGGAAAATATGTAAAAAACGCGTATTATCCAGAAGGAGAAGCGCCAGAAAAATCGATAGATGTAGAGTTGGCCATTAAATTAAAAACAGAAAACAAAGCCTTTAAGGTTGAAAAATACAAGCACAGTTATCCAAATTGCTGGAGGACCGACAAGCCTATTTTGTATTACCCATTAGATTCTTGGTTTATTAAAGTAACGGATGTAAAAGACAGAATGCATTCTTTAAACAAAACCATTAATTGGAAACCAGCATCTACTGGAACCGGTCGTTTTGGAAATTGGTTGGCAAACGCAAACGATTGGAACTTATCGCGTTCACGTTATTGGGGGATCCCCTTGCCAATCTGGAGAACAGAAGATGGTAAAGAAGAAATTTGTATTGGTTCTGTCAAAGAATTAAAAGAAGAAATGTTACGTGCCGTAGCTGCAGGTATCATGAGCGAAGATATTTTTTCAAGCTTTGAGGTTGGAAACATGTCTGAAGAAAACTATGCAAAGATCGATTTACATAAAAACATTGTGGATGAAATTGTCTTGGTTTCGCCATCAGGTCAACCGATGCATCGTGAAAGCGATTTGATTGATGTTTGGTTTGATTCTGGATCCATGCCCTATGCACAATGGCATTATCCGTTTGAAAACAAACAAAAAATTGATGGGAACCAATCGTTTCCAGCAGATTTTATTGCAGAAGGAGTCGATCAAACAAGAGGTTGGTTTTATACATTGCATGCAATTGCAACCATGGTTTTTGATTCTGTTGCCTATAAAAATGTGGTTTCTAATGGATTGGTATTAGATAAGAACGGACACAAAATGTCGAAACGTTTAGGGAACGCCACAGATCCGTTTACAACATTAGCTACCTATGGCGCAGATGCAACACGGTGGTATATGATTGCCAATGCAAACCCTTGGGACAATTTAAAATTTGATTTGGAAGGCATTGAAGAGGTAAAAAGAAAATTCTTCGGAACGCTTTACAACACCTATTCATTCTTTACTTTATACACAAATATTGATGGTTTTTCTTATACTGAAGAAGATATTGCTTTGGAAGAAAGACCAGAAATAGACCGCTGGATTTTATCAGAATTACACACTTTAATTGCTAAAGTAGATAAATTTTACGAAGCATACGAACCGACAAGAGCTGCAAGAGCGATTTCAGATTTTACACAAGATCATTTAAGTAATTGGTATGTGCGTTTAAGTAGAAGGCGTTTTTGGAAAGGAGATTATCAAACAGATAAGATTTCTGCATACCAAACCTTGTACACCTGTATGGTAACTATTGCGAAACTAAGTGCACCGATTGCTCCGTTTTTTATGGACAAATTATATCAAGATTTAAATACGGTTACAGGGAAAGAAACGTCAGAAAGTATTCATTTGGCAGATTTTCCGAAATCGGATGCACGTTTTGTTGATGCTTCTTTAGAACGAAAGATGGAAAATGCACAAATCATCTCTTCTTTAGTCCTTTCTTTAAGAGCAAAAGAGAAGATTAAAGTACGTCAGCCTTTACAGAAAATTATGATTCCTGTTGAGAACGATCAGCAAAAAGAAGAAATTTTAGCTGTTTCAAATTTAATAAAGCACGAGGTTAATATCAAAGAAGTTCAAATTTTAGAAGACGCTTCCGATATTTTAATCAAACAAATTAAACCAAATTTCAAAGCATTAGGTCCAAAGTTTGGAAAAGAAATGCGTTTTATTGCTGCTGAGATTCAGCAATTTACGAAAGAAGATATTAGTAAAATTGAAAAATCTGGTAATATTTCTTTAGAAATTAATGGAAAAGAGATAACTTTAGAGCGCGAAGATGTAGAAATATCCTCAAAAGATATTGAAGGTTGGCTTGTTGCAAATGAAGGTGGATTAACGGTTGCTTTAGATGTTACTATTACAGAAGAACTCCGTAAGGAAGGTGTTGCCAGAGAATTGGTTAATAGAATACAAAATGCACGTAAAGACACAGGCTTAGAAGTAACAGACAAGATTAGATTAACCGTGTTGAATTTTGAAAACTTGCAACATGCTATCCAAGAGAATAAAGCATACATTATGAGCGAAACATTAACGCAAGAATTGGTTTTTGTAGACGCATTAGACGCGGGAACAGAGATTGCGTTTGATGCCATTATAAGTAAAATATTAATCGAAAAAATGTAACAGATGTCAGAGATTAAAGTAGGATATTCAGATGAAGATTTACAAGAGTTTAAAGCACTTATTCTTAAGAAAATAGAACGTGCAGAATCGGATTTAGCGTTATTGCAGAGTTCATACAAGAACGATGCAAACAATGGCACCGATGACACTTCGCCCTCTTTTAAGTCTTTTGATGACGGTTCTGAAGTAATGAGTCAAGAAGCAAATGTTCAATTGGCAATTCGTCAAGAAAAGTTTATTCGTGATTTAAAAAATGCGTTGTTACGAATCGAAAACAAAACCTATGGTATTTGTAGAGTTACTCGTAAGTTAATTCAAAAACAACGCCTACTTTTGGTGCCCCATGCCACCTTAAGTATTGAAGCAAAACGCAAGCAATAACTCTATAAAAGCTTCCAAAATTTGGAAGCTTTTTTTAAATATATTTTTCGATTACTGAGGAAAAAAGAGGCATAATAACAAAAGACAATCCCATAGAATTTTTGTGTTCATGAAAAAAAGTGCTGTATTTTTCTTCTTGCTATTCCTTTCGCACATAATCGGTGCACAAAAAAAAGTAATCAAAAAAGTACAAATCACTGCAGCTCGAGTAGAAATATCTACGATGGGTTTAGATGATTTTGTATTGGAAAATTCGAACTCCGAGTTTTTGGAGATTTACTTATTTGCAGAAAACCCCAGCAATCAACATATTGTCTATAAAGTATCTGATGATACTGCAAAAATTGAATTTCGCATCCCAGCAATGGCAACAGAGGACCTTGTTTTTAGGAAATTTATTACGAAAAGATTGCAAAGAGCGAGCGCAATTATTAAAATCCCGAAGAACAAAGCAGTCATTATCTTTGGAGAAGAAATTAATATTGCTGCTAAAAGTTATGGTGGTCCGATGGATATTTATATAGAAAAAGGACTTATAAAACTAGATACAATTCAAAAGAAAACAAAGGTAAAATTTTACGAAGGCAGTGTTTTCGCAACCTTAAAAGCACCGAATATCGATGTGGCATCAACGCGTGGAACCATTGCTGTTGATCAAGAAATTCAACAAGAAAATTTTTATAAAAAAACAAAAAACACGTCTCAAAATTTTACAATAAGAACTACAAAAGGGAATATTTTCTTAACGACTCTTAAACCATAATAATATTCTTATTTTTGTGCATATAAAACTCAATAAAATGTCAAAAAAGACCCTGGCAATTCTTACCATTCTAATTGCGATTACTTTAGATCAAATTTTGAAAGTATATATAAAAACACATTATGCTCTTAATGATGGTTTTGAAGTTTTTAGTTGGTTTAAAATTCATTTTGTTGAAAATAATGGAATGGCAATGGGCTGGGAATTTGGAGGAAAATCGGGCAAATTATTTCTCACCTTATTTCGATTAGTCGCTGTTTCTGCGATTATTTATTGGTTGGTACAACACATTAAAAGAGCAACCCACAATGCGGTGATTTTTGCGATTGCTTTAATTTTTTCTGGTGCAGTAGGGAATATTATAGACTCTGTTTTTTATGGTGTTATTTTTAACTCTTCTGCTCACCGAGTTGCAACCCTTTTTCCTGAGGAGCCCTACGGAGAGTTGTTTTATGGAAAAGTTGTAGATATGTTTTATTTTCCTTTTATAGAAAACGCGACTTTACCAGAATGGATTCCCTTTGTAGGCGGCGATAACTTTACTTTTTTCCAATATATTTTTAATCCAGCGGATGCGTTTATTAGTATTGGTGTCGTCCTCCTATTTCTCTACAGTAAAAAGGCGTTTCCAAAAGAAGAGACTATAATGCCGGAATAATATGGGAACTAAATTAAGTTGTAAAGAGGCGTATTTGATCGAAGGGACCAGCGCTAATTTTAACATTTTAGATGCCAATATTTTCAGATAGATCCTGTTGCTACTGTATTAAAATGTGTATTTTCGTTAGATGGCAGCATCATTAGAACTTCAATTAAAAACCTTGCCAGACTCTCCTGGGGTATATCAGTATTATGATAAAAATGAAGACGTTATTTATGTTGGAAAAGCCAAAAATTTAAAGAAAAGAGTTACTTCCTATTTTACTAAAAATCATGAAAATGCGAAAACACGCATTTTAGTGAAACAAATTGTAGACATCAAGCATATTGTTGTAGATACAGAAACAGATGCTCTTTTATTAGAAAACAACCTCATTAAAAAATACAAACCCAAGTATAATATTTTATTGAAAGACGATAAAACCTACCCTTGGATTTGTATTAAGAAAGAACGTTTTCCAAGAGTTTTTATGACCCGTAGGTATATTAAAGACGGTTCGGAGTATTTTGGACCCTACACCAATATAAAAACGGTAAGAGTTTTGTTGGATTTAATTAAAGAATTGTATTCCATTAGAACTTGTAGTTACGATTTAAGTCAACAAAAAATTAATGAAGGAAAATACAAAGTATGCTTAGAGTACCATTTAAAAAACTGTAAAGGCGGGTGTGAAGGTTTGCAAACCGAAATAAAATACCAAGAAGAAATTACTGCCATTCGGAATATTGTTAAAGGAAATTTTAAAGAAAGCCTCGATAAATTTAATCAGATGATGCTTGCTTTTTCTGAAAATATGGAGTTTGAAGAAGCACAAAAAATAAAAGAGAAAGTTAGTTTGTTGTCGAATTACCAAGCAAAATCTACCATCATCAATCCGTCTATTAACAACGTTGATGTGTTTTCTATTATCTCGGATGAAACGCATGGATATGCAAATTTCTTTAAAATATCTAATGGTGCCATTATTCAATCTCATACAACAGAAATTAAAAAGAAATTAGACGAAACAGATAAGCAAATGTTGGAGCTGTTTATCGTTGAAATTAGACACCGATTCAATTCTCAAACCAAAGAAATTTATGTGCCGTTTCAAGTAGATTTGGGAGAAGAATTGAAAGTGACCATTCCAAAACTAGGAGATAAAAAACGAATTATAGAGCTTTCCGAAAGGAATGCAAAATACTATCGACAAGAGCAGTTTAAGCAAATTAAAATTGTTGATCCGGAAAGGCATGTAAAAAGAATTATGGCGCAAATGAAAAAAGATTTGCGACTCTCACAAGAACCTCGACATATTGAGTGTTTTGACAACTCTAACATTCAAGGAACCCATCCAGTGGCAGCATGTGTAGTCTTTAGAGATGGTAAACCAAGCAAGAAAGAATATCGACATTACAACATAAAAACGGTGCAAGGGCCAGACGATTTTGCTTCGATGGAGGAAGTCGTTTATAGACGCTATAAACGATTGTTAGAAGAAGAAGCTTCTTTGCCGCAATTAATTATTGTCGATGGTGGGAAAGGACAATTATCATCGGGTTTAAAAGCTTTAGATGATTTAGGGTTACGAGGAAAAATTGCGATTATTGGAATTGCAAAAAGGCTAGAAGAAATCTATTATCCTGGCGATCCGATACCCTTGTACCTAGACAAGAAATCAGAAACATTAAAAATTACGCAATACTTAAGAAACGAAGCGCACCGATTTGGGATTACATTTCATAGAAATAAACGAAGTAAGAGTGCTATTCAATCAGAATTAGAGCAAATTCCAGCCATTGGCGCACAAACAATTACCAATCTATTGCGTAAATTTAAGTCGGCAAGAAGAGTAAAAGAAGCTTCTTTTGAAGCGCTAAAAACAGAAATCGGGAATGCGAGAGCTTTAAAAGTATATCAATTTTATCATCCACTAAAAAAATGAAAAAATACGTCATACTTCTTTTTTTAGCGACCTCAATGTTGTTTTTTGCACAGCAAAAACAACCAAAAGTGGGGTTGGTTCTTAGTGGAGGTGGAGCGAAAGGTTTTGCACATGTTGGTGTGTTGAAAGAAATTGACAAAGCAGGTTTACAAATAGATTATATTGGAGGTACTAGTATTGGAGCAATTGTAGGTGCTCTTTATGCCGTAGGGTATTCTGGAGATCAAATAGAGAAAATTATTTTAGAAACCGATTTTGTTGCATTATTAAGAGATAAATTACCAAGAAGTACAACACCTTTTTTTGAAAAAGAATATGGTGAAAAAGCACTCATTTCATTCCCTGTTGTGAAAAGAAAAATTGGCCTCCCCAAGGCAGTTTCTAAAGGGCAAAACATGTTGAATCTGCTCCTGGAATTATTTTCAGAAACAGAAAACATTTCAGATTTTTCAAAATTTCAAATTCCTTTTTTTTCGATTGCAACAGACGTTGAAACGGGAGGGCAAGTTCTTTTAGAAAAAGGATCATTGCCAATAGTATTAAGAGCAAGCGGTTCTTTTCCAACGCTTTTAAATCCGGTTCCAATAGGAGATAAATTGTTAATTGATGGAGGTGTTGCCAATAATTTTCCTGTTGATATCATGAGAGAGAAAGGGACAGATATTATTATTGGTGTAGATGTGCAAGGGAGGTTGTATGAAAAAGAGAAACTAACTTCTGTGGTTGCTATTTTAAATCAAATTGTGAGCTATAAAATGTATAACCAAAGAGATTTTGATAAAAATAAAATCGAGGTGTACATTCATCCAGATATTTCAAAATATAATGTTGTTGATTTTGATAAAAAGATTGAAATTTTAAAAGAAGGAGAAAAAACTGCTGCAAAATATTCCGCAATTTTGAAAGAAATTGCATTGAAACAGACCCGTAAGAAAAAAAGAATAGAAACAGATAAAAACACTCAAAAAGTAACGTTATCTAAAATTACCATTAATGGAATAAAGAACCATTCAAGGGCTTATGTTTTAGGAAAATTAAACTTAATACAAGGGGATCGTGTATCCAGAAATGATATTACAAAACGAATTTATTCGTTATCAGCGACCAATAATTATGAGCAGATTTCTTATCAATTAAGAGAAACTTCTACAAAAGAAGCCGAGATTATAATTTCTTTAGTGGAACTTTCAAATAAACCAACACTAGAGGTTGGAGTGCATTATGATGCATTGTATGAATCTTCAATTTTAGCAAGATATAAGCAGGTAGGTGTTTTTATAAATAACGACGTTTTTTCTTTTGATGCTATTTTAGGAGACAAGTTGCGTTACAATCTCAACTATTTTGTAGATAATGGATTTTATTTTAGTTATGGTTTTCGCTCTCGCTACAACCGATTTAGCGCAAATACGGCCTTCAATAACAGGGTCCCTAATTCCCCTGTTGTTAATAGTGTGAATATTAAATACATCGATTTTACAAACCAAGTTTTTGTACAGACAACTTTTGATAGAAAATTTGCTTTAGGAGTTGGCTTAGAGCATAAAAAGTTAAACATTTGGACAGAAACCATTTTAGAGAATAATGCTCCAACTGTTTTTGACAACCACAACTATTTAAATACTTTTGGCTATTTAAAGTTGGATACATACGATCAAAAATATTTTGTTAAAAAAGGATATTTTGCAGATTTAGAATTTAAATGGTATCTTAATTCTTCAAAGAATAATGAAGATTTTCAAGGCTTTGGACAAGCAAAAGGGACTCTCGGATTTGCAACTACTTTTTTGAAAAAATTCACTTTCCAAAACACAAATGAAGCAGGATTTACATTTGGTAATCCCTCTTCGAATATCTTTGATTTTTATCTAGGGGGCTATAACCAAAATTATATAAACACTTTTGTTTCTATGTATGGGTATGAGTTTGCAGAACTTGGAAACCAATCTTTTTTAAAATCTGAATTTGCCTTCAGATATCAGTTTTTAGAAAAAAATCACTTCAGTTTTATTGCCAATTATGCGCGTTTAGACGATAATGTTTTAAAAGATGTAAGGGTTTTTAACGAGATAAAATCAGGCTATGCACTTGGGTATAGCTTTGATTCTTTTGTGGGTCCTTTAGAACTAAAGTTTAGCTGGTCTCCAGACACAAAGACAAGTGCAATTCTGTTTAATTTAGGATATTGGTTTTAGTGCTTTCTTTTTATAAATATATCCTAATTTCAGATTTAATTTTCTGCCTAAAATTCAGTATATTTACTGATTAATGAAGATGAGATTGATGAATTGTATCAGTCTAAAAATTAATTTACAAACAGAAAAAAGCCATTGGCTTTTCTAAAATATAACACACATGGGATGTAGTAGTTGTGCTACTGGTAAAGACGGTGTGCCTAAAGGATGTAAAAGTAACGGAAGTTGCGCTACAGGCGGATGCGAAAAATTATCAGTATTTGATTGGTTGTCAAACATGACAATGCCAAACGGAGAAGAATCATTTAATATTTTTGAAATCCGTTTTAAAAACGGGAGAAAAGAATTTTATAAAAACACAGAAAATTTAAGAATTTCTATGGGCGATATTTTAGCCGTAGAAGGTTCTCCAGGGCATGATGTTGGGTCTGTTTCTTTAGCAGGAGAACTTGTAAAGGTTCAAATGAAGAAAAGAAATGTTTCTGTAGATAGCTCAGAGATTAAAAAAATTTACAGAAAAGCTAACCAAAGAGATATTGATGTTTGGCAAGCTTCACGAGAAAAAGAAATTGAAACACAGCGTAAAGGAAGAGAAATTTTAGGGCGCTTAGGACTTAAAATGAAACTGTCCGATGTAGAGTATCAAGGAGATGGAAACAAAGCAACGTTTTATTACACTGCAGATACAAGAGTCGATTTTAGACAATTGATACGAGATTTAGCAGGTGCTTTTTCGATTCGTGTAGAAATGAAACAAGTGGGAGCAAGACAAGAAGCAGCACGATTGGGCGGTGTTGGATCCTGTGGTAGAGAACTCTGTTGTTCTACTTGGTTAACCGATTTTAGAAAAGTAACCACCTCTGCAGCACGCTATCAACAATTATCATTAAACCCTTTAAAGTTAGCGGGTCAGTGTGGTAAACTAAAATGTTGTTTGAATTTTGAGTTGGACACTTATTTAGACGCTTTAAAAGCTTTTCCCAAACAGGAAACTATTTTAAAAACTGAAAAAGGTCCGGCTGTTTTTGTAAAGATGGACATTTTTAAACAACATCTTTGGTACACCTACAAAGAAGAAAGATCAAAGTGGTTTTTATTAACCTTAGAACAAGTTCAAGAAATAATTGAGTTGAACAAAAATAATGAGAAGGCTTCCTCGTTAGAAGAGTATGAATCTGAGATAGAGGTACCAATAAAAGTGAATTTCGAAGATGCGGTTGGGGAAGATAGTTTAACCCGTTTTGATGTTCCAAAAACAAAAAAACGCAGAAACAATAAAAACCGGAACAAAAAAAGAGCAGTTGTTGGAAATCCAAATCAGCAAAAACCTGAAGCAAAACAACAACAAAGAGGTTCTCAGAAAAGAAAACCTCACGCAAAAAAAACAGGAGAACAACCAAAAGAAGCGGTTAAAAACACCAACAGACCAAGAAAAAATAACAATCGAAACCGGAACAATAATACTCCTAAAAATGGAAGCGATTCAGAAAAAAAATAAGTTTTTAAGTTTACTGATTCTCTTGTTAGTAGGCTATTCTTGTACTTCTGGGCCTGTTTTTACGAAGTATAAGGCGGTTCCAAACAATGCGTGGATTTTAAACGATCATGTACGTTTTGATTTTTCAATCACAGATACCATTGCAAAACGAAATTTATTCATCCATATTCGAAGTAATAAGGAGTACAGATACAGTAATTTATTTCTGATTACGGAACTTGTTTTTCCAAACAAGACCAAAGTAATCGATACCTTAGAGTATAAAATGACAACTCCCAATGGTAAATACTTAGGAACGGGTTTTACTGAGGTTAAAGAGAATAAATTATTTTATAAAGAAGAAAAAGTATTTCCATTTTCTGGAGATTACACTTTCAATGTAAGGCAAGCAATGCGAAAAAACGGTTTTTCAGAGGGCTTGAAAGCATTGGAAGGAGTTACAGATGTTGGATTTAGTATTGAAAAAACGAAGTAAAATGGCACGTAAAAAAAAAACAGACTTTAAGAAATATATCAAAGGTTTTTGGTTTTTAATTCTAAGTGGAATTTTAGCAATATTTTTATTGTTTTTTTTAACTTCTTTAGGAGATTTACCAACGTTTGAAGAACTCGAAAATCCACAAACAAATTTAGCAACAGAAGTAATTTCTGCAGATGGTGTTACCATTGGTAAATATGCTACAGAAAACAGAACTCCAATTCACTACAACGAATTACCACAGAATTTAATTGATGCATTAATTGCAACGGAAGACGAACGTTTTTACGAGCATTCTGGAATTGATTTTAGAGGAACTCTTAGGGCTGTCGTAAAGATGGGTTCTGGAGGAGGAGCTAGTACAATTACACAACAATTAGCAAAAAACTTATTTACAAAAAGAGCGTCGAATAATATTTTTAAAAGAGTCCTTCAAAAAGCAAAAGAATGGATTGTTGCCGTAAAACTAGAACGACAATACACAAAAAAGGAAATTATTGCAATGTATTTAAACAAACAAGGATTTTTGTTTAATGCCTCTGGAATTCGTTCTGCTTCCAGAATTTACTTTGGAAAAGAAGCCAAAGAATTGGATCTCCAAGAAGCTGCAATACTAGTTGCCATGCTAAAAAATCCAAGGCAGTATAATCCTCATAGAGAAATTTCTAAAAAGAAATCTCTTTCTAGAAGAAATGTGGTCTTTGCTCAAATGGCAAAAAATGGATTTATAACTTCTCAAGAAAAAGACTCTCTTCAAAAATTACCGCTTAAAATAAATTTCACTCCAGAGAGCCATAGTGATGGATACGCAACGTATTTTAGATCGTATTTGCAAAAACAATTAAGAACTTGGGTGCGTAAAAATCCAAAGGCAAATGGAGAACAATACGATATTTTTAAAGATGGATTAAAAATTCATGTTACGCTCGATTCTCGAATTCAAAAATATGCAGAAGAGGCTGTAAAAGAGCATATGGCCAATTTACAATCGCATTTTTTTAAAGAACAGAAAAGCAATAAAATGGCTCCTTTTTATGACATTAAAGATTCTACGGTGAACGTTATTTTACAAAGAGCGAAACGAAATACAGACCGGTATCGAAGAATGAAAAAAGCTGGGAAATCCGCCAAAGAAATCGCTGCCAGTTTTAAGAAAAAAACAGCGATGCGTGTTTTTTCTTGGAAAGGAGCCCTAGACACGATTATGTCACCAATGGATTCAATTCGATATTACAAATATTTTTTACGTTCAGGATTGCTTTCGATAGAGCCACAAACGGGCCATGTAAAAGCATGGGTTGGAGGGATCAATAATAAATATTTCAAGTACGATGCTGTTCAGCAGCAAAAAAGACAAGTAGGCTCTACCTTTAAACCGTTTGTCTATGCCACTGCGATCAATCAACTGAAAATGTCTCCTTGCGATTCATTTCCAAATGTACACTATACAATTCCGAAAGGGAAATACGGAATTCCAGAAGAATGGAGGCCAGACAATTCAGGAGATCGATATGGAGGAATGCTCACTTTAAAGGCAGGTTTGGCAGGTTCCGTAAATACAATGTCTGCGCGATTAATAGACATGGTAAAACCCGTAAATGTGGTACGTTTGGCAAAGTTGGCAGGAATAGAAACCCGCATTAGAGCGAATCCGTCCATTGCTTTGGGCGCTGTAGAATTGTCACTAATGGAAATGGTAAGTGCTTATTCAACCTTTGCAAATAAAGGCTTGCGTGTAAGTCCGATGATATTGACAAGAATCGAAGATAAAAATGGAACTATTTTAGAACAATTTACTCCAGAAACAAAAGAGGTTTTGAGTGAAGAATCTTCATATGTAATTTTAGATTTATTAAAAGGCGTTACAGAATCGGGTTCAGGACAGCGTTTGCGAACTCCCTATACCGCATTGCCCGATGTTGTTACCGGTTTTCCTTATGAATTTGAAAACCCGATAGCAGGGAAAACAGGAACAACTCAAAACCAATCAGATGGTTGGTTTATGGGAATTGTTCCCAACCTTGCAACAGGTGTCTGGACTGGTGGTGAGCACCGTTCTACACATTTTGAAGGCATTGCAAAAGGGCAAGGAGCAACCATGTCATTGCCGTCCTGGGCTTTGTTTATGAAGAAATGTTATGCAGACACGACCTTGAATATCAGTCAAGAAGATTTTGAAAAACCAGAAAAGTTATCCATTAAAATAAATTGCGGAGATCAAGAAGACGAAGATGAAGATGAAGATGAAGGAGAGAAAGTCCCCAAAAAAGTAGTGATCAAAGAAGATATAGATTTTTAATGTTTGAGAAAATGAGGCAGCAAAAACGCAATTTCATTTTTTTATGCATCTTAAACGATAAACGATGATTAACAAAAAAGTAAATAACGTACAAGAAGCTTTGCAAGGTGTTCAAAGTAATATGACATTTATGTTGGGTGGATTTGGTTTGTGTGGAATCCCAGAAAATGCAATTTCAGAATTGGTAAAACGAAATGTAAGAGATGTTATCTGTATTTCAAATAATGCGGGTGTAGACGGTTTTGGTTTGGGTTTGTTGTTGGAAAACAAACAAATAAAAAAAATGATTTCTTCTTATGTTGGTGAAAATGATGAATTTGAACGACAAATGTTATCTGGAGAATTAGAAGTTGAATTAACGCCCCAAGGAACTTTAGCCGAAAAATGCAGGGCTGCACAAGCAGGTTTTCCAGCATTTTATACACCAGCAGGCTATGGTACAGAAGTTGCCCAAGGCAAAGAAACAAGAGATTTTGATGGTAAAATGCACGTTTTAGAAGCTGCATTTAAAGCCGATTTTGCCTTTGTAAAAGCATGGAAAGGAGATGCTGCTGGGAATTTAGTGTTTAAAGGAACTGCCAGAAATTTTAATCAAAATATGTGTGGCGCTGCAACGATTACTGTGGCTGAAGTGGAGGAATTGGTAGAAATCGGAACTTTAGATCCAAACAACATTCATATTCCAGGCATTTTTGTGCAACGTATTTTTCAAGGAAAAGAGTATGAGAAAAGAATCGAGCAAAGAACGGTGCGTTTCCCTAATGAATCAATATAACAGTAAAAAATTCAGCAGTAGAAAAGTCTATTGAAGTTGCATTATTAATCATTCAATATTGTGAGGTTTTACAAAGTGAAAGAATTAGGATTGATTTTATATAAAATATTAAGTACAAGTATTAAATCTCGAAAATAGAATTAATACATTTTTAAATTATTTAATAGATACATTCATATGTTAGATAAAATAGGAATTGCAAAAAGAATCGCACAAGAAGTTCAAGATGGCTTTTATGTAAACTTAGGTATCGGAATTCCAACCTTGGTTGCCAATTATGTTCGGAATGATATTGAAGTAGAGTTTCAATCTGAAAATGGGGTTTTAGGTATGGGGCCTTTTCCATTTGAAGGAACGGAAGATGCAGATATTATCAATGCTGGAAAACAGACAATTACGACCCTACCAGGAGCAAGTTTTTTTGATTCAGCAACCAGTTTTTCTATGATCCGAGGGAAGCATGTAGATTTAACCATTTTAGGTGCTATGGAAGTTGCAGAAAATGGAGACATTGCCAATTGGAAGATTCCAGGGAAGATGGTCAAAGGAATGGGAGGTGCTATGGATTTAGTAGCCTCGGCAGAAAATATTATTGTGGCGATGATGCATGCCAACAAACGCGGAGAATCTAAGATTTTAAAGACTTGTTCTTTGCCATTAACGGGAGTAGGTTGTGTAACAAAAGTGGTGACGAACTTGGCAGTTTTAGAAGTAAGAGACAATGCCTTTCATTTGTTAGAAAGAGCGCCAGGAGTTTCGGTAGAAGAGATTCAAAATGCTACAGAAGCAACCTTGGTAATTGCAGGAGAAATTCCAGAAATGAAGATGTAAGATGAAGTATTTAGCAAAGAAACCTTTTGTAGTCGTTTTTGTTTTAACACTCAGTTTCATTTTCCTTTTTGATGTTCTTCTCAATATAGAAAATAGCATGATAGGTGCAGGAATTTCCGCGAGTTTGGCTGTAATTTTATCACCGAGAAAGAAAAAAATTAAAACACAAACTGAAGAAAAAACTCAAATAACTTGGCTTTTTTTGAAAGAACCAATCCTTTAGACTAAATGAAAATAATATCCTACAATGTTAACGGAATTCGAGCAGCTTTAAAAAAAGGATTTTTAGAGTGGTTGTCCGCTTCAAATCCTGATGTAATTTGTATTCAGGAAACCAAAGCACACAAAGAACAATTAGATCTTACAGCGTTTGAAAATGCAGGGTATCCCTATCATTATTGGTTTTCTGCTCAAAAAAAAGGCTACTCTTCTGTGGCGATTTTTTGCAAAGAAAAACCAAAACATATCGCGTATGGAACAGGTATTGAATCGATGGATTTTGAAGGGAGAAACCTTCGCGTAGATTTTGAGGATGTTTCTGTAATGAGCTTGTACCTTCCTTCAGGAACCAATTCTGAACGCTTGAATTTTAAATTTAAATACATGGACGAATTCCAAGTATACATTGATAATTTGAAGAAAGAAATCCCAAACCTTGTAATCTGTGGAGATTATAATATTTGTCATGAAGCGATCGATATTCACAATCCAAAAATGAAAGGAGTTTCAGGGTTTTTGCCAGAAGAAAGAACTTGGATGAGTGCGTTTATCAATCATGGGTTTGTGGATAGTTTTAGACACTTAAATCCCGAAGAACAAACCTATTCCTGGTGGAGCTATCGCGCAAATTCTAGAGCAAATAATAAAGGTTGGCGCTTAGATTATGCCATGGTATCAGCCCCTTTAAAAGAGAAAATAGCACGCGCCTATATTTTAACAGAAGCCAAACATTCAGACCATTGTCCCATTGTTGTAGAATTGGACTTATAAAATCAAAAATGAAAAAATTACTCCTACTTTTATTTTTTACTACCTCCATTTTTGCTGAAACAGCAAACGATTCCATCCCTAGAAAAATGAGTAGCTCCGACTTGTTTTCTGACTATGATATTGTGTTAATAGACAGTTTACTCATGGACTCGAAGTACAAGTCTCCATTATACAATACCTTAAAATACAGGATGGATGATGTGGATAAGAAAGAGGTGTCTGATGTTGCTTTATCCACCGAAATTTTAAAACAAAGATTGGCTGCAATTGATGCAAAAACCCCTTTTCATATTGCATATAACCCTGCTTTGGAAAAAGTAATAAAGTCCTACCTAAAATACCGAAAAAGGTATTATCCGGCACTAATGGCAAAGGCTTCCTACTATTTCCCAATGTTCGAAAAATACTTAGATCAATATGACATTCCGCTAGAAATGAAATATTTGGCAATTGTAGAATCGGCATTAAATCCAACAGCAAAATCGAGAGTCGGTGCCACAGGGTTATGGCAGTTTATGTATCCAACAGGCGTTCAATACAAGTTAAAGGTAAGCTCTTATGTAGATGAACGTCAAGACCCTTTAAAATCAACCATTGCAGCCTGTCAATACCTCTCCAATTTGTACACTATTTTTGGTGATTGGGATTTGGCTTTAGCCGCTTATAATTCAGGGCCTGGAAATGTAGCAAAGGCAATAAAGCGCTCAGGAGGTTACCGAAATTACTGGAACATTCGTCCTTTTTTACCAAGAGAAACTGCAAGCTATGTTCCTGCATTTTATGCCACCATGTATTTGTTTGAATATCAAAAAGAACATCAACTTGTTCCCGAAAAGTTTCAAATTCGACATTTCGAAACAGATACGATTCGGATTAAAAAAACAATTAGTTTTGATCAAATTTCAGAAATAACAGGGATCAATTCTGAGTTAATTCAATTTTTAAATCCGTCTTTTAAACTCGATGTGATTCCATTTGTTAAAGGGAAAAATTACGCCATTACACTTCCAAGAAAAAACACTTTGTCTTTTATAGAAAATGAGGAGGCCCTGTATGCATTAGCAAAAGAAGATGCTGCAAAAAGAGAGAAACCATTGCCAAAGTATTTTGAACTGGACAAACGGATTCGTTATAAAGTTCGAAGTGGTGACTTTTTAGGGAAGATTGCCAATCGTTATGGAGTTCGAGTTCGAGATATAAAACGTTGGAATCGTTTAAAGACAAGTCGTTTACGAGTTGGGCAAAGATTGAGTATTTATCCCAAAAAAATAGCGATCCCAAAAGCATAATCGGAAAGTGGAATACTTTTTGATTTAAAAAGAAACATAAAATATATTTAAAAGCAACATTCATGAAGAAATTAGGATATTTATTTTTTACAATGATATTTTTATTAAGCTGTGATAGTAAAAATTCTTTCGTGCAAAAACCAGCTGTAGGCGCAATCAACCGTGTGATGGTTGTTGTAAAAACTAGCAATTGGCTGGGTGAAGTAGGAGATGAAATTAGAAATTCTTTTGGAAAACTCATTGTAGGTTTGCCGCAACCAGAACCAACAACGACGCTTTCTCAGATAGCACCTAACGGCTTTGGATCAATGATGAAAGCTTCTGGAAGTCTGTTTATCGTTGAAGAAAATGAAAAGGAAACTTTTTCTATCCGTTACAATGTTTACGCAAAACCGCAAACCGTAATTTCGATCTCTGCTAAAGATGATGCAGGGCTTATCCGAGTATTTAAACAACATGAAAAAGAGATCTTAGCCACTTTTCGACAAGCAGATATCCAAGCGACTCAAAATCTTTTCATGAAATCGAAATTGGACAATACACAATTTAAAACACTACAAAATTTAGGCATTTCTTTTACAATTCCCTCTAAATATAGAACGGTAGAAGATACGGGAGATTTTTTGTGGTTGCGTGATCATCTGATGAGCGGAATTGCAAAAACGGGAAGTAATAATATTTTGGTTTATAGCGTGCCGTTGGGAGATGAAGCTACTGTTTCAGAACGGATTATCGCAGAAAGAAACAAAATTGGAGAAAAACACATTCGAGGTTCTGATACCATAACCATGTATATGATAACAGAAAAAGCCTATACTCCGGTTACTTTTGACGCAAAAATTGCTGGTAAAAAAACCTATGAAACCCGAGGTAAATGGGAAGTTAAAAACGATTTTATGGCGGGTCCTTTTCTCAACTATACCGTGGTTGATAAACAGCAGAACCGATTGGTCGTTTTTGAAGGCTTTACCTACGCTCCTTCTATCAATAAACGCGCATTTGTTTTTGAACTAGAAGCCATTGCCAAGTCGATGAAAATTTAATAAACATTCTTTTGAATTCAAAACAAGATTTTTTGAAAACTAAATTTTAGAGATTTGCAAAACACTAGCCCGTTAAAAGAATCGATTTTTTAGGTTCAAAAAAATTACTTTTAGGAATCGTCTTTGACCTGATTAACATACATAAACAAATTTATTCCTATATTTGGTATTCAACAAAAAATATTTACATCATGGAAATGAATTTTTACGTGCTGTTTTTGGCAGCTTTAGTGCCAATGATGATTGGCTTTGTTTGGTATGGCCCTATGTTTGGTAATGCTTGGATGAAAGAAATGGGTTTTACGAAGGAATCGCTTGCGGGAACCAATATGTTTAAAATATTGATCATCAGTTATGTGTTCAGTTTTTTCATTGCTTCCTTTTTAATGTTTGTTGTTATTCATCAATCGGGAGTTTATTCAACATTAGCAGGAGAACCTGGTTTTAATGAAAAAACTGGAGAAGGCTTTGCCTTTTTTCAAGACTTTATAAATACCTATGGAGATCGTTTTCGAACCTTTGGACATGGCGCCCTTCATGGAGTAATTACCAGCATCTTTTTTGTGCTTCCCATCTTATCTATTGTCGCACTCTTTGAGAAAAAAACGGTGAAGTATGTCGCGATCAATGCAGGATACTGGATGGTAACTTTAGCAATTATGGGCGGTATTGTATGCCAATGGCTGTAATGGTGTAGTCATCATTAGACATAAAAAAAACCTCGCATTAGCGAGGTTTTTTTTATGATTTATTTAATACCCCACTTTCGTTCTCACTTTTTGAAGTACTGTTGTAGCTACTTTTTTTGCTTTTTGTTTTCCAATAGCAAGTGCATCGTCGATTTCATTTTTATTGTCCATAAAGTGTGTATAACGCGCTCTAATGGTTGCAAATTTTGTAATGATTAATTCATATAACGCTTGTTTTGCATGCCCGTACCCATAGTTTCCTGCTAAATAATTGGCATGCATCTCTTTAGTTTCTGATGGAGAAGCCATTAATTTATAGAGAGCAAAAATAGTATCTGTATCTGGGTTTTTTACATCCTCCAATGCCAGACTATCGGTTTTAATACCCATAATTTGCTTGCGTAATTTTTTATCGGAAAGAAATATATTGATGGTATTATTTCTAGATTTACTCATTTTACCACCATCGGTCCCAGGTACCAATTTTGTGTTTTCTTGAATTTTTGCTTGGGGGGCAACAAGTGTTTCACCAATTAAATGGTTAAATCGATTGGCAACATCTCTTGCCATTTCTACATGTTGCAATTGGTCTTTTCCAACAGGTACAATTTCTGCATCATACAACAAAATATCTGCAGCCATTAACATCGGGTAAGTAAATAAACCAGCGTTTACGTCACCCAATCGATCCGCTTTGTCTTTAAAACTATGTGCCAATGTCAATCTTTGATACGGGAAAAAGCAACTCAAATACCAGCTCAATTCTGTTACTTCAGGAACATCACTTTGTCTATAAAAAACACTTTTAGAAACATCCAGTCCACAAGCAAGCCAAGTTGCTGCCGTACTGTAGGTGTTTTCTCTTAGTGTTGTTCCTTCTTTTATTTGTGTAAGAGAATGCAAGTCTGCAATAAAAAGAAAAGATTCATTATTAGGGTTATTTGCCATTTCGATGGCAGGTAAGATAGCACCTAATAAATTCCCTAAATGCGGAGTTCCTGTACTTTGTACACCTGTTAAAATTCTTGACATTACGATTTGTTTTTCTTTATAAAGTATGATTGAGGTATCAGAACCATCTATGATGACAAAAATAAGGTTTTGTTTCAGAAAACCAATCAAACAAAAGAATATTAGTACTTTTGGCGGTATATGAAATTTATAAAAATTCCTTTTCTTTTACTTTGGCGATTCTGGTTCTATTTTTTAATCTTCGTCACCATTATTTTAATGGCTCCTTTGTTATTTATTTTGACTATAAAGGAGGAATCGTATCCACAATTTTGGAAATTAATTCGAGTATGGGCCAAAGTGCTTATTTACGGAATGGGTTTTCGTTTAAAATTTCAGTTTGACCATTATATCGACCCCGCGAAGAGTTATATGTTTTGTCCAAATCATGGTTCATTGATGGATCCTTTTGTTTTAGTAGCTAGCAGTAAAAATCCAATTGTTTTTGTTGGGAAAAAAGAATTTGTGAAGATTCCGATCTTTGGTTTTTTTTATAGAAGGGCTGTTATTATGGTAGATAGAAGTAGTCCAAAAAGCAGAAAACGGGTTTATGAAATGGCAAAAAAAAGGTTACAAAAAGGCACGAGTATTGCTATTTTTCCTGAAGGATTAGTCCCTACAGAAGAGGTGGTTTTAGCGCCCTTTAAAAACGGTGCTTTTAGTCTGGCTATTGAACATGGAATACCCATTGTACCCCAAGTTTACTACGATTGCAAGCGTTTTTTTTCATGGGACATTTACAAAGGCAGCCCTGGAGTATTTAGAGTAAAACAGCATCCATTTATAGAGACAAAAGGGCTCGAGACAGAAGATATAGAAAGATTGAAAGAGACACTTTTTTCGCTCATAGAAAATGATTTATTAGCCGATGAAAAATACATGAAAGATACCAATAGAAATAATTAATGAGCGAACAACTGAATTACGTCTACAGTAAAAAAGAAGAGCTTTTAAATATTCTTTCCCATGGTTTTGGATTGTTGCTTTCTCTGATTGCATTTCCTTTTTTACTCATAAAAGGGTTTACATATGATGATTTTTGGAAACCAACGAGTTTTATTATTTATGGACTCAGTTTGATTCTTCTGTATGCCGCTTCTACATTTTATCACGCAGCCAAAAACCCAACCATTAGGAGAAAACTAAATATTTTTGATCATGCAGCAATTTATGTTTTAATAGCAGGAGGTTATACGCCTTTTTGTTTGGTTGCTTTGGATTCCTTTTTAGGTTGGTATATATTTATTTTTGTTTGGCTTTTTGCGCTTGTCGGAATTATTCTAAAATTATTTTTCACAGGAAAATACGGCAAACTTTCTACAGCAATGTACTTGTTAATGGGATGGCAAGTAGTTTTTTTTGCAAAACCATTGGCAAATAATTTATCTGAAAATGGGCTTTATTTATTAATTTTGGGAGGTATTTTTTACACCATAGGTGCCATTTTGTATTCTATAAAAAAACTGCCTTACAATCATGCTATTTTTCATATTTTTGTTTTATTGGGCAGTTTAAGTCACTTTTTGAGTATTTATTTTTTAGCTTAAAGCAGTGGTTTTTATTCCCAATCTTTAAATGGAAATTTACTTAGTTTTGAATTGTAGTATTTCTCATTCCCCGTAACCTCTTCTCCAATCCAAAGTGGTTTTTGAAAGGTTTCAGTTACATCCTCCAATTCTATTTCTGCAACAATTAATCCTAGATTGTCTCCAGAAAATACGTCAATTTCAAAAATATGTTCCTCGCTTTTTACATAAAACCTCGTTTTTTCAATGCTTGTAGGTTCACATAACAGCAACAATTCTTCAGCGTCTAGAATGTCTATTTCTTTTTCCCACTCAAAGCGTGTTGTTCCAGCAGCATTCGATTTTCCTTTTACGGTCATAAACGCCTTGTCGTCAATAGTTCTAATTCGAACTGTTCTGTTTTTGTTGGAATTTAGATACCCCTGTTTTATTGTTTTTTTTGCAAAACACGCCTTCTTAAAAGAATCGTTTTTTACTAAAAATTTTCGTTCGATTTCTACTGCCATTAAAAAGATTTTTAAGATGTACGAATGTATTTATTTTTCTCGTTATATAATAATAAATAAATATCTTTGATAGACGTATTTTCAGCATGAAAAAAACAATAATTTTATTCTTTTTACTATTTTCGTTTTCCGTTTTCGGACAAACGGACTATAGTGCTTCCTGGGAAGATTTTTATTCCTACAATAATGTAAAAGATTTTGTTAAGGTGGATGCCGTTATTTATGCATTGGCTGACAATGCTGTTTTTACCTACAACACCAATTCGCAGGAGATTCAAAAATTTTCTTCAATACAAGGCCTTTCTGGAGAAACTACATCGGCTATTTATTACAGCGCTGCTCTTCAACGATTGGTAATCGGCTATCAAAACGGTTTGATAGAAGTTGTAGACAAGGATGGTAGCATCACCATTTCTTCTGATATTGTGAGTTTTAATCAAAACGGAGCAAAAAGCATCAACCATATTTCAGAATATAATAACAAATTATACCTTTCAACACCCTTTTCAATTGTTGAGTATGATATTGAAAACTTAGAATTTGGAGACACTTTTTTTATCGGAAATAATTCGAGTGATGTTCGCGTAAATGAAACCTTCATTTTTAATGAAACCATATATGCCGCCACGGATGATGGAATTTTTTCTGCGGATATAAACAATGATTTGCTTATAGATTTTAATTTCTGGGAACAACGTTTTGTAGGGACACGTTTTAAGGCTATTCGTGTTTTTAATGCTAAAATTTATACCATCACAGACACCGAACTATTCCTTGTGAATGACGCCAATTTGGTTTCACAAACCAATTTTTTTCAATCCATCAAAGGATTAAAAAATTCCGAAACTTACTTGTCGGTTGCTTTAAATAAATCGGCAAGCATTTTTGATTTAAACATGAATTTGGTTGCAACGATTGCAACAACTTCTGATTTCGATTTCACATTAAATACCGCATTTGTCGCAGGCAATGATATCTATTTAGCGACCAAAGAGTATGGTGTTTTAAAAACCAGTTTCACGGTACCTTCCGATTTTTTAGAGATTCACCCAGAAGGCCCTTTGTCTAATGAAGTTTTTTCTATAGATGCTAATAATGAGCATTTATGGATTGTGTATGGAGGGTATAATACGACGTACACGCCAATCCAAAAAAAGCAAGGGTTTTCTCATTTTAATGGTGAAGCGTGGATAAATACTCCGTACAACGCAACCTTACCCCGTGATCTGGTCGATGTAACTATTGACCCGAACAATGAAAACAAGGTATACATTAGTGCCTTGGGCGTGACTAATGACCTCAATGTAATCCCGACGGGCGGTTTGCTTGTGGTGGAAAACGATGTGGTTACGCAAACTTACAACCATTTAAACAGCTCTTTTGAACCGATTTCCGTTTCTTTACCAACGATCAATATTCGAGTTAGTAGTGCTGCAATTGATGCCTCAGGAAATCTTTGGGCAACCAACTATCAAACTGCCGAGGAATTAAAAAAATTATCAGCAAATGGTCAATGGGGTTCTGTAGATTTAAGCAGTATTAAAACTTCTGCTGCTGCAGGTTTAAATGAAGTGGTCTTAGACCGTAGCAATAGTGTTTGGATTGGTACTCGAAGAAACGGGGTCTATGTTTACAATGAAAGTGGCAACCGAAAAATTGCCTTAAATACGGGGGTAGATTCTGGGAATTTACCCGATTTAAATGTAAGAACAATTGCGGTTGATAGAAATAATAGGGCTTGGTTAGGGACAAAGTCCGGTCTGGTCGTTTTTAACAATGCTGCCAATGTGTTTGAGGTAGATTCTCCAGATGAAGCTGCAACACCAGTAATTATTTTAGACGATGGAGTTGCTAAAAAATTATTAGGAGATCAAACGATCAATACGATTGCTATTGATGGGGCAGAGAACAAATGGTTTGGTACGGATAGTGGGGGTGTTTTATATACCAATCCTAGTGGACAAAATACCTTAGCAAATTTTAATACAAACAATTCCCCACTACCTTCGAATACAATTTTAAAAATTAAAGTCGACAAAAATAACGGGAAGGTCTATTTTGCTACGGACAAAGGAATTGTTGCTTATAACAGTAAAGTTGCACCTTTTGGCGATTCACTAGGGGCTGTTTATGCGTATCCAAATCCCGCACAAACAAATCACGAAATCATTACCATAGACGGTAGAAATGGCACCCATTTACCAAAAGGGACTAATGTTAAGATCATAGACATCGCAGGGAATTTAGTGTATGAAACCAATGTTGTGGAAGGAGAACAATTACAAGGAGGAAAGGTGGTTTGGAATAAAAAAAACCTCGCAGGGAATGCCGTGGCTTCTGGAATCTACATCGTTTTATTATCAAATGATGACGCTTCTGAAACCTCCATCACAAAAATTGCAATTGTAAACTAATGGCAGTTTTAACCACCAAAGCAATCGTATTAAGTGCTTTAAAATATAGTGAGTCTAGTTTAATTGTGAAATGTTACACCGAAAAATTGGGAGTAAAAACCTATTTAATTCGGGGCGTTTTAAAAAATAAAAAAGGACCGATAAAAGCGGCTTATTTCCAACCACTCACCCAACTCACTTTAGAAGCAAATCACAAGCAAAAATCAAATCTTCATTCACTGAAAGAAGTCCATATTTCTCACCCTTATAAATCAATTCACACAGATATTGTAAAGCAATCAATTGTATTGTTTTTGTCTGAAATATTATCGAGTAGTATTCAAGAAGAAGAAGAGAATACGGTTTTGTTTGAGTATCTCGAAACAGCATTTTTATGGTTGGATGCGCATGATAAAATTGCAAATTTTCATTTGTTATTTTTGTTAAACTTAACTCGATTCTTAGGGTTTTATCCAGACCTTGTTGATCAAGAAACAGCAACTAGTTTTAATTTGGCCGAAGGCAGTTTTTCAAATGAGTTTACGGATAAAAATGCTATTGTAAGGACAAATTTAGCGCTCTTTAAAACCCTGTTAGGCATAAATTTTGATGAGATAGAAGAAGTGTTATTTAGCAAACAAGAAAGACAGGCACTTTTGCAGATCATAATTCGATATTTTGAATTACATTTGGATGGCTTTAGAAAGCCAAAATCTCTAACAATTTTAGAAACTGTATTTAGTTAATGAGAGCATTATTTTTTATTTTTTTAATAGGCTTTAGCTTTAATAATTTTTCTCAAAAGGTTAAGGTTTTAGATAAGGAAACGGGTAAAACCGTTAAAAACGTTACTATTTATAACGAAAATAAAACGATAACACTTACAACAAGTAAGAACGGAGCCGCAGATATTTCTTCTTTTAAGAACTCAGAATTTATTTATTTTTCTCATCTTTCATATGCGCTTTTTCAAGTAAAAAAAGCGGACTTAAAAACCACGAATTATACGCTTTTTTTAACAAAAGAATCTGAACAATTAGACGAAGTGGTGCTCTCTGTTTTTAAAAACAAACAGAAAAGTAATCGAATTGCTGAGCAAGTGGCTGTTTTGTCACTAAAAGACATCCGCAAAATTTCACCACAAACTTCCGCAGATTTATTGGCAACAATTCCAGGGATTAAAGTACAGAAATCTCAGTTTGGTGGAGGTAGCCCTGTGCTTCGTGGTATGGAGTCGAACCGAATTTTATTGGTGGTAGATGGTGTTCGAATGAACAATGCAATTTATCGAAAAGGACATTTACAGAATGCAATTTCAATAGCCCCAAATCAACTAGATAGAACTGAGGTTGTTTTTGGACCTTCTTCTGTAATTTATGGTTCGGATGCTTTGGGCGGTGTGATTCATTATTATACAAAAACACCAAAATTATCGGATGAAACAAAAGCAAAAACTGATTTTTTTACTCGTTTTTCTAGTGTTAATAATGAAATTACTTCTAATCTTTCAGTTGCTTTAAGCTTTAAGAATTGGGCTTCTTTTACAAGTGTTTCTTATAGTGATTTTGGAGATTTAAAAATGGGAAAGAAGCGTTCTCATGGGTTTGATGATTGGGGAAAGGTTTTTTATTTTTCAGAAAATAACGATGGCAATTACCATGAAAACCCAACTTTTAATACCGATGTTAATCTTCAGAAAAATACGGGATACATGCAAACCGATGTTTTGCAGAAATTTTATATCCCACTATCAGAAGACACGGAATTAAAATTAAATATTCAATACTCTAAATCATCAAACATTCCAAGATTTGACAGATTAGCAGAGTTAAATGACCCAACAAATAGTGCTTCTTTAAAATTTGCGGAATGGCATTACGGCCCACAAGAACGTTTTTTGTTCTCTCCACAATTGCTCCTCAATCCCAATAAAAAGTGGTTGGAAAAAGGGACCTTTACTTTTGCGTATCAAAATATTAAAGAAAGCCGAATACAACGTAAATTTGGAAGTTTAGATCGTTCTTACAGAAAAGAAACAGTCAATCTTTTCAGTGTAAATGGAGATTTTTCTGTACCGCTTAAAGAGAATCAAAAACGAATATTAACCTATGGCTTTGAACTTGCTTACAATGATGTAACATCAAACGCTTTAGGTAAAACACTCGCTGTTTCCAACGACGAGGTTACAGGTTTTTCTGATGACTTTTTAGTGCAATCGCGCTACCCAGACGGAGGGAGCAACTATTTAAGTTCAGCCATTTATCTAGGGTATCGACAAGATATAAGCGCCAAGGAGACTTTAAATACAGGGGTTCGCTTTACAAACACCCATTTAGAAGCCAATTGGATCGATCAAACATTTATTACTTTACCAGACCCAAGTATCACTGCCGATAATTCTGCAATAACAGCAACTTTGGGTTATGTATACAAACCCTCCAAAAACTGGCAAATAAACAGTGTTTTGTCTTCCGGCTTTAGAGCACCAAATATTGATGACGTTGTGCGAGTTCGAGAGAAAGCAGGAAATGTGACCATTCCAAACATCTATGTAACTCCAGAATTTGCCTACAGTGCAGAATTCGGATTACAGAAATATTTCAACAATCGTCGTTTTAGAGTTGGAGGAAATGTTTTTTATACACTCTTAGATAGTTATATTCAAAGAGACTTTGTGTATGCTCCTAATGGCAGTAACCTACAAGTTGCATTTGATGATGAATTTGGAAATGCTGTGAGTAACCAAAACAAAGGAACAGCATATATTACAGGATTTACATCAAGTTATCTGGGTAAAATTTCAAACCGATGGAATACTTCAGGGTTCATTACTTATACAAAAGGGAGAACTTATGATACCAAAGAGCCCTTGTCTTCGATCCCTCCTTTGTTTGGTCAGTTTGAAGTGAATTATAAAATGGAAAAATTAGAATTAGGCGCCGATTTTAGATTCAATAGTAAAAAGAACATCGAAGATTTTAACTTTACTGAAGGCATCGATAACCATGATTTAACTCCAGTTATTGACTCAAATGCAACCAATGATGTATCCAAGTATTATGGCTCTCCAAGCTGGAATACATTAGGATTTAGCGGACGATACACGTTCAATGACACGCTCTCCTTTCAAGCAAGAATCACAAACTTGTTTGATGCGCATTATATTGAGTTTGCCTCTGGAGTTTCTGCTCCAGGAAGAAATGTCTCAGTTTCCTTTTTGGCTACTTTTTAGTCTTTAATTTTTCCCCCTCATCATCATACAACTCAGAAATTGATTTCTCTGTTTTTATAATGCAAACTACGAGTGTTAACATCACCAAGACCATTGGTTCCCAGCTTATGCCTCCTTTGGCTAAAGAAGCAAAAAGAAGTCCTGCTAAAAATGAAATTCCAGCGTATACAATAAGATTTTTATTAAATGTCGTATTTGCAAAATTCCAGATTCCATTATTTTGCATGGTTCTGTAGGTTCTATAGCCATACAACTTGTTGATTTTCTTTGGTGGAAATTTCCAGAAAAGAATACTTACAAAAAACAGCAAACCGTTTGTGGTTAAAACATAAGTAAATGCATCCATCGTATTAAATTTTTATTATTTATATGAGGTTCACAAACAGTTTCAATTGCGATGTGAACGAAATTACTTTCTTTTAGGGCGAATCAACCCTTCTTGAGCAAAAGATGCAATTAATTGACCATCTCTTGTAAATAAATTTCCTTTTGAAAGCCCCCTTGCTCCAAAAGAACTCGGAGATTCAGAAGAAAACAACATCCAATCATCAAAATCAAAATCTCTAAAAAACCACATTGAATGATCTAAGCTCGCCGTTTGCAGATTGCCGAAATTGGCCTTGCTTGCATTTGGGTTAATGGCCGCATTCAAAACATTGTAATCGGAGATATAAGTGAGAATTTGCTGTTTTGTTTGAAGGTCTAAGCCTTTAGAGCTCCCTTTTAATTTAAACCAAATTTTATCTTCTGCAGGCAAGTCTTCAGGATCTAAAGGGTTTGGTATTACTGTTGGTTTAAATTCGATAGGTCTTTCAATGCTTAAAAATGCTTTCATGTTTTTGGGAATAAAGTCTCCAAATTGCTCCACCATTTCACTCCAACTAATTAATTCTTCTGGTTGTTTTATGTCCGTTTCTATTGCTTTTTGGTGCGTATACCCTTCCTCTATTTTATGAAAAGAAGCAGCTAAAATAAAAATGGTTACTTCATTTTGTGTTGCTTTTACACGCCGAGTAGAAAAACTTCCACCATCTCGCATTTCTTCTACTTCAAAAATAATTGGAACATCTAATTTTCCAGCTTCCAAAAAATAGGAATGCAAAGAATGCAGAATCCGCTCTTTTGGCACTGTTCTGTTTGCTGCATTTAAAGATTGTGCTAAAACTTGTCCTCCGAAAACATGAGGGCTTCCAATAGTTTCACTAACTCCTTTAAAGGTGTTTTCGCCTATTTTTTCTAAGTTTAATAAAGCAATTAAATCGTTAACGTTTTTCATTTTCAGTTACTTTTTTAAAAGGAAATTTTTGATGAAAAGGGGTGGGTTCAATTTTTTGTAAAAATAACTTTAAAATTCTATTTTTGATTGATTTCTTATGACGAATGTACATTGTTAAGTCTTGCGGAATAGCGCCGATAGAACTTTTAATTTCGCTAGCAGTTCTTCCGAAATTTAAAACTTTTATTCTCTTTTGAATGGCAATTTTTATGTAGTCGTATAGCATTCTTTGGTAGATTGCATACTCTTTGTTTAACAGATAATCTATACCTACAAAATGGGCATCCAAAGAATTTTCATTGATGATTCCAGACATAAATCCAACCACTTTTCCATTTAAAAAATAGGCTTTAAGCAGATAGTTGTCTTCTAGTTTTTCTTTTAAATGAATGTAGGTTTCTAAGTTAAAGTTCCCCAAATTAAAATCAGCTTTTGAAGAAACCTTTTTATAGAGGGCCGTCATTTCTGGGAGTAGTTCTTCAATATTATCTAGTGTAATATCTTCTATTTTTAGCATTGCACTTCGTTGCATTGCTTTTTTTGCTTTTACCCTAAATTTCGTTTTTAATGCAGCGAGATAGTCATCAAAAGTTTGCCAATTTTCGGCTAAGTTTAAAAGCATGTTGGGTGCTACTAAAAACGGGCTGTAATTATAATCTTTTAAAGCGTCTGTAATGGATAAAGATTCATTTATAAAATCTTTTATTAAGAAGAAATTTACTTCTTTTTTTAAGGTTGGATTCCTATTCACAAAATGTAAGATTGCTTTGGCAACCTCCTTTAGGATTGTTTTTTTATTTTGATTTTTTTCGATAAAAACACCGTGTTCTCCGCTAACAAAGGTGTTGCCACAAATTAATAATTTTAGAGGTTTTTTCTTCGGAAACAAATTCAGTTTCCGACCAACATTTTTAATTTTTCGAACTAAAACTTCTAAGTCATTTTTGATGTCATCAATATAGAAATCTACAAATTGAAGTGAAGCAAAAGCGATTGGATTTTTTTTTACGTCCAAAAGAACAACATAAGTAAACTTGATTTCTGAGTTGTTTTCTTCTAGAGAAAGTAAGAAGTCTTTGTGGAAATAAAGATTTTTTTCACAATTTAACGCTTCCCAGATTTCTTCAGAAATTTCTGATACAGACGAAAAGTACAGGGCATTATTTGTGTTTGTACAAGGTTTCAAATGATTTCATATTTGGGTTCAACATTATTGCTTTTTCTAAAGGAAATTTCTAATGTGCAAAGTTCCGTTTTCTCGGGTTACGATTCGCTATTTAATGCAACTAATTTCATCGTATTTAAATCATTTTTCAATGCCCTATTCACAAATTTTACAATGAAGCATTATTTCTTTTTTAGAAACATAAAGATGCTTAAAAAAATCGGTATGATAAAATAACAGATTCTCTAACTAAATCAGGTGCAAACAATTTTAGTGTAGCATTCAAAAAAAAGTATATTTGTCGTCTATTCAAAACTCTTGCTTAAAGAGAAAAGCTCAATATACAAATTATGAGAAATATATTATTATCTATTCTAGGCTTGCTACTTATTGGAGGTGCTATTATTGGCGGGAACATTATTGTTCAAAAAAACAATCAACCAAAACCAACATTTAAAAGGGAAATAAAAACCGTTTTTGTAGAAAATGTTGTCAATAAAGAGATCCCTGTTTTATTATCTGCAAAAGGGAGTCTTATTGCCAAAACTAAAATTGATGTTTTTTCTGAAGTTCAAGGCGTTTTAGAAAGCTCAAAGAAAGCCTTTAAGGCGGGCACAAAATACAATAAAGAGGAAACCCTTTTGCGCATTAATAGCGATGAATTCTATGCAAGTTTGCAAGTGCAAAAAAGTAATTTAAGTAATTTAATTACTGCGATCTTGCCAGATATTCGATTAGATTATTCAACTGAGTTTATGAAATGGGAACGCTATTTAAAAGCATTTGACATGAATAGCCCAACCCCTAATTTACCTGACTTTTCATCAGATAAAGAAAAATATTTTGTTTCAGGAAGAGGTGTTTTAACAGCCTATTATGCCGTTAAAAACTTAGAGGTTCGGTATAAAAAACATCAAATTAAGGCGCCATTTTCTGGGGTCTTAACAGAAGCATTGGTTACACCAGGAACACTTGTTCGAGTTGGACAACGTTTGGGTGAGTTTATTGATCCAAGTACTTATGAAATGGAAGTTGCTATTAGTGTACTCTATTCAGATTTCTTGCAAGTAGGCAAGTCGGTAAGGCTCACAAATTTAAACAAAACGAAAACGTATACAGGAAAATTAATACGTGTAAATGGGAAAGTAGATCAAACATCTCAAACGATCAAAGCGTTTATAGAGGTGCAACATCCAGATTTACAAGAAGGAATTTATTTAGAAGCAATTATGGTTGCAAAGTCAGAAAGCAATGCGATCGAAATACCTAGAAAATTACTGGTCGATAATCGCTCGGTATACTTGATAAAAAATGACAGCATTTTAACACTCACGGAAATTAATCCAGTTTATTTTGGTGCAGAAAAAGTGATTATTAAGGGATTATCAAATAACACTAAAATTCTTTCGCAAACTTTGCCAGGTGCTTTTGATGGCATGATCGTAAAAATCAACAAAAAGAAATAAGCCATGCGGAAAATCATTACTTATTTTATCAAGTATCCTGTAGCTGTAAACGTCATTATATTAGCATTTCTTATTTTTGGAATTCTAGGAGCTATTGGCTTAAAATCGTCATTTTTCCCTTTAACAGATTCGCAATTAATTAGAATTAACTTGGTATATCCAGGAGCATCTCCAGCGGAAATGGAAGAAGGTGTTGTCCTTAAAATAGAAGACAATTTAAAAGGAATTGTAGGTGTTGAGCGAGTAACTTCTATTTCAAGAGAAAATACGGCAAGCGTAAATGTAGAGGTTGAAAAAGGAAAAAACATAGATGTTGTATTATCAGATGTAAAAAATGCAGTAGATCGAGTTCCGTCTTTTCCTTCTGGCATGGAGCCTCCTGTGATTGCAAAAGTAGAAAGCATAAGACCCACGATTAGTTTTACAATTAGTGGAGAAAACGTTTCCCTAAAAGGATTAAAACAATATGCAAGAAATGTAGAAAATGATATTCGTGGAATCGATGGCATTTCGCAAGTTGCTATTTCTGGTTATCCAGATGAAGAGATAGAAATCGCTCTTCGTGAAAACGATTTAAGAGCTTATAATTTATCGTTTATAGAAGTTGCCACTGCCATTAAAAATTCTAATATTTTAATTACTGGAGGGAATATTAAAACCGCTGAAGAAGATTATTTAATTAGAGCAAGCAATCGTTCTTATTATGGAGTAGAGCTTCAAAACTTAATTGTTAGAACAGAAACCACCGGAACTATTATTCGTTTAAAAGACATTGCAACCATAAAAGATACTTGGTCAGAAAATCCAGATAGGTTGTATTTTAATGGCAATTTGGCGATTGATATTACTGTAAGTAATACCAACAATGAAGACCTCATTTCTTCTGCAGATAAAATTAAAGAATACATTCATAAATACAATCAACAACAACAAAATATTCACCTAAGTGTTACTAGCGATAGAAGTATCACTTTAAATGACAGGACCTGGCTTTTAACCAAAAATGCAATTTCTGGCATCTTATTAGTGTTATTTTTTCTGGCGTTGTTCTTAAATTTAAGGTTGGCCATTTGGGTTGCCTTTGGATTGCCTGTAGCGTTTTTAGGAATGTTTGTTTTTGCGGCACAATTTGGAGTTACCATCAATGTTTTATCACTTTTCGGAATGATCATCGTTATTGGTATTTTGGTAGATGATGGTATCGTGATTGGAGAAAACATTTACCATCATTACTACGACCTTGGGAAATCAAAGATTCAAGCAGCAATCGATGGAACCCTGGAAGTTATCCCACCAATTGTATCTGCAATATTAACTACGATCATTGCTTTTTCCACCTTCTTTTTTGTAGATGGTAGAATAGGAAGTTTCTTTGGAGAAGTTTCTACTATTGTAATCTTAACGTTAACAGTTTCTTTAGTAGAAGCGTTAATCATTTTACCAGCACATATCGCACACTCTAAGGCGTTAGATCGAAAAAAAATAGATGAAACTAAGCCTCAAAAAACGAATAAATTTGATGCTTTTTTTAAGAAAACGAATAAGAAAGCAGATGTCTTATTATCAAAATTTAGAGACCATTATTATGTTCCGCTTTTAAAATTCTCATTAAGTAATAAGTTTTTTGTTTTTTGTGTTTTTGTTGCCACGCTTTTAATTAGTTTTTCAGCCTTAAAAGGAGGTGTTGTTAAAAGTTCATTTTTCCCAAGAATTGCAAGTGATCGTATTCAGATTACCTTAAACATGCCACAAGGAACGAATGAAAAAATTACAGACTCTGTAATTTCTTTAATTGAAGAAAAAGCCTGGTTGATCAATAAAGAATACACAGAAAAACAAACAGATAACCAGCAAGTTATTGTAAATTCAATTAAAAGAGTCGGGCCCGGAAGTGCAAATGCAACACTTACTATTAATCTTTTGCCCGGAGAAATGCGTGATTTTTCTGCACCAGAAATTACAAATGCCATTCAGGAAAAAGCAGGAGAAATTTATGGAGTAGAAAGTTTAATTTTTGGCTCTGGAGGGAATTTTGGTGGAAGTCCAGTAGCTGTTTCTTTACTGGGAAACAATATTGCCGAACTAAAGCACGTAAAAGAAGAATTAAAACGAGTCTTAGAAAACAACCCTTTGTTAAAAGATGTAACCGACAATGATCCGGCAGGGATTAAAGAGGTTCGAATTCAATTAAAAGACAATGCCTATTTATTGGGTTTAAACTTACAGTCAATAATGACGCAAGTCCGAAACGGATTCTTTGGGTTTCAAGCACAACGTTTTCAGCGGGGTCAAGACGAAATTAAAGTTTGGGTTCGTTATGATAAGAAAGATAGATCTTCTATTAAAAATTTAGATGATATGCGCATTCTAACTCCTGCAGGAGTTAGAATTCCTTTTTCAGAAATTGCCAGTTATACCATAGAAAGAGGTGATATTGCAATCAATCATTTAGAAGGGAAACGCGAAATTCAAATTAAAGCAGATTTAAAAGATTTATCGGCAAGCGAAACGGACATTCTAGAGAATATTAAAACCACCATTATGCCCGATATTTTGTCTAAATATCCAACAGTTTCTCCTTTGTATGAGGGGCAAAATAGGGAAGCGAAGAAAACGACAGATTCTCTTGGAAAGGTGGGCTGGATTGTCTTAGGTCTTATCTACATTGTGATTGCGTTTACTTTTCGCTCCTACTCACAACCTATTTTATTAATTATAATGATTCCTTTTAGCATGATTGGGGTTATTTGGGGACATTATGTGCACGATTTTGCCATTGGAATATTATCCTTTTTAGGAATTATTGCATTGATTGGTATTATGGTCAATGATGGATTGGTTTTGATCGGGAAGTTTAACACCTATTTAAAAGAGGGAATGAAATACGAGGCTGCATTGATTGCCGCTGGGAAGACCCGTTTTAGAGCCATTTTCTTAACCTCTTTAACAACAGTAGCAGGGCTAGCACCTTTAATTTTTGAAAAAAGTAGACAAGCACAATTTTTAATTCCGATGGCAATTTCTATTGCTTATGGAATTGCCATTGCAACGGTTTTAACGTTAATTATGTTGCCAATATTATTGTCATTTTCAAATACACTAAAAGTAGGAGTAAAATGGTTAATTGTAAATAGAACTGTCACCAAAGAAGAAGTAGAAAGAGCCATTATTGAATCTAAATTTGATGAAAATGAAATTTAAAAAAACCATTATTTTAGTCTTTATTCTTACTGTAAATTTGCAAGGATTTTCGCAAGAAGTACTCACAAAAAAAGAAGCTTTAAGAATTACATTAGCAAATAATTTTGGAATTAAAATTGCGAATAACAATTTAGAAACCGCAAAAAATAATTCCAGTATTTACAATACGGGTTTATTGCCGACAGCGACGCTTTCTTCTGGGGCCAGTTTTAGAAGAGACAACCAAACAATTACCCGTCAAGATGCGAGTGCTACAAGTATTTCTGGAGCCATTACAAAATCGTACAATGCATCTGTAAACTTAAATTATATTCTTTTCGATGGTTTGGGCAGAAAGTACAATTATCAGCAATTAAAAGAAACCTATAATTTAACAGCGCTTCAAGCTAGAGAGATCATTGAGAATACGTATGTACAGTTATTTACCACATATTTTCAGATAGCAAGACTCTCTGAAAATAAAAATAATTTAATCGAAGCACTTTCCATTTCTAAGAAAAGATTACAACGTGCTACCTATCAATATGAATATGGTCAATCTACCAAATTAGACTTGTTAAGTGCTGAAGTAGATCTAAATAACGATCGTCTTAGTTTAATTAATGCCGTCCAGCAATTAAGCAATGCAAAACGGGGTTTAAACCTTGTTTTAGGGGTCGAAAAAGAGGTTGTTTATGTTGTTGAAACGGAGATTGATTTTAACGAAATTCTAAACCTGAAGGAACTGCAACAAAAAACAAGAGCAAAGAATATCTCTTTAAAACAACGCGAGAAAAACATTGCTATTAGTGAGTTTAACATTAAAATAAGCAAAGCAAATTATTTGCCTTCTTTAGGTTTGAACACCTCTTATGGGTGGAATCAAAGTGAAAATCCAGCCACCTCTTTTTTAGCTGGAGCAACTTCCAATGGTTTAAACGCAGGAGTAAGTCTGTCTTGGAATTTATTTGATGGGGGAGCGACAAAAACGAGAGTTGCCAACGCAAAAATTGCTCTAGAAAATCAACAGATAGGCTTGGAACAACAAAAAGTAATTGTAGAAAATAATTTAAAGAACACCTGGGAGAATTATAAAAACCAACGGTTTATTTTAAAAACACAAGAAACCAATGTTTTAACGGCTAAGAATAATTTTGAAAGAACACAAGAACGCTATCAATTAGGGCAAGTTACTTCGATTGAATTTAGACAGGCTCAAATGAATTTTATCAATTCAAAAGCTGCATTGAATAATGCAAAATTTGCCGCTAAATTAATTGAAATTCAATTATTGCAATTGAGCGGAGAAATTTTAAATGTAACTTTTTAGTACACTCTTTTACACATGGATTTATCAGAAAAAGCTTGGGACAATCGGTATTTAAATAATGATATTGGCTGGGATTTGGGAGCCGTCTCTCCGCCATTAAAAGCCTATTTTGATCAATTAGAAAACAAGGAATTGAAAATTTTAATTCCAGGAGGAGGGAATGCTCATGAAGCAGAATATCTTTTCAAGATTGGGTTTGTAAATGTTTTTGTGGTGGATTTGTCAAAAACAGCGATTGATAACATAAAAAAAAGAATTCCAGAATTTCCCGCATCCCATTTAATCATTGGCGATTTTTTTGAAGTTGACGATGTATTCGATGTAATTATAGAGCAAACATTTTTCTGTGCATTAAACCCAAATTTAAGAGAAAAATATGCTTTGAAAATGCACCAACTTTTAAAAGCAAAAGGCACATTAGTTGGGTTGCTTTTTAATGTTCCTTTATATACAGATAGACCTCCGTTTGGGGGTACTAAAAAAGAATATCTAAGGTATTTTCAGCTTTATTTTAAGGTCCATGATATGGCACCTTGCTACAACTCGTATTCAAAAAGAAGCGGAAAAGAACTCTTCATGAAACTGATAAATGAATAATTGTCTTTGTTTATTGTAATGAAAACCTGTTTCGATTTATTTAAAAGCATTGAATCCCGTGATGTCTAAACCTGTAATTAGTAGGTGGATGTCGTGTGTTCCTTCATAGGTAATAACACTCTCTAAATTCATCATATGGCGCATAATAGAATATTCGCCTGTAATCCCCATGCCTCCTAACATTTGTCTTGCTTCTCGGGCAATTTTAATCGCCATGTCCACATTGTTTCTTTTTGCCATTGAGATCTGTGCGGAGGTTGCTTTTCCGTCGTTTTTTAACTTCCCTAATCTCCATGCTAAAAGCTGTGCTTTGGTAATTTCGGTGATCATTTCAGCCAATTTCTTTTGTTGTAATTGAAACTGCCCAATTGGCTTTCCAAATTGTTCTCGTTCTTTTACATAACGCAAAGCCGTGTCGTAGCAATCCATCGCAGCTCCAATGGCTCCCCAAGCAATTCCAAAACGAGCTGAATCTAAGCAGCCTAATGGCGCACCCAGTCCAGATTTGTTAGGTAATAGGTTTTCTTTTGGCACTTTTACATTGTCAAAAATAAGTTCGCCAGTAGCAGATGCTCGTAACGACCACTTGTTATGTGTTTCTGGAGTTGAAAAACCTTCCATTCCGCGTTCTACAATTAAACCATGAATTCTTCCTTCCTCGTTTTTGGCCCAAACAACAGCCACTTGTGCAAAAGGGGCATTTGAAATCCACATTTTTGCGCCGTTTAAAAGATAATGATCTCCCATATCTTTATAATTTGTTGTCATTCCTGCGGGGTTTGAACCATGATTTGGCTCCGTCAAACCAAAACAACCCATCCATTCGCCAGTGGCTAATTTTGGTAAATATTTTTTGCGTTGTGCTTCATTTCCGTATTGAAATATTGGATACATTACCAATGATGACTGAACTGAGGCTGTAGAGCGAACACCAGAGTCTCCACGTTCTATTTCTTGCATGATTAATCCATAAGAAATTTGATCCAATCCAGCACCACCGTATTCTTCTGGAATATAAGGACCGAAAGCTCCAATTCCTGATAAACCTGCAATAATTTGAGTTGGAAATTCTGCTTTTTGAGCATATTCCTCTATAATTGGAGATACATCACGTTTTACCCAATTACGAGCAGCTTCACGAATTAACTTGTGCTCTTCCGTTAATAAATCATCAATATTATAATAATCGGGCGCTTGAAATAAGTCTGGTTTCATAAAGTTTTTCTATAATTTGGTAAATTTTAACAAATCTATCAAATATTGTTTAATATTTAACAATTCTTTCTTAAAAATAATTGCCTTAAATTAGAGTTAAAAATACGTATCTTTTTTAAAGTTAACGATTGGAAAATGATAAAAAGTTATTGTTTTCTTTTAAGTTTGTAAAGATGAAGCACACCTTAGGTAAATTGGAGCGATTAAAGAGCAAGAAACTAATTGAAAAATTATATGAACAAGGAAGTTCTGTGAAATCTTTTCCGTTAAGAATGGTGTATCTGCAAACAAAACACACTTCAGAGTTTCCTGCTCAAGTAGGTGTTTCCGTCTCCAAAAGAAATTTTAAGTCGGCTGTAGACAGAAATCGAATCAAAAGATTGCTGCGCGAATCGTATCGTTTGCAAAAAGAAATCGTGTACCATGATATAGAAGTTCCTTATGTTTTTATGATTTCGTATATTGCTAAAGAAGAAGTAAAGCACGAAGAAATTTATGCTAAAATGACCAAGTTACTTACATTGTTTGTAGCGGAAACTAAAAAGAAAACTGATGCGTCCACTTAATTTTAAAAAAAGAACAGCGATTGTTCTAATTGGAGTCACCCTTTTTTTGACGTACTCCTTTAAATCTAATTTTTTTGAAGTTGCCAAACAAATAGAGATTTACAATACGTTGTTTAAGGAGTTAAACATGTATTATATTGATGAGGTTAATCCTGCGGAATTAACAAACAAAGCAATTCAGAATACCTTAAAAGATTTAGACCCTTATACGAGTTTTTATGATGAACAAGCTGTGGAAGAAGCTCGTATAAGACGTGCAGGAGAATACGGAGGTATTGGAGTTGCGGTCTATTATACAAAGAAAGGAATTCAATTAAAAGAAATTTATAAGGGGTATGCTGCAGATCGAGCAAATTTAAAGGCGGGAGATGTTATCATTTCTGTAGACGGCCAATCTCTAAAAGATATGGAGCAAGAGCAATGTGCGCTCTTTTTAAAAGGAATTCCTAAAAGTACTTTTCATGTTGAATTTGAGCGTCAAGGGAGGATTATTAAAAAAGAATTGAGCAGAGATAAAATTATTGTAAACCCGGTGCCTTTTGCGGAAATGATTGATTCAGAAACGGGATATATTCCCCTTACACAGTTTAGTGAAAAAGCCTCTTTTGAAGTAAAAAAGGCCTACCGTAAATTGAAGAAGTTAGGAATGACCAAATTAGTTTTCGATTTGCGCTCTAATCCGGGGGGATCTCTTTTAGAAGCGATTAATATCTCTAATTTTTTTCTTCCAAAAGGGGAAAAAATTGTTTCAACAAAAGCAAAAGTTAAAAAATGGAGCAATACCTATTTTAGCAAAAATGCCCCCTTAGATTTAGAGATTCCTATTGTTGTTTTAGTAAACGGGCGTTCTGCATCGGCATCAGAGATTGTGAGTGGTGCGCTACAAGACTATGATAGGGCTGTGATTATGGGGCAACGTTCTTTTGGAAAAGGACTGGTACAGCGGTATCGAGAATTGACGTATGGAACCCAATTAAAAGTAACCATTTCGAAATATTATACACCTAGTGGTCGCTGTATCCAAGAAATGGATTATGCAAATACGGATGAAAATGGGAATGTTCCTAAGTTTTCCGATGCTGGAATCAATGCTTTTCAAACAGCAAATGGAAGAGCGGTTTATGATGGTGGAGGTGTTTTACCCGATGTTGTTATTCAAACATCCAAACCTACTCAAGCCACCAAAAAGCTCCTAGCTTCTCGGGCTATTTTTAATTTTGTAACGGACTATTATTATCAAAAAAAGCCGCTTACAGATTTGGAAAGGTTTCAATTTTCAAATTTAGTCTTTAAAGATTTTACAGATTATTTAAAAAAAGACACTGTTTTTAAAACGCATGAAGAGCAATTATTTAAAAAGGCTTACAGTTCGATTGCTAAAGAAAAAGAAACGACCATTGATGAAGAATATAAGAAGATTCAAAAAGCTCTTTTAGCAGATAAAATCAGTGAAATTTCAAAAAACAAAGAGCTTGTAGAAAATCTCCTAAAAGAAGAAATTTTAATACGATACTTTTATCAAGAAGGTGTTTACAAAAACAAGTTAAAAGAAGATCGTGTTGTGTTGGAGGCAGTTCAGCTATTAAAGCAACCCAAAAGGTATTTGAAAGTCTTATCTGGAAAATAAAACAATCAAATGAGTATCTTCGCATAAATAAAACGAGTATGACATCACCAATGAAAATAGAAAGAACCAGAGCGCAAGAGTCTACAAATGCCATAGAAAAACTATACATTTCTATGCGTCATTTATTTAGTAGAGGCTTTTACAAGCCGATGGGAATTTCTGGTGAAACTTTACGAAAATCTTTATTACTTCTTCGTCCAGAAATCTATGGTTCTATTGCTGAAGAAAGAGTTGAATTAAACGGACTTGTGTATGTTATAGAACGCTTGCCAGAAGGAATCGAAGAATGTCAATTTATTAACTTAACGGCAGATGAAGGATATAAAAACTCTCACTTCAAAACCATCATTCCTCCAAAAAGAAGAAGAAACTGCTATCGGATTGATAAAGATCAAATGAATATCGAGATTACCCGTGGGCGATCAGAAATTTATGATATTTTAACGCACCTTACTTTTTTATTTATAGAATCGCACAAAATAAATGAACGTGTAAGTATTAAGGATGGAAAAGATTTTACGCGGGAATGGAAAAATTTAGAGGCGGTTGTTTTGCTTCAAAAAGAACTATCAAATGAAGCGCGAGAACTTACAATTGCCCATCTAGGAAATATTTTAGGAAGATCCTATAGTGAAGTTTCTAATGTATATCATACGTTTGCTACGGATGAAAATCCACACCGTTTTTTTCAATTAATCTACTGGTTGGGGAAATTGGCCAATGATGAAGCTAGTGAAGGAGAAAAACGTTCTGTAACCTTCAGTTCTGTTTTAATAGAGGAAATTGGACATCATATTTATGGAGAAGTTTGGGCAGACAACATTAAAAAAACGCTTTTAGAAAATAATTTAATTCACAAACCAATTCACATTATCAGTGCAAATATGCACAGTGTGCTAAATTCTATTTATGCAGAAAAAGCGCTGCCAAAGGAAGCTAAAAAAGCCAAAGATTTTGAACTTTTTGAGCTGATGAGTGCTCCCAATAGCAAGCCTTTGCAAAAAATAGTGAAAGATTTTGCTTCTAAAAATGGACTGATTTATTTAAAAGATACCTCCGGCACCAATATAAACGTACAAATTATTGATACCAATAAAATAAATGGGGATGTAACGACGTTTACAAAAGGAAATTCTGAAGAAGAATCGCCCGTTATTATTGTAATGGATTACGCTTTTGGAGAACAAGCCTATGAAACCATGGATGAATTGTTAAAACCATACAAGTCAAAAAATGGAGAAATTCATTTAAATGTACAATCGGTTTCAATCATGGGGAAAGCAGGTATTTTAGAAGGTGGAAAAGGAGATATTATGATTCCTTCTGCCCATATTTTTGAGGGAACCGCAGATAATTATCCTTTTAAAAATGAATTGACAAAAGAAGATTTAGAAGGTTTTGGAGTTAAAGTTTTTGACGGAACTATGGTCTCTGTTTTAGGAACCTCTTTACAGAATAAGGATTTATTAAAGTTTTTTCACGACTCTACCTGGAATGTCATAGGTTTAGAAATGGAAGGAGCCCATTATCAAAAAGCAATTCAATCTGCTTCTAAAATAAGAGGCAATATTTCAGAAGATGTAAAAGTAAGGTACGCCTATTACGCATCAGACAACCCTTTAGAGACTGGAGCAACGTTGGCTTCTGGTGGATTAGGAATGACGGGCGTTACCCCTACCTATGCAATTACAAAAAGAATTATAGAACAAATTTTTAACAGTTAGAAAAAGAAATAAACAAAAATAACGATGGCAGCCAAACAACAAAACAACGAAGAAGAAGTAGATTTAGGATCTTTATTTGTAATTATTGGAAAAGGATTTTCAAATCTCTTCAATTTTATCGGCAACCTTTTTAAAAGCATTTTTCATTTTTTCATAACGATTTTACTTTTTTTAAAAGAGCATCTTATCAAAATTGCAATTGCCGCAGTCCTTGGTTTTATTGTGGGTTTTTTTATAGAGATAAAAACTCCAAAAAGGTATACATCAGACTTACTCTTACAGCCCAACTTTAAAAGTTCAAGGCAATTGTACAATAACATTCATTTTTACAGCGATCTTGTAAAACAAAAAGACACCCTAGGTATTCAAAAGATATTTGGGTTAACCAAGGAGGAAGCAAGTTCTTTGAAAAAGGTTACAATTGAGCCAATTATAAACCAAAAAGATGTAGTTTCTAGTTATGACGATTTAATGTCAGAAGTGGACACTTTAGCTTTACGAGATTTTGATTTTGAAGAATTCAAAACTTCGTTCACTACTTTTGACTATAAATTACACAGAATAAACGTTGTTGCTGAAAAAAAAGATGTTTTTCAAAAATTAGATGAAGTAATTATTACGGCAATTAATAATCCATATTTTAGTAACCTAAAGAAACTTACAAACGAGAATTTAAATCGAACCGATTCGATTTACCGACAAAACTTATCGCAAGTAGACTCATTAAGAAGTGTTTATATGCAGGTGCTCTTAGCAGAAGCAAAAAAGGAATCCAGTGGTACCAACATTGATTTCGGCAGCAAGGAAAGACCTACAAAAGAAATTGAACTTTTTAATACCCATCGAAGAATAAATTTTGAGCTAAAGGAAATTTCAGAAACCAAATCGAAAGAGTATGAAATTATCAATGTTATTTATAATTTTCAACCGATTGGTGAAGAAATTAAGGGAGTAATTGAAAATAAGGCATTTCAGTTCGCTGTATTATTTGCTTTGGCGACCATCCTTTTATTACTTTTATTAAAATTAAACCGTTATTTAAATAGTTACAAAAAATAGCAGTAGAATGCAGACAATTCTTATTACCGGAGGTGCTGGATTTATCGGATCTAATTTTATTCCCTTTTTCTTAGAAGCGAATTCTAATTTTAAAGTGGTTAATCTAGATCTTTTAACCTACGCCGGCGATTTACAGAATTTAAAAGGAGTTGAAAGGAATTCTAGGTACACCTTTGTGAAGGGAGATATTTGCGAACGAAACATAGTAGAAAGCCTATTTCAAAAATATAATTTCAATGGTGTCATTCATTTTGCCGCAGAATCACATGTAGACAACTCAATAAAAAAACCAGATGCCTTTGTGAAAACAAATGTTTTTGGAACGTTTAATGTATTAGATGTCGCAAGAAACCATTGGATGCAGGGTCCCAATCAATATAAAACAGCCTACGAACACTGTCGGTTTCATCACATTTCAACCGATGAAGTATACGGTACTTTGGGAGCAGAAGGTCTTTTTACAGAACAAACGCCCTATGCACCAAACAGTCCGTATAGCGCCTCAAAAGCAAGTTCAGATTTTTTGGTGCGAAGCTACTTCCACACCTATGGAATGAATGTGGTAACGACGAATTGTTCTAATAACTACGGACCAAAGCAGCATGCCGAAAAATTGATTCCGACAATTATCAGAAAAGCGATTTCAGGAGCAGCGATTCCTATTTATGGCGATGGGAAAAACATTCGAGATTGGTTGTATGTTGAAGATCATTGCAAAGGAATCGATTTGGTATTCAAACAAGGAAAAGCTGGTGAAACCTACAATATAGGCGGAAAAAATGAACGAAACAATTTGTCCATCGCAACGACAATTTGTGCAATTTTAGATGAATTAAAACCCAAAAAAACCACTTATAAAGAACAAATTACTTTTGTTCCAGACCGTGCAGGTCATGATTTTAGATATGCGATTGATGCGACGAAAGTGGAAAAAGAATTACATTGGAAAGCCGACGAAGATTTTGAATCTGGAATTAAAAAAACCATTGATTGGTATTTAAAAAAGGAGTAATAAAATGAAAGGAATTGTTTTAGCAGGAGGATCTGGCACCCGATTATACCCATTAACGTTGGCAATAAGCAAGCAGTTAATGCCCGTGTATGACAAACCGATGATTTACTACCCGATATCGGTTCTTATCTTGGCAGGAATTAGAGAGATTTTAATCATTTCAACACCTGAAGACTTGCCAAATTTCAAAAAATTGTTAGGGGATGGCAAAAAACTAGGATGTGAATTTTCGTATGCGATTCAAGAAAAACCAAACGGATTGGCAGCTGCGTTTATCATAGGAGAAGCATTTATTGGTAAAGAAAAAGTAGCCCTTATTTTAGGCGATAATATTTTTTATGGATCTGGATTGCCCAAGTTGTTAAAACAAAACTTAGAAGTCTCGGGAGGCATTGTCTATGCATATCATGTGAACGATCCAGAAAGATACGGAGTGGTTGAGTTTGATGAGAATAACAAAGCCATTTCTATTGAAGAAAAACCACTAAAACCAAAATCTAATTTTGCTGTTCCTGGTATTTATTTCTATGACAATTCTGTGATAGCGATTGCAAAAAGTATCCAACCTAGTAAAAGAGGAGAAATAGAAATTACCGATGTTAATCAGGCCTATCTAAACCGAGGAGAATTAAGTGTTCGTATCTTAGATCGAGGGACTGCCTGGTTAGATACAGGCACTTTTAACTCATTAATGCAAGCGGGTCAGTATGTGCAAGCAATTGAAGAAAGACAAGGTTTGAAGGTGGGAGCTATCGAAGAAGCAGCTTTTAGAAGTGGTTTTATAAATAAAGAGCAATTGCATACATTAGTATCTCCTCTTTTGAAAAGTGGATACGGAGAAAATTTGATGAAGTTATCATGATTGTTACACAAACAAATTTAGCAGGGTGTTTTATTATTGAACCCACAGTTTTTAATGACGGAAGAGGTTCCTTTTTTGAGAGTTTTCATAAAATGAAATTTGCAGAAAAGACAGGTCTAGATATTGAATTTGTACAGGACAATCAATCAATTTCTTATAAAGGGACTTTAAGAGGGTTGCATTTCCAAGAGAATGAATTTGCACAAGCAAAATTAGTGAGAGTTATAAGCGGAAAGGTTTTAGATGTTGTTGTTGATTTACGAAAAGAGTCTCAAACATTTGGAAACTCATTTTCGATGATTTTATCGGGCGAAAATAACAAACAATTGTTTGTTCCAAGAGGGTTTGCTCATGGTTTTTATGTGTTGGAAGACGAAACTGTTTTCTACTATAAGTGCGATAATTATTATCACAAAGTAGCTGAAAAAGGAATTCGATACAATGATTCCGATTTAGCGATTGATTGGTGCTTAGATGGTAAAGAAGTGATACTATCAGAAAAAGACAAACATTTAATGACTTTTAAACAATTTTGTCAATAAAAAAAACGTTTATTGACAGTGGGGTATTATTTGTTAAAATATAATATATTTATTGATATATGTTTATTAATTTCGCACTGTTTTTCAAATAAAAGAATTGATAAGTATCTGTACTTTTCGATAATTTATTGATGGTATTATAAAAAAGTAATATTAATTTCACGTAATAAGTTATTACCTCTGTTTTGATTAAAAAATAAAAATAATGATTATTTCACACAGGGGGTATTGGTTAAATGATCATGAAAAAAACACTAGAAAAGCATTTGAAAGATCTTTTTCTTTAGGTTTTGGTACTGAGACCGATATACGAGATTTTAATGGAAACTTAGTAATATCTCATGATATTCCTAGAAAAGAAGAAATTAGTTTGGAAGAGTTTTTTCAAATTTTTATATCTTATGATATAACACTTCCATTGGCATTAAATATAAAATCTGATGGATTACAAGAGCCACTTATGAACCTGATAAAAAAATATAACATTGAAAATTACTTTGTTTTTGATATGTCTGTACCCGATGCTTTAGGATATATAAAAAAAGAGATGAATGTTTATACTAGACAAAGTGAATACGAACAGGTTCCTTCTTTTTATTCAGCATCTAAAGGTATATGGCTAGATGAGTTTTTAAGTAATTGGATTACTAAAGATAAGATTCAAAACCACATAGATAATAATAAATCAATTTGTATTGTTTCTCCTGAGTTACATCAAAGAAGTTACAAAGATGAATGGAATACATATAAAGAAAACTTTGACATTGCAAACAGTACTAGAGTAAATATTTGCACAGATAAACCAGAGGAAGCAAAAACTTTTTTTAAATGACAAAAATAAAAGCTGTAATTTTTGATATGGATGGTGTTCTTATTGATGCAAAAGATTGGCATTACGAGGCATTAAATAAAGCATTGGTGTTATTTGGCATGGAAATATCTAGATATGATCATTTAGTTACTTTTGATGGCTTGCCCACCAAAAAGAAATTAGAAATGTTATCCATAGAAAGAGGATTACCAGAAGAGTTGCATGAATTTATTAATTGCCTTAAGCAACAATACACAATGGAAATAGTCCATCAAAAATGCAAACCAAAATTTTACCATGAATTTGCTTTATCTAGACTTAAAAATTCTGGATATAAGTTAGCAGTATGTTCTAACTCTGTTCGAAATTCTGTGCAAGTAATGCTAGACAAAGCATCTTTACTAAATTATATGGAGTTCTTTTTATCCAATCAAGATGTTTCTAAAGGGAAGCCAGATCCGGAAATGTATAATAACGCTATTGAAAGGTTAGGACTAGACCCCAAAGAATGTTTAATTATTGAAGATAACGAACATGGTATAGCAGCAGCAAAAGCCAGTGGAGCCAATGTAATGGAAGTAGAAACAGTTGAAGATGTTAACTACTTAAATATTCACAAGTATATAAATCTTTTTGAAGAGAATCTATGAAAGTATTGATACCAATAGCAGGAAAGAGTAGTTTCTTTGATGATAAAAATTCACCGTTTTCAAAACCTTTAGTTGAAATAAAAGGAAAATCAATGATTCAACATGTAATTGAAAACCTTTCATCTATAAATGACGATTTTGAATTTATATTTATTGTAAACTCTGAAGACTGCAAAAAATTCCATCTACACAATATACTTAGGCTTTTGTCTGAAAAATGCAGTGTTGTAAAAGTGAATGAAGAAACGAAAGGAGCACTTTGTAGTATTTTATTAGGGATAAAACATATCAACAGTAAAGAAGAGCTTATTATATGTAATGGAGATCAAATTATTGATTGTGATTTTAATGAAGTTCTGTCATCATTTAGAAAAAAAGAATCTGATGTAGGATTAATTACATTTAATTCTGTTCACCCAAGATGGTCTTATATAAGATATGATGATGATAAGAATGTAGTTGAAACAGCAGAAAAAAGGCCACTAAGTAAGCATGCCATAGCTGGGTTTTATTATTTTAGACAAGGGTTAGATTTTATAAAAGGAGCCATGAAATCGATACAAAAAGGATCGGATATTAATGGAATGTATTACATAGCACCTTCAATTAATCAGTTAATTTTGAAAAATAAGAAGATAACAGCTTTTGAAATAGTTTCAGAAAAATATCAAAGCTTTTACTCACCTCAAAAGATAAGAGAATATGAAAACGAAGGCCGTTAAAAGTAATCTTAATGACATGAAATTAGGATGGTTTGTAGGAAACTTTGAACCCTCTTTATATAAAACAAATGATGTTGAAGTAGCGGTTAAAAATTATAAAAAAGGAGATGCAGAAGAAATGCATTATCATAAAATTGCTACAGAAATAACAGTCATTGTTTCTGGAAGAGTAAGAATGAATGGTATGGTTCATGAAAAAGGTGATATTCTAGTTATTCCACCATTTGAGGCAACTGATTTTGAAGCATTAGAAGATACAACTACAACTGTAACTAAATTACCAGGTGCAAATAATGACAAATATTTAGGTGTTTATGAAGAAGATTAATATAGTAATTCCAATGGCAGGTTTAGGAAGTAGGTTTTCTAAAGAGGGGTATGACAAACCTAAGCCATTTATTGATGTTCTTGGGAAACCAATGATTGAGAGAGTTATAGAAAATTTAAGAATTGACAACGCTATTTATATATTAATCGCTAGAAAAGAACACATTGAATCTGAGAAAGAAACGATAAAAGAATTAGAGAAGAAGTATAATATAATTTGGGTAGGTATAAATCAAGTTACAGAAGGAGCAATTTGTACTGTTTTACATACAAGAAAATATATAAATAATGATATTCCTTTGTTATTGGCAAATTGTGATCAAATAGTAGATACAGACATTCAATTATATCTAAAAGATTGTTTTGATAAAAATGCCGATGGATCTATTTTAACATTTAAAGACGAAGAAAGGAACCCAAAGTGGTCTTTTGCAAAAATTGATGACAATGAATGGGTTACTGAAGTAAAGGAAAAAGAAGCCATCTCTGAGTTTGCTACTGTTGGACTTTATTTTTTTTCAAAAGGAAAGTACTGTGTTGATAATGCAATAGATATGATTGTAAGAAATGATCGTGTAAATAATGAATTTTATACATGCCCTATTTATAATTATGCAATAAATGATGACAGGAAAATAACACATTACTTAATCGATTCAAAAAAGATGTACGGTATAGGAACGCCTGATGATTTAGATACATTTCTAAAATTAAATCCTTTAAATTATTAAAACTTGAGAGTTGCACTATGCTATCATGGAATTGCCAAAGGGCATAATTTTAAGAACGGAGGTTTACCTGTTGGTTTTGATCATGAATTTGATTTAATTAAAAAAAACCTGATAGAACATAATAAAGATTGTGTATTTGATGTTTTTCTTCATTCTTGGTCATTAGATTATAAAGATGTAGTTATAGAAAAGTTAAAACCAAAAGATTCTTTGTTTGAGCAATCTAAAGAATTTAAAAAACCATCATTTTGGTTACTTTGTAAAGAATTAATAAAAAGAATTCTTGGTAGAGATTATGAATTACAGAGAATTAATAATATTTATTCTAGATGGTATAGCTTCATGAAAGTTTGTGATTTAGTTAAAGAGTCAGATCAAAAATATGATTTGGTTATTGTTACAAGATTTGATATGTGCTTACTAAATAAATTTACATTGACGGAATTGAATCCCAATAATTTTTATTCTGGAGATTGGGTTACATATTATAATGGCAGTGAAGAATTACAAGAAGAAAACTACGAAAATGAGTATCAGAAAGCGATTCCAAAAGGATATCCATTTGACGATGAAGGATTGCAAGACTTTTTCTTTATTTCTTCGCAAGACTACTTAATATCTAAATTCAGTAGGATATTTAATCAGTTAAATTCTTTACTTAAAAAGTATGGAAATAGCAATCATTTAATTGCTTTAGGAAAGATTAAGGAAGATAATATGCTAAAATCTCATAAGAGAATATTAATTTATAGTAAAGACTACTTTTTATCAAGATGGCTTTAAAATTAGACTTTTTAACAAAAGAAATATATATTAAGTTAATAACGAAAGGGTTAGGTGTTTTTAGAACATTATACTTGTTGTTGTTTTTTTCTATTTCTACTGCATTGGATAATTTTTATTTTGCCAAGTCTATTGTTGGAGTTGTAATTTTAGTAAATATTCTTTTTGAAATTACGTACTCTCAACAACTCAATGAATCTAAAGATAACTTAACTTTTATAAAGAAGTTTAATATTATTTTAAATAAAGCATCATTCATTCTTGGATTTATTTTAGTAATAATTTCATTACTGATTTCTAATAATTTAGAGATAATTATACATGTTTTGATGCTTTCATTATGGGGTATTTTAAATATAAATTCAAATTATTTTTTACTATTATTTAGGTATAAAGAATTGAATAAAAGAGTTTTATCTTACTACTTGTTAATCGCAATTTTTGATATACTTCTACTCTTGTTAATATTGAACTTTTTAGAATCAGAAAATAGTTTTTTTTCTATTTCAGTATCATTATTAATTTCAGAATTTTTAGTTTTTATGCTATTATTCTCAAAGTTTTTTCTGTCAAGTTATAAAAATGGCAATGATAATTCGGTTAAGTTAAACTTAAAAAAGACAACGTTATATAAAGTTTTTTTAATTTTAGTAGTAATATCTCTTATAGATATTTCTGATAAGTTTTTCCTTTCTTTTCTTGGAAAAGGTCAGATAACATATTATACATACGGACTATATGCACCATTAATGATCCGACAATCTCTAGACATTAGGTCGAATTTTTTTGTACAAATCAATCAAGCTGAAAGCTTAAACCATATAAAGTTAATATTCTATAAAACATTGAAGAGATTGGCACCCTTTTTTTTTTTAGGAGTGATTATATTAATTTCAGTTACTGAACTATTTGAGGAAGTAATTAAGAATACATTTCATATAGAAAACATAATTGTCTTTAAAAATATTGTTTATTTAGGAATCTTAATAACACCACTTTATATGTTGTGGGATTTATTTTATAGATTCTATTACAGAGAAAAAAAGATACATACACTAATAAAGATTGTTTTTGTTGGGTTTATTATAAATATTGTACTGAACTATTTTTTAGGATTTAGTTTATCTTGGGGTATTTACGGTATATTAGTATCAACATTAATTGTGTTTCTATTTTATAATTTATTAAGTTTTAGATATTTTTTTATAAAAAATAAGTAATGAAAAAAAGAATGATTCATGTAACTGTTAGAGCTGATTATGGAGGAGCTCCTAATTACATAAATACAATGATAAATAACATGTCAGAGAAATTTGATGTTTATGTTGCGTGCCCTAAAGACGAACCTTATCATAGTTTATGGAAATCTAACAAAAAGGTTAAAGATATCTGTTTTTTACCTCATAGGAAGTTTACAATAAAACACCTTATCTCTTTAGTGAAATTTGTAAAAAAACATGATATAGAAATTTTTCAAGCAAATGGCAAAGGTGCAGGTGCTTATAGATTTATAAAATTATTTTACCCAAAAGTTAAGGTTTTATATGCATACAGAGGTTTTCATATTCATGACTATTCTACAATTCAGAGAAAATTATATTTTGTTTATGAAAGAGTTATGACCCTCTTTACAGATAAAGTAATTAATGTGTCTAAAGGAGAACAAGAACAATGCGTAAAAAACAAAGTTCTTAAGAAAAGCCTTTCCTCGCATATTTATAATGGAATAAAAGCATTAGAAAGAAAAATAAACCCTGCTATAGAAGCGCAATATAAAAACAAGTTTGTTGTTTCTACACTATCAAGGTTTGATGTTCAAAAAAACATGGAGCTGATGTATGACATTGCATCAAAAATGAAATACAATGAAGACATTCAATTTGTTTGGATTGGAGATGGAGACGACAAATTAATTCTTGAAGAAAAAGCAAGAAAAGAAACGCTAACCAATATAGACTTTGTTGGATTTAAGAATCATAAAGAAATCGCTGAATATTTTTCAGTTACAGACATTTATCTTACTACTGCAAGATGGGAAGGATTGCCATTTGCATTGGTTGAAGCATCTTCACTAGGATTGCCAATTGTAGCATCTGATGTTGTGGGAAATAACGAGGTTTGTATACACAATAGAAATGGAATATTATATCCTACAGAGAATTCATCAAAAGCAGTAGAGGCTATAATGAAACTTTATACTGATAAAGATCTACTGAAAGAATATGCAGAAAACTCTAAGATTGTTTTTGAAGAGTTTTTTATGGTAAATCAAATGGTTGACAATCATGAATCGTTATATGAACAAATTATAGATGGCTTATAGAGTTTTATTATTTCTTCTACTTACGATACCAATCTCTTTTAAAATAGAGGTAAGTCCCAATATAAGATTTTTACTACAAGAACCATTACTTCTTTTTTTAGTTATTGCGTGTAATGTTAAGTTGAGAAGAATTAAAACAAAATCATTTCCGTTTCTGTTCTTAATCATTTCTATTTTAGTAATCGTTGTAAGTACAATAATTTCACTATTTTTTTATTTTGATATAATTGGTTTGTTTAAGTGTTTGAAATATTTATTGTACGCTTCAGCAATATTTACCCTGCTTAACCATCCGAAACACCTTAGATTGAATATTTTAGATCAAATGTTGAAGTATGGATTTATTTGTGTGTTATTCTCTCTGGGGCTTTATTTTATTAATTTTTTAATAATGGATGTGGGATGGAGTTATTATGTTTCATACTCCACATGGAAGGCAAGGTTTATGCCTACAGGAATGTCAAACCTTGCATTTGACGTCAGAACATTTAATTTCATTAGAACCGGTGGTAATCATGGAATTTATGGAAGTTACTTGGTAATTATATTGATTTTAGCGTTAAATAATTTTTTCAATAGCAATTATAAAAAAAGCAAATTTTTAATTTTTTTAATTCTATTAAATTTATCTTTTATTACATCTAGAGAAGCAATTTTACTTCTGTTTTTGACAATAATGTTTTATGTTTTACATCATTTTTTAACCAGAAACTGGATAAAACGGGACATTGTTATATTTTCATTTATTGGATTAGTAACATTTGTTTTAGTCTTTATAATTTGGAGCCCTGATGTTGTGATTTTGCATAAAATAAAACATATGATTAAAGGCATTTCAGAAACAGGAGGTTTCGGAAGAAGTGTAAATTTTAGATTTAATACCTGGTATCTTTTTTTTGGGTTTTTAGTTGCCAATCCATGGAACATAATTACAGGTGTAGGTTTTAATAGAACAAGATTTGGTAATATTCTTGAAAATCAAGAAGCAATTATTGGCGAAGAGTTATTTCATGTAGATTTACCTGAAAGTATTTATGTTGCAACATTGGGATATGGAGGTATTTTTTCTTTGTTTTTTCTTTTATTATTTTTTATTAGTCTATTTTATTTATTATTTTATAGTGGTAAGATGGGGAAAGTATTTTCTTTTTTCCTCTTAGGATTAATGGTAACAAATGCAACAGGTGCATCATTGTTTGCAGAGTTATTAATTTCTCAGTTTGGTATAGTTTGCGCTTTATTAATTTATAAAGGAAAAGAATTAGATGAAAATAGTATTAAAAAAGTATAAAGAGAACCTATTTCCTGCTTTACTAGTGCTTATGATTTTTAGCACACTTTTATTTATTAGGTTGGCACCTTTATTTATTGCAGTACTAATCTTAGTCTGGTTTTTTAAGTTTAAAACATTTCAAAATTTCTCTTTAAAACTGAAATGGATTTGGCCATTTTTATTTTATTTTTTTATCGTTGGATTTGCTTTCCTTTTTTCGGAAAACACAATCGAAGGATTAAAAATTTTAGAAAGACATATTTCCTTTATTGTACTTCCATTTCTTATTTATTGTAAGAAGTGGTCTAAGTCAGAGTTAGATTTTTTTTGTAAGTTCTATGTACAAATAGTCTTCGTCATTTCCGTTTTGTCTTTAATTTGCTTACTATATTTTTATCTAACAAACATTGACTTTGTTCATAGAATGGATGACACTTATCTTCAATGGAAATTACCGCATTTACTCGGGTTTCACCCAACTTACTTTGGGTTGAATATAGTTGTTGCCAATATAATATTATTAACATCTTCAAATATTAATACTCTAAAAAAAAGTACACTTTATAGTGCCTTGTTTTTAAGCTTTTACTTAGTTTATTTGAGCCCTAGAACAGCTATATTGTGTCAATTTATAGTTTGGATTTGGTTTGTTTATAATCGATTTTCAATTAAAGAAATCTTTAAGTACAACAAAACAATATTTGCTGTAATATCATTATCTATTATGATTTTTTTAGCCCTCACATCAGAATATTTTATTGTTAAATTAATGAATTCAATTTCAGATAAAAGATTTATGCTTTGGGAGCCGGCATATCATTTGATTAAAGAAAATTATTTTCTATTAGGAGAAGGTCTAGGGAATGGAGAAATTCAGATAACACAATATATCAATACGAACAACCTTACTCAATTTCAAGTTTCAGATTTACACAACCAATTTTTAATGAATTACTTAGATCTAGGTTTCTTTGGATTTATTGCAATCTTACTTTTAGTCTTGAGACCTTTAATATATTTTAAAGATAAAGCTTTATATCTTTTTGCTCTAACATTTTCTATTTCTATATTTACGGAATCATTTTTGTTTGTCATTAAAGGAATCATTTTCTTTATAATTGTTTCATCTATATTCATACTTAGAGCTTCTTTACTTACTGTTAAAGAAAACCAAAAATAAACTTATGAAAGTAGCAATAGTTCATTACTGGTTTATGACAAGAAGAGGTGGAGAAAAAGTAGTAGAGTCTCTTTTAAAGCTGTATCCTAACGCAGACATTTACACGTTATTTTATGACGAAAAAAAATACGGTAATTCTCTGAAAAATCACAAAGTATATACTTCTATTTTAAACACTCTTTTTTTAAGAAAATACTATCAAAAAATATACCCTTTATATCCAATAGGGATAAAATCATTAAAGTTAAAAGAGGATTACGATTTAGTTATATCTTCAGAATCTGGTCCAGCCAAAGGTGTGAAAATTAATAATAGTATTCATGTTTGCTATATCCATAGTCCTATGCGGTACTGTTGGGGATTCACCTATGAATATTTAAAATCTATGAAGCCAGTACTAAGGCCAGTAGCAGATTTCTTTTTCAAAAAATTAAAGAAATGGGATAGAACTACAATAGATAATGTAGATTTATACATTGCAAATTCAAAAAATGTTGCAAATAGGGTAAAAAAATATTACAATAAAGAAGCAAAGGTTATTTATCCGCCAATTGAATCACATTTATTTAAAAAACCATTAAATTTAGAAATTAAAAATGAATATTTCCTAAGCTTTGGAGCTATTACACCTTATAAGAGAATCGACCTACTGGTAGATTGTTTTAATGAGAATGGAGAGAAACTAATTGTTATAGGCAGTGGATCTGAAAAAGAGAAATTGATGAAAAGGGCTAGAAATAATATTGAGTTTAAAGGGTTCATAAATGATTTGGAAATAGAATCGTATATTCAGAAGTCTAAAGCATTAATTTTTCCTGGCGAGGAGGATTTTGGAATGATTCCTTTAGAAGTGATGTCATATGGAATTCCAGTTATTGCATTTAAAAAAGGAGGTGCCCTAGAGACAGTTGTAGAACAAAAACAAAATATTAAAAATTCATCAGGGATATTTTTTGAAGAACAAAATAGTAAATCGCTTCAGAATGCATTAGATTTTTTTAAAAAAAATAAAAAGTCTTTTGATCCAGAATGGATTCGGAACCACGCAAGAAAATTTGAAGAACACAATTTTTTGAAACAATTTAAGGCCGAAGTAAAGAAAATATTTAAAAACTAATGAAAAAAAGATATTCTCATTTTATAAAACCAATTCAAATATTAATCGATTTATTATTAATAAATGCTGTTGTTTATGGTGTATCTGACACAGCGTTTTTGAATGTTTATTTTCTTACTTTTATTACTCTTTTCTGGCTTATTTCCTCTTATTTAACAGGTTTTTATACGGTCTATCGATTTACCAAAAACTTAAGAATTTCAAGTTTATTGGCGAAGCAATTTTTTGTTTTTATTCTGGGGTATTTCGCCTATTTCGGTGCTTTTAAAGAAGGGGCAATCGTTAATAATCAATTTTTAATACTTGCTTCCATCCTCGGCGCAATTACTTTTTTCAAATTTACTGTCCAGTATTTATTAAAAAAATACAGAGCAACAGGAAATAATTACCGAACAACTGTTGTACTGGGTGACGACACTACAACTAAAGATGTAATCCAAGTTTTTAAAAGCAAAGCCAATCTTGGCTATAAGTTTTTAGGATTCTTCTCAGAAAAACCCCATAATAATCTTCACTATTTAGGCGCTTTTTCGGGTATTTTTCAATACGTTGAAGAAAACCAGGTTGACGAAATTTATTGCTCATTAACTCAGTTAACCAACGAGCAAATAAAAAAGGTAAACAAATTTGCCAACGAAAAAGGAATTCTCCTAAAATTGATTCCAAATGCTAGAGAGCTCTACAGTAAAAATCAAAGTGTCGAATTTTATGATGATGCATTAATGGTTTTAAGTGTAAAGAGGTTGCCTTTTGAGTTTGCGGAGAATTTTTATATTAAAAGAATTTTTGATGTTGTCTTTTCTTTTTTTGTATGTTTATTTGTTTTGTCATGGCTATGGCCAATTCTTTTTATTTTGGTGAAGTTAGAATCGAAAGGGCCATTACTTTTTAAACAAAAAAGAGAGGGGATAAATGGCTCGGAATTTACCTGTTATAAATTTAGATCCATGAAAATGAATAAGCAATCCGAGAAGTCTCACGTTACGAAGAACGACACGAGAGTAACCAAAATGGGGGCTTTTATGAGAAAAACTAGTATTGACGAACTCCCACAGTTTTTAAACGTTTTGAAAGGTGAGATGAGTGTTGTGGGTCCAAGACCACACCTAGAAAGTCTATCAATAGAGTATCAGAGAAATGTAGAAAATTATTTGAAAAGACATATTGTAAAACCAGGAATCACTGGTTTGGCTCAAGTTTCAGGGTATCGCGGTGAGATAAAGAAAAAGGCAGACATTAAGAACCGAATTCGTTTTGATATTTTTTACATTGAAAACTGGTCTTTTTTCCTCGATATCAAAATAATATTTAAGACAATACTAAACGTATTTCAAGGCGAAGAAAAAGCATACTAATGAGCTTTAAATATGAAATAACAGCCACGATTGTTTTGTATCACGAAGACCAGGAGATACTCAAAAGAACCATTGCCTCTTTTTTAAAAATACCCTTAAAGAAAAAATTGTTTTTAGTCGACAATTCTGCAACAAGAAGTTTTCAGAATTTTTTTATTCATGAAGAAATCGAATACCTCTTTCCAGGAAAAAACATTGGGTTTGGCAAAGGGCATAATTTTGTACTAGATAAATTAAATTCTAAATATCACTTATTATTAAATCCGGATATTGAATTTACAGCTACTACAATACCCATTTTAATTTCCCAGTTGGAAAAGGATAAAGATGTTGCCTTTGCAACGCCCAAAGTTGTGTATCCCAATCACGAAAAACAATATGTTTGCCGAAAACATCCTACTTTCTTCGATTTGATAAATCGAAGAGTAAAGATTTTTCCCAAAGCGATTTTAAAAAATGAATATAGAAATCAAGATCCAACAAAGTCTTTTTATCCCGATTTTATTCATGGATGTTTTATGCTTTTTAAAACAACTGTCTTTAAAGAATTAAAAGGATTTGATGAGCGTTATTTTCTTTATATGGAAGATGCCGATATCTGTAGAGAAATTGATGAGCTAGGAAAAAAGAAGCTTTATTTTCCTGAAGTAACGATTGTACATCATCATCAAAAAGAGAGTGCTAAAAGTTTGAAATTATTTTGGTTACATACATCTTCCGCCCTAAAATATTTTTTTAAGTGGGGAGTTTCCTAATAAAAAGGGATCTTAAATAAAAAATGTCCTTCCTGTCAAAGCCTTAATCACAAGAATTTAAAATATATTTGCACCCAGAACAACACAATAAAAAATGAATATTCTTATTTTAGGAGCAGGAGGTAGAGAGCATGCTTTTGCATTAAAACTCTCGGAAAGCAAAAAAATTAAACAACTTTTTGTTGCGCCTGGGAATGCAGGTACCGGCAAAATTGCCATCAATGTAAACATCAATCCTACCGATTTTGAAGCCGTTAAAGAAACGGTCTTAAAAAACAACATTCAAATGGTTGTTGTTGGGCCAGAAGCTCCATTGGTAAATGGTGTGCACGATTTTTTTTTAGCAGATACCGATTTGAAATCGATTCCTGTAATTGGTCCCAAAAAAGATGGTGCATTGTTAGAAGGAAGTAAAGATTTTTCAAAACAATTCATGCAAAAACATGGTATTCCAACAGCACGCTATCAATCCTTTACAAAGGAAAACTTAAAAGAGGGTTTTACATTCCTAGAGACCCTAACTCCTCCGTATGTTTTAAAAGCAGACGGATTGGCTGGTGGGAAAGGAGTTCTTATCTTAACTGATTTAGCAGAAGCAAAAGCAGAATTAGAAGAAATGGTTTCCAATGAAAAGTTTGGAACCGCTTCAGCGACTGTGGTCATTGAAGAATTTTTAAAAGGAATTGAGTTGTCAGTTTTTGTGTTAACAGACGGGAATAGTTATAAAATTTTACCCTCAGCAAAAGATTATAAAAGAATAGGAGAAGGCGATGTTGGTTTAAATACAGGAGGTATGGGAGCGATATCCCCAGTGCCATTTGCAGACAACGCTTTTTTAGATAAAGTAGAAAGTTTGGTTGTGAAACCTACCATTTCTGGTTTGAAAAAAGACGGAATTGATTATCGAGGCTTTATCTTCATCGGTTTGATGAACGATGCTGGAAACCCATCAGTCGTTGAGTACAACGTTCGAATGGGAGATCCAGAAACAGAAGCTGTTTTACCAAGAATTGAATCTGATTTATATGATTTATTTGAAGGCGTTGCCAAGCAAACCTTACATGAAAAATCATTTTCGGTAAACCCAAAAACAGCAACAACCGTCATGTTGGTTGCAGGAGGATATCCAGAAGCCTATCAAAAAGGGAAAGAAATTACAGGGTTTAAAAACACTGAAGACTCCGTTGTTTTTCATGCAGGGACAAAAATTGAGAACGATAAAGTGGTGTCAAACGGAGGCCGTGTAATGGCTGTAACTTCATTTGGAAATTCTATCGAAGAGGCATTGGCAAAAACCTATGCTACTATCGAAAAGATTCAGTTTGAGGATATGAATTACAGGAAAGATATTGGGTTCGATTTAGTTTAAAATCAGTTTATGTTGCCTTTTCTAGTGTGAATGAAAATTCAGCGCCTTTCCCAAATTCACTTTTCATTAAAATAATCTCGTTGTGCGCTTCTATAATATGTTTTACAATAGACAATCCTAAACCAGATCCTCCTTGTTCACGAGATCGACTCTGGTCTACTCGGTAAAAACGTTCAAACAAACGTGGTAGGTGTTCTTGTTGAATTCCTTCGCCATTATCCGTTACTTTTAATTGAAACTTTTGATCATTATAGGTGTCAATACTCACAATAGTGGTTCCGTTTGGTTTTCCGTATTTTATTGAATTTACAACGAGGTTGATAAGTACTTGTTCAATTTTTTCAACATCTCCTTTTACAAAGACTGGAACTTCATAAATTCGATCAAAGAGTAACGTGATGTTTCTCTTTTTTGCTTTCATTTCCAATAAATCAAATACATTTTGAATCAATTCTAGAATGTTGAAATTTTCAATATTTAACTGTAGACCATCCGTTTCTAACTTTGCAATCATGTCTAAATCTTTGATGACAGCAACCAGTCTTTCAACCCCTTTATTAGCCCTTTGAAGATACTTTGTTCGAATCTCTTTGTCGTTAGCAGCACCTTCTATTAAAGTTAAAATATACCCCTGTACCGTAAAAAGAGGTGTCTTTAGTTCGTGTGCTAAATTCCCTAAAAAATCACGTCTGAAAGAATCGATTTCTGTTAATGTCTGAATCTCTAGCTGTTTTCCTTCTACGAACTTTTGAACACTTTGAGAAAGAGATTCAATATCTGTAGTCACAGACTTTCGTTGAAACTCATCCGCATCGATATTTGAAAATTCTTTATAAATGTTTTTAATTTTTCTGTAGATAAAATATTCTGCTCTGTATTGAATGATAAAAAAGGACAATACAAAAAACAATAGTACAAAAATGAGAACTGCAAATTCGCCAAAAGATGGAGCTATAAAATAATAACTCAGTGCAGCAATTATAATAGCAAGTATTGTAGAATATAGCGAAGAAACCAACGCATAAGTGTATGTTTTTTTAAGTTTCATTAAGCCAGTTTTTTAAAGATCTTCTTCTAAAACAAATTTATAGCCCACTCCTTTCACTGTTTTAAAATGATGATCGCCAATTTTTTCTCGTAGTTTCCGAATGTGAACATCGATTGTTCTGCCTCCAACTACAACTTCATTTCCCCAAACAGTATCAAGAATTACTTCTCTTTTAAACACCTTTCCTGGTCTTGAGGTCAATAAAGAAAATAATTCAAATTCTTTTCTAGGCAAAGAAATTCTTTTACCAGCTTTGTAAACAACATATTCATCTCGGTCAATCACAATGTCTCCGATTTTAAAAGAAGTTTCCGTTTCAGACTTTAATCTTCTTAACAAAGATTTTATTTTACTTACTAAAACTTTTGGTTTTATTGGTTTTGTAATATAGTCATCAGCACCCGCTTCAAAACCTGCAACTTGAGAGTAATCCTCTCCTCTAGCGGTTAAAAAAGAGATAATGACATTGTCTAAAGATTTGATCTTTCGTATTTTTTCACACGCCTCAATACCATCCATTTCTGGCATCATAATGTCTAACAAGATGAGTTGAGGAATGTTCTTTTTTGCTGATTTTACTGCTTCAATTCCATTCGTTGCAGTAAAGACTTGATATCCTTCATTTCTTAAGTTGTAACCAACGATTTCTAAAATATCCGGTTCATCATCAACAAGAAGAATTTTAATATCACTTTTATTCATAAACTGATTTATATGTAGAATCAAAAATAAGGATAATTAAATTACAATAAATCATACTTTACAATCATTTAACATTACCACATAATTTATTAATAATAACGAGCATTTCTATAAAAAAGAACTCCATTATTTTACAACTAATTTAAAAACAAAATAATACATGACCCATACAGCCTCTAAATAACAGTTAAATGAAACTTTAAAGTTTTGTTTTTAGTTGTATATTTACAACCTATGTTAATAAAAAATCAAAGTATGAAAAGAAAATATCTTTTTACAGTATTCCTAACTCTTTGTTTTGGATTGACTTCCATAGGGCAAGTCTTTATAACCGAGTTAGCAGATCCAAATGACAATGCAGCTGCACGTTATGTTGAGATCTACAATGGAGGTACTTCTGCTGTCGATTTAACAGGTTGGACGCTTAGAAGATATACAAATGGGAATTCAGAGCCACAAACAACCGGAGAAGATTTATCACCAATTGGTTCTTTAGCACCTGGAGCGATTGCAATTATTGCTGCAAACGGAACCGCATTTGAAGCAGCTTTCGGAATGGTAGCAGATATTTCTGCTGGAACAGGCGGACCTGCAGATAGTAATGGAGATGATCAAATCTATATTACAGATGCATCCGACACCATTGTAGACTTTTTTGGAGTTCCAGGAGAAGATGGTTCAGGAACAGATCATGAGTTTGAAGATGGAAGAGCAGAAAGAAAAGCTTCTGTTACTCAAGGAACAGCTACATGGGATGTGAATGAATGGAATATCGATAATGACGCAGGAGCTGGAGACGGAGCATTAAATGTTGATGGAGGTTTTGATCCAGGAGTATGGATTGGAGCTGAAACAGCAGGAGTTGAAGACGAAAGTTTCGTAACTCTAAATATGTATCCAAACCCTGCAAGTGATGTGTTAAATATCTCAGCACAAAACACGATCAATACGGTAGAGATCTTCAATGTCCTAGGACAGAAAGTGATTACGATACAAGTAGAAGATACAAGTGCAGAAATTAATGTTTCCAACTTAAACACTGGAATCTATTTAATTAAGTATGCAATACATAACAGTACAAGCACAAAGAAATTTGTAAGGGAATAAGTTTATTTATGAAGATAAAGAGGTGAATGAAAATTCATCTCTCTTTTAATGAACTTTTATTTTAAAACTCCGATTTATCCAGAGTTATTTTTATATTTAAACAAAAAAGAAATGAAATTTTTCTCCTCCTTAAATGAAATAGCTTCGAAAGGCAAAGCTGCATTCAAAAGATTTCCAATTGTATTATTATGGGCTATAATTGGAACATTATTTGCTTTATACTGTATTGAATCAAAATCACTGGATACGGAGTTTAACAAGAAAATCCTTCTTATTTTTTCATTAGGAATCAGTTGGTTAATATCCACAAGATTTTTTTTAGAGCAATTAAAGAAAGATAAAAAATGGATTTCAATTGGCACAATCATGTTTCTTGGTTTTTTCTATTGGAGTCTCCCAGCTGATAACTTTGCTATAAATTTAATTTCCTGGATTCGATTTTGCATCTATATTTCTTTAGGACACATTTTTATTTTAGTAGCTCCTTTTGTTTTTGAGTGGAATAAAGAATCTTTTTTTAATCATGTTAAATCAGTTTCAATCGCGATTATCAGAAGTTTATTTTTTTCCTTTATTTTGTTTGGAGGCATCACCTTAGCTTTTTTAGCAATAGAAAACTTATTTGATGTAGATGTGAAAAGTGAAAGATACTTTCAGATATACGTTTTTTGTATGGGAATTATCAATACCTGGATCTATTTATCAGATTTTCCAAAAAATAGCTACAGGCAAACAACAGTGAATTATCCTAAAGCACTAGAGGTTTTAGTTAAATATATTTTGATTCCTTTAGCAACCTTATATTTAATTATTTTATATGCTTATTCTTTAAAAATAATAATTAATTGGAGTTTGCCAAAAGGCTGGGTTTCCTATTTAGTCATTGCCTTATCTTTTTTAGGGTTTCTAATTCAATTACTCATAAACCCAATTCAGAAAAATTCTAATTTTAAAACGATAAAGCTTTTCTATCCTTGGTTTTATTTTCTATTATTGCCATTAATAGCATTGCTTTATGTTGCAATTTTTAGACGAGTTTCTGAATATGGATATACAGAAAATAGATATATTGTTTTGTTTCTTGCAATTTGGATTTTAGGGATGACGCTATATATGTTGCTAAGTAAAAAGAAACAAATAAGATATTTTTCTTTATCAATAATAACCTTGTTTCTAATTACTTCATTTGGTTTTTGGGGAATTTTTAATGTTTCATATAAAAGTCAACTCAAAAGATTTAAAAGAACTTATAATCAGATTAAATTAAAAAACTTCGAGGTTACAAGAGAAGAGAAAAATCAATTTAAAGACATTATTGGTTACTTGTTTGAAAGAGATCAATTAGACAAAGTAGAACCTATTTTAGGATATAAACCTTCTGAAGTATTTAAAAAAGAAAAATGGAGTTGGATTATGTCTTCAAAAATATCAGATTCATTAAATATTGTCGTCGTAGATAAAAAAGATGCTATTGAAGAAATAAGAAATAATTTCTATTCAAACCTTGAGAATGAAGTTTTCGATATTAGGGGCTATGATTTTTTTAAAAAAATAAATATTGGTTTTAACAATACTCCAAAAAACATAAAAGGATATGCGTTTTCTTTGGTAGAAAAATCAACTAAATTAAAAGTGACATCCAAAGATAAAACGGTTATACTTTTAATTGACTTAAAGCCTCTGATTTTAAATCTACAGCAAATAGACAATGGATTTCGAGGAATTGACAAACATAGAATGACAATTATAAAAGAGTTAAAAGACTTCAAAATAAAATTAATATTTAATAGAATCTCTATGTCAAAGTTAAATGAGACAACACAAGATATCGAAATAAATAATACAGATTTATATGTTTTTATAAAACAAAAAGCACTATGAATTTGAAAACTAACCTTAAGAATATTTTATTCTTAGACATAGAAACAGTGCCTGAGTTTGAACACTGGTCGGAATTATCGGAAGAACAACAAGAACTGTTTGCAAAGAAAACCCAGTACCAAAGAAAAGAAGAATTTACCCCAGCAGCCTTCTATGATCGTGCAGGAATTTGGGCAGAGTTTGGTAAAATTGTGTGTATTTCAGTAGGGTATTTTACAGAAGTATCTAAGGCGAAAAAATTAAGAATTACCTCCTTTTTTGGAGATGATGAAGTCAAAATACTTACCGATTTCAAAGAGTTATTAAACACCCATTTTAGTCAGCAATACAAAGTGTTGTGTGCGCACAATGGAAAGGAATTTGATTTTCCATTTATGGCAAGAAGAATGATAGTTCATAAAATAGAATTGCCTCAAAAACTAAATCTATTCGGGAAAAAACCCTGGGAAGTGCCGCATTTAGACACCTTAGAATTATGGAAATTTGGAGACTATAAACATTATACCTCCTTAAAACTATTAACCTCCATTTTAGGAATTCCATCTCCAAAAGACGATATCGATGGTAGTGAAGTGGCGCAGGTTTATTATCAAGAAAAAAACATGGATAGAATTGTAAAATATTGCGAAAAAGACACCATTGCGGTTGCGCAGGTACTCTTAAGATTCAATAACGAAGCGTTATTGAATGAGGCAGATATTACGAGTGTTTAGCTGAAAAAAAGAGACTCTTTTTTTAATCCTCTAATTTCATAGAAAGTTCCAGCCACCGTTCCTCTTTTTGTTCTAATTTTTTGATAATTGCTTCCAATTCTTGAGACTTCGCTGCAATTTCATCCGTAGGAATTTCAACATTTAAAAATTGATTTTCAATCGATGCTTTACTTTTCTGAAGTCTTCCAATTTCTGTTTCTAAACCTCCAAATTCTCTTTTTTCATCAAAGTTTAAGGTCACAGGTTTTTTCTTTTTTTCCACCACTTTTTCTGGTGTTTTTTTCTTTTCTACTTCTTTAGGAATAGAACCATCATAGGCCCTAAAATCTGAGTAGTTTCCTGGGAAATTCTCGACAACACCCTCGCCTCTGAAAACAAATAGTGCATCCACAATTTTGTCCATAAAATAGCGGTCATGAGAAACTACCAATAAATTTCCAGGGTAATCTAACAAGAAGTTTTCCAAGACGTTTAAAGTAACCACATCCAAATCATTGGTGGGCTCATCTAAGATTAAAAAGTTAGGATTTTGAATTAAAACAGCACACAAGTACAATCTCTTTTGTTCTCCTCCTGAAAGTCTTTCTACAAAATCGTATTGTTTTTTCTTGTCAAACAAAAAACGTTCTAACAGTTGCGAAGCAGATATTTTACGTCCTTTTGTTAGTGGAATAAATTCACCAAATTCTTTGATAACTTCAATCACCTTTTGTCCAGGTTTTACCTTAATTCCAGATTGTGTATAATACCCAAATTTTACTGTTTCACCCACGGTCACCTTTCCTCCGTCAAGCGGTGCAGTTTCTGTGATAATATTTAAAAAAGAAGATTTTCCAGTTCCGTTTTTACCAATAATTCCAACACGCTCTCCACGTTTAAAAATATAGTCAAATCCATCTAAAATCTTTTTATCGCCATACGATTTTTTCAATTTGTGGAGCTCCAAAATTTTACTTCCCAAACGTTCCATGTTAATTTCTAACTGAACTTGATGATCTTGTCTTCTTTGGTGTGCTTTTTCTTTGATCTTATAAAAATCATCTGTTCTCGACTTCGATTTTGTCGTTCTTGCTTTTGGTTGCCTGCGCATCCAGTCCAATTCTTTTTTGAATAAACTTTTGGCTTTGCCCAAATTGGTAGCTTCCAAAGCTAAGCGTTCCTCTTTATTTTGAAGATAGTAGGAATAATTTCCTTTATATTTATAGATATTTCCTTCATCCAATTCTATAATTTCATTACAAACACGTTCTAAGAAATAACGATCATGCGTTACCATGAATAGCGTTATTTTTTCTTTTGCAAAGAAAGCTTCTAGCCATTCAATCATTTCTAAATCTAAATGATTTGTGGGTTCATCTAAAATTAATAAATCGGGTTTGTTAATTAAAACAATGGCCAAAGAAAGCCGTTTTTTTTGCCCCCCAGAAAGTGCTCCTACTTTTAATGTTAGATCGTCTAATTTTAATTTTGATAAAATTTGGCGGTATTGCGTTTCAAAATCCCATGCATTGTATTGCTCCATCAAATCAAAAGCCGTTTGAAATGCATCGGCATTTTCAGGATTTTCTAAAGCAGCTTCATATTGTTTTACAACATTCAACACCGTATTGTCAGTCGCAAAAATAGTTTCCTCAATCGTAAGTGCAGGATCTAAATCCATATTTTGAGCCAAATAAGCAATAGAAATTCCTTTTCTACTTACAACCTGACCTGAATCGGAAGTGTCTAGACCTGCAATGATATTCAAAATAGAAGTTTTTCCACTTCCGTTTTTAGCTACAAAAGCTATTTTTTGATCTTTGTTAATTCCGAAAGAAATGTCATCAAACAAAACACGTTCGCCGTAAGACTTAGAGATATTTTCTACTGTTAAGTAATTCAAAAGATTGATTTTTAGGAATTACAAAGAAACAAAAAACCCAAACGTTAACTGGATTTTTAAAGGGATTAATTAACTTATTTGTAGCCATTGTTCCTTTGGGTTTGTTTTCTTACAAAAAAGTTTCTGCTGCATCAGAAAAAGAGTACAATTAAAAGCTTATTTTTAATCTTTCAAAATCTATAAATGCTCACTATTAAGAACCTTTCAATTTCTTTTCTTCAAAATAAAAAATTTGAAGCAGCTGTTCATGACATTTCTTTTTCATTGTATCAAAATGAAATTTTAGGAATGGTAGGAGAATCGGGAAGTGGAAAATCGATTACTTCTTTAGCGCTTTTAGGGTTATTGCCAAAAGGAATTGCGAAAGTTGATGGCGCTATCTTCTACAATGAAGAAAATATAAATACCTATTCAGAAAAGGCATTTCAGAGAATAAGAGGCCGTAAAATTGCCATGATTTTTCAGGAACCGATGAGTTCTCTTAATCCAACTCTTACCTGCGGATATCAAGTTGCAGAAATTTTACAACAACATACACAGTTTTCTAAAAGTGAAATTTATGCTACTGTAATTTCTCTTTTCGAAAAAGTAAAATTACCCCGAGCATCTAGTATTTTTAAAGCGTATCCACATCAAATTAGTGGGGGACAAAAACAACGGGTAATGATTGCCATGGCGATCGCTTGCAAGCCGGAAATTTTGATTGCTGACGAGCCAACAACGGCTTTAGACGTTACCGTACAAAAGGAAATTATCTTGTTGTTAAAAGAATTGCAACAAGAATATGGAATGAGTATCCTTTTTATTACCCATGATTTAGCCTTGGTTTCGGAAATAGCAGATCGGGTAGTAGTCATGTATAAAGGAAGCATTGTTGAACAAGGAAGCACAAAAGAAGTTTTTTTAAACCCCCAAAAAAATTATACCAAAGCATTAATCAATTCGAAGCCAAATTTAGAGCTAAGGCTTCATACATTACCAACGGTTACAGATTTTATCGATGAAACTGTTGATAACACTGTATATACGAAAGCGGATAGAGCTCGTTTTCATGAAAAAATATATCAGAAAACACCCCTGTTAGAAATACGTAATTTAAAAAAAGAGTTTATTACCAAAGGAGCATGGTTTCAGAAAGACGAAGTTGTAAAAGCCGTAAATAATATTTCATTTCAGATTTTTGAAGGAGAAACATTGGGTTTGGTCGGGGAGTCTGGTTGTGGTAAAACTACTTTGGGTAGAACTATTTTACATTTAGAAAAAGCAACTTCTGGACAGGTTCTTTTTGGAGGAAAAGACATTACACAGCTATCAAAAACAGGGTTGAAGCAACTTAGAAAAGACATTCAGATTATATTTCAAGATCCTTTTTCTTCACTAAATCCAAGAATTACGGTTGGGAATGCTATTTTAGAACCGATGAAGGTTCACGGTATTTTGTCAAATAAGAAGGAAAGAATAACGTATGTTTTAGACCTGTTAAAAAAAGTGGGTTTAGAAGAAGAACATTTTAATAGATATCCCCACGAATTTTCGGGTGGACAAAGACAGCGAATTGGTATTGCAAGAACAATCGCATTACAACCGAAGCTAATTATTTGCGATGAGTCGGTTTCGGCTTTAGATGTTTCTGTTCAAGCACAAGTTTTAAACTTATTGAATGCATTGAAAGCAACATTTAATTTCACATATATTTTTATTTCCCATGACCTTTCTGTTGTTAAATACATGTCAGACCAATTGGTGGTCATGAATCAAGGAGAGATTGAGGAGATTGGTGATGCGGATGTTATTTACAAAGCACCAAAAACAACGTATACGAAAACACTAATTGCCGCAATTCCTAAGGGGATCTAGCCTTTTTTTAATCTCTCAATAAGTGGTATATTGCACTCCGAAATTAGATAAGAATTCTTTATGAAAATAATTGTACCAATGGCCGGAATTGGGTCACGTTTAAGACCTCATACGCTCACAATCCCTAAACCTTTAACCGTTATTGCAGGAAAACCAATCGTACAACGTTTGGTAGAAGATATTACTGCAGTTGTAGCCCAAGAAATAGATGAAATAGCCTTTATAATTGGACCAGCAGCAAAAGGGTTTCCCGCAAACACGAAAGAGACCTTATTGAAAATTGCAACAGAATTAGGAACCAAAGGATCGGTATACATTCAAGAAGAAGCCTTAGGAACTGCACATGCACTATATTGCGCCAAAGAATCCTTGAGTGGTCCCTGTGTTGTTGCTTATGCTGATACATTATTCAAAGCAGATTTTAAATTAGACGCAAGTGCAGACGGTGCCATCTGGGTTAAACAAGTGGAAGACCCAAGTGCCTTTGGTGTCGTAAAAGTAGAAGACGGTTTTATTACCGACTTTATTGAAAAGCCAAAAGATTTTGTTTCAGATTTAGCGATTATCGGTATTTATTATTTTAAAGATGGAGATCGTGTAAGAAAGGAAGTTGAATATTTAGTTGACAATGATCTAAAAGAGAATAACGAATACCAATTGACCAATGTCTTAGAAACTTTAAAAAGAGAAGGCGCAAAATTTATTCCAGGAAAAGTAGATGCTTGGATGGATTGTGGTAAAAAAGATCCTACTGTAGATACGAATAAACAAGTGTTAGGTTTCGAGTATGAAGCAGGTAATAACCTTGTTTCTAAAAATGTTGTCTTAGATAATTCAGAAATTATTCAACCTTGTTTTATTGGTGAAAATGTGCTGTTAAAAAACACGAAAATAGGACCCTATGTTTCTATTGGAGCAAACAGTATTGTTACAGATTCAACCATTAAAAACTCGCTAATTCAATCAAATGTCTCTATAAAAAATGCAGATTTAGATCAGGCAATGATTGGAAACCATGCCAAATACAACGGGAAGTACACCTCTGTAAGTATTGGTGATTATACCGAATTATTATAAATGAAATTTAGCGCAAAGAATAGCGAAAAAAAAGTTGTAAAGCGTTCCTTTAAAAGTGCGCTAGTTCTCTATTTTTTATTCTTTGTGCTCTTTTCGATGCCTTCATATGCACAAGATAGTATTGCGTTGCCAAAAGATTTGAATGAAGAAAAGGAGTTAAAATTCCAACAATATTTTTTTAAAGCTTTGGCAGAGAAATCGATTCGTAACTTTCAGAAAGCGATCGAAAATTTAGAAAGTTGCAATCAAATAATTCCAAACGATGTTGCTGTTTTCTTTGAGTTTTCTAAGAATTATTTTGCGCTCCATCAAATAGAATTGGCCAAAGAATATATTGATAGAGCTTTGGTAAAAGACCCAGAAAACTTCTGGATGTTACAGCATTTAGTTGCTGTTTTACAGCGTAGCAACAGCTATGCTGAAGCAATTGAAATACAAATTGAATTGATAGCCCAGAAACCTAAAAATGGCCAACTAAAAGAAGGGTTGACAAAGCTTTACCTTAGGGATAATCAGCCAGAAAAAGCACTTGAGACTATAAATTTAATTACAGAACAAAATGGATCTACAGTGTATCTTCGAAACTTAAAAACGGCGTTAGAAAAAAGAAAATTAAGATTTAAAAAAGAAGAGGAACCGACGAAACTAGTTTCTTTTCAAGCGAAATATGATTTTGATAAAACCTACCTATCTCTAGAACGATTATTGAAAAACTCTAAAAATGAAGTAGTTTTATTAAAGTATAGCAAACAAGGAATTCAGCGCTTTCCAGCCCAACCCTACGTATATTTGGTGCAAGGAAAAATATTGAACCAACAGAAAGGGTACAAAAATGCGTTATCTATATTGAAAAGTGGGATTGACTTTGTCATTGAAGATGAAATGGAACAAGATTTTTATAGGGAAATTGCAAAATCATACAAAGGTTTGGGAAACCTAAAAGAAGAGAAAAAGTATTTAAAGAAATTAAATAAAGACTGAAGCTGATGAAATACATTTTTCGAATATGCGTTCTTTTGCTGTTTTTTACATCTTGTGGCACTAATAAAAGAGTCATTGATGCCAATGCAATTGCAGAAAAAATGTCTGCGAGAAAAGTTGCAAGAAAACATGTTGCAGCTAATTTTGATAAAAAGACGCTTGCAGCAAAAGTAAAAGTGAAGTTTGACAACGGCAAAACAAAAGAAAGTGTTTCTGTCACCATGCGCATTGTAAAAGACGAAGTTATCTGGTTAAAAGTGACAAAATTTATTACTATTTTAAAAGTAAAAATAACCCCGACAAGCGTACAATATTATTCTCCTTTTTTCAAAAATTATTATGATGGCGACTTTTCAAGTTTGGAGGAACTATTAGGATTTGAAATTAATTTTGAACAATTGCAAAACGTACTTTTAGGGCAATCAATACAGAATGTGAAAAAGCAAAAACAACAACTTGAAATAAAAGACAATGCCTTTGTATTATCACCAAAAGTCCAGTCCGATTTGTTTAAAATCTTTTATTCAGTAAGCCCATCACATTTTAAATTAGAGAAACAACAGATCATAAACCCAATAAAGGAACAACAATTAGATATTTCATATTCGAATTACAAGATAATTGAAGCCGAAATTTTTCCTACAAATATCACTATTAAAGCACAGCAAAAGAAGAAATATACTCATATAGATGCAACGTTTAAATCCGTTAAATTGAAAACAAAAGTAAATACTTCTTTTAGGATTCCAGCAAATTATAAACGCCTTAATTTATAATGATCAGACAACGGTTTTACATTCCATTCCTCATTTTCTTATTAAGTACAGTTTGCATTTCTGGGCAAACTCGAAAGCAGTTAGAAACACAACGAAAGAAATTAAACCTCAAGATTAAAAAGGTAAATAAGTTACTTTTTGAAGCTAAAAACGATCAAAAAAATGCTTTAGTAGATTTAAGTGCCCTCAATCAAAAAATTAGTGTTCGCGAGAAATTGATTGAAACAATTCATTTAGAAGTCAAACTCTTATCCGCTGAAATTGTTGCTAATGAAAACAAAATCGCGAAACTCAATACACGCCTATCTGCCTTGAAAGAAGATTATGCATCGATGATTTTTAAGTCGTATAAGAGTAAGTCTCAGCAAAGTAGAACCATGTTTTTATTGTCTTCTCGTAATTTTAGACAAGCCTATAAACGTTTGGAGTACATGAAGCAGTATGCTTCTTTTCGGAAAAAACAAGGAGAAGAAATAATGATACAAACTGACCTTATAAAGCAATTTGTTGTTTCTTTAAATTTACAAAAACAAGAAAAAGACACATTAATTTTATCAGAAAACGAACAAAAAAATAAGATCGAACAGGATAAAAAAAATCAAGAAAAACTTGTTTCAGAAATTAAAAAGAAAGAAAAAAAATACAAGAGCGAACTTCGAAAATCGATTCGAGAAGAAAAAAGGATTGCACAAAAAATAGACAAACTAATTAGAGCAGCCATTGCGCGAGCAAACAGAAAAACAAAAGTACGTTCAAACAAAACCAAGAAAAACGAATTTATTTTAAGCCCAGAAGCAAAAGCTTTAGCAGCAAGATTTGAATTGAATAAAGGAAAGCTACCCTGGCCTTTAAGAGAAAGTTTGGTTATTAGACGTTTTGGAAAACAGCCGCATCCTACATTTAGTGGAATTACAATTAACAGTTCTGGCTTGCATTTGGCAACCAAAAAAGGTGCGTATGCATCTGCCATTTTCGGAGGAACTGTTCTAGCAATTCAATTGACTACTGAAAGAAAAAAGAATGTTCTAGTACAGCATGGTAATTATATAACGGCTTATAACAACTTAGAAAACTCTTTGGTTAAGATGGGTGATACAGTAACAATTGGCCAAGAATTAGGAAAAGTATATACCGATAAAGTAACAGGTAAAACCACCCTAATTTTTTTATTGTTTAAAAATACTACGCGTTTAAATCCAGCGTCTTGGATGCTCAAACGATAAGCGAACGTTGCATTACTTTTTTAATAATATTCTTTCTTGTGATTGCGGCTGTCGTAATTACACCAGAAAATAATGCTGCTGCTACTCCCGCTGTAACGATGTCCTGACCGGTTAAATAAAAGTTCTTAACAGGGGTTCTTGGCATAAGGAAACGCTGTCTGAAACGTTTTGGAGTATGGTCCAATCCATAAATTTCTCCTTCCTGATAATTGATGAAATGCTTTGTTGTTAAAGGGGTAGAAAGTTCATAATGTTCAATCTTTCCTTCTAGGTGCGGGAGTTGTTTGTATAATTCATCCAGTAAGCGTTGGGCAATTTTTTCTTTCATTGCAACATAGTCTTCGTCTCGTTTCATCCAAGTTGAATTTTTCCACTTGTCAAAAGGTTCGTAGGGTAATAATGTGATGATATCTATGGTGCTTTTTCCTGGATACCGATTGGACCAATCTGGATCTTTTGCAGATGGAAAAGAAATATATACCACTGGAAAATCGGACTCTAAATCTTTTACATAATTATCGACTGCAGTATCATGGTCTATTTTATCTGGATAAATCCAATAGTTTGTTTTTGGTAATTTTAGTGCTTCAGGAGAACCTTTTAATCCGATATATAAACAGGCATGAGAAACAGCGCGCTTTACTGTTTTTAGTTGTTCTTTTAATTGATGTTTTTCTACAATTTGCTTTGGAAGTAATTTGTCATAGGTTGTCATAATCCCAGCGCCAGAAATAATATTTTTAGCAGAAAATATTTTACCATCCTTCATTTTTACCCCAGTAGCCCTGTTTTTATTAATTATAACCTCATCTACTTCTGCACTAATTAAAATAGTCCCTCCTGCATTTTCGACTACTTTATCAACGGTTGCTGCAATTTTAGAAGACCCTCCAATAGGAAAGCTTCCTCCAGAAAAATAATGACGGGCAACGGCAGCATGCATTACAAAACTACTTTGTTTAGGTGGCAAACCATAATCACCATACTGAGCAGAAAGCACCTTTATTAATGTTTCGTTTTTGGTGATAGATCTTAGCACCTCATCCGTTGTTTTGTCAGAAAATGCATAAAACTTTTTTCGCAGTTTACTCCCAATTAAAGTACTTAGAATGGGTGACAGTGCCTTGTCCATATAAAAGCCTTTACTCGTGTTTACCGCAGCAAAAACCAAGTCAACATAGGCTGTAATCGCTTCTTTCTCGTCTGGAAAATAGCTACATAATTTATCTTTAAAATTCTGTACCCCTTTCACAAAATCATATGATTTGTTTCCAATAATAATTTTATCATACACCGCTCCCATGTCTGCCCATTTGAGCTGATCGTCAGAAATGTAGTCGAATAATCTTTTTATGATTGCGTTTTCTCTTTGCACCTCGCCGATATAATGGATCCCAACATCCCATTCAAATCCTTTTCTCTTAAATACATGTGTAAATCCTCCAGCAATATAATGACGTTCTAAAACCAACACTTTCTGACCTTCTTTTGCAAGAATTGCTGCGGAGGTTAAACTCCCCATTCCAGAACCAATAATGATGGTATCGTACTGTTCTGCTAAGACCGGTTTTTTCTTGTAAGATTGAATCATTTTTTAAAATTGAGGTGTCTTAGGCTAAGATACAATCTTAAAATTTAGAAGGAATTTTAATTGGCTTCGTACTTAATTGTCTTTTCTAAAATGACAGAATTTGGAACCGTAATTAATTCTTTATCTTCTGTAATTAGGGTGATGAAAAAAGCACTAATATCTTTGATTTCCCCTTTGATATCATTGTCTTTTTCTAGGATTGTAATGGTGTCACCAATTTTTACTGGATAATTTATAAAAATAATAATTCCCGCAGTAATGTTCGATAAAATAGACCATTGTGCAAAAAAAGCAATTCCAAGAACCGTTAAAAAAGAGGAAATAAACAGTAATAATTCATTTTTGTTAACACCCCAAATAAAAGAAATGATGACAATCATTGATGAATAAATTAATATAGATGCAATTTTATTGATCACAATAATTCTCGCTTTTTGAAAGCCAAACTTTATTTGAATTTTCTTTAGAGACAGCGCAATTAAATAGCGAATAAATAGTGCAATTAAAAGAATCGTTATCGACTCAATTATTTTGAAATTATTTAAGACCATAATGTTAATGTATTAAATAAATAAAGCTTTTAATTCTGTAGCATCTGCTGGGTTTAGTTTTCCAGCCAGAATTAAACTCAATTGTTTTCTTCTTAAAGCGCCTTCAAAACGTTCTTTTTCCAAATCCGTTTCTGGAGTAATTTGTTCAATTTCTACAGGTTTTCCAGTCTCGTCAACAGCCACAAAGGTATAAATACCTTCGTTTACCTTTGTTTTTTCTCCAGATTGTCTGTCTTCTATCCAAACATCTGCAAAAATTTCCATAGAAGATTTAAAAGCACGCGATACTTTTGCTTCTACAGTTACCACACTTCCAACGGGTACAGATTTGTTAAAGGCAACATGATTGACAGATGCAGTTACCACAATTCTTCTGGAATGACGCCTTGCTGCAATACTACAAGCACGGTCCATTCGGGCTAATAATTCGCCACCAAAAAGATTGTCTAAATAATTGGTTTCTCCAGGTAAAACCAAATCGGTTAATATTGTTAACGACGCTGAAGGTGTTTTTGAATTCATAAAAATATTTTTTATAAAGGTAAGAATCGTTCTCGAACGAAGGAGGGTATTGAAAGAAAAGGGGTTTCGAATTTTTAGAATTTTTTAGCTAAAATCCAGGCGTCTTTAGAAACCTCTTTTTTTATTGTTGTTAGCGTTGCAAGCGCTTCTTTGCGCGAGTAAAAACTATCGAAAGCAACTTGAGTGAGCCCCCATTTATTCAATCCTAAAATAGTAGCATTATAACCTTTCTTTTTTAGTTGTTTTAACTTCTTTTCTGCATTTTCTGGGAATTGAAAAGAACCAGCGACTACATGAAAAGATTTTGGAGATTCCTTGGTTACTTGTAAAGAAATTGTTGGTAATGGATTTGAAATAACAAATGTAGCTGCTTGTATTTTCTTGTCGATTGCTTCTTTTTGAGATGCATACATTTGTTCTTGCTGTCTTTCTTGATATCCGTTGCGAACAATAAACCCTAGAGATAATAAAACAACAGCTGTTGCTGCATATTTAGCAAACAAAGGAATGACAGATTTGCTTGTGCTTGCAAGAACTGCATGTTTTATCGCTGGCGATGAAACCGTTGATAAACCAAAAGAATTTGTTAAGAAATTATGTTCTTTTTGAGGTTCGAAAATCAACTGTTTTTCTTCATTGAAAGCAAGTGTTCCAATATTTTCAAAAACAACAGCATCGTTTTTTAAAGATTCGTTCCAAGAAGTAACACTTGCACTGATTTTCGCAAGCGCTTTTTCAAAAGAAATATTTTCTACAGCGGCAATATAGTTGACCATCAAGCCATCATTTTGCTTCAAATGCGCATTGAATGTTATTTGCTTTGTAGGTGGATGAAAAGTATGTGTAAAGGAATTGACTTTTGCGCCAATCTTGTTCGTAATAAAACCACCAAAATTGGGAACAATTACACAATCATACCTATATAATAAATCGTTGATGTACTTTTCTACTGCCATGTATACAAATATAGGGAATTTGTAAACCTGTAAACGCTGTTGGTCTAAAAATTATTAACAATTTTTTTATATCTTGGTAATCAAATTGTTGCCTTTTGGAAGAAGAAAAATTATTGGCAATCTTACGGTTGCAAAGAAGCAAAGCTATTGGTGATATTTTGGCCAAAAAACTTATTGTACACGTGGGAGATGTTGCGCAAATCTTTAAAGAAAAAAAGACCACTCTAGCAAAAATTAACGGTATTGGAGACCATGTTTTAAAACATTTGTTTGATACAAGCAATGTTTTAAAAGCAAAACAAGAATTAGACTACATTCAAGAAAATAACATTCAATACTCCTATTTTTTAGAGGATGAATATCCTACCAATTTACTCAACTGTGTTGATGCGCCCATCCTCATTTTTAAAGATGGGCGCATCGATGTTACGAATGATAAAATCATATCGATTGTTGGAACAAGAAATATGAGTTCTTATGGACGAGATTTTTGCAATCAACTTATCAAAGAGTTATCAATTTATAATCCTATAATTGTAAGCGGTTTTGCATACGGAGTTGATATTTGTGCCCACAAAGCTGCTATTAAAAATAACTTACAAACGATTGCGGTTTTAGCACATGGTTTCGAACATACATATCCAAAAGTGCATAAAAAATACATCCATCAAGTCAATGAAAAAGGAGGGTTTATCACCGAATTTTGGCATGATGACCCGCCGCAACGTGAGAATTTCTTAAAAAGAAACCGGATTGTTGCAGGCATTTCAAAAGCAACAATTATTATAGAATCTGCAGAAAAAGGAGGTTCCTTGGTAACGGCAGACATTGCCAATTCATACGATCGAGATGTTTTTGCCCTGCCGGGAAGAGCTTCAGATATGTTTAGCAAAGGTTGTAATGATTTGATAAAAAACAACAAAGCTGCTGTGGTAACTGCTGCCTCAGATATTGTGAAAATGCTGAATTGGGATTTGCAAGAAAAACCAGTACCAATCCAACAACAATTGTTTCATGAATTGAATGAAAAGGAACAAAAAATATATGACTTTTTACATTGTAAAGGCCAACAGGATCTCGATATTATTTCTTTAGCATGTAATATTCCGGTATTTCAACTTTCACCGATTTTGTTGCAGTTGGAAATGAAAGGTGTTTTAAAACCTTTGCCAGGGAAGTTGTTTGAACTGATTTAATTATTCTTATTTTTGAGCAAAATCAATAGAAAAATGGCGGTAGAGAAAAAATTGATGTCTAAGAAAAAGCCAACATTTCCTATAAACGAAATGTTAGGAAAGTATTTATTGAAATACAATAGAACCATAAAGATCCCTATTTTTTATGATGATTTATTGCGTTTTCAAGGCTCCATTACGGTGTATGATAAAAGAGATGATGACACTCTTTGGATTCGAACCTACTATTCAGAATTTGACCGACAAGAAATTGATAAGAGTTTAAAAAAAATATACACAATGTTGCATTCTGATGGAAATGATGCAACCATTCCTTTTTTAAATGTAGATGCTATTGATTACTGTACGTTTGGGAATTCAAAGCCCTTTCGTATAAAAATCAGAAATATTCTAAATGATAATTACACGTATTTTTATGTAAAAAAAGCAGATGCATCCCGGGTTTATGGTTTAGAGTTAGAACATATTTTGTCTCCCCATAACCTGAATTTTCTGGTGTATAAAGACACTTTAATCGAAGAACATATTGCCGGAATTCCTGGAGACGATTTTATAAATGATTTCTTGCCAAAATGTACAGAAGCAGAAAAATCTCAAATTGCAAAAGAATTTGTAAAGTTTAAAGAACGGTGTTTGGTTCGTTTATTGGGAGATATGCGTTCGTATAACTATGTGATTATTCCCACACATGACTTTGATCAAATCATTTATAAGATTAGAGCCATCGATTTTGACCAACAATCTTTTGAAGGAAATTTAAAAGTCTATAACCTTCAATTTATGAAAGAAAACTTTAAGATCGTAGAAATGGTGAGTAAAAAATTAGACAATAATTCCATCCTACAATATAAAGTTGAAGAGCGTTCTTTTATGGCAAAAAGAATGATTGCTGCACCAAGAAGAGCGGCTCGTTTGATAAAATGTATGAAGCAAGACACTATTTCTTTTCCAGACAATATTCAGTTATTGAAAAAGCATTTGATAAAATATGTTGGAGATGTGAAATTTAAAGATTGTGAAAATATGGGAGAAGTTCTAGAAACTATTCTCGATTTTGTAAAACGAAACTATCTAGATATTAGTAATAAAGAATTGTTTTAAGCAAGGATTATTTTTTACTCCGTACACTTTCAATAGCAACCGTTATTAAAATCAATCCACCTCCAAGATAGGTATTTGAGTTTGGAATTTCATTTAAAAAAAACACCGCCAAGCCAATCCCGAAAATGGGTTGCAAACTACTAATAATGGTGGTTGTGGTTGCCGAAAAAAACTTTAAAGAATGTAACATGAGGCTATGACCAACGGCAGTGGTTAAAAGCGCCAATAAGAGAAGGAAAGGAAACTGACTTTGCAGTCCACTAAGATCCATAAAAAACAATGTTGGCAATAGCAAGACGGTAATAATAACCGTTTGATAAAACATGAGCATGGTTCCGTTATAATTGGCAACATGTTTTTTTAAGATCAGGATTCGAATGGCATAACAAAGTGCAGAAAACACGCCAAATAAAATTCCTTTTACTTGTGTGCTTTCCAAATTAAATTCAGGTACTAAAAAAGAAACTCCCCCTAAAATAAGAAGCCCTAATGCAATGTAGACCGGGTCAAACTTCATCTTAAAAAAGAACGGTTCTAACAATGCCGTTATAATGGGAAATGTATAGAGAGACAAAATACCTAAAGCAACATTAGCAAGTTTTAAGGCATAAAAATAAGTTACCCAATGCGCTGCCATAAAAACCCCACTCATAAAAAAAGGAAGGTATTCTTTTTTTGAGTGGATCCGTAAATCGATTTTTTTGGAGGTACAGTAAACATATAAAAATACCATTGCTAAAGAAGCTCGAAACCAAATAATGACTTCAGTAGGGAGTGCAATGTACTTGCCTAAGACCCCAGAAGTACTTATAAATAGGGTTGCTAATAATAAATTAGAAAATTTTTTAAGATTTGAATTTTGCAAAATTTATATTTTTTGTAAAATAGCCAAAGCTGTTTTTACGGAGTCAATTCTGATAAAAGTGATCAGCAGACGCAACCCATTCTTAGTTTCTTTTTCTTTCATGACACAACTTTTTCCATTTTTTTGCACGTATTTTATTATTTTCGTGAAGGCTTCCGTTTGGTAAAAATCACTCTGTTGATTCGCTACAAAATAGCCAAGCATTCTTTTCTGTTTTAAAATAATTTTCTCCAAACCTAAAGCCTTTGCCAACCACTTTATTCGAACAGAATCTAAAAGATCACTGACTTCGTCAGGTATTTTTCCAAAGCGATCTACTATTTCTGTTTCAAAAATGGTCAATGCTTCTTCAGTTTCAAGCGTTCCTAGTTTGTTGTACAAACTCAATCTTTCTGTGATTGAATTTACATAATCATCCGGAAATAAAATTTCAAAATCGGTATCAATTTGCACCTCTTTTACAAATTCTTTTGGTATGGAAAGATCTTTTGGGTACAACTCTTTAAACTCGTTTTCTTTCAGCTCATCAATGGCTTCTTTTAGAATTTTTTGATAAGTATCAAATCCAATATCATTGATAAAACCACTCTGTTCTCCACCTAATAAGTCTCCAGCACCTCGAATTTCTAGATCTTTCATTGCAATGTTAATACCGCTTCCTAAATCAGAAAATAAGACCAAGGCTTCAATTCGTTTTCTTGCATCATCTGTCATCATGTGATAGGGAGGAGTAATGAAATAACAGAAAGCTTTCTTGTTGGAACGACCAACTCTCCCCCGCATTTGGTGCAAGTCTGATAGTCCGAAATTATTGGCATTATTAATAAAAATAGTATTGGCATTTGGCACATCCAAACCGCTTTCTACAATGGTAGTTGAAACCAATACGTCAAATTCATTGTTCATGAACCCGAGCATTAATTCTTCTAACTTTTTGCCTTCCATCTGTCCATGACCGACTCTAATTTTTGCCGAAGGAACCAAGCGCTGTAGGAGTCCGGCAACCTCTTTGATATTTTCTATTCTATTATGAATAAAGAACACTTGTCCCCCTCGAGAGATTTCATAAGAAATAGCATCGCGTATGGTTTCTTCGCTAAAGCGAATTACATTAGTATCTATAGGATGTCTGTTTGGTGGAGGTGTTTTTATCACTGACAAATCTCTTGCCGCCATTAAACTAAATTGCAAGGTTCTTGGGATGGGTGTTGCAGTCAATGTCAAGGTATCTACACTTTCTTTTAACGTTTTTAGTTTGTCTTTAACTGCAACGCCAAATTTTTGTTCTTCATCGATAATTAATAAGCCTAAATCTTTAAACGCGATTCGTTTGTTTGTTAATTGATGTGTACCAATAATGATATCAACCTCGCCACTATTAACACCTTCTATTGCCGCTGTTTTTTGCTTTGCAGTCCGAAAACGATTTAAGTAATCAATCTTTATTGGAAAGCCTTTTAAACGTTCAGAAAAGGTTTTAAAATGTTGAAAAGCCAAAATAGTCGTAGGGACTAAAATAGCTACTTGTTTTCCGTTATCTACCGCTTTAAAGGCAGCTCTAACAGCTACTTCTGTTTTTCCAAAACCAACATCACCACAAATCAATCGATCCATGGGTTGTTCTCTTTCCATGTCGTTTTTTATGTCTTGTGTTGCTGAAAATTGATCGGGGGTGTCTTCGTACATAAAACTTCCTTCCAATTCATGTTGCATATGCGTATCTGGACCAAAAGCAATTCCTTTTTGTAGCTTTCTTTTCGCGTATAACTGAATTAAGTTGAAGGCGATGTGTTTGACTCTTGCTTTTGTTTTTTGCTTGATTTTTTTCCAAGCTCCAGAACCTAATTTATAAATTTTGGGTGGTTTTCCGTCTTTGCCATTAAATTTAGAAATTTTATGCAGTGAGTGAATACTTACATATAAAATATCTCTATCTCCATATACGAGTTTTATGGCTTCTTGTTTTTTGCCTTCTACATCAATTTTTTGTAAGCCTCCAAATTTTCCAATTCCATGGTCCATATGGGTCACATAATCTCCGATTTCTAATTTATTTAATTCTTGAAGTGTAATGGCTTGCTTTTTTGCATATCCATTTTTTAATTTAAATTTATGATAACGCTCAAAAATTTGATGATCTGTATAACAAACTAATTTTGTGTGAACGTCAACAAAACCTTGGTATAATGGGAAAACAATAGTTTCGAAATGAACTTCAGCTTCGGCATCGTCAAAAATGTCATGAAATCGATTTGCTTGTTGCTCGTTGGCACAAAAAATATAATTGGTAAAACCTGCCTTATGATACTCGTTTAAGTTTTCTATTAATAAGTGAAACTGTTTGTTAAACGAAGGTTGTGGAAGCGTGTTGAATGCTACTTCCTTCTTGTTGTCTATGATGAAATTCTTCAAGGTTTTTCTCGTTCCCAAAATTCACCAAAGAAAAATCGTAGTAATTGCTTTTTTATAAAGGCCCCATCACAAAATAAATCGACGGGTTTGGCGTGTTTTGTTTCTTTGGGTAGGTTGTCAAAAGCTTCTTCCGCTTTTTTGAAAAACAAATCTAAACTGCCGGTAAGGAGGTCGTTGTTTTTTGAAAAAACAAGGGTTTTGTCAGAAATGTATTTTAAAAAACTTTCTCGACTTTCTTTTAGTGTTTTGTTTTCAATATTTGGTATGATCGCTATTTTTTTTAGCTTTTCTTTAGACAACTGTGTAGCAACGTCAAAAGTTCGAATACTGTCTATCTCGTCTCCAAAAAACTCAATTCGATAGGGTTCATCGTTTGAAAAAGAAAATACATCAATAATTCCTCCTCTCACAGAGAAATCTCCCGGTTCAGTGACAAAATCGACACGCTTAAATTTGTATTCAAATAAAATTTCATTTACAAAGTCTAATGATAAGTTTTCGCCAACAGTAACTTTTAAAGTATTCTTTTCTAATTCCTTCTTCGTTACTACTTTTTCAAACAATGCGGTTGGATAGGTAATAATTACCGCCGGTTTTTTTCTAGAATTAATTCTATTTAAAACCTCAGAACGCAACAAAACATTTGCATTGTCGGTTTCTTCAATTTGGTAAGGTCTTCGATACGAACTTGGATAAAAAAGCACATTCTTAGCTCCTAAAAGTTGTTCCAAATCATTTAAATAATAGGCAGCTTCTTCCTTATTGTCAAAAATTAAAAGATAGGGTCTGTCTGTTTTTTTAAAAGTTTCAGCGATTACAAAAGACAACGAAGAGCCCACTAAATCCTTCAGTTGAAGAGAAGTCTTGTCTTGTTGAAGCGCTTTAATGATCTGCGAAATATTTTCAGATTTTTGATACTGATCTACAATGCTCTGTTTGCTCAACGAACTAAATTTTTATACAAATGTAAGCTCTATAATGATAAAAAACCATTTTCAATTTTATTTTCTATTCAAATAGAATATATTTACAAAATTTACCTTAAGTCCCTTAAGAAAAACGAGACTTCAATACCCCAATTCAATGATATTAAATAAAAACTTTTTACTTACAATATTTGTATTAATTTTTACAATTCCTTTCTTGGCTCAAAGTAAAGAAAGTAAATGGACTGCAGGAGTTAGTTATGCACTCGCAAAATATACTCCAGAACAATCAAAACTTATGGGATATCAATTTGTACACCAATTTCCGAGACTCGATGTTTCTCGACATTTGGTAGGCGGATTCTCATTGAATGCTGCTGTAGCAGCAGGTCAAATTATAGACCCACAGTTAAACAAATACCTAACCCTAGATGCTACGGTTCGATATGATTTTAATCGATCAGATGATAACGCAGTGCCTTATTTGTTATTAGGAGTAAGTTCTATTAATGCATTAATATCCTCATCGACCCTAAATTTTGGTGCAGGAAATACGCTCTGGTTTTCACAACAGTATGGGGTTAATTTTCAAGCCATGCTGAGGTATTCATCGGACAAAACCTATTTGCAAAAATCCCATAAATATTTTTCTGTGGGAATCGTCTATAGTTTTATTCCAAGAGCTTTGGTTCCAAGAATCTGGGGGCGAAATAATTAGTATTTAATAAGGCTTTTATTTTAGAAATAGATCGTTCTGATTTTTTTTAAATATACCAATAATAAGTTTTATTTTGGAATACAAACCTGTTTTTCTTTATTTAATATAAACACTTATTCCTGTATATTCCCACTTATTACGATATTAGCCCACTTGTTTATTGGCTTTAGTTTTTTAGCATTAAAATGTATTTCTTTATACCAAAAAGAAGAATAAATGAACTACTTAATTTATAGAAGAGGATTAATTTTAGCATTAATCATTAGTGTAACAATTGCAAACGCACAATATAAAAGAAGCAATTTGTCTTTTGAAATTGGGATAAACACCGTCGATGTTAGAGTATATACACAAGATGTAAAAACACTATTAGCAGATTATTTTGGATCCACAGAGTGGATGGGGAACACTGCTTTTTACCCGTCTAGATTTGCTGTTCAAAAATATTTAGGGAACAAAATAACCTTACAGTTAGCAGCTTCAATAAATACAATTAAAACAAATGTAAGCATAAAGGATTCTGATTTTCGGTATTATTCTTTAGACTTGATTGTAAAAAAAGACTTAACTCGGTTTTTTTCAGATAAAAAATGGTTTGATCCCTATTTGCTTGGAGGAATCGGTACGCAAACAATAGACACTGCTTCAGATGCTGTTTTTATAGGTGGTTTTGGGTTTAATATTTGGGTAGGGGAACAGTATGGGGTCAATTTTCAAACAAGTTATAAACACGGTTTTAATACCTATGGGAGAGATGTTTTTCAGCACTCTATTAGCTTTGTTTACGATTTTTCTTTCTTTTCTCAAGACCGAAGAAAGCGTGTTTGGAACGCTTGTTTTTAGGGTTGTCTAAAAATTATTTTTTATAATCATAAATTTTATTACTTTTGTAGTGTGTTTACGCAATCAGAAGAAAATTATTTAAAAGCCATTTTTCATTTAAGCGAAATTTCATCTACAGGAATTTCTACAAATGCCATTGCCAAAAAATTAGCGACTAAACCTTCTTCAGTAACCGACATGGTTCAGAGGCTTTCTGAAAAAAAAGTGATCCACTATAAAAAGTACCAAGGAGTTTTATTGACTTCTTTCGGAAGAAAAACAGCTGCGAATATTGTAAGAAAACATCGATTGTGGGAAGTTTTTTTAGTAGAAAAACTAAACTTTTCTTGGGACGAAGTACATGAGGTTGCAGAGCAGTTAGAACACATTAAATCTCCGAAATTAACCAATGAGTTAGATGCACTCTTGGGGTTTCCAAAGCAAGATCCACATGGTGATCCGATACCTGATAAAGAAGGAAACTACTACCCTTTAGAAAAAAAATTATTAGCAACTTTAGGCCTTGGTAAAAAAGGAATATGTGTTGGTGTGAAACGACCTCTTCATCGGAATTTTTACAATTTTTAGACAAACAAAAAATTGCATTGGGCAATGAAATAAAAGTCTTAGGGAAAGAGCCTTTTGACGATTCTATTCAGATTCAAATTGCCAATAGAGAACTTTCAATTTCAAATAAGATAGCAAATAATTTATACATTAAAATCCTTTAAGGGTCTCAAATAAAATAAACAAAAGAGTATGAGTACATTCGATCAAATAGTTGCATTTGCAAAAGAACATCCTATTTTAGCGGCATTATATGCCTCTCTTTTTACCTGGGGATTAACTGCCTTAGGTGCTGCTTTGGTATTCTTTTTCAAAAAAATGAACAGAGCCGTTTTAGACGGGATGCTAGGTTTTACAGGAGGTGTGATGGTGGCTGCAAGTTTTTGGAGTCTATTGGCGCCAGCAATAGAGAATAGCCCAGGAGAAGGTTTTGTAAAGGTGTTGCCATCTGCAATCGGTTTTGGACTGGGTGCATTGGCCTTGTTTGGAATGGATAAAATATTACCACACTTACATATAAATTTTAAAGAAAACGAAGCCGAAGGAGTAAAAACAGAATGGCACAAAACCACGTTGTTGGTTTTAGCAATCACCTTACACAATATTCCAGAAGGATTAGCGGTTGGTGTTTTATTTGGAGCCGCATCTACCTTGGTGGGTGTTGAGCAAACAGAAATGATCATTGCAGCAATTTCTTTAGCAATTGGTATTGGAATCCAAAATTTCCCAGAAGGATTTGCAGTTGCAATGCCCTTAAGAAGGCAAGGAGTAAGTCGATTTAAAAGTTTTTGGTATGGACAGTTGTCCGCAGTGGTAGAGCCTATAGCTGCAGTTTTAGGAGCGTTGGCGGTCTCTTTCTTTACCCCAATTTTGCCATATGCATTGGCATTTGCAGCTGGTGCAATGATTTTTGTAGTGGTAGAAGAAGTGATTCCAGAAACACAACGAGATAAATATACAGACATTGCAACACTTGGATTTATTGGTGGTTTTATTGTGATGATGTGTTTGGATGTTGGTTTGGGTTAGAAAGGAATTCTTAATTTTCAAATTTGACACTATTCCTATAAGTATAGGAGGGCTTCATCGTTTTTAAGCACAAAATTATTTTGTTGCCTAAAAGCGATGTTTTTTTGGTCGCTATTTGATCTACTTATTTTGAGTTTAGATTCGTAAAATGATGATAAATTTTACTTAAATTCGTACAATTCATCTCTAATAATAAATTGTGCACCAACCTTCAACGTTTCAAGTTTATAACGCCTCTGCTGGAAGCGGAAAAACATATACGCTCGTCAAAGAATATTTAAAAGTCTTATTAAATTCAAAGGATCTTTTTCGATTTCAAAAAGTATTGGCAATAACTTTTACAAACAAAGCTGCTGCTGAAATGAAAGCGCGTGTTTTGTCTAATTTGGAAGCTTTTTCTGAAGGTGAAGAAAATGATTTATTTTCCGATATTCAAAAAGAAACCTCCATTGATAAAGCTACAATACAAGATAGAAGCAAGAGAATTCTAGCGATAATTCTTCAAAATTATGCGGCTTTTTCAATCACAACAATTGACAGTTTTACGCATAAAATTATTAAAAACTTTGCATTTGATTTAGGATTATCTTTAAATTTTGAGGTAGAAATGGATGCAGTTTCTTTATTGAATGAATCCGTAGATGTCCTTATTTCTAAGATTGGAACCGATCAAGAAGTAACTAAATTGTTAATTGATTATACTTTAGAGAAAACAGATGATGATAAATCATGGGATATTTCTAGGGATTTAAATGAATTTTCTAAAATTTTATTAAACGAAGATGATACCATTCATTTTAGAAGATTAGCAGACAAAACGATTACAGATTTCACAGCACTTAAAAAGAAGCTAAACAAACAGCAAATAGAACTAAAAAAACAGGTTTCTCAAGTAGGGGAGCGTCTTCTTTCTGTGCTTTCAAATGTAGGCCTAGAAACAAAAGATTTTACACGCGGTACGGTTCCGAAATTTTTTGCCGATGTTGCTGCAAAAAGAGTTCAATTTCGAGTTTATTAAAAGAAGTGAAGCCATTGAAAAAGCCATTGATAACGATCAATATTATACCAAAAAAACAACCCAAGAGAAAATAGCATTGATTGAGGGTGTTGTTCCTCAGATTGTAACTAGTTTTCAGAAAACGAAAGAACTCTTTAAACAGTTTTTGTTGAATAAACTGGCGCTGAAAAGTCTGACTCCACTCGCGGTTCTAAATCATATTAATTTAGAGCTAACCCATATTAAAGAGGAAAACAACATTCGCTTAAATGCAGAGTTTAATCAGTTAATTTCAGATCATATAAAAGAGCAACCAGCGCCTTTTATTTATGAGAGAATTGGGCAAAAATACCTACACTATTTTATTGACGAAATGCAAGATACCTCTGTATTACAATGGCAAAACTTAATTCCATTAATTGCGAATGCTTTGGCGCAAGAGAATAGTAATTTGTTGTTGGTTGGCGATGGGAAGCAGGCAATTTACAGATGGCGAGGAGGGAAAGCAGAACAGTTTATTGATCTCGGTACGTCGGGGGATGCATCGGAAAACCCATTTCAGGCACCGAAAGAAATTAAAGAGTTAACAACCAATTACAGAAGTTATTCTGAAGTAATCGATTTTAACAACTTATTCTTTCAGCATACGACTCATTTTCTTCAAAATGAAGACTATAAAAAACTGTTTATTGATGGGAATAAACAATTGACAACCACTAAAAAAGGGGGGTATGTAGCGCTTTCTTTTCTTGAAAAAGAAGAGGAGAAAGAGTTAGATGCATTAAAGTATCCAAAGAAAGTTTTAGAGATCATTCAACAATTAGACCCAGAATTTTCTTTGAGCGATGTATGTGTTTTGGTAAGAAAAAAGGATCATGGAGTTGCGGTTGCGAACTATCTGTCAGAAAATGGCATTGCCATTGTTTCGTCAGAAACCTTGTTATTGTCCTCGAGTTCAAAAGTTAATTTTATGATCAACTTTTTGCAGATAATTCAGCATCCAAAAGACAAAGAAGCTCTTTTAGATTGTTTGTATTTTTTACATTCTCATTTAAAAATTCAACAAGAAAAGCATCAATTCATAAGTGATTTCATCCGTTTGGAGCAACAGCAGTTTTTTAGTGAATTAAATTCGCATGGACTCTTTTTTGAGCTTTCTAAATTCCATCAAAAACCATTTTACGAAAAAGTAGAAGAAATTATCCGAAGCTTCCAATTAATTCATGCCTCAGATGCCTATGTTCAGTTCTTTTTAGATGTTGTTTTGGAGCAACAAAGAAAAGGGACGAGTATTCAGGAGTTTTTAGATTTCTGGGAAGATAAAAAAGAAAAACTGAGTATTGTTGCTCCAGACGCCAAGCACGCAGTGCAGGTAATGACCATTCATAAATCCAAAGGACTAGAGTTTCCAGTAGTTATTTTTCCATACGATTTGAATATTTATAAACAAATAAACCCCAAGGCTTGGTTGGATGAATTGCCAGAGATTTTTCATGGGTTTCCTGAACTCTTGGTAGATTATAGCAAGTCGCTATGTTATATAAATGACAGAGGATTGCACATCTTTAATGCTCTTAGAGAAGCGCAGGAATTAGATAATTTTAATTTGTTATATGTTGCTTTAACCAGGTCTGTAGAACAATTGTATATTATAACAGCACATAATGTTAAAAGCGATGGTGTAGAAAATACTAATTTTTATTCAGGGGTTTTTATACATTATTTAAAAGCGAATAATCTTTGGCAAGAAGGTGTTTTAGAATATAGTTTTGGAGAAAAAAAGAAGATGAGTTCCAGCCAAGAGAAGCGGCAAGAAACGGAAATTCAACAAGAATTTGTCTCCACTTCTTTAGATGAACACAATATTTTGATGTTGGCAAACTCCTCGAAGCTTTGGGATACAGCACAAGGAAAAGCAATCGATTTTGGGAATTTAATTCACGAAATGATGTCCAAGGTCATCACAGAAAATGATATTGAAAAGGTTGTAAAACAGTACATTCAACAAGGATTTATTTCTAAAGTTGAAGCAGTGGAAATTGAAAAAGTAATTTCTAAAATAGTAATGCACAAAACGTTAGTTTCTTTTTTTCGGGAGGATGTAACTGTTTTTAATGAACGAGAAATTGTGGACGTTGACAATCAAATTATAATTCCAGACAGGCTGGTGCTTACTACAAAAAATGAAGTAACCATAATTGATTATAAGACAGGTAAGCCTTCAAAAAGAGATCATCAACAATTATTAAAGTACGAGCAAATTTTAATAAAAATGCATTTTAAAGTGCGACAAAAACTTTTGGTATACATTAATGAAGAAATAGATATTGTTGAGGTATCTTCAAAAAAATAAACTTTGTAACTTTGCATTTCTCAAATTGATAATAAATGTACAATAAAATTAAGGATACTTTAAAAAAAGAGCTTCAGGAAATCAAAGATGATGGATTGTATAAATCAGAAAGGATTATTACTTCTTCACAAGATGCCCTAATTCAAATAACCACGGGAGAAGAAGTGCTTAATTTTTGTGCCAATAATTATTTGGGTTTGTCAAACCACCCAGAAGTCATTCAGGCAGCAAAAAACGCTATGGATACTCATGGATTTGGAATGTCATCGGTGCGTTTTATTTGTGGAACACAAGATCTTCACAAACAGTTAGAGGCAAAAATTGCTGAATTTTATACCACAGAAGACACTATTTTATATGCCGCAGCTTTTGATGCAAACGGAGGGGTGTTTGAACCTTTATTGACAAAAGAAGACGCTATTATTTCTGACAGTTTAAACCATGCTTCTATTATCGATGGGGTTCGTTTATGTAAAGCAGCTCGTTATCGTTACGATAATAACAACATGGAGTCCTTAGAAACACAACTAATTGCCGCAAACAAAGAAGAACATCGTTTTAAGATTATTGTTACTGACGGTGTTTTTTCTATGGACGGAATTGTCGCTAAATTGGATGAAATTTGTGATTTGGCAGACAAGTATGATGCGATGGTCATGGTAGATGAATGTCATGCTACTGGTTTTATTGGGGAAACAGGTCGTGGAACTGTAGAGTTAAAAAACGTAATGGATCGAGTAGATATTGTTACGGGTACTTTAGGGAAAGCCCTAGGAGGTGCAATGGGTGGTTATACTACTGGGAAAAAAGAAATTATTGAAATATTACGTCAACGTTCAAGACCTTATTTGTTCTCAAATTCACTTGCACCGGCATTAGTTGGAGGCGCTTTGAAAGTATTTGATATGATTTTTGATGACACGACATTGCGAGATCAATTGGAATGGAATACCAATTATTTTAGAACAAAAATGGAAAAAGCAGGATTTGATCTTGTTGGGGCAGATGCCGCCATAGTTCCCGTAATGTTGTACGACGCCAAATTGGCTCAAAAAATGGCAAACAGATTGCTCGAAGAAGGAATTTATGTTATTGGCTTCTTCTTTCCCGTTGTACCAAAGGATAAGGCAAGGATTCGAGTACAATTATCTGCTGCCCATACCCAAGCACATTTAGACAAAGCAATTGCCGCTTTTATCAAAGTTGGAAAAGAATTTAAGGTTATTTAGGAGGTTGAAAAATAGCGTACTATCAAAAATTTTTCTTCTTTTTCTTTGTAGATAAAATATATCCGCTTATTTTAGGACTATTAAAAACTAACCTTTAACTTAAAAATTTTAGAATGAAATTATTAAAACTAGCTGTAATAGTTTTGTTTACATTAGGAATCGTAAGTAATGCAAATGCGCAAGATGAGAATAACCCTAGTGCAGTAGGCTTTGGAGTCAATGTTATTGATTTAAGTGATTATCCAGGATCTACTCAAAACTGGAACTTTTTAGGGTCTTTATCTAGAGTGTCCTATGACAAATACCTAGAGAAAGGTTTTACCTTACAATCAGCGATTACGGTAAACAATCTCACAAAAGATGGTGTTGATGGAGATTCAATGGAAAAAGCTTTATACTGGTCAGCAGACTTGAGTGTAAAATATGATTTAAATAACTTAGTAGGAGAAACAACCCAATGGCTTGATCCTTATGTATTTATAGGGGGAAGTTATGTAAATGTTGGAGATGCTTCAGAAGGAATGCTTAACCTAGGAACAGGTTTCAATACATGGTTTACTGAAAACATTGGTCTTAATACGCAGTTAAGCTACAGAAAAGGATTTTCTGATGAGGTTGCAGAGCACTGGCAACCTTCTTTAGGATTGGTCTACAGATTTGGAGGAAAATAAAGCAATTAAAAGCACTTAAGGGCACTAGAAACAGGCGTTCATCTCAAATTTTGTCAGATTTATCTTTGTAAATAAAATTTATCCACTTACTTTTGTGGATTATAAAATGAAATTTAATTTAAAAACTTGATAATGAAATTATTAAAATTAGCTGTGATAGCTTTGTTTACGTTAGGAACTGTTAGCAACGTAAGCGCACAAGATGAAAACAATCCATACGTTGTAGGATTTGGAGTAAACGTTGTAGACTTTAGCGACTATCCAGTAAACAACACTAGTTGGAATTTTTTACCTTCTGTATCTAGAATTTCTGGAGAATCTTATTTAGAGAAAGGTTTCTCTTTACAATTATCTGGAACGATTAATAAAATTGATGTTGTTGGTAATGACAATATACCTGTTGATGGGGACTTGTTTTGGTCTGCAGACTTGAATGTAAAGTATGATCTTAATAACTTAGTTGGAGAAACTTCTCAATGGTTTGATCCTTATGTATATTTAGGTGGTGGTTATGTAAATGTTGGAGACTTTTCTGAAGGAATGTTAAATACGGGTGCTGGTTTTAATTCTTGGATTACTGAAAACTTAGGGGTGAATTTCCAAACAGGTTACAGAAAAGGTTTTTCTGATGAAATAGCAGAGCACTGGCAATCTTCAGTTGGTCTAGTTTTTAGATTTGGAGGTAAAGATACAGACGGAGACGGTATTTATGACAAAAAAGATGCTTGTCCAGAAGAAGCTGGATTAGTAGCATTTAACGGTTGTCCAGACGCAGATAATGATGGAATCAAAGATTCTGACGATGCATGTCCAAATGTTGCAGGTTCTGCAGCAATGAATGGATGTCCTGATACAGACGGAGATGGTATTGCTGATAAAGACGACATGTGTGTAAACGCAAAAGGAACAAAAGCAAACAAAGGATGTCCTGATACTGATGGAGATTCTGTTTTAGATAAAGATGACAAATGTGCGACTACAGCTGGACCTGCTGCAAACGGTGGTTGTCCTTGGCCAGATACAGACGGAGACGGTGTATTAGACAAAGATGATAACTGTAACAATGAAGTAGGACCTGCATCTAACAATGGATGTCCATTGGCAATTATCACTGAAGAGGCTGAGGCTGCTATTAACATGAGTGCTAAAACAATCTTATTTGAATTTGACAATGCTTCTTTTCAATCAGGAGTTGCAGATCAATTAGATGCAATTGTTGCCATCATGAATAAATATCCTAAAGCAACTTTTTTAATTGCTGGACATACAGATAGCATTGGTACTGTAAAAGTAAACCAAAAAATATCTGATAAGAGAGCAGCAACTGTTAAAGCTTATTTTGTCGAAAAAGGAATTGATGCAACTCGTTTAGAGACTAAAGGATTTGGTGAATCAAGCCCAATCGCAGACAACATGTATAAAGATGGAAGAAGCTTAAACAGAAGAGTAGAGATTAAAACTACTAATAAATAAGCTTCCCTTTATTTAAATTACAAAACCTCATCAATTTTTTGATGAGGTTTTTTTACGTCCTAAAGTTAAATTTATTCGCGTAAAATTCTTTCGAATTTCATGGAAATAAATTACCTTTGCACCCTAAAAGTAAAGTTATTTAACTTTAAAGATTTAATTCATTTAATTAGATAAAATAATGTCTACAACAATAGGAAAAATTTCTCAAATTATTGGCCCAGTAATTGACGTTGAGTTCAATACAGAAAATGCTGATTTACCTAAAATTTATGATTCACTTGAAATTCAAAAAGCAGATGGATCTATCTTGGTTTTAGAAGTTCAACAGCACATAGGAGAAGATACTGTTCGTACAATATCTATGGACGCTACCGATGGTTTAAAAAGAGGGCAAGAAGTTATTGCAACTGGAAACCCAATTCAAATGCCAGTAGGGGGTGATATTTACGGTCGTTTATTTAACGTTACAGGAAATGCCATTGATGGTCTGGGAGATTTGCCTAAAAAAGGGAAAGACGGATTGTCTATTCACAGGGCCGCACCAAAATTTGAAGATTTATCTGTTTCTACAGAAGTTCTTTTTACGGGAATAAAAGTAATCGATTTAATTGAACCGTATGCAAAAGGAGGTAAAATTGGATTGTTTGGTGGAGCAGGAGTTGGTAAAACAGTATTGATTCAAGAATTAATTAACAATATTGCAAAAGGTCATGGTGGTTTATCTGTTTTTGCAGGAGTAGGTGAAAGAACTCGTGAAGGAAATGATTTACTAAGAGAGATGTTAGAATCTGGAATTATCAAATATGGTGATGATTTTATGCATTCTATGGAAGCAGGAGGATGGGATTTATCGAAAGTAGATAAAGCCGGAATGAAAGACTCTAAAGCAACTTTCGTATTCGGACAAATGAACGAACCACCTGGAGCACGTGCACGTGTTGCATTGTCTGGTTTAACAATCGCAGAATACTTTAGAGATGGAGCTGGAGAAGCCCAAGGGAAAGACGTCCTTTTCTTCGTAGATAATATCTTCCGTTTTACACAAGCAGGTTCTGAGGTTTCTGCCTTATTAGGACGTATGCCATCGGCAGTAGGATACCAACCAACATTAGCAACAGAGATGGGTGCAATGCAAGAACGTATTACTTCAACCAAAAAAGGTTCTATTACTTCTGTACAAGCGGTTTATGTACCTGCAGATGATTTAACAGATCCAGCACCAGCAACAACATTTGCGCATTTAGATGCAACAACCGTATTGTCTCGTAAAATTGCAGAATTAGGTATTTATCCTGCAGTAGATCCATTAGATTCTACTTCAAGAATTTTATCTGCTGAAGTTTTAGGGGATGAGCACTACAACACAGCAACAGCTGTAAAAGAATTATTACAACGATACAAAGAATTACAAGATATCATTGCTATTTTAGGAATGGAAGAATTATCTGAAGAAGATAAATTAGTGGTGCACAGAGCTAGGCGTGTACAACGTTTCTTATCTCAACCATTCCATGTTGCAGAACAATTTACAGGGATCCCAGGTGTCTTAGTTGATATTAAAGATACTATTAAAGGGTTCAACATGATTATGGATGGTGAATTAGATAAATATCCTGAAGCTGCATTTAACTTAAGAGGATCTATTCAAGATGCAATAGATTCTGGAGAAAAAATGTTAGCAGAAGCATAATAATTGCTGAAAGCCCAAAGCTTAAAGCCCAAAGACTAAAATATGTTTTTAGAAATTGTAACACCAGAAGCAATCTTATTTTCATCCGAAGTAGATTCGATATTTGTTCCTGGGATTCATGGAGAATTTCAAATGCTGAACAATCATGCCCCTGTTGTTTCTATTCTTAAAGAAGGGACAATTAAGGTTCATGTGCATTCGCAAGAGCAAATAGCATCCACTGAATTAAAAGGAAAAATGCAAGTACATCAAGATGATGAAAAAGTACTTACCTTATCAATCAGTTCAGGAACCCTTGAATTTAATGACAATAAAGCAATTATATTAGCCGATTAAGTTCGCTATTATATTTTAATACAAGCCTCAAAGCATAGTTGTTTTGAGGTTTTTTTTGTTCCAACAACAACAGGTAGTCCATCCTTCTAATTTGCCGAAATGATGATGTTATCCAACTCATAAGTACCATCTTCATTTGCATTCCCACTCCCTGTATATCGAAAGGCAAAATAGGTGGTGCCTTCTCCACAAGAGAGATCCACAAGACCCGAATCATACCAATTCGAGAATGCGTCTGTATTTTGAGTGATATAGGCCCTAGGAACAATTCCCCAAGTAGCGGCATCGATTCCAGATGTAGTTCCATCCCAATCATTAGAAAAAAGAAGCGCAAGGCTACTATCATCTGCATAACTGTTTGAAGTTTGAAACTGAAGTGTTACTCCTGTATTGCTGTTTAAATCGATCTCCGGTGTAATTAACCACGAAACACTACTATTATCGTTGGAGTTATAAGCACCAATACGCGCAGAAACTCCTTGGGATGGATTGCTTCCTGTTGCTGTGTAGGCCTCCCAACCTTCCGATCCTGCTGCTATAAAGTGCGTCCATCCATTTCCGCTAATAAAAGAGGAACTCAATTGATTTTCAAAATCTTCAAAAAAAAGTATTGTAGCTCCTTCTGAAGCAGCCAACCCACAATCCAATACGATGGGATCGCACCTTTCGGGATTAGTAAAAACAAGATTTGCGGGTGTATTTGCAATGGCGACTAAAAATTCTGAGGTATAATCTTTCGAAAGCACTAAAGTTGCTGTTCCTTTTCCTGTTGGAACCACATTCGACTTAAAACTTGCAAATGTACTCGTCTGTAGCTTCATAATTTTATCGGATTCACATTCTAAGAGTTTTCTAAAACCATCAAATTGATCGTTTGCTTCTCCTGCAAATGTTTTCCCCAAATCGGCCTTTATGAACTGAGCAGCAGACAATTGAATCTGTGTATTAATATGTGCTTCAGTAATTGCTGACAGTGTAATAATTTCAGGAACAATTTCTTTTACCGTTCCGGTTCTTATAAGATGCTCTTCAACTGCAGTTGACGGAATGTTACTCACGCGTTGCCCGTCCAAACTACCTAAAATATATTTCCCTATAATTGCATTTGTTGGATCTGCATCAAACGCACCATCATCATAAGAAACTGACAATCCGTCTAGTAAAATATATATTTTTCTTCCTAGGTCATAAGTTTCACTCAATGAGGTCTTATTTAGGAGAATTTCGATCCCAGCGGTTGGATTTTCTGGTAGATCTTGAAGGATTATTTTTTTATAAAAATTCCCAGCAGCATCGCTAGAAACAACATAGCCTTCTATATATAAGGCATTTCCTTCACTAAATGTGTAGATTAAATTATTGTTAGCGACAAACTCTTGCTTCAACGCTGATTTTACTGCAGAAATACTAGAATTTGCAATAATGTTTGGTTCTATCGTGATGCTATTAGGTAAAGAGAATGCATCATCTTCTATGCAAGAAGTGATTGCGAAAAACGTCATTATAAAGAATACAATGCGATGCCTTTTAGTTGTTTTCATAAGGAACTATTTTATTCTAGTTGCGTATTTATTTTTTAAAACTGGTAGTTGAGGTTCAAGAAATAGGTAGTTCCTCTTCCAAACCAATATTTATTTCCAAACACAGGAGTTTCTAACGCTTTGTCTTCTTTTAGTTGCCGGTAATTTGCATTCCGTCCTTGTTCAAAACCACCAGAGGTGTATTTTGTATTGAATACATTGGCAACACTTCCAAAGAAACTAATATATTGTGCGTCGATCTTCCAAGATTTTCCACCAATAAGATTTACCACCAAATAGCTGTCAAACTGTTCTTGTTGTAATAATTGTCGGGCAATATCTTCATCATAATTATTAAAGGGAATGCCACCATCATCTGTAAAATTGGCGGTTCTTGTTAGTGGTGCAATGTCGATATAGGTGTTGTCAAAAAAGTTTGCAGTTGCTCCAAAAAACCAATACTCCGGATCACGATAATCAAAACCAACAGCGTATGCCGATTGAGGTCCTGACGCTAATTTATACCCCTTTAAATTTGCCGCACCAAAGTCTTTGCGCCCATTGATGAATCCTGCTGCAATTGAGCGATTGTTATTTTCTGTTGTTAAATACAAATATGGATTATTGTCGTAGGTATATTGTCCAACGCTTGCAGCACCTCTTAATGTTATTGTTGCTGTTATTGCTGCTTCGAGACCCAACTCTACCCCAAAATGTTTTGTGTCAATTCCTGTTAAAATTTCTTGCACAAAAGCGGTATGATCACCTCCAATTCCATCCGCAAAGAAAAAGGATATTTCAGTGGCGTTTTGAAGTTTTGTGAAGTGTCCTGTAATTTTCGATTTTATGCCCGCGCTTCTATAAAGGTAACTTACATCTGAGGTTAAAATTCGTTCACTAACGAGCTTGTCCACAACGGCATCATTTTCTCTTGCATTTGAAAAGGTGTTTCTTAGCTGCGGTGCTTTTGTTATGTATCCTGCATTGAGATTTAATAAATGCCGGCCAGAAAATTTATAAGTGCCTCCTAATTTTGTTCCAAAATTTGTGAAACGTTGTTTTGGGGTTGTTGTTAGGGAAGTGTTTGGAAAACCTCCATTTTTAAAGAAACCTTCCCTTTGATGTGTTGTTTCCGATCCGCTCAACGCCACATAAAAATCGATTTTATTGAACTCAAATTGTGCTTGTATAAAAGCATCGAAAATACTGCTTTTTAGATTAAAATTGTATTTAAAAGTATCTCCAACGCCAACAATACGTAAAGGATTTAATAAATCGTTTTGTTTTTCATCGAATGTATCCGCATAAGAATCTACATCTAGGTAACCGTCTGCTCCCAAAAGATCCAACACGTTTGCAAAGTTTTTCGAATTCAATTTTCGATATTGTAATTTCCCATTTAGGGTACTATTTTCATTAATTTGTTTATCTAAAATAGTATTGACACTAAATTGAGTATCCTCATTCCGATCTTCGTACAAAATATAGGAAGCATTCCCATTGTTTTCAACATTGCTGTTCGCTAGATACAACTGATGCCAATTCAATTGTCCGTCTTTTAAAAAATGCTGCTGGATTGCATACACATTGGAAAATCCTTGCCTCAGAGCATAACTTGGCAGGTTTTGATAATAGGTAGGGTCTGGATTTGAAGTTCCCAATCCCACAATATATGGGTTTGTGGTCCCGTCGGTTGTTCCTTCTAAAACTTGACTTCCATTGTTGTCTATTCTGCTATTCCCGATGTGTCCAAATTGATATCCTACGTTTGTATTCAGCGTCGTTTTAGGAGTTGTTTTCCAATCGTGATTGACGATAAAAAAGGGTTCGAAAATAGTTCGAATTCTAGAATTTCGAATGTTTCCATTCTGAAATCCCCAATACGAATTGTAACGAATTCCTTTCAAATCGAAGACTTCTTGTGTTTGAGGGGCCGCTTTTCCTCGCTTATTTTCGGCTGCAATCGCTGTAAAACTTATTTGATGCTGCTCGTTGAATTTTTTTTGTAAAGCAGCAAAAAGAGAAGTTGCGTTGTATTTTGTTCCTTCAGAGAAACCCTCTTCGGCAGTTCTTTTACTCAAGGAAAAGGCATATGCCCAGCCGTTTTCCGACATTCCAGAGGAATGTGTTCCCATAAACCGATGGGCATAACTTCGGTTTGATGAAGCATACGAAATACGGGTTCCTTTTCTTTGGTTGGCTGCTCTTACATTGATGTTTGTTGCTCCTAAGGCTCCGCCAAAAGTGTATGGAGAAGCTGCCAAGCCAAAACGAAACTCCTGATTTCTAAGCGCATCATTCAAGCCTCCCCAATTGCCCCATTGTGGACGGCCATGATACATTTTGTTCATTTCAATTCCGTTGATCATTAATTTTGCGTTGTCAGAATTCAACCCTCTCAATCTAAAAAAGGAAGCACTAAACTCAAAAGCGGCCGTTCTTAAAAACACATCTTTTGACGATTGGAGCAAGCCTGCGATATTGTCGGCTGTTCGCACATCGGCATTCAATTCGTCATCCGTAAGCGTAATGATACTTGGATCAATTGACACCGAAAGGACTGCATAGAGCGCTATCAATCCTAAATCTAAAGCACTTCCAGTAAATTCTATAGGAAAGTTCTGTGTTTCATATCCTTTCATTTGAATGACCAGAAGGTAGCTGCCATTGGGGATGTTTTGAAGTAAAAATTGACCTGCTGTATTAGACGTTGTGCTAAATGGCGTGTTTTTTATACGAACTGTAACCCCCTGTAATTTTTTTTCAGAGTTGCTGTCAACAAGGATTCCTTTAACTAGGTTCTGTGTTTGCACTGAGTAACAAAGGAAAAAGAATAGGAATATGAACCAACTATTTTTCTGCATAAACAATTTTGTACTATTTTTTTGAATAAAAATAGTACAATTATTAACATAAGTTATTAAAAAATAGTAATATTTGCAGTAAACTATTGTAACGATGCCTAAAAAAGGACTATTTCTATTCATCCTATTGATTTTTATGGCTACTGTAAAAGCACAAAATGTACCTGCTAAAAAATATGCGATTCGCACCATTGCATTTTATAATTTAGAGAATCTTTTCGATACCATTAACGATCTTACAAAGCATGATGAAGCAAGTCCGATGATGGAGTTGAAAGGGAATCGGTCGAAGGTATATTGGGACAAAATAGACAAATTGGCAAGTACCATCGCACAAATTGGCAAAGAAAAAGCCAATACCAGTCCTGCCATTATTGGAGTGTGTGAAGTAGAAAACAGTGCTGTGTTAGAAGACTTGATTGCCAATAAGCATTTAAAAAAACAGCGGTATGGATTTGTTCATTACGAATCTCCAGACAAACGAGGTATTGATGTGGCTCTTTTGTATCAGCATCGGTATTTTAAACCCATTTTTCATCAGGCTTTCAATCCCAATATTTACCGAAACAACCGAAAAGTATTCACCCGCGACCAATTGTTGGTTTCGGGGTATTTGGATGATGAGCTGCTGCACATCATTGTAAACCATTGGCCTTCTCGCAGTGGTGGCGAAGCAAAAAGCAGACCTTTACGAGAAAAAGCAGCCTACCAAAACACCAAAATTATCGCTCAAATTCGATTGAAAGATCCAAAGGCAAAAATTCTCATTATGGGCGATTTTAATGATGACCCAATAAATAGTAGTTTTAAGAAGGTTTTAAAAACAAAAGCAAAAAAAGAAAATGTAACAGTGACGGATATTTTTAACCCTTATGAAGGGTTGTTCCAGAGAGGGTTTCACACGTTGGGCTATCGAGACAATCTCAATTTATTTGATCAAATTCTCATTTCAAAACCCCTACTAGACACTGGCCAGAAAGAGTTCTCGACCTATAAAATGTTTAAAGCGAAGGTGTTTAACAAACGTTTTCTAACCACCCGAAAAGGCAAGTACAAAGGCTATCCTTTTCGGAGTTTCTCCTTTGGAAATTATCGTGGTGGCTATAGCGATCATTACCCAGTATACCTGTATTTGATTAAAGCACAACCCGATTAATTGCTATTTTCTCTTTTTCAAAACATCCAGTTATTCTTATATAACCCCACTTATTCCCAAAATATACCCATTTGTTTATTGGTATAAAAATTAATTGCATAATAAACATATATTTACAAAAAATCAACATTTAATCTTAATATGTATTTAAAAAAGGCATCGGCAATAGAACAAGATAACTAATGGGTAGTCTTGTATATCGAAATTGAGCCATTTAAAGACCCGCTGACTAGGGGTCTTTAAAAAAATGACCACCAAAAGTCTAAAAGCAGATAAACTGTGTACTGAATTACAAAGACTATAAAAATGAAAATTCAGCATTTAATTTTTAAATATAAAACAATGAAAAAAGTATTTTTTATTCTAGTATTTATGCTAATGGGTTCAGTGACCTTTGCAAACAATTCAATAATTGAAGGCAAAGAAAAAAATGAAGTAATCGAAAAGGTAAATTTAGATTACAAAGAAGTTGTAAAGATTTTTCAGAATGGACTTTTTTGTATAGAAACTCATTATGTTTATTTTGATGGAGAATTAATTGGAGAATTTGAAATTGAAACTTATGGAGTTTATGGCGATTGTGGTTTTACAATGCATTTTGATTATTCTGAGAATTACAAGTAATAATTATTTTCAACTTTTAGATCCCTTAACAATCTGTAATGTTAGGGGATTTTAAATCCAATGATATTATGATAAAAACAATCCTATTGATAATCGTTCTATTTTCATTGAATATTTTTTCTCAACAAATTATTCAAATGAAAGTAACTTATCGAGAAGAATTAAATCTTGGCATTCCTGTAAAAAAACATACTGAATTATTTTTTAATGATAGTGAATCATTTTATGTAGAAAAAGAAAATGATGAAATTTTTCAAAATAAAAATAATACAAAAATAAAAAGATATGGTACTTACAGCCCTTTCAACAAAACAGTAAATATTAATTTAAAAAAAGATTCCATTTATACAAAAACTTCTTTAAACAAAAAGATTTTATTAATACACGAGAAAGTAAAAAATATCTCTTGGAAAATTCATAATAACACTACAGATAAAATTTTAGGTTTTAGTGTTGCTAAAGCAACTGGTTATTTTAGAGGACGTATATATACTGTTTGGTTTACAGATGAAATACCCGTTAAATTTGGCCCTTGGAAACTACAAGGACTTCCTGGTCTAATATTGGAAGCAAAAGACAATTTAAATCAAGTGTTTTTTATAGCTGAAAAAATAGAATATCTAAAAGAGAACGATTTGGATGATAAATTGTCCTTAAAAAACAATAATTACGAGACCATTAGTTTAAGGAATTATAATGAGAAATTAAACACATTGAAAGAACTTAAAGTTCAACAAATCATTTCTAGGTTACCTAAAGGAAGTAAAGTCATTAGTAGAAAATTCATAAAAAATTCAGGAATTGAAACTAAATTCGAATGGGAGGAGAAGACAAAACAAGATTAGATCTTTGTTTTTCAATTATAATTTTTTTAGTGGCTCAAAATTTTACTTTTTCACAAACTGAAATTTATGGCACTGTTAAAGATGGTACAAATAATTTGTATTCAGTAAGTATTATATTAAAAGATTCTCTTACCAAATCGATTATAGCCTTTACCCATTCAGACGATAAAGGAAAATACAAACTAAGTACAAATAAGTATGGAAAATTCAATTTGGTATTTAATTCTCTTGGTTATGAAATTAAGACGGTGCCTTTAAAAATAGATATGGGTAGTAGGCTTATTGAGTTGGATGTTTTATTAAAAGATAAGCCGATAGATTTAGAGGAAGTAATCCTTAGAACAGAAAAACCCATAGTTGTAAAAAAAGATACAATCAACTTTAAAACAATATTTTTTACGAAGGGAACGGAACAAACAGTAGAAGAATTATTAAAGACCATTCCCGGTTTAAATATAGAAACAGATGGCACTATAAAAGTTGGTAATCAAGAAATTGAAAAATTAATGGTAGATGGTGATGACCTTTTTGAAAAAGGTTACAAGATTTTGTCTAAAAATATGCCTGCATTTCCTATCGAAGAAGTCGAATTGCTAAAAAACTACGCTAACAATCATTTATTAAAAGGTATTGAAGAAACAGATAAAGTCGCTTTAAACTTAAAACTTGACGAAAAATCCAAGCGTATTTGGTTTGGAAATACGGAAGCAAGTATTGGAAACGACAACTTTTATCAGTTAAAAGCCAATTTGATGAACTTTGGGAAGAAAAACAAATACTACTTCTTGACCAGTCTCAACTCAATTGGCTATGATGCCACAGGCGATATTGAAAATTTAATTCGTCCATTTCGTATGAACGAACCAGCAAGTATTGGAGACAATCAAAGTGTAAATTCATTATTAAATTTATTGTCAAGTAACCTCAATTTCAAAGAAAGTAGAACCAACTTTAATAAAGCAGAGTTAGTGTCACTAAATGCTATTTTCAATCCCACAGAAAAATTAAAAATTAAAATGCTCGGTTTTTTTAATTGGGACGAAACGGACTTTTTTAGAAATTCTAAGAATATTGTAGATGTTAATGGCACAAACTTCACCAATACAGAAGATTATCAATTACAAAACAATAAACGTATTACTTTTGGTAAATTAGATGTTATATATAACATCTCAAAAACAAAAATGCTAGAAGCCACAACCAAATATAATAATGGCGATTTTAACGACAATTCCAACTTACTATTTAACGGTAATTCTACCATTGAGAACTTACAACATCAAAATACACTTTTTGACCAAAAAATAAGCTACACCAACAAATTTAAAGACAAAAAAGTATTTTTGCTAACAAGTCGTTTTATAGACGAAAAAACACCTCAAAATTATAATATAAATCAATTTTTTTATCAAGATTTATTTCCTGCAATTACAAATGCTAATGCTATAAATCAACAAAGCACTAATCAAATGCAATTTGCAGGAGTAAACGCACATCTATTAGACCGCAAGGACAATGGACACCTATTGGAATTACAATTAGGTAACGAGTTTAGAAAAGATAAATTACAATCTACATTTTCACTTTTAGAGAACAATACGGTTTTAGAACAGCCAAACGGATATCAAAACGAAACCATTTCTCAAGTCAACAATTTGTACCTTAAAAGCAAGTACAGATTAAAAATTAAAGATTTTGGCATTGTTGGTAAACTAGATGTACATCAGCTTTTTAACCGTTTAGAAAACAATAATACAACTAGTAATCAAAATCCGTTCTTCATCAATCCAAGTTTGGGTTTTGATTGGAAAATAAATGATAAAAATAAAATTACATCTTCTTACTCATACAACACTACAAACGCAAAAGTTTTAGATGTATTTAGTGATTTTGTTTTAACTGGTTTTCGTTCCTTCTCAAAAGGAATAGGCAGTTTTAATCAGTTAGACGCTTCGAGTGTGGTTTTTAATTATCAATTAGGTAATTGGAGTGATCGTTTTTTTGCCAATACATTTATCCTTTACAGTAAAAATCACGATTTCTTTTCAACAAATATAGCAATAGAACAAAACTTTACCCAAGCGGAAAAAATATTGATTAAAGACCGTGAGTTTATAAGTATAAATTCAAAATTAGATTATTACTTCAAGTTTATTTCGTCAAACTTAAAAGTAGATTTAGGCTATACAAAAAGCGAATTCAAGAATATTGTAAATAATTCTAATTTAAGACTGGTAACCTCAAATAACTATAATTATGGTTTAGAACTTCGTTCTGGTTTTAAAGGTATTTTTAATTACCATATTGGCACAAAATGGACAACAATGGAAATAGAAACTACCATAAATAATTCATTTACAGATAATGTAAGTTTCTTAGATTTATCGTTTATTTTTAACAAAAATCTTGATTTTCAATTACAGTTTGAACGCTACTATTTTGGAAATCTACAAACCGATAATATCTATTACTTTTTGGACTTTGATGCAAGATATAAACTCATTAAAAATAAATTAACTCTAGGGATTACGGGTAAAAACCTTTTCAATACGGAAAGATTTAGGAATTTTTCAATTAGTGATATTGGAACATCAACAACCGAGTATAGATTGCTTGAAAGATATGTGCTTTTAAAATTGGAATACAGGTTTTGATAATATGGGATACCTTGCTAGCGCCAGTCTCAATTTATTTGATCAAATTCCCCGATAGCGCGAGCATCTTGCTCGTGACCTCAAGCGTAAGAAGATAACAAAGTTGTAGGAAATAGCACTTTCATACCGAAACAGCAACCCGCTCCGAAAAGGCCCCTGTAGACTTCCCCTTTTTTAGGGAAGCCTACATTTTTAGGGAAACCTAAAGGAATAATACAAGTACGAGTATGAATGGAAATTGTAATGGTTCAAAAAATTAACTTATTTTTGTCTTATGCCAACAATATTAAGAATTAATGGATTTCGCTTTTTCTTTTATAGTAATGAACATTTACCTATTCATATTCACGTTGAAAAAGACAATAAGACGGCTAAATTTACTTTAGAAGAAATTGAACTTGTTAAATCAAGAGGCTTTAATGCTTCCGAATTAAAAGAAATGCGTAAATTAGTAAGTGAGAATGTAGAACTTTTTAAAAACAAATGGAATGAGTATTTTAACAATCAATAAATCAAAATTTGCTACAGACTTGTCTTTTACAGATACAAAAATGATTATTCAATTTGAAGATGGACGAGAATTATCGGTCCCATTAGAATGGTTTCGTAAATTACGGAATGCATCAAAAGAACAATTAACAAAGTGGCGTTTCATAGGTAAAGGAGAAGGAATTCATTGGGAGGAATTAGACGAAGATATTTCTATTGAAAATTTATTGGAATAACTTTTACAAACAAGACTGATTTAAAAACTAACACTTTTATCCTAGGTTTCAAATTTTTGTTTACACTTCTTTTCTGCTTACCCCCGCGAGCGTCTCGCTCGTGAAGGTAAGAGTACGTAAAAAGGAATAAAATAGAAAAGATAGAACGCAGCACTTACATACCGAAACAGCAACCTCTTTTACTTCAAATCTTTTAGTAGTAATTGAATGGATTTAACCCCATTCCATTCATTTTCATCCAAGGCATAGACAATATCAAACTCATTTTGAATCTCCGTTATTTTAGAGCCCAAATTAAAGCCAATGGCATTGTAGGTTTTAGAGTCAGCCCCAGCAACGATGTTTAACTTTAAATGAGTTTTGTCTGCACCCACTTGCTTGCCATAGCCATTGTCTCTTACCGCAGATGTCTTAAAAGTAGGCTTCATATTTTGCGGACCAAAAGGCGCCATTTGCTGTACAATTCGAAAGAACTTGGGCGTAATTTCCGAGAGATCAATTTCCGCATCAATCAAAATTTCAGGTGTCAACAATTCTTTTGGAATGGTTGTGCGCACCACTTCTTCAAATTTGGCTTTAAATTTTTCGTAGTTTTCGGGCAATAACGTTAACCCGGCCGCATACTTATGACCTCCAAATTGTTCGATGAATTCTTCACAAGCTTGCAAGGCATTGTACACATCAAAGCCTTTTACAGAACGAGCAGAAGCCGCAAGTTTGTCGCCACTTTTAGTAAAAACCAGCGTTGGGCGGTAGTGCTTTTCAATCAATCGAGAAGCAACAATCCCAATGACGCCTTTGTGCCAATCTTCTTTGTAAACCACCGAAGTAAACCGATCTTCTTCGGCATTATCTATGATTTGCATTAGGGCTTCGTTGGTAATTTTTTTATCCAAATCTTTCCGGTCCGCATTAAAAATTTCAATGGCAGCTGCAAATTCCACTGCCGAATCAAAATCCATTTCTGTCAATAATTCTACTGCATAATTTCCGTGTTTCATTCTTCCTGCAGCATTAATTCTGGGTGCTATAATAAACACGACATCGGTAATGGTCAGTACTTCTTTTTTGGTTTGATGAATGATCGCTTTGATGCCGTTTCTTGGGTTGGAATTAATTACTTGTAGCCCAAAATAAGCAAGCGTTCTGTTTTCTCCATTCATTGGGACAATGTCTGCCGCAATTGCCGTTGCCACCAAATCCAAATAAGGCACAAAATGAGCAATGCTTTGTTGCCTATTTTTTCCAAGCGCTTGAATCAATTTAAAACCCACTCCACAACCACACAATTCATCAAACGGATAGTAGCAATCGGCTCTTTTTGGGTTTAAAATGGCCACTGCTTTTGGCAATTCCGGACCTGGTTTGTGATGATCACAAATAATAAAGTCAATCTTTTTTTCAGAAGCATAAGTCACTTTATCAAGGGCTTTTGTACCACAGTCTAAAGCAATAATTAAGGAGAAATTATTGTCTTCTGCAAAGTCTATTCCTTTAAAAGAAACTCCATAACCTTCTTCATATCGGTCTGGGATATAAGTAGAAATATTGGGATAAATTGTTTTTAAATAGGAGGCAACCAATGAAACTGCTGAGGTTCCGTCTACGTCATAATCGCCAAAAACTAAAATATTCTCATGATTGCGAATTGCAGTTTCAATACGCTCCACCGCTTTGTCCATGTCTTTCATTAAAAAAGGATCATGGAGATCGTCTAGGCTGGGTCTAAAGAATTTTTTAGCCTCCTCAAAAGTGGAGATGTTTCGCTGCAGTAAAATTTCAGCAATGGTCATATCCACAGACAAATCTTTTGCAAGTTTTGCTATTTTTTCTTTCTCAATTTTTGGTTTTGAACTCCAGCGCATTGCAATTTTTTTTAAACTTTAGGGCACTCTATGGGTGCAGGTGAATGCCGATCGTTATCGTCGCAAACTGTCGAAACATTTCCATGACACCACAATATTTTTCAACCGATAAATCGACAGCTTTGTTTATTTTGTCCTCAGGCAATTCGCTTCCATAAAAGTGATAATCTACCAACACTTTGTTGTAAAATTTTGGATGTTCTTCCGTCAATTCACCAGTAACAACAATTTTAAAATCAGCAAGGCTTACTCTCATTTTTGCTAAAAGAGATACTACGTCCAGTCCAGAACAACCTGCTAAAGAAGAAAGCATCAGTGCCTTTGGTCTATAGCCAGCGTCATTTCCGCCATGTTCTTCCGAAGTGTCAATTAAAAGATTGTGTCCTCCAGGATTGTCAGATTCAAAGAGCATATTTTCTTTCCAGGTAGTTGTAACGATGTTTGTGTTCATAAGCGTTTTTTTTGCAAATAATTTTTAAAAAGTAATAATTGCTAAAGGTAAAAAATAAAACCTTTTTTCACCTACTTTAATTGCGACACTATTTTTCTGAATAAAAAACTATCTTTAGCTACTGAAACAAAAACACTTAAAAATAATGCCATTAGTTACTCCTTTATCCGCAGAACACGATTTAGAAACCAAAGAATTAGCCGAATTTTTTAATGAAACGCTTGGGTTTTGCCCAAATTCTGTGTTAACCATGCAACGCAGACCGTCGATTTCCAAAGCCTTTATCAATTTAAATAAGGCTGTAATGGCCAATGAAGGACGCGTTACTTCTGCATTGAAAAGACTTATTGCCTGGGTTTCTAGCAATGCCACTGGATGTCGCTATTGTCAAGCGCACGCCATTCGAGCTGCAGAACGCTATGGAGCCGAACAAGCACAGTTAGACAATGTTTGGGAATATAGAACACATCCTGCATTTTCAGCCGCGGAGAGAGCTGCTTTGGACTTTTCCTTGGCAGCATCCATGGTGCCGAATGCTGTGGACGCTAACATTAAAACAGCGTTGTATGCGCATTGGAACGAGGGTGAAATTGTAGAAATGTTGGGCGTTATTTCATTGTTTGGATATTTAAATCGCTGGAACGACTCTATGGGAACAATTCTAGAGGAGGGTGCGATTGAAAGCGGTGATCAGTATTTAGGCAAACACGGTTTTGAAGTTGGAAAACATGTATGAATGAAATGAATTTTCACAAAAAAATCCGTTGGAAATTATTTCCAACGGATTTTTTTATGAACGACATCACAATGCTAAGCCTAAAATAATAGCTTGACATTGTTATTGGCTACATCATTCCTGGCATACCACCGCCCATTGGAGGCATTCCACCACCAGCTGGGGCGTCTTCTTTAACATCAATCAAAGCACATTCTGTTGTTAAGATCATTCCTGCAACAGAGGCTGCATTTTCTAAAGCAACACGGGTTACTTTTTTCGGGTCAATAATTCCAGCTTTGAGCATGTCAACATAATCGTCTGATTTTGCATCATAACCGAAATCTTTTTTTCCTTCCAATATCTTGTTTAAAACGACTGAGCCTTCGCCACCAGCATTCTCAACAATAGTTCTTAAAGGAGCTTCTACTGCTTTATTAATAATTTGTATTCCTGTAGTTTCGTCTATGTTTTCGGTTGTAATTTGGGTCAATACTTTTTTAGCACGTACCAAAGCAACTCCACCACCTGCAACAATTCCTTCTTCAACTGCCGCACGCGTTGCATGCAATGCATCGTCTACACGATCTTTCTTTTCTTTCATCTCAACTTCTGATGCAGCACCTACATATAAAACAGCAACCCCTCCAGCTAATTTTGCCAAACGTTCTTGTAGTTTTTCTTTGTCGTAATCTGAAGTTGTGGTTTCTATTTGTGCTTTAATTTGATTGATTCTTGCCTTAATTGCATCTGCATTTCCAGCGCCATTCACAACAGTTGTATTGTCTTTGTCTACCGTTACTGTTTCTGCAGTACCTAATAAATCTAAGGTGGCATTTTCAAGAGAAAAACCTCTTTCTTCAGAAATAACCGTTCCCCCAGTCAAAATCGCGATATCTTCTAACATGGCCTTTCTTCGGTCTCCAAATCCAGGTGCTTTTACCGCAGCAATTTTTAAGCCACCACGTAATTTATTGACCACTAAAGTAGCCAATGCTTGACCGTCTACATCTTCTGCAATGATTAATAAGGGTCTGCTAGACTGAGCAACAGGTTCTAAGATTGGAAGAATTTCATTCAGGTTCGAAATTTTCTTATCGAATAATAAGATGTATGGATTTTCTAAATCTGCAATCATTTTATCTGCATCTGTTACAAAGTATGGTGACAAATATCCTCTGTCAAACTGCATTCCTTCTACAACATCTACATAGGTTTCCATTCCTTTTGCTTCTTCAACAGTAATTACACCTTCTTTACCAACTTTGGTGAAAGCGGTTGCTATTAAATCGCCAATTGTATTGTCGTTATTTGCAGAAATTGAAGCAACTTGTTTTATTTTTTCTGAAGAATTTCCTACTTTCTGTGCTTGCTTTTCTAGGTCTGTAACAATCGCAGCGACTGCTTTGTCAATTCCACGTTTTAAATCCATTGGATTTGCTCCTGCAGCAACATTTTTTAGCCCTTCTTTTACAATTGCTTGTGCAAGAACGGTAGCGGTTGTGGTTCCATCTCCAGCTAAATCATTGGTTTTAGAAGCGACTTCTTTCACCATCTGAGCGCCCATGTTTTCAAGCTCGTTTTCAAGTTCAATCTCTTTTGCAACAGAGACACCATCTTTGGTTACGGTGGGTGCTCCAAATGATTTCGAAATAATTACATTTCTTCCTTTGGGTCCTAAAGTTACTTTTACTGCGTTTGCCAATGCATCCACTCCACGTTTTAGTCCGTCACGAGCTTCAATATCAAATTTTATGTCTTTTGCCATTTTAATTTATGTTTTAGTGAATAAATTTTACTTTGAATCATATTGATTTCTTCATTTATTATTGTGAATGAATTTTCATCAATATAATTTAAATCTTTTGAAAGAATTAATAAGTATTCAGATTCTGAAGCAGAGTCTAAACCTCTTAATGCTATTTAAATGATTGCTAAAATATCTGCTTCACGCATCATTAAGTAATCTTTTCCTTCCAGCTTTAAATCTGTTCCGCCATATTTACCATAGAGTACAGTATCGCCTACTTTTACGGTCAATGGTTCGTCAACTTTACCATTACCAACGGCAACAACAGTTCCTTTTTGTGGTTTTTCTTTTGCGTTGTCTGGAATGATTAATCCAGAAGCTGTTTTTGTTTCTGCAGGTGCAGGTTCTACAAGAACTCTGTCTGCTAAAGGTTTAATGTTTAATCCCATGTGTATTTTTTTAAATTGGTTTTTATTTTATACTTACCATGTAGTCAGAAATAATGCCATTTAATGAAAACTGACAAGATTACTAATTTCACTTTCTAGTTTTTTAAATATACTATAAAAAAAATGCCAACGTGTCATTTACGTTGGCATTTCTATAGATTCTCAATAGTGTAATGATTATTGTTCGCTTTCTTGTGTTGTATCAGGAGCAACCGGTGCTGGCGTTGTAGCTTCAATACCGTTTAACGTTTCTTTTAAGATCGGGCCTTTGTCTCCACCTCTGTCAATAGAAAAGTTTGATAATAAAATCAATGCAAACATTGAAATTGCCAACGTCCAAGTTGTTTTGTCTAAGAAGTTGTTCGTGTTTTGCACGCCTCCTAAAGATTGTGCACCTCCACCACCAAATGAAGAAGACAATCCTCCTCCTTTAGGGTTTTGTACCATAACAATTAAAATTAAGATCACAGCTACCAATAATATGATCCCTAAAAATAAGTTATAACTCATGATTTATTTTTTTGTAAAATTTGAATTCTTTTAATTTGGTCTGCAAAGAAACCACTTTTTTCTGGATATTTCAAACTTAAAATTTTATAAGCTTGAATTGCATTTTCATATTTTTTTTGTGCTAAATACACTTTGGCCAATGTTTCTGTCATTAAAGAGTTTGATGTTTCGTTTTTGGAAACTAAAACATTGATACTTTTCTCTTTGATAACAGGTTTTATTTTTGGGTTTTTCTCAATAAAACGATCAATAATTGAAGTTCTAGAGATGGATTTTTCTTTTTTTGGAGCTGCTCTAACTATCGGTGTTGCCTTTGATAATTGCAACCATTCCCCAAAAGAGTGTTTTTCTGTTGTTGAAAAAGAAAGCGGCGCATGCATACCGAAGTCGCTTGGAGCAATTTCTGATACTGGTTTTTCATTCAATGAAACTGTTTCCGTTTTCTGTTGCACATCGGGTTTTGGAAGCACATTAAAACTGGATGCTGTTATAAAATCGAATAAGATGGCTCTGTCTGTGGTATACGCAGCAGTTACTTTGAGCTCATTATTGTATTTAAAACTGTTTTGCATTTTCAAGCCTTTTAAATACAAACTCCTTGCAGGTTGAAAATACGGATATTCCTCAATGAGGTTTTTCAACGCTTGCGTTTCTTCTTGCTGTAAGATTGCAGGATTTTTTAGGATCGATATGAATTTCTCGGTTACCAATCTCCTAGTGCTGCGTTAAAAATATCTTGATGAATGCGCTCTAAAATTTCGTCCAATGCACCTTCTAATACTCCGCCAACTAATTGTTGGCTAGAATTAAAGTCTGAGTAAAATGAAAAACTTTTTTCAAAGTCTTTTTCTTCATCCAATGCATTGTAGAAGCGAACATTTATAGTTACTGTTAGCCTGTTTTGGGCCGCCGTTTGTTGTGCTGTTGCACTCATCGGGTTTATTCGATAGCCCGTAATTTCTCCTTCTAAACGCAAATCTGCATTGGGATTGTTTACCAATGTCAAGTTGGTTTGTCGTAAAAACAGCTCTTGTAATTCGGGTGTAAATCGCTGACTTAATGTAGGTTCAACTAAGGTTGCTTCATTTCTAAAAAAGGCAATCTGAATGGTATCTGCATTGGTCGTTGCTCCGGTAAAAGAATAGGCGCCGCAAGCAGTTATCAATAAAGTACTGATTGCAAAAAAAGAGATGTAAAGGAGTTTTTTCATTACTTATAAATCGTATTGTTTAATTTTTCGATACAAAGTACGTTCAGAAATACCGAGTTCTTTGGCGGCTAATTTACGCTTATTGTTGTTTTTTTCTAATGACTTTTTAATCATTTCTACTTCTTTGTCTTGTAAAGATAAAGATTCGTCTTCTTCAATGGTCTCAATAAAGTCATAATTTTTCTCAGGAGATGCATTTTGTGGAATCTTCAAAACTTCAATGGCATGCTTTTTTTCTTCTTGATCTGCGTATATTTTTTCAATTAATTGATGATTTTTTTCTTCTACTTTTTCAATATCGCCAGTTTTCATTAAGTCTAAGGTCAACTTTTTTAAATCGTTGATGTCACTTCGCATATCAAACAAAATCTTATACATAATGTCTCTTTCTGTAGAAAAATCGTTTTTAGAGCTTCCACCAATTACGGCAGGTAAATTATTGTTGTAGTTTGGAAGATATTGTACAATATTTTGTGCTGTAATCAATCGGTCTTCTTCCACGACAGAAATTTGTTCTGCAATGTTTCTTAACTGACGGATGTTTCCAGGGAAACGGTAATTCGTTAATAATTTAATGGCATTTTCATCCAATCGAACTGTGGGCATTCGGTATTTCTGAGCAAATTCTGACGCAAACTTTCGAAACAATAGATGAATGTCTTCGTTTCGATCGCGAAGTGGAGGCAACGGAATTTCAATGGTGCTCAATCGGTAATACAAATCTTCTCTAAATTTTTCTTTTGCAATGGCTTCTTGCATGTTCAGGTTTGTGGCAGCAACAATTCGAACATTTGTTTTTTGTACTTCTGAGGATCCTACTTTTATGAACTCACCATTTTCTAAAACGCGTAATAAACGTACTTGGGTGGTTAGAGGCAATTCGCCAACTTCATCTAAGAAAATAGTTCCACCGTCTGTTACTTCAAAATATCCTTTTCTTGTTGAAGTAGCCCCTGTAAAAGCACCTTTTTCGTGACCAAAAAGTTCACTGTCTATGGTTCCTTCTGGGATGGCTCCGCAGTTTACTGCAATGTATTTTGCGTGTTTTCTGTGTGATAAAGAGTGTATTATTTTCGGAATACTCTCTTTACCAACACCGCTTTCACCCGTTACCAAAACAGAAATATCTGTAGGTGCAACACGCACTGCTTTTTCCAATGCGCGGTTTAAATGCACATCGTTACCGATAATGCCAAAACGTTGTTTTGTTGTTTGTAAGCTTTCCATTATAATCATTTAAATGTTCCGAGTTGAAAAGTGATACTTTCAACTTTTAACTTGATGATTCCTTTTAATTGTTATCAGAATATCCAACGACAGTTCCTTTTAAGGTTGCCGAGGTGCAGTCTTCTACTTTTACCATCACAAAATCTCCTAATTTATAGTTGCCTTTATCAAAAACGGCGACGGTATTTTGTGTGTTTCTCCCTTTCCATTCATTCGGGTTTTTCTTAGAGGTCCCTTCAATTAAAAATTCTTCTGTTTTCCCTAAATGTTGTTGTGTTCTAAAGAGTGCGTGTTCTTGTTGTAAATCTATAATTTCTTGTAACCTCCGTTTTTTAACGGCAAAGGGAACGTCATCTTCCATTTTATTTCCTGCAAGCGTTCCGGGTCTTTCAGAGTATGAAAACATAAATCCAAAATCATATTTTACATATTTCATTAACTCCAAGGTGTCTTGATGGTCTTCTTCTGTTTCTCCACAAAAACCAACAATCATATCTTGTGATAAAGACATTTCTGGAACAATTTTAAAAATATTGTCCACCAATTCCATGTATTCTTCACGGGTGTGCTGTCTGTTCATTGCTTTTAACATGGCGTTACTTCCACTTTGTACTGGTAAATGAAGGTATTTGCAAATATTTTTATGCTTTGCCATAATATGAATTACATCCAAGCTCATGTCTTGAGGGTTTGATGTTGAAAAACGAAAACGCGTTTTTGGAAACTTGGTTGCACACATGTCTAACAACTCTGCAAAACCAACGGCAGTTGCTTGTGCCATTTCTGATGCTTTTTTAAAATCTTTTTTCAATCCGCCACCAAACCATAAAAAGCTATCGACATTCTGACCTAACAGGGTAATTTCTTTATAGTTTTTGTCGACCATCGATTGCACTTCTTCTAAAATACTTTTCGGATCTCTACTTCTTTCTCTCCCTCTTGTAAAAGGAACTACACAAAATGTACACATATTATCGCAACCTCGTGTAATGGAAACAAAAGCAGTAACTCCGTTCGAATTTAAACGTACGGGAGAAACATCTCCGTAAGTTTCATCTTTAGAGAGGATTACGTTTACAGCATCTCTTCCAGACTCAACTTCTTGTAATAAATTTGGAATGTCTCTATAGGCATCTGGGCCTACGACCAAATCAACAATTTTTTCTTCTTCTAAAAATTTTTCTTTGAGTCGTTCTGCCATACAACCTAAAACGCCTACTTTCATTTTTTTGTTGACTTGCTTTACTGCGTTGTATTTCTGTAATCTTTTGCGAACTGTCGTTTCTGCTTTTTCTCTGATAGAACAGGTATTTACAAGTACTAAATCTGCTTCTTCTAAAATTTGTGTGGTGTTGTAACCTTCTTTGTCTAAGATTGCTGCAACAATTTCACTATCATTCATATTCATTTGACAGCCATAACTTTCAATGAATAGTTTTTTAGTGTTTTCTTCTTTATTTTCGGTAACAAGGGCTTTCCCTTGCACTCTTTCATCAATGGTTTTTTCTACTTGCTCCATGTGTCAATTTTCATTTGAATGATGAGCAAAGATACAACCAAAAACCAAAATTTATGACAAATTGGCAGAAAAATACAATTGATTTTGTGTTAAAAATGGGGTAAAAACAGCACTTAAAATAATTTATAAAAAAAAACTACATACTTTTGTAGTCTCAAATCTCGCAATTACGATTGCGATAATTGCGACAAAAAAAAGATACATGGCAAAGAATTTAGTAATAGTAGAGTCACCCGCAAAGGCAAAAACAATCGAGAAGTTTCTTGGAAAAGATTTTCAAGTTGAGTCTAGTTATGGTCATATTGCCGATTTACCTTCGAAAGAATTGGGGATTGATGTTGACGGAGATTTTAGTCCAAAGTACATTGTATCAGACGATAAAAAAGCGGTTGTAAAAAAACTAAAATCTTTAGCAAAGAAAGCTGATATGGTTTGGTTGGCAAGTGATGAGGATCGAGAGGGAGAGGCAATTGCATGGCATTTAAAAGAACAATTGGAGTTGAAGGAAGAACGTACAAAACGTATTGTTTTTCACGAAATCACCAAAAAGGCTATTTTAAAAGCAGTTGAAAACCCAAGAGATATTGATTATCACATGGTGAATGCCCAACAAGCACGTCGTGTTTTAGATCGTTTGGTTGGGTATGAGTTATCACCAGTTTTGTGGCGTAAAGTAAAAGGAGGCTTGTCTGCAGGAAGGGTTCAATCTGTAGCGGTTCGTTTAATTGTAGAAAGAGAAAGAAGTATTCAGGAGTTTACTGCTGAAACACATTATAAGGTTGTTGCAGAATTTTCGAATTTGGAGGGAAAGAAATTTAAAGCAACCATTCCAAAGAATTTTGAGTCTAAAACAGCAGCATCAGATTTTTTAAAGTCCTGTTCAAATGCTGATTTTTCGATTGCTGAATTGACAAAAAAACCAGCAAAGAAATCGCCAGCAGCGCCGTTTACAACATCAACATTACAGCAAGAAGCTTCTCGAAAATTAGGGTATCCTGTTGCCAAAACAATGCAGGTTGCCCAACGTTTGTATGAAGCGGGTTTAATTACCTATATGAGAACAGATAGTGTGAACTTGTCTGTAGATGCAAGAGATGCCGCTGAAGAAGAAATTACCAATTATTACGGAAAAGAATACAGCAAACAACGAGTTTTTAAGTCGAAGGCAAAAGGTGCTCAAGAAGCCCATGAAGCCATTCGACCTACGAACATGAAAATGCATACGATAGCTACAGAATATGATCAAACCAGATTGTATGATTTAATATGGAAACGAACATTGGCATCCCAAATGAGTGATGCACAATTGGAGCGCACTAATGTGAAAATTGAAAATTCAGAAAACGAAAAAATCTTCACTGCTAATGGAGAGATGATTAAATTTGAAGGGTTCTTAAAAGTATATTTAGAAGGAAACGACAACGAAGAGGAAGAACAGGCAGGCATGTTGCCTAACTTAAAAGTGAATGAATCATTAGCATACAATTTCATCAATGCAACACAGCGCTTTACGAGTCCTCCATACCGATTTACAGAAGCTTCCTTGGTAAAACAATTGGAAGAATTGGGGATTGGCCGTCCGTCAACCTATGCGCCAACGATTTCTACGGTGCAAAGAAGAGGCTATATAGAAAAGGGACAAAATGAAGGCTTGGAACGAAGTTATGAGCAATTGATTTTAGCTAATGGAGCTGTAAAAAATCAAACATTAACAGAAAAAACGGGGTCAGATAAAAACAAATTAATTCCAACAGATATTGGAAATATTGTCAATGATTTCTTAGTGGCTAATTTTTCTAATATTTTAGATTTTGGATTTACCGCTAAAGTAGAGTCTTCTTTTGATGATATTTCTGAAGGGGATGCAAATTGGATCGAAATGATTAAAGGTTTCTATGGTGCCTTTCATGAAACCGTAGAAGATGTAAAAGAAAATGCAGAAAGAGAAAGTGGTGAACGCATTTTAGGAAAACATCCAGTTTCTGGAAAAACGGTTTTAGTCCGTTTGGGGAAATTTGGACCGATTGCACAGATTGGTGCGCCAGAAGATGAAGAGAAATTATTTGCAAGTTTAAATCCAACACAAAACCTAGGAACGATTACTTTAGACGAGGCTTTGGAGTTGTTTTTATTACCTAAAAAATTGGGGATTTTCCAGGGAGAAGAGGTCATTGTTTCCAATGGGCGTTTTGGACCTTACATTCGTTTTGGAAGCCTATTTGTTTCTTTAGAGAAGGGTGAAAATCCAATGGAGGTTGATTTGCCAAGGGCGGAAGCGTTAATTGTTGCCAAACAAAAAGCAGATGCACCGGTAGCACACTATGAAGAATTGCCCGTTCAAAAAGGCGTTGGCCGTTTTGGTCCTTTCATTAAATGGAATTCAATTTTCATCAATGTGAGTAAAAAGTATGATTTTGACACCCTTACTTATGACGAGATTGTTGAACTCATTGAAGTGAAAAAGCAAAAAGAAATTGACAAGGTGCTTCATAATTGGGAAGATGTTGAGATTCGTGTAGAAAAGGCAAGATGGGGAAGGTTTCATGTTTTAAAAGGAAAAATTAAGATCGAACTTCCAAAAACGACCGATATCGAGAAACTGACCAAAGAGGAAGCTGTTAAAATGATTGCTGCAAAAATGCCAAAGAAGAAAGCGGCAAAAAAGAAAGTTGTCAAAAAGAAAGCTACGGTAAAGAAAACCACTGCGAAGAAAACAGTAAAAAAGAAATAATTTAGTTAGTATCTTGCATACTTCTACTTAAAAAAAATAATGAGTCAAGACTTTTTAACTCCTGTAAAAGAATCGGTTATGGCACACCTGGAGCTGCAATCTGCTTTGTCATTGGGTGAAAAAATTACAATTCATTCAGAAAAAGAAGGCTTTCCCGATCTAGAAAATATTCAAATAGCGATTTTTGGGGTACAAGAAGATCGAAATTCACAAGATAATTTTGGTTGTGGTGAAGATTTAGATTGTATTCGAAGAAAATTATATGAGTTATTTCCCGGAGATTGGCATACGAACATTGTCGATTTAGGAAATGTATCCAAAGGGAATGCGGTTTCAGATACTTATTTTGCGGTTTCAGAAATCATTACCTCATTGTTAAAGAAGAACATTATTCCAGTAATTATTGGTGGGGGTCAAGACATTACCTACATCAATTACAGGGCATACGATGCTTTGGAACAAACAGTAAATATTACGGCAGTTGATAGTAGATTTGATATGGGTGATTTGGAAGACGAATTAACTTCACAGTCGTATCTTAGTAAAATTATTATGCAACAGCCCAATAATTTATTTAACTATTGCAATGTGGGGTATCAAACATTTTTTAATGCCCAAGAAGAGATTAAACTATTAGATGCCTTGTTTTTCGATGCTTATCGATTGGGTGAAGCAAAGAATTTAGAAAATATTGAACCTGCGTTTCGGAATGCAGATATTGTTTCTATTGATATTGGTGCGGTGCGACAAAGTGAGGCGCCTGCCAATAACAATGCTTCTCCAAATGGTTTTTATGGAGATGAAATATGTGCTATTTCAAGGTATGCAGGTATTAGCGATAAGGTTTCCTCATTTGGAATTTACGAATACAATTCGAAATATGACAATCACAATCAAACGGCACATTTAATTGCGCAAATGATCTGGTATTTTATTGAAGGTGTCAATGCTAGGGTGAAAGATTACCCTTTTACTAGGAAGGAAGATTATCAAAAATTTACCGTTTTGTTAGCGGATGATGATCCTTTAACCTTTTATAAAAGTCACAAAACGGGAAGATGGTGGATTGAAATTAATATTTTATCCAATAATAAATATAAAAGACATGCGTTAATACCATGTACATATCAAGATTATATTGCAGCAACAAAGGAAATTATTCCACAAAAGTGGTATAAAGCAATGCAAAAATTGGTTTAGTACATCGTAAAAAAAGATTCCATTAAAAGGTTCTGTTAGAATTGGTTTTTAATAAAAAAAAGAATAAGTTTACCAACTTTTTAGATAAGATATCAGATAATATGAAGAAAGCAGCAATATTTGCACTCTTAATAACGGTTTTTTACAGTTGTGGCTCTAATGATAGAGGCGAATTAGTAGGTATAAAAGCCAAAAAGAAGTGGTTTTCAGAGAAACCCTACGGAATGGCTTTAATTCCAGGTGGATCTTTTACTATGGGAAAACAAGATGAAGACATTATAGGAACTCTTAATACACCAACCAAAACGGTGACTGTGAGACCTTATTATATGGATGAAACCGAAATCACAAATAATGAATACAAAGAATTTGTTTTTTGGGTTCGAGATTCAATCACTAGAACTGCATTGGCAAAAGCTGCAGACGATCAAAGTATTATTGGTCAATCTGCGAGTGGTGCACAAGCAACTTCAACAGGAATAGAAGCTTTTGCATATGCGGATGCTGATACTACAAGAACTGCTTATCAAAAATTTCAAGAAGGTAAAGAAACAAGACAAAATTTAAGACCTTTAAACTGGGACGTTGACTTATTTGCATTGAAAGATTCTCCAGACGAGTATTATGTTGAAGCAATCGATTCATTGTATATTGAGCAAGAGGACGCGGTAGCCGGGATTCGAACTTTTAAAACAGAATACATAAAATATTACTATTCTGAATTTGATCTTGAAAAAGCAGCAAAATCTCGTAAAAAAGTAGCGGGGAGAAATTATAGATATGATACTGCTTTAGAAATCTACCCAGACACCACTGTTTGGATCAAAGATTTTAATTATTCCTACAACGATCCAATGCACCAAGATTATTTTCGCCACCAAGCTTATGGAGATTATCCAGTGGTAGGTGTTAAATGGGACCAAGCAAAGGCTTTTTGTCATTGGAGAACAAAAAAGAAAAACGATTATTTACGCGGAAAGAATAATGTGGCAGCTGTACCGGTCTTTAGATTGCCTACAGAAGCAGAATGGGAGTATGCCGCTCGTGGTGGACTTCAGTTTGCAACTTATCCTTGGGGAACAGGAGGTACTACAAGTGATCGTGGTTGTTTCTTAGCAAACTTTAAACCCGTAAGAGGTGATTATGCCGTGGATGGTGCTTTGTATACAGTGGAGGCAAAATCATACAATGCCAATGATTATGGTTTGTATAACATGGCAGGAAACGTTTCAGAATGGACGAGTTCCGCATATAATGGTGCTTCTTATTATTTGAGTTCTACGATGAACCCAAATGTAGAAGATCGAAAAAATAAAAGAAAAATAGTACGTGGAGGATCTTGGAAAGACGTTGCCTACTTTTTAGAAGTAGGATCAAGAGATTTTGAATACGCAGATACTGCAAGAAGTTTTATCGGTTTTAGAACCGTTCAAGATTATATTGGAGATATAAATAAATAAACTAAACCACAAATACAAAAAAAATAATTATGGCACAGTCAAAAGCTTACAAAAAAGGAATGAATTTCGTATACGGAATGGGAGCAGCAATCGTTATTATTGGTGCCTTATTTAAAATACAGCATATACAATTTGGTATTTTAACTGGAGGAGTTATGTTAACAATAGGTTTGGTTGTAGAAGCGCTTGTTTTTGCGATTTCAGCTTTTGATACTCCTGAAGATGATCTGGACTGGTCTAAAGTATACCCTGTATTAGCAGGAGACGAGGGTGATTCAGAACAAGAACTAGGAGCTGATGGTTTACTTTCTCAAAAACTAGATACATTGTTGGCAGAAGCAAACATAGATTCTAAATTAATGGAAAGTTTAGGAACAAGCATGAAAAATTTTCAAGGAGCTGCAGAAGGATTGTCTGCTGCCTCAGAATCTATTTCTGCAACCAACAAATACAACGAACAAATGACGATGGCTGCCATTCAAATGGAATCTTTAAACGGATTGTACAAAGTGCAAATGGAAAGCGCTGGCAAACAAACAGCCTTAAATGAAGCTGTTGTTGAAAATACAGAAAAATTAAAAGAACAAATGGATTCTTTAGCGAAGAACTTATCTTCTTTAAACGGAGTATATGGTGGTATGCTTTCTGCAATGACAAACAAATAATAATTAGTTCTATTAAAGAAAGAACACTAACTTAAAAAAACTAATTAGAATGGCAGGAGGAAAAATGAATGCGAGGCAGAAAATGATAAACCTAATGTACTTGGTGTTTATTGCGATGTTAGCCTTAAATATGAGTAAAGAGGTTTTGAGTGCTTTTGGATATACAAATCAAAAGTTAGAGAGTACTAACCAATCTACAACTATTAAGAATAATCGAGCTTACGATAATTTATCACAGAAAGCTATAGATGAAGCTGCTCAATGGGGAGAGCAAAATGAAAAAGCATCCAAAATAAGGAAATACTCAAATGATTTTTATTCCTATTTAGAAGCTTTAAAAGAAACTTTGTTTTCTCGTTCAGGCATCGAAGATAAATCTGATTTTGTGTCTATGGACAAAACGGATGTTTTGGATTCTTACTTTTTTGTAGGAGACGGATATACATTAGAAGGAAAAGAGTTTCTAGAAAATATAAACAATTACAGAGAAAATTTAATTAAAGAATTAGGTTCAAATAGTAAATTTGTTCCGTCTATTAAGAATAAGTTTAACACCGATGATGTTTTTAATACAAAGGATCAGAAAAAAATCCCTTTTATGAAAGCCAGGTACGAAGGGTTTCCTATGGTTGCTTCTCTAACAAATTTTACTCAAATACAGACTGACATACGTAGTACAGAGAGTGATATTCTTTCAAATTTATTAGGAGATAAGTTAGAAACAATTACTCAGATAACAGGAAACAACTACAAAGGAATTGTTTCATTAAACAAATCGTCATATTTTGTAGGAGAACAAGTTAAAGGTCAAGTAGTGTTGGGTAGATATGATTCTAACTTAGTACCAACAAAAGTTACCCTAGAAGGTAAAGACATTACCGATAAAGTAGAAAATGGGCAAGTAATGTTAGACATGCCAGCGGGTTCTGTTGGGGATAAAAATTTTAAAGGAGTGATTACTTTTATGCAGGATGGAAAAGAATCACCAATTCCTTTTGAAAGTAACTTTAAAGTTATTGCTCAGCCAAAAAATGCTGTTGTATCTGCAGACAAAATGAATGTAGTCTACAGAGGTTTGGTAAATCCTATCTCAATCTCTCTTCCAGGTGTAGGAGATAAAGATATAAAAGTTACTGTTTCGAGTGGTAAATTAAAAAAGAAAGGTAAAGTCTATGAGTACACACCTTCAAATTCTATTACAGTCAAAACTGTAAAATTTACAGTTAAAGCTAGATTAGAAAACCAAACAATTACATCTACTGCAGAATTTAGAGTTAAGTCGATGCCAAATGCCATGGCCAGTGTACGAGGTCAGTATGGTTTATTACGCTTACCTAAAAGTAGCTTAGTGAAAGCTAGAATTGGTGCAGGTAGACCAAGTTTTGAGTTTGATTTAAAACTTAAAGTGAATGGTTTTAAAATTAAAGTTCCTGGTCAAACAACAATTGTTGTTAAAGGAACAAAACTTAGTGCTGCTGCAATAAGAGCAGTAAACAGAGCCAAAGACGGTGATGTGATAACTATTTTTGGTGTTGATCAAAATATTATAGGGAATTCTTATGACGATAAAAAGAAAGTTCTTCCCATAAGTATCGAGATTGTTAACTAGATTATAAATTATTATTATGAGATTTATATACGCATTGTTTTTTGTTTTTTCAACCATTACTGAATTAAATTCACAAGTAAACCTATTGAATTCAAAAACAGTTGAACAAATTGGAAAAAAGACAGCCAATCAAATTAAAGTTGATATTGATGAGCCCCTTCCCTATGGATATGTAGACGATAGAGATATCTTGTGGTCAAAAACTGTTTGGGAAATCATAGATTTAAACCAAAAGATTAATCTTCCCTTTTATTTTCCAATAGATACAACTGCAGTTTTATCAAATAGAAAGTCCCTATTTGATAGTCTTATGAAGGGTCTTAAAAAGGGGGAAATTAAAGATGTTTATAACGATTCTAATCTTCTTACTAAAATGACTCAAGAAGAACTCTCTGATAAGTTGTCAGCGAGAGTAGAAAATGGTTATGATGAAGAGACAGGGAAGCTTAACGTAGATGAATTTTCAATAGTTTCAAAAGAAGTTTCAGCATATCAAATAAAAGGAATGTGGTATTTCGATAAGCGTCAAGGAGAATTAAAATATAGATTATTGGCAATAGCTCCAATGGCAATTGATGTTCAAAGTAAGGCTGAAGGTATTAAAGACGCTACGCTATATACTTTGTTTTGGGTTTATTATCCAACAGCTAGAAAAACGTTACATAATTCCAAAGTTTTTAATCCTGATAATACCATGCATCCTGTTTCATTTGACCACTTGTTAAATTCTAGAAGATTTAATTCCAACATTATTAAAGAGGAAAATGTATATGGTGACAGAGCAATTAATGAATATACTAAAAACTCTATTTTTCAACTTTTAGAAGCTCAGAAGATTAAAGAATCTATCAGAAATAAAGAAATAGATATGTGGAACTATTAAAGTTCTATATATAGCTATTTAAAGCGTTCTAATTTTTAAATTAGAACGCTTTTTTATTGTAAAAAAACTACTTTTGACGCATGAAGTTAGATTATATCGTTGTTGGTTTAGGGTTGGCTGGTTTGGCATTTATTGAGGAGTTAATTGCTGCCAATAAAAGTTTTTTGGTGTTTGAAGACCGTTCTCAAACTTCCTCGCTAGTTGCAGGCGGAGTTTACAATCCAGTTATTTTAAAACGATACTCTCCGGTATGGAATGCGAAAGAACAATTGGCAGTAGCACTTCCTTTCTATGAACGATTGGAAAAGAAATTTGAAACTTCCTTTGATCATAAATTCGCCATCAAAAAAGCTTTCAAATCGGTAGCAGATCAAAATAATTGGTTTTCCGCATTTGACAAACCCACGGTAGCCCCCTTTTTAGATGCCACTTTGGACAAACAATCTTATGCTGGAGTTTTAGGAGATCATTCCTTTGGGAATGTAAAAGAAGGCGGACGCATTGACACGCATCACTTGGTGGAAACCTACCGAAACTATTTACAGGAAAATGATTGGATTCGATTTGAAAAATTCAACCATGAAGAACTTATTTTTGAAAATAACGTTGCTAAATACCAAGACTTAGCAGCATCTAAAATTGTCTTTTCCGAAGGTTTTGGCTTAAAACAAAATCCGTATTTCAATCATTTGCCATTAGAGGAAGTAAAAGGGGAAACCATTACCATTCATGCACCTGAATTAGACATTGATTTCTTACTGAAATCTACCTTATTTGTAATGCCTATTGGAAATCATCTTTATAAAGTGGGTGCTACTTTCAATCATGCTGATAAAACCTCTGTTCCAACCACTCAAGGAAGGGATGAATTGATTGAGAAACTAAAAAAGGTGCTCGATACGCCATTTCAAATTGTGGCGCAGGCGGCTGGTATTCGTCCTGCAGTAAAAGACAGAAGACCCATGGTTGGGGTGCATCCTCAGTTTTCAAATTTAGTAGTCTTAAATGGCTTAGGAACCCGTGGTGTAATGATTTCTCCAACAATTGCAAAAAATCTATTTCGGCATTTAGAGCTTTGTGAATCCTTGGATCCAGCAATTGATATCAAACGGTTTGATAAAAAGTAGCGTCTTTGATAAAATTCTATATTCAGGGCTTATTTTTCTTACTTTTGTATAAAAATCTCCATGTTTCGATTTACTTTCCTTTTTATAATTCTCTCTTTCAGTCTCTTTAGCCAAGAAAAAATTACGAAGTGTACTGATCTTAAAAAATTTACAACAGGGACTTATATTGGTTGTTTAGATTATGAATCGAATGCCGATGGTTTTGGAACATTAACTTACAACAGTGGAAATGTTTACCAAGGCAATTGGAGTAGAAACTCTATGAATGGTCTTGGTACAATGAATTTTAGCAATGGAGACAGCTACACTGGTAATTGGGTTAAAAACTCTATGGAGGGAACTGGGAAGATGCAGTATGCAAACCAAGGATATTACAATGGAAATTGGAAAAACAATATGTTTGATGGAATTGGAGAACAAAAAATTGTTTTTAGTGGTCAATATCAGCTCTTAAAAGGAGTCTTCAAAAATGATGAATTTTTTGAAGGAAGGAAAGAAGTTTTTTTTGAAAATGGAGATCGATCAGTTCGCAATTACAGAGAAGGCACAATTTCTAAAACCGAGTATATAGCCACAACCTTTATAGAAACCACCGTAGGTTCTCATTATTCAAATGGAAAACTAAACACGGGACTCAAAGTGTACACACAAAACAACATTATTACTGAAAGTAAATTTGAAGAGGGTACGGCTGTAAGTAAAACCAGTAATATCGAAAATTATTATGTTAAGGAAGACATTCTAGGAGATGCGCAATCTATTTCTATTGATTTGGAGCGCGAAGAAAATGATGACACCATGTACGTCTATCTTGGATTTCAAACAAAAACGCCCATACAACCCGTTCGGTTTGTTTTTGATACAGGTGCTGAAATGTTTTCTATTGGGTTTCAACTTTTTGAGAACTTAAAAAAGAAGGGTTTAGTATATGAAGACTTAAATATTACTATTTCTACCGTAGGAGTGAGAGGAGAGCCCTCCGATAATCAATTAATTAAAATCAAAGAACTAACGATTGGAGCGTATAAAGTACGAAATGTAATTGCAGCCGTAGAGACTCTTGAATCTGCAAATTCCTCATTATTAGGTGTTCAGTTTCTTAAAAAATTCAAAGAAGTGCAATGGTCTCTAAATAGTAATAAGTTACTTTTCTTTAAAGAATAATTTTATGACACTTTTCGTCTAAAAGAAGGGCACACACTTGTAGCGGTCTAATGATCTAATATTTATTTCAAAATCATAGGAAACTGAGAATTCATGAATACCACCGGTATTAACGAGTTCTGTTGTGTTGATGTCATAAGAATATCCAAATCGAAATCCTTGCCATCGAATTCCTGCAAAGGTACTAATTGAATTGATTGTAGAAGTCTCTTTAGTATTTTTAGACGGAATCGTTGCAACCATCATTCCAAAAGACATTTGATCTTCGAAAATGTATTGTAATCCCAAATCGAAGCGGTTATAGGCTCCTTGTTGCATGTAGTTTGAGAGCACATATATTTTACTTTTACTAGCAAACCAGGTGCTGTAGTTTTCCAACAACGGGAGGTAATACTTTGTATGCACCGATAAAAATACATCGAGGGGAACTTCACCATTTTGAGTCAGTGATATATTTGGTTTGTTGAGATGTTTAAGGGTAAGCCCAACCCAAGAGTCTTCATTGTTAAAGAGTACTGAAGTGCTGAAATCAAGAAAAGATCTTTGTGCTTTTAGTAAAGAGGGATCTATGGAAGCGGTATTTATAATGTTATTATTTAAATCAATCTGATCTTCTAGAAGTAAATTTTGAAAGCCGTAATTTTTATTTCCTAAACCTGCGGACACACTTGGCCTAAAGTACCAAGTGTCGCTTATTTCAAATGCCATGGCAAAGTTTAAATTAACCTGATTAAAAGTATAACTAGAACCACTTTCTTTTTGATTCAAAAAACTAACTCCCAAACCGGATTTAAAACCCTCAAACCAAGTATCTATAAAAGCAAAATTTGATGTCGTTTTTAAAGCACTACCTCTCCATTGCGATCTAGAAACAGATCCTGTTTTGGTGCTCCTTATTGCTCCCGTAAAAGAGGTACTTATGGTTTCAGGAACTAAAAAGTTTTGTGAAAAAATAACATCTTGGCTATAATTTTGTAAACTTGTAACTAATAATATTATGGGTATGAATCTTTTCATTTTATTTCAATAAAGTTATGCTGCTTCGCTCTTTAATCACTCGATCATAAAAAGTAAGGCCTTTTACATCTAGAATATAATTCCCATTTTCGGCAGAACTTCCTGAGATTAAACCATCCCATCCTTTTAATGAAATTCCCTTTTCATAATAAATGAGTGCTCCCCAGGTATCATAAATAGACATTTCTATTTCTGTAAAACCTCGATGGATGGGTCGCATAAAATCGTTAATCCCATCGTCATTTGGTGTAAATGCATTTGGGAGTACTAATGAATATCCCAATGTTATATTTAAGGTACGTCCAATTTTTAATACACATCCAGATTCATATACGACCGTTAAGGTCACTCTAAAAGAACCTACTTCATCATAAGTATGAACTGGGTTTAGTGTATTTACAACTGGACTTCCATCACCAAAATCCCAAGAAAAACTGGAATAACTTCCCGTGGTTAGATTTGTAAATTGTATTGGATCATCTATTGATATAAGACCATACTGGGTGAGTGCGATAGAACTGTAAGAGAAATCAGGTGTTCCAGTTGGTGCAACATCTACTTGTATAGTTGCGGTTTCGATACAGCCCTGTCCATCTGTGACTGTTAGTGTATAAGCACCACTCTGATCTGTTGTCATTGTTTCATTATTTACTCCAGAGGTAATTCCAGCAGACCAACTGTACGTATAGGGCAAAAATCCACCCGTAACAATGGGTGTATTTTCGACAGTATTGCTATTTGCAATACAATCTGATAGTAGCGTTTCAGTAAAAGCGATGTTGATAGGATCTTGTCTAAAAATACCAAACTGTCGAATTTCGATGCAATCATTTTCATCTCTAATTTCTACAGTATAATCTCCAGCAGGAATATTATTTAAATCTTTCGTCGTTTGTCCAGTATTCCAAATAAAATCGTAGGGAGGGGTTCCTCCAGAGATATCCAAAAGAATACTTCCACTGTTTTCTATGTTACAATCAGTGGCATCTGTAACGATACTCGTTACTGCAATTGCGGGCGGATTTGTGATAATAAAAGTTTCTTCTATTGGACATTGCTGAATGTCACTGTCAATAATTGTAACCACGTAGGTACCAGGGCCCAAATTATTTCTCTGTACACCTGCACTTGGGTCATCACTCCATGACACTGTAATAGGAGCAATACCTCCCGTTAAATTTAAGTCTATGGAGGCATCATTTGCATTGTTACAGGAAATTGGACTCACGATGGGCGCAATAAAGAATATTGGTTGCTCTATTGTGATCGTAACATTCGCTTCACACTGATTTTCATCTATGATCGTGACCGTGTAATTTCCAGCAGATAAATTTGATTGTGAAAAACCATTCCCAAGATTACTCCACGAGATCTGATATGGAGGTCTTCCTCCGGTTACCGTTACATCAATTGATCCGTCAGTTGCCCCATAACAGGTTGCATCTGTTTTTGTGTAATTTATATCAATTGCTGTAGGTTCTGTTAGTATGATTTCTGCACGCTCTGTACAATTTAATTCATCGGTTATTTCGATGGTATAAGTACCCGCAACCAGGTTTGAAATATTTTGATTATTACTCGTAAAACCGTTCGGCCCTGTCCAACTATAACGATAGTCAAATACTCCAGTGGAAACCTCAATCGGAGTGCCCCCAGTTACCGCTATTTCAATTGCTCCAGTAGCATCACCGAAGCAAAGAATGTCTTCTTTTAAAACAGTATTTATTGCAATTGCTTGAGGTTCCGTGAGCATAAAGGTTTGTGTCGTTACACATTGATTTGCGTCTGTTAATTCCAAGTTGTAAGTTCCAGCAGTTAAACCACTTTGATCTTCATTCCCTTGGACAATTCCACTACCATCTGTTGTAGTCCAATTAAAAGTATAGGATAATGTTCCTCCTGAAATGCTTACTTCAATTGCACCATCATTTCCATCAAAACATGAAATATTTTTTTCAAGATCCGTCGTAATTGTCAATAAATCTGGTTGTGTAACGGTATACTGCTCAGTAATAGAAACACCATTACTATCCTCAATTCTTAAGGTATAGAGTCCAGCGATTAAATTGGAGATACTACTTGCTGTCGAAGTAAATGAGTTCGGACCCGTCCATGAAATTAAATAAGGGGTTCCGCTAGTAAAAGGGACCCCTCCCGTAATATTAGTAGTAATCATTCCATCATTTGATTCAAAACAAGTATTACTTGTCACTAAAACATTCGATATAATTTTAGGATTTACGGTCACCTCTAATCTAAAAGAGTTTCCAATACAACTTGGTGTAGCTGGTGTTATCGTATAAGTTTCTATTACAGGGAATATGTCTGTATTTTCTAATGTCTGACTAATATTTGTTTGTGGAGAAAGTTCGGCAGAAGATCCTAAAATTGCTCCTGGCGAACTACTGGTTGGCGTAGTCCATGTGTACGTTGTTCCAGTAGGGACAATATTACCTGTAACTAAATTTGGATCGAATACAAAAGTTTCCTCACTGTAGATTGTTATTTCGGCAAAATCAATTACTGGAATCTGATTTACCTTCACCAACACAATAGAAGATTGAATTGGGTCACACCCTCCCTCAAAGGAGACAACCACGAAGTAGAATATCTCTCCAACAGTATTCGTTGGCGGGTCGAAAGTACTATTAGTCGCCCCAACGATTGGGTTTGTAAGATCATAGGCATTGGTAGTACTAGCATACCATTGATAGGTGGGTGTTCCCACCCCATTTTGAGTAAGAACTTCCAAGGTATTTGCCGTTCCATCCAAACAGATTTCCGAACCAACAGGTTGCGTAGTAATGGAAGGACCCTCATTTACAATGATGGTAGCCACCGCACTAGTTACCTGACAACCCGAAGCCGTTTGGTTGACAACCACATAATAGAAGAAGGAGCCTACAGTTGTATTGTCAGGATTGTAGACATTTGCATTAGCCCCTGTAATGGCAGTTCCTCCAGTGTTTGAGTTTGTAGTATTCGAGAACCATTGATATGAAAAATCCCCTGTATTTGCATCACCAGAAGCAGTAACTTCAAGAGCTTCTAAGGTTGTATTCTGACAAATTTCTTGCGAAGCAATTGCCTGGGTATCGATTACCGGATCTTGGACAACATGTACCGTAAAGACCTCACTGGTAGCCAGGTCACATCCAATTCCATCAAGGGTTACCTCAATATAATAATAGAATACTCCGATGGTAGATAAAACCCCTGTATCATAAGTATTGTTGGTTGCTCCTGCAATGGCAGTTCCCCCAGTATTTGTATTGGTAGTATTCGAGAACCATTGATAAGTAGGATTCCCCAATCCCCCTACAAGATCGATTGTAAAGGTCTCCGCTTGTCCATCCACACAAATTGTTTGTTCAGGATTAACAGCCGTTGCTGTTGGTTCAGGCACTGTATTTACCAGAGCAATAGAAGATTGAATTGGGTCACACCCTCCCTCAAAGGAGACGACCACGAAGTAGAATATCTCTCCAACAGTATTCGTTGGCGGGTCGAAAGTACTATTAGTCGCCCCAACGATTGGGCTTGTAAGATCATAGGCATTGGTAGTACTAGCATACCATTGATAGGTGGGTGTTCCCACCCCATTTTGAGTAAGAACTTCCAAGGTATTTGCCGTTCCATCCAAACAGATTTCCGAACCAACAGGTTGCGTAGTAATGGAAGGACCCTCATTTACAATGATGGTAGCCACCGCACTAGTTACCTGACAACCCGAAGCCGTTTGGTTGACAACCACATAATAGAAGAAGGAGCCTACAGTTGTATTGTCAGGATTGTAGACATTTGCATTAGCCCCTGTAATGGCAGTTCCTCCAGTGTTTGAGTTTGTAGTATTCAAGAACCATTGATATGAAAAATCCCCTGTATTTGCATCACCAGAAGCAGTAACTTCAAGAGCTTCTAAGGTTGTATTCTGACAAATTTCTTGCGAAGCAATTGCCTGGGTATCGATTACCGGATCTTGGACAACATGTACCGTAAAGACCTCACTGGTAGCCAGGTCACATCCAATTCCATCAAGGGTTACCTCAATATAATAATAGAATACTCCGATGGTAGATAAAACCCCCGTATCATAAGTATTGTTGGTTGCTCCTGCAATGGCAGTTCCCCCAGTATTTGTATTGGTAGTATTCGAGAACCATTGATAAGTAGGATTCCCCAATCCCCCTACAAGATCGATTGTAAAGGTCTCCGCTTGTCCATCCACACAAATTGTTTGTTCAGGATTAACAGCCGTTGCTGTTGGTTCAGGCACTGTATTTACCAGAGCAATAGAAGATTGAATTGGGTCACACCCTCCCTCAAAGGAGACAACCACGAAGTAGAATATCTCTCCAACAGTATTCGTTGGCGGGTCGAAAGTATTATTAGTTGCCCCAACGATTGGGTTTGTAAGATCATAGGCATTGGTAGTACTAGCATACCATTGATAGGTGGGTGTTCCCACCCCATTTTGAGTAAGAACTTCCAAGGTATTTGCCGTTCCATCCAAACAGATTTCCGAACCAACAGGTTGCGTAGTAATGGAAGGACCCTCATTTACAATGATGGTAGCCACCGCACTAGTTACCTGACAACCCGAAGCCGTTTGGTTGACAACCACATAATAGAAGAAGGAGCCTACAGTTGTATTGTCAGGATTGTAGACATTTGCATTAGCCCCTGTAATGGCAGTTCCTCCAGTGTTTGAGTTTGTAGTATTCAAGAACCATTGATATGAAAAATCCCCTGTATTTGCATCACCAGAAGCAGTAACTTCAAGAGCTTCTAAGGTTGTATTCTGACAAATTTCTTGCGAAGCAATTGCCTGGGTATCGATTACCGGATCTTGGACAACATGTACCGTAAAGACCTCACTGGTAGCCAGGTCACATCCAATTCCATCAAGGGTTACCTCAATATAATAATAGAATACTCCGATGGTAGATAAAACCCCCGTATCATAAGTATTGTTGGTTGCTCCTGCAATGGCAGTTCCCCCAGTATTTGTATTGGTAGTATTCGAGAACCATTGATAAGTAGGATTCCCCAATCCCCCTACAAGATCGATTGTAAAGGTCTCCGCTTGTCCATCCACACAAATTGTTTGTTCAGGATTAACAGCCGTTGCTGTTGGTTCAGGCACTGTATTTACCAGAGCAATAGAAGATTGAATCGGGTCACACCCTCCCTCAAAGGAGACAACCACGAAGTAGAATATCTCTCCAACAGTATTCGTTGGCGGGTCGAAAGTATTATTAGTTGCCCCAACGATTGGGTTTGTAAGATCATAGGTATTGGTAGTACTAGCATACCATTGATAGGTGGGTGTTCCCACCCCATTTTGAGTAAGAACTTCCAAGGTATTTGCCGTTCCATCCAAACAGATTTCCGAACCAACAGGTTGCGTAGTAATGGAAGGACCCTCATTTACAATGATGGTAGCCACCGCACTAGTTACCTGACAACCCGAAGCCGTTTGGTTGACAACCACATAATAGAAGAAGGAGCCTACAGTTGTATTGTCAGGATTGTAGACATTTGCATTAGCCCCTGTAATGGCAGTTCCTCCAGTGTTTGAGTTTGTAGTATTCAAGAACCATTGATATGAAAAATCCCCTGTATTTGCATCACCAGAAGCAGTAACTTCAAGAGCTTCTAAGGTTGTATTCTGACAAATTTCTTGCGAAGCAATTGCCTGGGTATCGATTACCGGATCTTGGACAACATGTACCGTAAAGACCTCACTGGTAGCCAGGTCACATCCAATTCCATCAAGGGTTACCTCAATATAATAATAGAATACTCCGATGGTAGATAAAACCCCCGTATCATAAGTATTGTTGGTTGCTCCTGCAATGGCAGTTCCCCCAGTATTTGTATTGGTAGTATTCGAGAACCATTGATAAGTAGGATTCCCCAATCCCCCTACAAGATCGATTGTAAAGGTCTCCGCTTGTCCATCCACACAAATTGTTTGTTCAGGATTAACAGCCGTTGCTGTTGGTTCAGGCACTGTATTTACCAGAGCAATAGAAGATTGAATTGGGTCACACCCTCCCTCAAAGGAGACAACCACGAAGTAGAATATCTCTCCAACAGTATTCGTTGGCGGGTCGAAAGTACTATTAGTCGCCCCAACGATTGGGTTTGTAAGATCATAGGCATTGGTAGTACTAGCATACCATTGATAGGTGGGTGTTCCCACCCCATTTTGAGTAAGAACTTCCAAGGTATTTGCCGTTCCATCCAAACAGATTTCCGAACCAACAGGTTGCGTAGTAATGGAAGGACCCTCATTTACAATGATGGTAGCCACCGCACTAGTTACCTGACAACCCGAAGCCGTTTGGTTGACAACCACATAATAGAAGAAGGAGCCTACAGTTGTATTGTCAGGATTGTAGACATTTGCATTAGCCCCTGTAATGGCAGTTCCTCCAGTGTTTGAGTTTGTAGTATTCGAGAACCATTGATATGAAAAATCCCCTGTATTTGCATCACCAGAAGCAGTAACTTCAAGAGCTTCTAAGGTTGTATTCTGACAAATTTCTTGCGAAGCAATTGCCTGGGTATCGATTACCGGATCTTGGACAACATGTACCGTAAAGACCTCACTGGTAGCCAGGTCACATCCAATTCCATCAAGGGTTACCTCAATATAATAATAGAATACTCCGATGGTAGATAAAACCCCTGTATCATAAGTATTGTTGGTTGCTCCTGCAATGGCAGTTCCCCCAGTATTTGTATTGGTAGTATTCGAGAACCATTGATAAGTAGGATTCCCCAATCCCCCTACAAGATCGATTGTAAAGGTCTCCGCTTGTCCATCCACACAAATTGTTTGTTCAGGATTAACAGCCGTTGCTGTTGGTTCAGGCACTGTATTTACCAGAGCAATAGAAGATTGAATCGGGTCACACCCTCCCTCAAAGGAGACAACCACGAAGTAGAATATCTCTCCAACAGTATTCGTTGGCGGGTCGAAAGTACTATTAGTTGCCCCAACGATTGGGTTTGTAAGATCATAGGCATTGGTAGTACTAGCATACCATTGATAGGTGGGTGTTCCCACCCCATTTTGAGTAAGAACTTCCAAGGTATTTGCCGTTCCATCCAAACAGATTTCCGAACCAACAGGTTGCGTAGTAATGGAAGGACCCTCATTTACAATGATGGTAGCCACCGCACTAGTTACCTGACAACCCGAAGCCGTTTGGTTGACAACCACATAATAGAAGAAGGAGCCTACAGTTGTATTGTCAGGATTGTAGACATTTGCATTAGCCCCTGTAATGGCAGTTCCTCCAGTGTTTGAGTTTGTAGTATTCAAGAACCATTGATATGAAAAATCCCCTGTATTTGCATCACCAGAAGCAGTAACTTCAAGAGCTTCTAAGGTTGTATTCTGACAAATTTCTTGCGAAGCAATTGCCTGGGTATCGATTACCGGATCTTGGACAACATGTACCGTAAAGACCTCACTGGTAGCCAGGTCACATCCAATTCCATCAAGGGTTACCTCAATATAATAATAGAATACTCCGATGGTAGATAAAACCCCCGTATCATAAGTATTGTTGGTTGCTCCTGCAATGGCAGTTCCCCCAGTATTTGTATTGGTAGTATTCGAGAACCATTGATAAGTAGGATTCCCCAATCCCCCTACAAGATCGATTGTAAAGGTCTCCGCTTGTCCATCCACACAAATTGTTTGTTCAGGATTAACAGCCGTTGCTGTTGGTTCAGGCACTGTATTTACCAGAGCAATAGAAGATTGAATTGGGTCACACCCTCCCTCAAAGGAGACAACCACGAAGTAGAATATCTCTCCAACAGTATTCGTTGGCGGGTCGAAAGTATTATTAGTTGCCCCAACGATTGGGTTTGTAAGATCATAGGCATTGGTAGTACTAGCATACCATTGATAGGTGGGTGTTCCCACCCCATTTTGAGTAAGAACTTCCAAGGTATTTGCCGTTCCATCCAAACAGATTTCCGAACCAACAGGTTGCGTAGTAATGGAAGGACCCTCATTTACAATGATGGTAGCCACCGCACTAGTTACCTGACAACCCGAAGCCGTTTGGTTGACAACCACATAATAGAAGAAGGAGCCTACAGTTGTATTGTCAGGATTGTAGACATTTGCATTAGCCCCTGTAATGGCAGTTCCTCCAGTGTTTGAGTTTGTAGTATTCAAGAACCATTGATATGAAAAATCCCCTGTATTTGCATCACCAGAAGCAGTAACTTCAAGAGCTTCTAAGGTTGTATTCTGACAAATTTCTTGCGAAGCAATTGCCTGGGTATCGATTACCGGATCTTGGACAACATGTACCGTAAAGACCTCACTGGTAGCCAGGTCACATCCAATTCCATCAAGGGTTACCTCAATATAATAATAGAATACTCCGATGGTAGATAAAACCCCCGTATCATAAGTATTGTTGGTTGCTCCTGCAATGGCAGTTCCCCCAGTATTTGTATTGGTAGTATTCGAGAACCATTGATAAGTAGGATTCCCCAATCCCCCTACAAGATCGATTGTAAAGGTCTCCGCTTGTCCATCCACACAAATTGTTTGTTCAGGATTAACAGCCGTTGCTGTTGGTTCAGGCACTGTATTTACCAGAGCAATAGAAGATTGAATCGGGTCACACCCTCCCTCAAAGGAGACAACCACGAAGTAGAATATCTCTCCAACAGTATTCGTTGGCGGGTCGAAAGTATTATTAGTTGCCCCAACGATTGGGTTTGTAAGATCATAGGTATTGGTAGTACTAGCATACCATTGATAGGTGGGTGTTCCCACCCCATTTTGAGTAAGAACTTCCAAGGTATTTGCCGTTCCATCCAAACAGATTTCCGAACCAACAGGTTGCGTAGTAATGGAAGGACCCTCATTTACAATGATGGTAGCCACCGCACTAGTTACCTGACAACCCGAAGCCGTTTGGTTGACAACCACATAATAGAAGAAGGAGCCTACAGTTGTATTGTCAGGATTGTAGACATTTGCATTAGCCCCTGTAATGGCAGTTCCTCCAGTGTTTGAGTTTGTAGTATTCGAGAACCATTGATATGAAAAATCCCCTGTATTTGCATCACCAGAAGCAGTAACTTCAAGAGCTTCTAAGGTTGTATTCTGACAAATTTCTTGCGAAGCAATTGCCTGGGTATCGATTACCGGATCTTGGACAACATGTACCGTAAAGACCTCACTGGTAGCCAGGTCACATCCAATTCCATCAAGGGTTACCTCAATATAATAATAGAATACTCCGATGGTAGATAAAACCCCCGTATCATAAGTATTGTTGGTTGCTCCTGCAATGGCAGTTCCCCCAGTATTTGTATTGGTAGTATTCGAGAACCATTGATAAGTAGGATTCCCCAATCCCCCTACAAGATCGATTGTAAAGGTCTCCGCTTGTCCATCCACACAAATTGTTTGTTCAGGATTAACAGCCGTTGCTGTTGGTTCAGGCACTGTATTTACCAGAGCAATAGAAGATTGAATCGGGTCACACCCTCCCTCAAAGGAGACAACCACGAAGTAGAATATCTCTCCAACAGTATTCGTTGGCGGGTCGAAAGTACTATTAGTTGCCCCAACGATTGGGTTTGTAAGATCATAGGTATTGGTAGTACTAGCATACCATTGATAGGTGGGTGTTCCCACCCCATTTTGAGTAAGAACTTCCAAGGTATTTGCCGTTCCATCCAAACAGATTTCCGAACCAACAGGTTGCGTAGTAATGATCGGTGTTGGATTCACAATTACGGTTAAAACCTCAACAGGATCTCCTAGGCAGCCATTTAAAACGGGGGTAACAGTGAACACAACACTCCCTGGAGTAGTCCCATTATTAATAATAGCTTGACTTGGGATAACTTGTGATGTACCGTTGGATATGAAACCTGTAATATTTGGATTGTTCGGAACGGTTGTGGCGGTCCAGATAAAATTACTATTGGTATTGCTAGCAGTTAATGGTATCTGCGTTGTACTTTGATTGGAACAGATTTCTTGTGTGGTAGGTGAATTTGTTATTATGGGTTTTTCTAAAACTTCAAATTGTTGTGTTGCTGTAGTTGAAACACCACATTCATTGGTTACTGTTAAAGTTACCTCGAAAGTACCTGCTGTATCGTATGAAATATTTTCAGGATTTTGGATGGTAGACGTCGCTGGAGTACCTCCTAAAAATGTCCAATTATAAGTAACTCCATCTTCATTGTCTGTACAATTTTCGATTATTGCAATGGGTGTTAATGTTCCGGGTTGACAAAAATTGGTGATGGGATTAATTGCCGCAGTAGGTGGTTTTTTTACATTAATCACCTTTTCTGTCGAAAAAGTACCACAATTTGTGATGATACTTTGTGTAAGGGTGTATTCTCCAGGATTGTTAAAAAGAAACTGTGGGTTTTCAGAACTAGCATCTGTACCGTTTGTAAATCCCCAATTTTCAGCTGATCCACAATTTGCATCAGTATAAGAAACCGTCCAGTTATAAGTTGGAGTACTACAGAGTTCGCTTTCATCAATCGTATTTTGAGCACTTACTGCGAGTGGAATACATCCTTCTTGAGTATTGAGATCGTAGGAGGCGATCATTTCTGGTTCTATACAAATGTCTTCCTGATAGGTATCTGTTCCACAATCTCCAATCACAGATAATATTACCGTATAATTTCCTGGGGATGTGTATGTATGAGTTTGGTTATCCGCGTTAGAACCGAAAGGAGTATTGATAAATGTACCATCCCCAAAGTTCCATGTAAATCTAGCTTTTTTATTACAATTTATCCCATCACCAATAAGTGTTAGATTTTCAAACTCAATGGAGGTGTTTATACATTCAATATTAGAGGCAACATCAAATAAAGCTTCTGAGGGCTCTAAAACATTTATACTATCGACAGTAAATTGAGTATCGCCGCAATCATTTGTAATGGTTAAAGTTGCTATAAATTCACCATCTGGTTCCAAACAACTCCCTCTAGTGTAGGAATGGTATACTCTATATCCTTCAGATGCATCTGGATCTGATTCATTATAAAATGAAGAATCTTCTAAATCTTGTTGTGTGAAATTCTGAATATTTCCATCGCCAAAATCAACACTGTAGGTGGTGTTGGGTTGGTTTGTTCCCCAGTCAAGAATTGTCAAATAAAAACTTTCGGGATCATCCATTGGGAGACATAATCCAACGGTGCTTCCTGGGGTTTCAAAAGCACCTCCAGGGTTGCTGCCATTTGAAACATTGTAGGTAATTGAGTTTGTACACCCATTTACATTTGTTGCTGTGATTGATAAAGTGAAAATCCCAATTGGATATGCGTGCATAAGTCCAGAACCATCAGTTGGAAAGCCACTAAATGTTTCTATTGCAGTTTCGTCTCCCCAATCAATTGTATAGGAAGAAATCTCAGAGCGACTCACAGAGTTGTTGAAAAGTTCTAAATTAAAGAGACCTGAACCTCCGTCGGAACAATTTATAAACCCACCACTTCCACTAAAAAAATCAATATCTGGAATTTTATGAACTTGAATGTCTTTGATGATCGTTGTGAAGCAACCGTTGGCATCACTTACAATGAGGGAGACTGAAAAAACTTGACTACCATTCCCTACAATATTGTAGACTTTTGTTGGATTCTCTGAGGTTGAAGTGGTTCCATCTCCAAAATTCCAGCTGTAAGAAAGTGTACCGTTTCCAGTTGCATTTGAAGTAAATTGTATGGTTTCACCAGAACAGGCGTTGTCATTTGTGAAAGTAAAATCTACAGTAGGTGGATCTGTTACTGTAATTGTTATTTCTTGATCTAAATCTTCAACAACCCCAGTACTATCCTCAACCTTAATTAATTTATAGACATAAGTTCCTGAAGATGAAATGGAAGTGTCTTCAGATACTGAAACTTGATTATTTTCAGTTGTTATTGTTTGCTCAGCTCCATCATTTATGGTGTAAGTAAATATATAGTTTGGAGTTCCATTAGCTCCTTCGAATGTAATGTTTGTTTGTTCTCCAAGACAAAGTTCAGTATTGGCTATAGCTATCGTTGCAGTTGGTGTTACTTTTGAATTAAGAAAAAAACGTGAGGTTTTTGAATGCGTTGAGTCTACAAAAGCATTTACTAACAATACCGAGAAAAATAAAAGTAACCAAGTTAAAAACGTTAAACGAAATAGTTTAGGAATATTTTTTTTCATCAATTTTAAATTATTTAGTACATCTAAGGTCCAAACTCTTATGTATAAAGATTCGCTTCTTAAGAAACGAATATTTTTTTTTTAGCACAAAAGAGATATTCAATATAAACAAATATAGCGATTTAACCTTAACGAATATAAATTTCACATATTCTTTATAGTTATTTGTGGGCTAATTTTGGGCTATGTTCTTGGTTTTTGAGATGTGTAATTGTAATTCAGAAATTAAAAGAGAAATAGGATTCAAACAAAATTCAAATTCAATTTAATAGGAGTCAGCTTTTCACAGTGGTAGCATAGGATTGCAGTACGAGATCTCAATGTAAAATTTGCAATCCAAAAAAAGAGCGCAATTTCAACCCCAATACTATAATTAGGCCATTCTATCTATAAAAAGAGGGCGCTAGTTGGGTTTTTCATAAATAAAACTGGGGGATGCGTCTAAAGTAATTTTTTAAAGAATTAAATGGGGAGGGAATCTTAATAATATACCCTTTTAGTATTGTGGATTTTAGCGATTGGAAATGCCAAACTATTTTGTCTTTTTTTTAAACAATAAAACTCTATTTTTTTGAGTAGCTTTGCGCCTTATAAAATCACAAATTTTTCATGCTAAACGTACACAATTTATCGGTTTCTTTTATGGGAACAGATTTATTTTCTGGAATTACTTTCAAACTGAATAAAGGAGATCGAATCGGCCTAATTGGTAAAAATGGTGCTGGAAAATCAACACTTTTAAAAGTCTTATCCAAAGATATCGAGACCAGTGGTGGTACTATGGCTTTTGACAAAGACATCCGAATGGGTTTTTTACGTCAGGATATCGATTTTGTAGCAGGGAGAACTATTTTAGAGGAAGCGTATCAAGCATTTGTTGAAATTAAAGAAATCGAAGTAAAACTTGATGAAATTAATGAGCAATTGGCTACAAGAACCGATTATGAAAGTAATGGGTACAGTCAGTTAATTATCGATCTTACCGATTTCACAGAACGCTACGAATTACTTGGAGGGTACAATTACCAAGGAGATACAGAGAAAATATTACAAGGATTAGGTTTTCAAAGAGAAGATTTTGATAAATTGACAGACACTTTTTCTGGGGGATGGAGAATGCGTATTGAATTGGCAAAACTATTATTACAAAACAATGATATTTTGTTGTTAGATGAGCCAACAAACCACTTGGATATTGAATCTATTATTTGGTTAGAGAACTTTTTAAAAGGATATTCAGGAGCCATTGTTTTGGTTTCGCATGATAAAATGTTCCTAGACAATGTAACCAATAGAACGATAGAAATCTCTTTAGGACAAATTTATGATTACAAAAAACCCTATTCAGAGTTCTTAGTTTTACGAGGAGAAATTAAAGAAAAACAATTACAAGCACAGAAAAATCAAGAGAAAGAAATAAAACAAAAACAACATTTAATCAATAAGTTTAAAGCCAAAGCAAGTAAAGCCTCCATGGCGCAATCTTTAATGAAACAGCTTGATAAAGTTGAATTGATTGAAGTAGATCAAGATGATAACCAAGCGATGAGTTTGCGTTTTGCCATTTCGAAAGAACCCGGAAAAATAATTGTTGAAGCCGAAAACTTATCCAAAAGTTATGGAGATAAACACGTTTTATCGAATGTTGATTTATTAATAGAACGGAACAGTAAGATTGCATTTGTAGGTCAAAACGGACAAGGAAAATCAACCTTAGCCAAAATGATGGTCAATGACATTCCGTTTGAAGGAAATTTAAAACTTGGGCACAATGTCGAAATTGGCTATTTTGCCCAGAATCAATCCGAACATTTACCTCCAGAGAAAACGGTATTGGAAATCATGGAAGATGCGGCAACAGACGGAAATAGAATGCGTGTTAGAGACATGTTAGGATCTTTTTTGTTTGGAGGAGACGCAGTAGATAAAAAGGCAAAAGTATTATCGGGAGGGGAAAGAAACCGATTGGCATTGTGTAAATTATTATTAGCACCTTTTAATGTGTTAATTATGGATGAGCCAACAAATCACTTAGATATCGCCTCAAAAAATGTTTTAAAACAAGCCCTAAATCAGTTTAATGGAACCTTAATTGTGGTTTCGCATGATCGAGACTTCCTTCAAGGATTGACTTCTACAGTTTACGGTTTTAAAGACAAAGTAATTAAAGAATATTTAGGAGATATTGATTATTTCTTAGAACAGCATAAGATTGAAAACCTTCGAGAAGCAGAAAAAAGAACCGTTGTTAAGGTCGATAAAACTTCCAATAAATTAGCAGCGAAACAGTTATCGAACGCGCAAGAAAAAGATTTAAAAAAACTAAATAATAAGCTTTCTAGAATAGAAACAGAGATTGCTAATTTAGAAAAAGAAATCCAAAAAATAGATTTAGAATTGGCTCAGAATTATGATGAAATTTCATCGCAACCTAATTTCTTTGAAAAGTACAAAGGAAAGAAGGCAGCGGTAGATGCTTTAATGGTGGACTGGGAAAAAGTTGAAGGGCAAATTTCTAATTTTTCTTAGTACTTTGTTCTTTCGATAAAAGCTGTAATTATTTCGGTTTCACAGGGTTTTTTGTATCTTTATAGGAGTAATAAATTATGAATTTCGAGATTCAAAAACCTTCTAAAAATCAACAGATACATCTTCCAGTTTTGGAAGAAAAAAAAGTCGAACTTTTTATTAAAAGAGAAGATTTAATTCACCCATTTGTTTCAGGAAACAAATTTCGAAAACTAAAATACAATTTACGCGCAGCAAAAGAACAACAGAAAGAGACTTTATTGACTTTTGGAGGTGCGTTTTCCAACCATATTGTGGCAACTGCCATTGCAGCCCAATTAAACGGTTTTAAATCCATAGGTATTATCAGAGGAGATGAATTGGGGCATGACCTTACAAAAACGCTAGCAAGCAATGCAACATTAAGAGAAGCTCACAAAAATGGAATGATTTTTAAGTTTGTTTCTAGACAAGCCTATCGAGAGAAATCTGAAAGACCATTTCTGAATCAATTAAAAGAAACCTATGGTGATTTTTATTTAATTCCAGAAGGAGGTACCAATAGTCTGGCCATAAAAGGCTGTGAAGAGATTTTGACCAAAGAAGACTCAAAATTCGATTATATTTGTTGTGCAATCGGAACAGGGGGTACCATTTCTGGATTGATAAATGCAGCAACAGCACACCAAAAAGTCATTGGATTTCCTGCACTAAAAGATGAATTTTTAGCGGCTGAAATTGAAAAGTTCACTGCAAAAGAAAATTGGTATTTAGCAACGAGTTATCATTTTGGTGGCTACGCAAAATACAATGAGGTACTTATCCGTTTTATCAATCAGTTTTCAAAGGAAAATCAAATTGTATTCGATCCAATCTACACCGGTAAAATGCTGTTTGGAATTTTAGATTTAATTGTAAAAGATCATTTTCCAATCAATAGTAAAATCGTTGCAATTCATACTGGAGGGCTGCAAGGAATTGAAGGAATTAACAAAAAATTAAAGAAGAAGAATCAAGAATTAATCTATATTTAATGACATTAAGAATCCTATTTATCTGCATTTTTTCATTCATTTTAGCCAGCTGTGGCTCAAAAAAAGTAGTTATTAATAAGCCGTCTAAAACTCCAGTCCAAGGGTCAGTAGCAAAGGATTTCCCTTCTGTAAATCAAGTGAAACACGTTCGGGATCTCGAAAAAAATGTGGCAAACTTAAATAAAAATGTATTACAATATATTCTAAAATATGCGCCAATTGCGGTTCATGAAATGCATGTTTCAGGAATCCCTGCCAGTATTACACTTGCACAAGGGATTTTAGAATCTGGAAGTGGCAAGAGTCTTTTGGCAACAAAATCGAACAATCATTTCGGTATTAAATGTCACAGTAAATGGCAAGGAGAACGTGTCTATCACGACGATGATGAAAAGGGAGAGTGTTTTCGGAAATATCAATTTGTAGAAACTTCGTATAAAGATCATTCCGCATTTTTATCAAATAGAAGCCGCTATGCTTTTTTGTTTGATTACAATAAGAAAGATTACAAGAAATGGGCAAAAGGGTTACGAAAAGCAGGATATGCTACCGATAAAAAATATCCTCAAAAATTGATTAAACTGATAAAGACCTATAAATTGTATGAATTTGATTCTTTTAAAAAGAAGCATTACAAAACTAAAAAATTGAAATTAAAAGAAGATGAAATTCTTCAAAGCACACCTTCTAAAGAATTGAAAAACATCTCTTATGTTGTAAAAAAAGGAGATACGCTGTATGCGATTGCTAGGAAATTCAATATTTCAGTAGCAACCTTGAAAAAGCAAAACAATTTAGAAAGCAATGATCTGGAAATAGGAAAAATATTAATTATAAAATAGGAAATATGGCAGTCATCAAACCCGTAAAAGGAAAACACCCACAAATACCATCCGATTGCTTTGTTGCAGAAAATGCCACAATTGTTGGTGAAGTTTCGTTTGGAAAAGAATGTTCAGTATGGTATAATGCGGTCATTCGTGGAGACGTCCATTACATAAAAATAGGGAATAAAGTGAATGTTCAAGACGGTGCTGTTATTCATGCAACCTATCAAAAATCACCAACCACAATAGGAAATAATGTTTCTGTTGGCCACAATGCGATTGTGCATGGTTGTACAATTCACGACAATGTTTTGATAGGAATGGGAAGTGTTATTATGGACGATTGTACTATTGAATCGAACTCAATTATTGCTGCAGGTGCAGTGGTTACCAAAAACACAACGGTAGAGAGCGGTAGTATCTATGCAGGGATTCCTGCAAAGAAAGTAAAAGATATTTCGCAAGAACTTATTTCTGGAGAAATTAATAGAATTGCCAATAATTATGTGGAATATTCGAGTTGGGTGAAAGAATAAAAAGTAATTTTTTTTGCACATTTTTTGAGGACAAAAAAAACTCGACTTCATTTAAGAAACCGAGTTTTTAATTAAAAATAAAGAACCAGCAGGATCGTTATTTTTTACTTCCTCTTTTTTTTCCTCTTTTCCCTTTTTGGTGTTTCATTTTCTTTGCAGCCATTCGTTTTTTTGTTTTAGCCATTTTTTCGAATTTCTGAAATTGTGACGCAGTTAAAATTTGCTTCATCTTATTTTTCATCATAATTTGAGCATCCAAGTAGTTGTTTTTCATTGCAAAAATGGCATCTCCACTCGGTCTCTTTTCTGATTTTCTGTGTTCTTCTTTTGCAGCTTTCATTTCCTTTGCAACCTCAATTTTTCTTGTAATTAAAGGCATAATTTCTTTTTGTTGCTTCGCATTTAAATCCAACGCCAACGTCATTTGTTTGACTTTTAATGTTGCTTGTTGTGCGGTGGTCATTTCCGAACCTTTATGCCCTCTTTTCTTTTGAGCCTGTGTTGAAAATGTGGTGGAAAATACCAAGATTAAAATACAGATTAAATTTTTCATGTTATTTTTGTTTTTTTATTTACATCTCTTTGACCCTACATTTTTGAAAAGGTTTAAATTTGCATTTCTGTTACACAACGGTTTAATACATTTAAAATGAAAAAATTTCTCTGGTTATTCTTTTTGATTCCTTTTATTTCGAGTGCTCAAGACAGTACACGAGTAGATATTAGCAATCCATATGCAACGATTTACACGCACTTATTTTTCTTACAAGAAGACTCTTATCAACCTGAAAAAGCAGCAAAAACTATTTCTGGATACACGGATAAGGTTGCGATACTAAAAGCGATTAAATTAAAAAAGATTTTAGATGGTAAAGGGTTGTTTGTCGATTTTAATAAAATCTCCTCAGATCCAAATTATAACGATACTATTGGGTATTCGGCCTCTTATAAATATGTATTGTTTCCACAAAGAATGCCAGAAATTTCTGTAGAAAAGATAAATAATAATTGGTACTATTCGGCAGAGACCGTTTCTAAAATTGATCAGATTTACAAAGAAATTTTCCCGTGGTATGTAGATAAACTCCAAAGTAGTATGCCAGATTATGGACATAAAAAACTATTGACTATCGAGATTTGGCAATGGATTGGTGTCTTATTAATGTTTCTATTGGCATGGATTCTTTTTCTAATTGCCAAGAAAGCAGCCTTTTTTGTGTTGAAGAAACTCCAGCATCAAATTACAAAAAACACCAATTTAGAAATTAATAAAGTATTAAAGAAATTAGCACACCCTCTCAGTTTGTTGGTTGTGTTTGCTTTTTTCGACAAAGTATTTGCATCGCTTCAATTTGGATTGGAAATTAATACGTTTGTTTTTAAAGCAATCAATATTGCCATTGTTGTCTTTTGGATCTATGTATTTTTAAAGATGGTTCAAGTTTTCATGCAAATTTATAAAGTGTTTACAGAAGGGACTCACGGAAGGTTGGACGATCAATTGGTACCAATATTAGATAACCTTTTTACTGGTTTGGTCATCGTTGTCGGAGGATTTAGATTGCTTGCTTTGTTAGGAGTAGATACCACTACCATGTTAGCAGGAGCTACGATCGGTGGTTTGGCATTTGCATTGGCATCCCAGGATACGGTGAGAAACTTGATTGGAACTATCATGATTTTCTTGGACAAGCCCTTCCATATTGAAGATTGGATTGAAGCGGGTGAAGTTGTTGGAACCGTAGAAAAAGTTGGCTTTCGTTCTACCAGTGTGCGAGCTGCAGATACCTCGGTGTATCAAATTCCGAATAGTAAATTGTCGGAAATTGTAATTAACAACAAAGGATTGCGCTTGTTTAGAAGATACCATACCAATTTAGGATTGCGGTATGATACGCCTCCAGAGTTAATTGAAGCTTTTGTAAAGGGAGTTCGAGAAATTATTATTGCACATCCAGAAACCCGTTCAGATTCTTATAACGTTGAGTTTACGGGATTTGGAGATTCGGCACTATTAATTACCGTCAATGTTTATTTTAAAAGTTTGGCTTGGGGTATCGAGCAATCTTCAAAGCATAGAATGCACATTGCAATTGTAAAATTGGCAAAAGAATTAGGCGTAGATTTTGCGTTTCCATCTTCCACAGTGATGATCGAAAATTTCCCAGAGAAAAAAGGACTGAATCCAAAATATGATATCAGTTTAGAAAGAACGGATGCTGTGATTGCAAAAACGGTTTCAGATTTTAAAAATGAAGGCCCGAAAGAAGAGGTGTAAACGGGTTTATTGTATAAAATATTTTACTTTTTACCCTCAACAATTACAACAATTTCTCCTTTTGGTGGTTTTGCGGTATAGTGTGCTAGCACTTCAGTGGCAGTTCCTCGAATGGTTTCTTCAAACATTTTGGAGAGTTCTCTGGAAACAGAAACCTGTCTATCTTCGCCAAAATATTCGGCAAAGTGCCCGAGTGTTTTAACCAATTTATGTGGTGATTCATAAAAAATGATGGTTCTTGTTTCTTCTGCCAATAATTTTTTAATTTTAAAACATAAATCCCAATAAAGATATTAGAGTTATATTGAAAGGACTAATGTCATCTTTTGAAGAGGGTTTTATTTTTTAAATCTGATTTGCAAATTCAGTTTAAAATATAACTTTCCATTTTCTTCATAAATCAAACCAAAATCATGTCTGTTTGAACTTGCTGTATCTAATTTTGTATTATTAAATAAGTAGTCTTCAAATTCATTTCTATTGTAAATATGATAACATAAAACATCTCCGTTTTCTTTTATTATCAGATATCCACCAGTTGCGTCATATTGTCCTGTCCAAACTTTAGAAGGCATCATTCCTAAAGCAATGTCAGTTAAAAAGCGTTTAATTTTATATTCGTAAAATTTATGTTCATTAGAAACATCAAAACCTAGAGGGTTTTTATTAGTAGTGCTTTCTACTAAATCTGAAACACTTGATTTATCACTAGAATAAAATTCATAAACGATTTGAGATAATATTTCTGGAAGTTTACTGTCAATAAGAATTAAATTATTCGAGAATATTAGTCTTTCAGTTTTTACAAAATTAAATTTTCCTTCTGATTGTAAAACCGAATTAATTCTATCCATTATTTTACTCCTTGAGTCAATTGAATTAATCTTTTGAATATCTATTTTATTTAATTTCTGATTATAAACCCTGTAAATAAAGTTTGTCGTTTTACCTGCGTTAAGTAATGAAGAAGGACTACCTAATTGAGATTTGATACTAAACCCTAAAGTTGGTTGCTGGTTTGTTCTTTGGTCATGAACAACAATCGTAATATCCGTTTTTGCTTTGGAATCTGCTTTTAGAGAAAGGCAATTTATAGATTGCATAAATTCTTCAATCTTTGGAACGGAAAAAGTTCTTTTTTTATTTGCTTTTATTTTTTCAAGTAAGAACTTTGCCTTTTCTTTAAATTCTGAAATAGCAATTTTCAATACTTTCTCTCCACCAGAAATAAGTATAATTTCGTCTTGAATTGAGTACTCAAAATCTCCATTATTTTCTTTCCTTAAAACACGTAAAATAGGATAAACGACACCCTCTAGTTTTTCAATATCTTTATTTCCAAGAAATAATTGTTTGTCGCCAAGTAATTTAAATAGCGTGTAAATTTCACTCCATTCGCCTTTATTTCCTGTAATCATATAGTTTAAGTTTTTCTATAATCTTATCTGCTGTTGCTTGAATTGCAGGAACGGCAACTGAGTTCCCAAATTGTTTATATGCTTGAGTATCGGATACTACAATTTTATAATCATCAGGAAAACCTTGTAACCTTGCCCATTCTCTCGGAGTCATTTTTCGAATTCCCTCTTTATTAACTTCTCCAGTTATATGTGTTATTGGAGTGAAATTTTTAAGTCGAAAATCATACACTAAGTTTCTTTCTCTTCCCATTCCCCCACAAACAACTGCGTTTGCAGTTCCTGTATCTGGAATTATTTCGTATCCAAAGCCATTTCCTTTACTTGCGTGTCTTGCTTTATGATTTCGTAGGGTATTTACATAGGTTTCAGATAAATAATATTTAACCGATACTGTTTCAGATTCCAAAATATTTTTAATAGTTGGTTTTTTCTTAATTGGTTTAGGGTATTCAAATTCAGTAATCCCTAAATCTTTTCTAAAGCCAACAATAAAAATGCGCTCTCTATTTTGTGGAACACCAAATTCCTTTGCATTCATGATTTCTGGTTTAGGAACAAAATAACCCAAATCTTCTCTTAAAACATTTAGAATTGTTGCTAACGTCTTTCCTTTATCATGACTTCTTAAACCTTTCACATTTTCTAAAAAAATTGCCTTAGGTTTCTTGTTTTTTATGATTTCAGCAACATCAAAAAACAATGTTCCTCTAGTATCTTCAAATCCACCACGTTTTCCTGCTATTGAAAATGCTTGACATGGAAATCCAGCACATAATACATCAAACCCGTCTGGGATATAATCTTTAGTTTCTTTTTTTGTTATATCTCCAAATGGAACTTCTCCAAAATTTGCACGATATGTTTGTTTTGAATATTTATCCCATTCGCTTGTAAAAACGCATTTTCCTTTAAGGTTTTGAAACGCCAATCTAAAGCCTCCAATTCCAGCGAAAAGATCGATGAATTTAAAGTCAGGTTTTTTAGGTGCGGGAAAAGGGACGTTTTCTTGTTGAAAGATTAAATATTGTAACGCTTCTTCGGCTACTTTTTCTGTGACTTCCTGTCTTGGAAACCTATAATTAAATAATTTTTTCACATGTTCTAAAGCATCAGGCTTATAAAACTGAGAAACTCCGTTTCTATAATTATGTAAATAATGTGTAAAAGCAGCTTCTGTGTCTTTTTTTGATTCTATAAGCCTAATTTTGAATTTTTTATCTTCAAAATTTTCTATTGATATTTTTTCTTTTAGAACCACTATTTATGACTTTTATTTGATTAGTAAATTTATACAATATTTTACTTTTTACCCTCAACAATTACAACAATTTCTCCTTTTGGTGGTTTTGCGGTATAGTGTGCTAGCACTTCAGTGGCAGTTCCTCGAATGGTTTCTTCAAACATTTTGGAGAGTTCTCTGGAAACAGAAACCTGTCTATCTTCGCCAAAATATTCGGCAAAGTGCCCGAGTGTTTTAACCAATTTATGTGGTGATTCATAAAAAATGATGGTTCTTGTTTCTTCTGCCAATAAAAGCAAACGGGTTTGTCTTCCTTTTTTAACTGGCAAAAAACCTTCAAAAACAAACTTGTCATTGGGCAACCCAGAATTGACCAACGCAGGGACAAATGCAGTGGCTCCTGGCAAACAATCTACTTCGATATTATTTTCTACACAGGCCCTTGTCAGTAAAAAACCAGGATCAGAAATTGCAGGTGTCCCCGCATCTGAAATAAGTGCACAGGTTTCTCCTGCTTGTATGCGTTTTAAAATTCCTTCAATAGACTTGTGCTCATTGTGCATGTGATGACTGTGCATTTGCGTAGCAATCTCAAAATGCTTTAAGAGTTTTCCACTGGTACGAGTGTCTTCTGCTAAAATAAAAGCGACTTCTTTTAGCACGCGAATAGCCCTAAAAGTCATGTCTTCTAAATTTCCTATTGGTGTGGGTACTAAATATAATTTGCTCATCGTTTTTAAATCGCTTCGTAGGTTTCTACTGTAATATTTGCAATGACTTCTCCAGTGTGTTTTATAGAAAGAGGTTCAAACAACAGGATGTGCACTTCTTCTTTGGCTATGGGTTTGTGTGCAACTCCTTTAGGAACAATATAAAATTCACCCTCGTTCAACGTCACTGTTTTTGCCTGCATTTCAATAACCAAACACCCTTTGATGACCATAAAAAACTCATCTTCATGTTCGTGGGTATGATATACAAATTCCCCTTTTAATTTTGCCAATAGAATTTGTTGCCCATTAAGTTCGCCTACTTTTTTTGGAGACCAATGGTCTGAAAACAAATTGAATTTTTCTTGAATATTTACAACACTCATAAGGACAAATTTACGAAGAATTGGACGAATTTTGCGTTACCGATTGCAGCAATTGTTTGAGCGCTTCCGCTTTTTGCGGGATGCGAGTGCGAAAAGCGGGGCATTTCTCTTTAGAAATGAACGCCCAAAGCATTATTATTCAATTGAAAATGTCTAATTTTGCAACTTAAAATTTCAAAAGAAATGTATAGAAGTCATTCTTGTGGCGAGTTAAGAGCATCGCACATCAATACAGAGGTAACCTTAGCAGGTTGGGTTCAGAAATCGCGTGATAAAGGGTTTATGGTTTGGGTAGATTTACGGGACCGTTACGGAATTACGCAATTGATTTTTGATGAATCGCGTACACCTACTGCAATGATCGACAAAGCAAAATCTTTAGGAAGAGAATTTGTAATACAAGTTACTGGTACTGTGATTGAGCGTGAGTCTAAAAACGCTAAAATGACAACAGGGAATGTTGAAGTATTGGTTTCTAAATTAGAAATTTTAAACAAAGCATTAACGCCCCCTTTTACGATTGAAGACACTACTGATGGAGGAGAAGACATCAGAATGAAATACAGATATTTAGACATTAGAAGAAACCCTGTGAAAGACAGTTTGATCTTTCGTCATAAGGTTTCTATGGAGGTTAGAAAGTATCTTTCTAATCAAGAATTTATTGAGGTTGAAACACCATATTTAATAAAATCAACTCCAGAGGGAGCAAGAGATTTTGTAGTGCCTTCGCGAATGAATGAAGGGCAGTTTTATGCCTTGCCACAATCGCCACAAACATTCAAGCAATTATTGATGGTGGGTGGAATGGATAAGTATTTTCAGATTGTAAAATGCTTTAGAGATGAAGATTTACGTGCAGACAGACAGCCGGAATTCACCCAGATTGACTGTGAAATGGCTTTTGTTGAACAAGAAGATATTTTAAATATTTTTGAAGGATTGACCCGTCATTTGCTAAAAGAAATCAACGGAGTTGAAGTCGCAGAATTCCCACGAATGCTGTATGACGATGCTATGAAAATGTACGGAAACGACAAACCAGACATTCGTTTTGGAATGGAGTTTGGCGAGTTAAATGCGGTTGCACAACACAAAGAATTTGGTGTTTTTAATAACGCTGAATTGGTGGTTGGAATTGCAGTGCCAGGGGGAAATGCCTACACAAGAAAAGAAATAGATAAATTAATTGACTGGGTTAGAAGGCCACAAGTGGGTGCTTTAGGCATGGTGTATTGTCGTGTAAATGACGATGGAACGTTTAAATCTTCAGTTGATAAATTTTACGATCAAGAAGACCTTGCCAAATGGGCAGCCGCAACCAATGCAAAACCTGGAGATTTAGTCTGTGTGTTATCAGGTGAAACTAATAAAGTAAGAGCCCAATTATCTGCTTTAAGAATGGAGTTGGCGGAGCGACTAGGATTGAGAGATCCAAAGGTATTTGCTCCTTTGTGGGTGATTGATTTTCCTTTGCTGGAACTCGACGAAGAAACGGGGCACTACCATGCCATGCACCATCCATTTACCTCACCAAAACCCGGGCAATTGGAATTGTTAGATACCGATCCAGGAGCCGTAAAAGCAAATGCTTACGATTTGGTTTTAAATGGAAATGAAATTGGAGGAGGATCTATTCGTATTCACGATAAGCAAATACAAGCAACCATGTTGCGCCATTTAGGTTTTTCTGAAGAAGATGCCAAAGCACAATTTGGATTCTTAATGGATGCTTTTGAATATGGTGCACCACCTCATGGAGGTTTGGCTTTCGGATTGGATCGATTGGTGGCAATTTTAGGCGGCCAAGAAACCATTAGAGACTTTATCGCATTTCCGAAAAACAATTCTGGACGAGATGTGATGATTGATGCTCCTGCAATTTTAGATAATGACCAACTCAAAGAATTAGGTCTCAAATAAGTGATTCAAACATAAAAACATTACATCCCGCTTTTGCGGGATTTTTTGTACTTTTAAAATATGAAAAAAATAGTTATAATTTTATTACTCTTTTCTGCATTTGTTTCTTTTTCCCAAACACTTACAGGAAATCAACTGTTAGAGAAATCCATTCAGTTTCATGATCCAAATGGAAATTGGGATACCTTTAAAGGCGCTTTTTTGGTAACCATGAAAACACCCAAAAGTAGTCCTAGAAAGAGTTATATAGAAATAGATCTTCCTCAAGAGCACTTTTTAGTAAAAGCAATCAAAGACGGGGTAATTACTCAATATACAGTTGATAAAGGAATCTGTCGGATCGCAGTCAACGGAAATACAACCCCTTCAGAAGCACTCTTAAAGAAACACAAATTAAGCTGTGAGCGTGCAAATTTGTACAAAAATTATTATACCTATTTGTATGGTTTGCCGATGAAACTAAAAGATGAAGGCACAATTATTCATCAAAAAACAACCATAAAAACCTTTAAAGGAAAAGAATATTTGGTTTTAAAAGTAAGCTACACCAAAGAAGTTGGAAAAGATACGTGGTACTTTTATTTCGATCCAAAAACCTACGCAATGGAAGTCTATCAGTTTTTTAAAGAACAAAAAGAGCGTGGCGAGTACATTTTGTTAACGGGCTTAGAAACGATTCATGATATAAAAATGCCAAAAGAAAGAGCTTGGTACTTCAATAAAAATGATGGTTATTTAGGGACAGATGTCCTGTCAAAAAAATAATACAGGCTGAAAGATAACTCTTGATTTTTCTGGAACAATTAGATTGAATTTTAACCAAATTCATAGAACTTTTGTAATTTTGTAAGATGAAAATCCTTTTAAAAATAATGTTTGTAATTTTTGTTTGTTGGGTAGCAATTGGTGTTTACCTCCTTCAAATTGATCATCCAAAAGCCCAAATCGTAATGGGGTTAGGAATTTTCTATTTCTCTTTTTTATGGATGCCCATTTTTATTTATTACAGATACAAAGACGGGAAATACAAAAAATACATCTTAAACGACCAGAAGTTGCGAGACGCCTTTAATCAGCAAGCGAAAAAATAAGAGTTATTCTTGTCTCGTTGAGGAATTCTCTATTGACTTTAGAACTAGTCAAAGTTTTTTGAATGGATATCATAACACAAAGAATTTATTTTGATAACCTTAAGTTTATCTGGGCATTGGCCTTTGGAATTATCTTTGCAATGCGCTACCTTGGTAGTTGTGTTATGAAAAAGAAGAAGTAAATAGTGTGTTATTAATTTGAATTATTGAAAAAAGCCCCAATTTGTATTGGGGTTTTTTGTGTTGAAACAGCAAGATTTGTTTTACTTTTGTAGCCTATGATAGATCAAAGAGAAGCAATATCAGAAAAAGCCGTTTTAATTGGTGTAATTACCCAACAACAAGACGAAACAAAATCCACAGAGTACCTAGACGAGCTTGAGTTTTTAACAGAAACCGCTGGAGGAGTTACTGTAAAACGCTTTGTTCAGAAGATGGAGAAGCCGAACCCAAAAACTTTTTTAGGGGGAGGGAAGTTGGAGGAAGTTAAAAATTATATAGATGCAAAAGGGATTGGTACGGCTATCTTTGATGATGAACTATCTCCAGCCCAAATACGGAATATTGAAAAAGTTTTGGACTGCAAAATTTTAGATAGAACCAATTTAATCTTAGACATTTTTGCGCAAAGGGCACAAACAAGCTCAGCAAAAACACAAGTAGAATTAGCACAACACCAATATTTATTACCCCGATTAACCAGGCTTTGGACCCACTTAGACAAACAAAAAGGGGGAATAGGTATGCGTGGACCTGGTGAAACAGAAATTGAAACAGATAGGCGAATCATTCGGGATAAAATAGCCGTCCTTAAAAAGAAGTTACTTACCATAGACAAACAAATGGCGGTTCAGAGAAAAAATCGTGGAAAAATGGTGCGTGTTGCTTTGGTAGGGTATACCAATGTTGGAAAATCGACCTTGATGAATGTAATCAGTAAAAGTGCTGTTTTTGCTGAAAATAAATTGTTTGCGACCTTAGATACAACCGTTCGAAAAGTAGTTATTAAAAACATTCCCTTTTTGATGACAGACACGGTTGGTTTTATAAGAAAACTACCAACACAGCTCGTCGAATCTTTTAAATCGACATTGGATGAGGTTCGTGAGGCAGATTTGTTATTGCATGTTGTAGATATATCGCATCCAAATTTTGAAGATCATATTGCTTCCGTAAATTCAGTTTTAGCAGATATCAATTGCGCCAATAAACCTACGGTAATGGTGTTTAATAAAATTGATGCTTACCGTCACGAAACGATTGCTGAAGATGATTTAATTACTCAAAAAACAAAAGCACATTTTACGCTAGAAGATTGGCAAAAAACGTGGATGAACGATGATGATGTAGCGAGTATTTTTATTTCTGCCTTAAATAAAGATAATTTAGAGGACTTCAAAGAGAAAACATACGACGAAGTAAAACGCATTCATGTTGAGCGTTTCCCATACAACAATTTTTTATATGATGAGTATACTGCATAATCATCAAAAATAAATCACTAATAAATTTTAAAAACCTCAAGGAATCTAACTTGAGGTTTTTTTGTTTTTTTAGAATGCATAACTCATTCCCAATAGCCAATAGGATTGCACTATATTGTCCACCGTTTCAAATGTTGCATTTGTAGTTGTTATTAATGCATTGTTTAAAGCCTCTTGTTTGTTTTGACGCAAACCGAGTTCGAAACCAAGGCCGATTTTTTCAAACAATGTATACCCAAGCGCATTGGTCAATGTCCAGTTAGATAAGTTAGCACTTTGATAACTTTGATAGATTGACAAATTTGACTTTATGCTCAATTTTTTAACTTTCGTTGTATAATCTGCAACTATTTTTGCCCCTAAAGAAGATTCAAAAACAGTTTCCCCTTTGCTATAAACAAAATTGTAATTTCCAGGGTGAATTACAACAGCCAATTTGATGTTGGGTGTCCAGGTAAAACCACCCCCAAAATCTAAATAACCGGGGTCGTTAAAATTATCAATTATGGAAGTTCTGTATTCAATCAAAGCAGAAGCTGCCCATTTTTTATTGATTCGTTTTCCATACAGTGAAGTGATCGTAAAAATATCGGTGGCGGTTTCGAACCCCTCATCTCCATCGATCGATTTATCGTCTAGTTGAACCCAACCTAAATTTAGGGCTCCAGAATTTTTCCAAAAAAAATCTTCTTGAATTAGATTTGCAAACCCATTGATGGTGATTCCAATATTTCCAGCACTTGCATTGGGTGCTGTTTTCGAGTACCAATTTTTAAAGCCTGAAAGACTCCCGCCAATGGTTCCGAAAGCGCCGATTCTCCAGCCAGGAAGTGCATCAATTTTTAATTGTAAGGCTGCAATTTCTCCTTTTAGTTTTGCAACTTGTACCTTTTTAGGTGCTTGCTCTTTTTTGAGTTCTTCAGCAGTTTGCGCATGTGCGAAAAAGCCAATGCTTAGAAATAGAACTGAGAAGAGTGATTTTTTCATTTTCATTTTTTTGAAGAAATACATTCCTTATTTAGTTTTTTGGATCAAAGTTTTAAGTTGGAGGTAGTCTTATTCTTAAACGAAAGAAAGGTTGAAAAAAATTCTTTTTAGGCTTTGTTAAGTCGTTTTATTATTATTTTAAAGCTTCCGATAAATAGATTATTTTTTTGCTTTGTAAAGCGGCACCGTAGAACAGGCTTCTCCAAATAAAATAGAAGCTGCAATCGGTTGTAATTTACGAATTAAAAAAGCAAAAGCACTATTGGGAATTGGTTTTTCGGCACAGCCTTTTATAATAACAGGCGCATCTACAAAAGGCTTGAAATCGATAAATTCCAATAATTCTTGATAAATTACGGTTTCTAATAAGGTTAAATCGCCAATAACAACCTTGCTCGCAAACGGCGTTATTTCAGCAGCAACCAACATAAAAGCCCACGATGGAATAATGGCGTCTACAGAGCAATGCACTGCAACAAAAGAGTTTTTGTATTGCGACCAATCGTGATTTTTAACGGAAACTCTAAAGTCGACTTCCTTTAAAATAATTTCTTCAAACAACCAATCTTTAATATCAAATAAAACTCTTTTTCCTTCAGGATAAATTTCCTCAAGATCAAAAGTCTTCAGTTTACTATTTGCAACACGGTTGATGATTTCTTTTTCCATTTTTTTAAGTTTAAAAATTAACATGGAACCCCGATTTTTCAAAAGAGTTTCATGAATTTTTTTTTGGTTTTGCTAAGGACAAAATTCACTTAAAGCATTCCCAATTCTAGTTTTGCTTCTTCACTCATCATTTCTTGCGTCCAGGTAGGGTCAAAAGTAATTTCTACTTCACAACTATTGATTTCTGCGATCGATTTTACTTTCTCTTCGATATCAACGGGTAAACTTTCCGCAACGGGACAGTTTGGAGAGGTCAACGTCATTAATATTTTTGCATTGTTTTCTTCAGAAACAAAAACATCATAAATTAATCCTAATTCATAAATATCTACAGGAATTTCTGGATCATAAATGGTCTTTAAAACACGTACAATTTTATCTCCAATTTCTTCTAATTCTTTATCTGTCATTTTGTAAAATATTAATTTTCTAATCTTGTTTGTTGCGCAATTGCATACATTTTTATTTGTTTAATCATCGAAACCAAGCCATTTGCTCGTGTAGGACTTAAGTGTTCTTTAAGTCCAATTTCATCGATAAAACGAGTTTCTGCTGTTAAGATATCATTGGGTTTCTGCCCAGAATACACCCGTATTAGCAGTGCCGCAATTCCTTTTGTTAAAATAGCATCGCTGTCTGCGGTGTATTTTATCATATCATTTTCTAACTCAGAATACAACCAAACTTTAGATTGGCAGCCTTTAATTAAATTTTCATCTAATTTAAATTTTGATTCAATTATGGGCAACGATTTCCCTAAGTCTATAATATATTGGTACCGATCCATCCAATCATCAAACATAGAAAACTCATCAATAATTTCTTCTTGTATTTCTTTGATAGTCATTTTTTAAACTTATTTTTACGGCTTTAAAAAAAGCGTTTTTTGCACCCTGCAAAATTACGCATAAAATATAAGAAATGAGCAAACTATTAGCAGTTGGAACGGTCGCTTTTGATGCAATTGAAACCCCTTTTGGGAAAACAGATAAAATTTTAGGCGGTTCTGGGTCTTATATCGGATTGTCAGCAAGCCAATTTGGTGTAGAAACAGGTGTTGTTTCTGTCGTAGGAGGAGATTTTCCTGCTTCATATTTAGAAATGATGAATGCAAAAGGAATTAATACCGACGGTGTTGAAGTTGTACAAGAAGGAAAGACTTTTTTCTGGAGTGGAAAATATCATAATGATATGAACTCCCGAGATACTTTAATCACAGAATTAAATGTGCTTGAAAAATTTGCACCCGTTGTTCCAGAAAACTTTAAGGATGCAGGGATTGTAATGTTGGGGAATTTACACCCACTAACACAAGCCTCTGTTTTAGACCAAATGACAGAAAGTCCAAAATTAGTTGTTTTAGATACCATGAATTTTTGGATGGACATTGCTTTACAAGATTTACATACGGTTTTAAAAAGAGTAGATGTCATTACCATTAATGATGAAGAAGCGAGACAACTTTCTGGAGAATATTCTTTAGTAAATGCTGCTAAAAAGATCCATTCAATGGGGCCAAAATATGTCGTGATTAAAAAAGGAGAACATGGTGCGTTGTTGTTTCATGAGGAGAAAATGTTTTATGCACCAGCATTACCATTGGCTGAAGTTTTTGATCCAACCGGAGCAGGAGACACATTTGCAGGAGGTTTTTGTGGGTATTTAGCAAAAACCGAAGACATTTCTTTCGAAAACATGAAAAATGCCATTATATTTGGTGCTAACTTGGCTTCTTTCTGTGTAGAGAAGTTTGGAACAGACCGAATGCAAACGCTCACTGCAGATGAAGTTAAAGCTCGTTTGCAAGCTTTTAAAGATTTAACCCAATTTGATATAAAATTATCTTAATTTTAATCCGCAGTTTCGACTACGGATTTTTTTTTACAATAACAGAAAGATTAACAACACACAACTAAAACCAAACTACCAATGAGTGACGCTATTAAACACGAATGTGGAATTGCACTTGTTCGATTAAAAAAACCTTTACAATTTTATAAAGATAAATACGGTTCCGCTTTTTACGGAATTAATAAAATGTATTTGTTAATGGAGAAACAGCACAATCGTGGTCAAGACGGAGCTGGTTTTGCAAGTGTAAAATTTAATGTAGCCCCTGGAACAAGATATGTGAGTAGAGTTCGATCTAATAAATCGCAACCCATACAAGATATATTTGGACAAATAAACGAACGACTCAACGGTGTTTTTGAACAAAATCCTGATAAAAAAGATAATGTTAATTGGCAAGAAGAAAACATGCCCTATATTGGAAACTTATTTCTTGGACACGTTCGTTATGGTACTTTTGGTAAAAATAGTATTGAGAGTGTGCACCCTTTTATGCGACAAAGTAACTGGCGTCATCAAAACTTAATTGTTGCTGGTAATTTTAACATGACCAATTCTACACAATTGTTGGAAGAGTTAGTTGAATTGGGACAACATCCAAAAGAGTTTACAGATACGGTAACTGTGATGGAGAAAATAGGACACTTTTTGGAAGATGAGGTTGCCAGTTTGTATGCAAGAGCAAAAGAACAAGGCTTTAGTAAAAAAGATGCGTCCCCTTTTATTGAAGAAAATTTAGACTTACAAAATGTTTTAAAAAGATCTGCAAAAAACTGGGATGGTGGTTATGCCATGGCAGGCCTAGTAGGACATGGAGATGCTTTTGTTTTAAGAGACCCCAATGGAATTCGACCTACTTTTTTCTATGAAGATGACGAAGTTGTTGTAGTTGCATCCGAAAGACCCGTGATACAAACGGTTTTTAATGTGAAGATTGAAGCGGTTAAAGAATTGGAAAGAGGACATGCTCTAATTATTAAGAAAAATGGAAAAACTTCCATTGAATCTGTATTAGAACAGCAAGAGAAAAAATCCTGTTCTTTTGAACGGATTTACTTTTCGAGAGGAAGTGATGCAAGCATCTATGAAGAACGTAAAAATTTAGGAAAACTCGTATTTCCACAGATTTTAAATTCGATCGATTCAGACATTGCAAACACGGTGTTTTCATACATTCCGAATACTGCAGAGACCTCATTCTATGGAATGACAGAAGCAGCAGAAGATTTATTAAACCAACAAAAAACAGCAAAAATTTTAGCAGGAGGAAAAGCATTATCTGCTGAAAGAGTGACCCAAATTTTATCGGAAAGAGCTCGTTTCGAAAAGATCGCAATTAAAGATGTAAAATTAAGAACCTTTATTGCCGATGATAGCAGTAGAGATGATTTAATAGAACATGTATATGATGTTACCTATGGAGTAGTAAAACCAACAGACAATTTGGTAATTATCGATGATAGTATCGTCCGCGGAACTACGTTGAAGAAAAGTATTATCAAAATATTAGACAGACTGGAACCTAAGAAAATTATTGTCGTTTCTTCTGCACCACAAATACGGTATCCAGATTGTTATGGAATCGATATGGCTAGGATTGATGCTTTTATCGCTTTTAAAGCAGCGATCGAATTACTAAAAGACACCAATCAATATAGTATTGTAGATGACGTTTATAAAAAATCGAAAGCACAACACGGAAAAGCAGATGTAGAAATTATCAATTATGTGAAAGAAATTTATGCGCCTTTTACATCAGCAGAAATTTCCGAAAAAATTGCAGAAATGTTAAAAACAAAAGATATCAAAGCAGAAATTGAAGTTATTTATCAATCTGTTGAGAACCTACATAAGGCATGTCCAGACAATTTGGGAGATTGGTATTTCACAGGAAATTATCCAACACCAGGAGGAAATCGGGTCGTGAATCAAGCATTCATTAACTTCTATGAAGGCAATAACAAAAGAGCCTATTAATACCATTTGTTTGCTTTTTAAGAAACAGTTATCTTTGAGAAACTCAAAAAATAAATTTCTATGTCAACAACAATTATTATCGTAGTATCCGTTGTTATCTTGTTATTGCTTCTTGTTTCCTATTATAACCGATTAGTGAAGTTGCGAAACAACAGAGAAAATGCTTTTGCAGATATCGATGTGCAACTAAAACAACGTCATGATTTAATTCCCCAATTATTAGATACTGTGAAAGGGTATATGAAGCATGAAGAAAAGGTTTTGACAAATGTAACAGCTGCAAGATCTGGAGCTATAAATGCAGCGACGATCAGTGAGAAAATAGCAGCAGAAAATCAATTAACCTCCGCTTTAAGTGGACTGAATATTGCGGTAGAAGCCTATCCAGATTTAAAGGCAAGCAGCAACTTTATGCAGTTTCAGGAAGAGATTTCTGACATTGAAAATAAATTGTCTGCGGTGAGAAGATTTTTTAATTCTTCCACAAAAGAATTTAACAATGCCGTAGAAACTTTTCCTTCTAATGTGATTGCGGGCATGTTCTCTTTCAAAAAAGAACCAATGTTTGACTTAGGTGTTGCCCAGAGAAAGCAATTAGACGAAGCGCCAAAAATTAGTTTTTAAACCATGAAATATGTTGGTTTACAATCTCAAATAAGGAGAAACAATTACAAATCGATTGCGCTCCTTATTGCTTTTCCACTATTATTACTTGGATTGGTTTGGCTCTTTTTTTTCATTTCTATTTATTATGTAGCAGAGGAAGGAACAGTAGTTCCTCTTTCAGCAATAAATACTTCCTTTTTAACAACGATTCCTTTTGTTTTAATCGGAGTTACTGTTTGGTTTTTGATCGCATGGTTTTCTCATTCCTCAATGATTCAAAAGGCAACTGGAGCAAAATCATTAGCTAGGAAAGAGGACAAGAGAGTGTATAATTTGGTTGAAAACCTTTGTATTTCTCAAGGAATGAAGATGCCTCAGATTTTTTTGATTGAAGATGATTCTTTAAATGCATATGCTAGTGGATTAACCGATAAAACATTTGCGGTAACACTGTCTCGAGGAATTATAAACAAATTGGATGACGAAGAGTTGGAAGCAGTAATTGCGCATGAACTCACACATATTATCAATCGAGATGTACGCCTTTTAATTGTGTCAATTATTTTCGTAGGTATTTTTGCTTTTGTAACCGAATTGGCCTTTAGATCAGTGCTCTACGGAAGAGGCGGGAGCCGAGGTAAAAAAGAAGGAGGCGCTGTTTTTGTCATCTTACTTTTAGGTGTTGTTGGACTTCTATTGTCTTCCTTTTTTAGATTTTCTTTGTCGCGAAAACGAGAGTTTTTAGCCGATGCAGGCGCTGCCCAAATGACAAAAAAGCCGTTGGCTTTGGCAAATGCTTTGCGAAAAATTTCTGAAGACCCATGGATTGAAGCGGTAAAAAGAGCCGATGTTGCACAGCTATTTATAGAGCATCCAACAAAGAAGAAAGAGCGCAAATCTGTAGTTTCTTTTTTCAATGGTTTGTTTGCAACTCATCCACCAATTAAAGAGCGGATTCAAATTTTAAAACAATTCTAATAAAAAACCCGAAGCTTTTGCTTCGGATTTTTTATTAAGTTTCAATAAGAAAACTAGAGATTACTTTGCAGCCGCAAAACGTTTTGCTACTTCATTCCAGTTGACTACATTAAAAAAGGCACTGATATAGTCAGGTCTTCTGTTTTGGTAGTTAAGATAATAGGCGTGTTCCCAAACATCCAATCCTAAAATTGGAGTTCCTCCACAGCCAACACCAGGCATTAAAGTATTGTCTTGATTTGGAGTCGAACAAACCGAAACCTTTCCATCTTGCTGAACACACAACCAAGCCCATCCAGAACCAAATTGAGTTGCAGCAGCTTTAGAAAAAGCGTCCATAAAAGCTTCTTCAGAACCAAAAGCAGCTTCAATAGCATCTTTTAATTCTCCAGATAGTGTTCCTTTGTCATTCGGATTCATTACTGACCAGAATAATGAGTGATTGTAAAATCCACCACCATTATTTCTAACAGCACCATTGCTCATGTCTAAATTGGATAAGATATCTTCAATAGATTTTCCTTCTAATGCTGTTCCTTCAATTGCTCCGTTTAATTTTGTGGTATATCCATTGTGATGTTTTGTATGGTGAATTTCCATAGTTCTTGCATCAATATTTGGTGCTAATGCGTCGTACGCATAACCTAATTCTGGTAATTTAAAAGCCATTTTTTATGTTTTAAGAGTTTATATACTTTTTGTGCATGTAAATTTAAACATAATTAAACGGTTCTACAAGAAGTTTGCTTTTTGATAATTTATAGTGAAATAGAAGATGTTTATTATTTGAATTTTTGCATAAATTCTTCTGCTTTTTCTACCATGTTTTTGCTCCCACAAATAAAGGGTACTCTTTGGTGTAGCTCTGTTGGCATTATTTCCATGATTCTGTTATATCCATCAGAGGCAACACCATTTGCTTGCTCTGCTAAAAAAGCCATCGGACTGCATTCATACAATAAACGAAGTTTTCCTTTTGGGTTCTTTGTACTTTTGGGATACATGTAAATACCTCCTTTTATCATGTTTCTATGAAAGTCAGAAACCAAGGAACCAATATATCTGCTAGTATAAGGTCTGTCTTCTTCTTCTGATTGGCAATATTTAATGTATTTTTTGATTCCTTCAGGAAAGTCGAAATAGTTTCCTTCATTTATAGAATAAATTTGTCCGTCCTCTGGAAATTGCATGTTTGGATGTGATAAATACCAACTTCCTAAAGCAGGATTTAACGTAAATCCATTTACCCCTTTTCCAGTTGTATATACCAGCATGGTAGAAGTTCCATAAACAACATAGCCGGCGGCAACTTGTTTGTCTCCTGTTTGCAAGAAATCCTTTAATTCTACTGGGGTACCCACTGGAGTAATGCGTCTGAAAATAGAAAAAATTGTTCCCACAGAAACATTTACATCAATATTAGAAGAACCATCTAAAGGATCAATTAATACAACGTATTTATTTTGATGAAGTTCATCTTGGCTATTAATTGTAATGAAATCATCTTCCTCTTCACTTGCAATTCCACACACAATATTTCTGTCTGTCATGGTTTGTATAAAAACATCATTGGCATAGATATCTAACTTTTGTTGGTCTTCACCTTGTATGTTTGTGTCGCCAGCAGCTCCTGTAATATCTACCAATCCTGCTTTGTTCACTTCATGGTTTACAACCTTTGCAGCCAATCTAATTGAATTTAGTAATCTTGAAAGTTCTCCCGAAGAATATTGAAAATCACTTTGGTTTTCGATAATGAATTCTCCTAAAGTTTGATTTTTTTTAGCCATTATATGTTGTGTTTTACAGTCACAAAGATGCTATTTTTTTTAAAACCACTACAACGATTTCGAGCTTTTTTAGGAGTAGGGTTTAATTTTGGACAAAACTTTTTTTCTCGTTATTATTCTGCATAAATTTTTGATTGAATGCAAATCATTTATCTTTGATTTACAAATTAACAAATCATGAGTTTTATTATAAGAGAAGCTAAGAAACAAGACGCATCTGCTGTTTTAGATTTAATCACTGAATTAGCTGTTTTTGAGAAAGAACCAACGGCTGTAGAGGTAACGGTTGCCGATATCGAAAAAGATGGATTTTCTGACCGTCCAAAATTTAAAATTTTTGTTGCAGAAGAAGCTTCCTCAATTATTGGCATTGCACTTATCTACATGCGATATTCTACTTGGAAAGGACCGATTGTGCATTTGGAAGATTTAATTGTTACTGAGAAAAAAAGAAAACTAGGTGTTGGAAAAGCGTTGTATACTAGTGTTCTAAAATATGCGCACGGACTTGGTGTAAAAAGAGTTTCATGGGAAGTAATCGATTGGAATACAAATGCCATTGATTTTTATGAAAGTACTGGAGCCACTATTTTAAATGATTGGTCCGTAGTGCAAATGTCAGAAGAGAACTTAGATAAATTTGTGCAAAATAATTCGTAATGAAAATTTTTAAATTTGGAGGTGCTTCAATAAAAGATGCGGAAGGGGTTAAAAACCTTGCAAAAGTAGTACAACAACAAGGTAGTGAGAATACGCTGGTTGTAATCTCTGCAATGGGTAAAATGACCAATGCTTTCGAAGATGTAATAGACGCTTATTTCTATAAGTCAGATACCTTACAAAAAAAGCGAACTCAGGTGGAAAGCTATCATAAAAATATGATGGACGATTTATTTGAGAAAGACAATGAAATACACCTGCAAGTGGACACTCTTTTTGAAGAGTTAGATTGGTTTCTGAACAGAAATACATCGAAAAGATATAATTATGTGTACGATCAAATTATTTGTTTTGGGGAGCTGTTATCAACAAGAATTGTAAGTGCCTATTTAAAAACGGTACAAATAGAAAATAATTGGTTGGATGTTCGAAATTATATAAAAACCGATAGCAATTATAGAGATGCAAAAGTAAATTGGACATTGACTCAACAAATAATCACAAAAAAAGTAGCGACACATCAACTAAATGTTACCCAAGGATTTTTGGCAGGAAATGATACCGAAAACACCACTACTTTGGGCAGAGAGGGGTCTGATTATACTGCAGGAATTTTTGCCTATTGCTTAAATGCAGAAAGTGTTACTATTTGGAAAGATGTTGCGGGAGTTCTCAATGCAGATCCAAGAGTTTTTGACGAAACCACTTTATTAGAGCAAATTTCATACGAAGAAGCAATTGAAATGGCCTTTTATGGTGCGTCAGTAATTCATCCAAAAACAATACAACCGCTACAGAACAAAGAAATCCCGTTGTATGTAAAATCTTTTTTAAATCCAACAGCACTGGGAACAAAGGTTTCTAAAGGTGCAATACTGGTTCCCTACATTCCTTGTTTTATTGTGAAGAAAAACCAGGTATTTGTCTCCATATCGACGAATGATTTTTCTTTTATGGTAGAAAATAACTTGAGTTATATTTTTAAAAAACTACATGATTATAAATTGAAAGTGAATTTAATACAAAATTCAGCAATTAGTTTTTCGGTTTGTGTAGACAATAAGTTTGGCAATTTTGATGCTTTTTACACAGCATTAAAAAACGAATTTAAAATAGAATTTCAAAAAGAAGTAGATGTATATACGATTCGTCATTTTAATACTACAACCAAAGATGCAATAACTAAATTGGGGAAAACGTTATTATCGCAAACGAATAAAGAAACCATTCAAATCGTTTTAAAGAAAAAATAAACAGTCTTATTTTTCCTGGTTTTATAAAATATGTTTCGATCGAGTGTATGGCATTAGTAACTTCAAAAGAGATTTCAAAAGTAATTGGTATCCAAAAGTTGGGTTTTTTGGGCACTTTTGTTGGGTGGGTGATACTTCGTGTTTTACGTATTTCAAAACTCAATAAGATATACAATCAAAATAAACAGAAAAAGGACTTGGATTTTTTAAACGCTGTTTTAAAAGATTGTGAAGTTGAATTTGAGATCCCAGAAGAAGACCTTAAAAGAATTCCAAAAGAAGGTGCTTTTATTACCATTTCCAATCATCCGTTAGGAGGGGTTGATGGTGTTTTATTGCTAAAGTTACTTACAGAGAAGAGAGCAGACTACAAAATTATCGCCAATTTTTTATTGCACAAAATAGCACCTTTACAACCCTATGTAATGCCTGTAAACCCTTTTGAAAACAGAAAGGATGCAAAGTCAAGTGTTCCCGGGATTAAAGCCGCTTTACGTCATGTAAAATCGGGAAATCCTTTGGGGATTTTTCCAGCAGGTGAAGTTTCTACCTATAAAGAAGGAAAATTAAAAGTAGATAAACCTTGGGAAAAAGGCGCAGTACGGTTCATTAAAAAAGCCAATGTTCCAATACTTCCAATTTATTTTCACGCTAGGAATAGCCGTCTTTTTTATTTTTTATCTAAAATCAGTGATACCTTAAGAACTGCAAAATTACCCTCGGAGATTTTATCCCAGAAAAATAGGGTTATAAAAGTTCGAATTGGAAAGCCAATTCGGGTAAAAGATCAAGATGAATACGCAGACCTTAATGATTTTTCTGAATTTATAAGGAAGAAGACATACCTACTTGCAAATCCATTTTATAAAAAAATGAAGATTTTATCTTCAGAAAAAATCAAAATAAAAAAGCCAGTAAAAAAAATCATCACTCAAAATAGTACCGACTCTTTTATCGAAGAAGTGGATGCGCTTAGAGCTTCAGATGGTCGCTTATTAGAAAGTAAAAATTATGAAGTCTTTTTTGCAAAAGCAAAAGAGATTCCTAATTTATTACAAGAGATTGGGCGTCTAAGAGAGATTACTTTTAGAGCTGTTGGAGAAGGCACCAATAAAGCAATTGATTTAGATAAATACGATGTGTATTACTATCACCTATTTCTTTGGGATCGCGAAGCAAAGTGCTTGGTAGGCGCCTATCGAATGGGTTTAGGTAAGGAGATTTACAAAGAACATGGAATCAAGGGGTTTTACATTCATAATTTATTTAGAATTGAACCAGAATTGCACCAGATGATGGATAATACCATCGAAATGGGACGCGCTTTTATCATTCAAGCATACCAACAAAAACCAATGCCATTGTTTCTTTTGTGGAAAGGAATTGTGCATGTAACCTTGCGATATCCGGCATATAAATATCTTATGGGAGGGGTTTCAATTAGCAATCAATTTTCTGATTTTTCAAAGTCATTGATGATTGAATTTATGAAATCGCATTATTACGACCCTTATGTGGCCCAATATATTCAGCCAAAAAAAGAATACAAGGTGAAGTTGAAAGATGCGGATAAAGATTTTGTTTTTGACGCCACTAAAGCAGACATGCAAAAATTCGATAAATTTATAGATGAAATAGAGCCCGGTGCTTTAAGAATTCCGGTGTTAATAAAGAAATACGTCAAGCAAAATGCCCGTTTGGTTGCGTTTAATGTAGATCCAAAATTTAACAATGCGGTAGATGGCCTCATGTATATAAAAGTAGCAGACATTCCGGAGAGTACCGTAAAACCTGTCATGGAAGAGTTTCAAGCAGAACTAGAACGCAAAGTTGCTGAAGCTCATCAAGATCAAAGTAGGTAGTTGTTTTTAGAGATTGCTATGGTAAAACCCTTGATCTCTTGTTTTTTGGCTTTTTTATGGCTAAAAAAGTGATTATAATTGAATCCTTTAAACCTTTGTATAGTTGATAAAAATCAGTAATTTTGCAACCGATTTTTCATGAACAGAAGCCAATAAAGAAATGAATATTACAAAACAAAACAGTGATGCGTTAAACGCAGTTGTAAAAATTGAGATCGTTGCAGAAGACTACCAAGCAAAAGTATCTGAATTGTTAGAGGATTACCGTAAAAAAGCAGACATACCTGGATTTAGAAAAGGGCATGTGCCAATGGGTATGATTAAAAAGCAATATGGTAAATCCATCATGATCGATGAGGTAAACAAGCTGATACAAGCGTCTCTTAATAAATACTTAACAGACGAGAAGTTAGAGATCTTAGGAAACCCAATCCCAAGAATGCAAGAAGATTTTAACTGGGAAGCGGAAGTTTTTTCTTTCGAATTTGAATTAGGTTTAGCGCCTCAGTTTGATGTAGATTTAAACGCAAAGAAAAAAGTAACACAATATAATATTATCGCTACGGACGAACTCATTGACAAAGAAGTTGAAAATATTCAAGCGCGTTATGGTACAGAATCTCCAATAGAGGAAGTTACAGCAACGTCTAATGTTACCGGAACCTTTGAAAACCAAGAAAAAGAAATTGATAAAAAAGCAACATTTTCTTTAAAAGATGTTAAAGGGAAAGCCAACTTGAAAAAGTTTGTAGGTGCAAAAAGTGGTGCTGTTATTGAATTGAAAACAAAAGGATTGTTTACAAATGAATATCAATTAGAGTCGGTTTTAGGCATTCCTCAAGAAGAAGTTGTAGGTTTAGATATCAATGTAACATTTACATTAGAAGCAACCACAGAAACAGTACTTGCAGAATTAGATCAAGAATTGTTTAACAAATTGTTCCCTGATGGAAGCGTAACGTCTGTAACAGCGGTGAGAGCGAAGATCAAAGAAGATGCAGAAAAGCAGTTCAGCCAACAAGGAGATCAACAATTATTAAACGCTGTAACAGAATATTTAGTTGAAAATACAAAATTTGATTTACCAGCAGATTTCTTAAAAAAATGGTTAGCAACAGCTGGTGAAAAACAATTGTCAACAGAAGAAGCAACAGCAGAATATGAAAAATCTGAAAAAGCATTACGTTATCAATTAATCGAAGGAAAGATTATGAAAGATAACGACATTAAATTAGATTATGCAGAATTGGTTGCTTATGCAAAAGGATTTATCCGCACGCAAATGGCACAATTTGGCAATATGAATCCAGAAGAAAAAGAATTGGATGACATTGCAACAAGAATCTTATCAAATCAAGAAGAAGCTCAAAAATTACAAGCACAATTAATTAGTCAAAAATTATTGACTTTCTTTAAAGAAAACATGAGCTTTAAGTCCAAAGAACTTTCTTACGAGAAATTTGTAAAAGAAGTTTATAAATAACAGTCATAGCTTGTTTTTGTGCTCATTCTCGAGTAAAAAAATAAATAATTAAAAACCTGAATTTAAGAATTCAGGTTTTTTTAGTCCAATTCTGTAACAAAATAGTAACGGAATAGTTCTTATCTTTACAGTTCAAACAATAAAATAATCACGGAAATGGATTACGGAAAAGAATTCGAAAAATACGCAACAAAACACCACGGAATAAACAGTACCTATTTAGGTAAAATAACCAGTAGTCTTACGCCATATATTATGGAAGAACGTCAGATGAACATTACCCAAATGGATGTTTTTTCACGTTTAATGATGGATAGAATTATTTTTTTAGGAACAGGGATTAACGATCAAGTAGCCAACGTTATTCAGGCACAATTGTTGTTTTTAGAGAGTTTAGACGCCAATAAAGATATTTCAATATACATTAACTCTCCAGGCGGAGGTGTGTATGCTGGTTTGGGGATTTACGATACCATGCAGTTTATAAAACCAGATGTTGCAACAATATGTACAGGAATGGCAGCCTCTATGGGTGCTGTTTTAATGTGTGCAGGCACAAAAGGAAAACGTTCCGCATTGCCACACTCTCGCGTAATGATACACCAACCATTGGGTGGAGCACAAGGTCAGGCTTCAGACATCGAAATTACCACACGAGAAATCTTAAAACTAAAAAATGAGTTGTATGCAATTATTGCAAATCATTCTGGACAAACCATCGAAAAAGTACACCAAGATTCAGATAGAGATTACTGGATGAAGGCAGACGAAGCTAAGCTGTACGGTATGATCGACGAAGTTTTAGTAAGAAAGTAAAAAGCCTAAAGCATAAAGCGATTCAAATGTCGAAAGAAGAAAATTTAGAATGTTCGTTTTGCGGACGTAAGAAAGCAGAAACAGACTTGTTAATTGCAGGGGTAGATGCGCATATTTGTGATAAATGTATTGAGCAAGCACATGGTATTGTTGAAGAAGAAGTTTCTGAACAAAACACAAGCGGTCTTTCAAAAGATTTATTACTAAGAAAACCAATAGAAATTAAAACGTTTTTAGATCAATATATTATTGGACAAGATGAAACGAAGCGTGCAATGGCTGTAGCAGTTTACAATCATTACAAAAGATTGTTACAAACCACAGACGATGAAGATGAAGTAGAAATCGAAAAGTCAAATATTGTATTGGTTGGTGAAACAGGTACCGGAAAAACATTAGTTGCAAGAACGATTGCAAAAATGCTAAACGTCCCTTTTTCTATTGTAGACGCAACCGTTTTAACGCAAGCAGGATATGTTGGTGAAGATGTAGAAAGTATATTGAGCAGGCTTTTACAAGCAGCAGATTACGATTTAGAAAAAGCACAAAGAGGCATCGTTTTTATTGATGAGATTGATAAAATAGCTAGAAAAGGTGATAATCCATCTATTACTAGAGATGTTTCTGGAGAAGGTGTTCAGCAAGCGTTATTAAAATTATTAGAGGGTACTGTTGTAAATGTTGCGCCAAAAGGCGGAAGAAAACACCCAGAGCAAAAGTTTATCGAAGTAGATACAAAAGACATTTTATTTATTGCAGGAGGTGCTTTTTCAGGAATTGAAAGAATCATCAGCAAGCGTTTAAACAGGCAAGCCGTTGGTTTTAGTGCATCTTTAGACGATGATAAAATAGATGAGGAAAATTTGTTGCAATACATCATTCCTTCCGATTTAAAAGCTTTTGGATTGATTCCAGAAATTATTGGCCGTTTGCCAGTCTTAAGTTATATGAATCCTTTGGATGGGGTTACATTAAGAGCCATTCTAACAGCGCCTAAAAACTCCATTATTAAGCAATACACGAAGTTGTTTACAATGGACGATATTGATTTTACAATCGAAGAAGATGCCTTGAATTATATTGTAGAAAATGCAGTAGCATACAAGTTGGGGGCAAGAGGTTTACGTTCCTTATGTGAAGCGATCTTTACAGATGCCATGTTTGAATTGCCAAGTGCTGAAGAAAAAGTATTGAAGGTTACAAAAAAATATGCAGAATCTAAATTAACAAATACGACCCTAAAAAAGTTAAGAGCAGCCTCGTAATTAGCAGCTATTATATAAAGACCTCATTGCTTTTTTAAAGCCTGTGAGGTCTTTCTTATTTCCAAAAAAAAACCAAATAGAAAACAACGTTCAAAATTGGTATCTTTGTTTCTCTATTAAAGAATATAATCAATGATTTCTAGAAGTACCATAGACCGTGTTTTTGAATCTGCAAGAGTAGAAGAGGTAATTGGTGAGTTTGTTCAGCTAAAAAAAGCAGGGAGTAATTTTAAAGGTTTAAGTCCTTTTACAGATGAAAAATCACCCTCGTTTATGGTATCTCCTGTAAAGCAAATCTGGAAAGATTTTTCGACTGGAAAAGGCGGGAATGCAGTTTCTTTTTTAATGGAACATGAACACTATTCCTATCCAGAAGCCCTAAAATGGTTAGCAAGAAAGTACAATATAGAAATTGAAGAAACTGAACAATCCGATGAACAAAAAGCACAATTAAATGAGCGAGAAAGTATGTTTTTGGTCTCTAATTTTGCCAAAGAATACTTTCATGACCTTATGCTCAATACTCTTAAAGGAAAAGCAATCGGGTTGTCCTACTTTAAAGAACGTGGTTTTACAGACGAAACCATCAAAAAATTTGACTTAGGATATTGTAAAGATGAATGGGATAATTTTACCAAAGCAGCCTTAGATAAAGGGTATGATCTTAAATACTTAGCTTCAACTGGATTGACGATTGTCAAAGAAAACAAACAATTTGATCGATTTAAAGGCAGGGTAATGTTTCCAATACACTCCATGTCGGGGCGAATATTAGGTTTTGGAGGTCGAATTTTAACAAGCGATAAAAAAGCAGCTAAATATTTAAATTCGCCAGAAAGTGATATTTACCATAAAAGTAAAATTTTGTATGGAATCTATCAAGCCAAGAAAGAAATTGCCAAACAAGACAATTGTTTTTTGGTGGAAGGGTATACCGATGTGATTTCGTTCAATCAATCTGGAGTAGAAAATGTAGTTGCATCTTCTGGAACTGCATTAACAGCAGATCAAATTCGATTGGTAAGTAGATTGACTAAAAATATTACTGTACTTTTTGATGGTGATGCAGCTGGAATTCGTGCCTCTCTTCGTGGAATCGACTTGATTCTAGAGCAAGGAATGAACGTAAAGGTCGTTCAGTTTCCAGATGGAGAAGATCCAGATAGTTTTGCCAAATCACATTCGGATAGTGAGTTGAAAATCTATTTAGAAGACGTTGCACAAGACTTTATTAACTTTAAAGTGTCATTACTTTTAAAAGATTCGAAAAATGACCCTATAAAAAAAGCAGGCGTTATTCGAGATATTGTATTGAGTATTTCTAAAATACCAGACGGTATACAACGCGAAGTTTATGTGCAAGAATGTGCCAGAATTATGGACATTTCAGAACGTGTTTTATTTAGTGAATTGGCACAAATGCTAAGTAAAGAACGCAATGCAAAAGCGGTTAAAAGCAATACAAAATCAAATTTCAATTCAAATGTAGATCCAAATCAACCACCACCAGAATATTTCCAGCAGGAAGAGCAATCTCAAATGGGTATTGTAAAAGGAGGAATGATGGCGACTCAAAAAATAGACCAGTTGTCTATTTTAGAAAAAGAAATCATAAGAATTTTGTTGTTGTTTGGAAATGAAACTGTCGATTTTATTGAAGATATCAGTAATTTTGATGAAGAAGGAAAAGAGACCTTTACCAAAAGAAAATACCAAAACTTGGTAAGTTCAGAAGTCTACTTACACCTTCAAGATGATGAGACTGAGTTTACCAATACTATTTTTCAAGAGATTTATACAGAGATGATCCATCAGTTAAATCAATCCGAAAAGCTAGAAGTAGATGCCTTTATCAATCATAAGAATCCAGAGATTTCCAATACCGTTACTTCCATTTTAATGGATGAAGAAAAACACCAATTGAGTAATTGGGAAAGTAAAAATATCGAAGTAAAATCTGCAAAAGAGGTTTTAGACAAATTAGTATTAGACGCTGTTTTTAATCTTCGACGTATTTTAATTGGGAAAAAAATTGATGAAATGTTAAAGTTAGCAACTACTGGAAATGCAAACTCAATAGACTTAGAATCAATTAAAGACTATACAGGATTGAAGATGAAGCTCTTCGATAAGTTAAATCGAGTTGTTTAATTTCATGTAAATTATTTTTATGGGCTAATTTTGGGCGAATTCTACTTTTAAATACTACTAAATTTATGCAATACTTAGATTCAGAAAATGAGACAAATTATTGCTATTTTAAAAATTCCGTTATTATTACTGTTATTACCTTTTCAAACCTCTAAAGGCGCCCAAAAAAAAGCGTACATAAAAATTAAAAAAATAATGATTTCTGCAAAAATCTTATAAGTTTTTTGGGATATGACACACGGGAATTGGGTTCATTTTGTGTTGATTGATGCTGTTCAATTTCGAGTAAATTTTAAAAACTTCCTGTTCCCTTCCTGTAAAATCATTCGCAGTTTTTTCAAGATCTTGCATTTTCATTGCCCATTCCAATTCATCATAAGAAGCGCCTATTTGATCTTCATCGGTTCTGCTGTCTCCAAAAAGGCCGTCTGTAGGTTGTGCCTCTTGAATGACTTTTGGCACCTTTAAAAAAGCAGCGATTTCATATACTTCAGATTTCATTAAATCGGCAATTGGACTTAGATCAACACCACCATCGCCATACTTGGTATAAAATCCAACGCCAAAATCTTCAACTTTATTTCCCGTTCCAGCAACTAGATAATTGTGCAGTCCCGCAAAATAATACAAAGTGGTCATCCGCAATCTTGCTCTTGTGTTAGCTAAAGACAGGGCCACTTGTTCTGAAGAAGCAACCTCCGGAACAACATTTATAAAATTATCAAAAGAGTTTGTTAGATCTACGCGAACACTAGAAACATTTGCATATCTATCTTTTAATTGCGCAATATGTGCTTCAGCTCTCGTTACTTGATTTGGCGCTTGGTGTATTGGCATTTCTACACATAGTGTAGGAAAACCCGTTGCTGCACATAAGGTAGAAGTTGCCGCAGAATCGATTCCGCCAGAAACTCCAATTACAAATCCTTTTACTCCTGCATTCTCTGCATATGTTTTTAACCAACGAATAATATGTTCTGTTACTTTTTGAGCATTCATACACAAACTATTTTAGTATTTTTGTCGTTCTATTATCTAACAGCAAGATACAAATTTTATGAAGTTTTTTTTAAGGATTTTTATGATTTCTCTCATTTTACTCTCTTGTAAAAATGAAGACAATAATAGTATCGATCTTTCAAATATTGAAGTGGATTTCGCGATAGAACGATTTGAACAGGCTTTTTACAATGCCAGCCCAAAGACCTTAGTTGAGGTTAAAAAAAAATTTCCTTTATTGTTTCCAAAGGCAGTATCTGATAGCGTGTGGTTGGCAAAAATAAACAACAAAGACGAACAGGAATTATTTCAAGAAACGCAAATAATCTTTAGTGATTTCAACGAAATTAAAAAACAATTCACCTCTTTATTCAAACATATTACCTTTTACAACCCTAGATTTAAAGCTCCCAAAATTATTACCATGCTTTCCAATATTGATTATGAGAATAGAGTGGTGTATGCAGATAGTTTGTTGTTGGTTTCTTTAGATGTTTATTTGGGAAAGCAGCATGACTTTTATGCAGATTATCCAATGTACATTAAGGAGAACAACACGAAAGAACACCTTATTGTTGATGTTGCTAACGCAATTATTAATTCTCAATTTCCAACTTCCAACTATCGAAGTTTCTCTTCGAAAATAATTGATGAAGGAAAAAAAATGTATTTACTAGATGTTTATTTGCCATCTGTTTCTGAAAAAGAAAAAACAGGTTATACTTTCGCTAAATTAGCATGGGCAAAACAGCAAGAAGAAGCGGTTTGGAAATTTTTTATTGAAAATGAATTGCTGTACAGTACTGATACGAAGTTGAACAAACGATTTATTGAGAATGCCCCTTTTTCTAAATTTTATACAGCACAAGACAATCAATCTCCCGGTAAAATAGGGAGTTATATTGGTTGGCAAATTGTTCGATCTTTCATGAAAGAGAATGATGTATCTTTGCAAAAATTAATAGCAATAGACGCACAAAGTTTATTAGATCAATCAAGATATAAACCAAAAAAGTAATGGCTGTAAAACATACATCGGAGATCAAATTTCAAATTGGATTGGATGAAAATAGAGTTCCAGAAGAAATTTCATGGACAGCAAAAGAAGGAGGAATTGAAGACATGACATCTAAGGCAATTATGTTGTCTGTTTGGGATCCTAAAGACAAAGATACTTTACGCATGGATTTATGGACGAAAGACATGCCAGTAGATGAAATGAAACAATTTTTTCACCAAACCTTAGTATCGATGGCTGCTTCTTTTGAGAAAGCTACAAACGATGAGAAAATGAGCGCTACCATGCGTGATTTTTGTGCTTATTTTGCAGAGAAACTTGAAATTATAAAAGAGTAATTTTTTATAAATCATAAAAAAAGGATTCACAATGTGGATCCTTTTTTTGTGCTTTCTTCTTTAACTAAAACAATTTAAGCCTCGTTGATTTGCTGGATGATTGTGAAGTAGTCATTTTCATTATTTACAAAATCCAATTCAGAAACATCAATGGTCAATACGTTTAAGTCTTGTTCTGTTTTTATAAAATTAGAATACCCTTCTTGTATTTTTTTTAAATAGTCTTTTTCAATACTTTGTTCGTAGTCTCTTCCTCTTTTTTTAATGTTCTCTAACAGTCGATCTGTATTCTGATATAGATACACATATAGATCCGGTTTTGTAATCTCTTTATACATCAAATCAAACATTTTTCGGTACAAGAAGTATTCGTCCTTAGACAAAGTAACTTGTGCGAAAATTAAAGATTTAAAAATATAATAATCGGAAACAATAAAGTTTTTAAATAAGTCAAATTGCGCCAAATCATCACTTAATTGCTGATATCTGTCTGCAAGAAAACTCATTTCTAACGGAAATGCATAACGTTCTTTGTCTTCGTAAAACTTTGGTAAAAAAGGATTGTCTGCAAAGCGTTCTAAAACTACTTTTGCATTAAATTGATCAGAGAGCAGATTGGCTAGTGAAGTTTTACCAGCTCCAATATTTCCTTCAATGGCTATGTAATTGTATTTTTCTGATAATGGAATTGGACGTATTAATTTCTCTGGAATCATTTCAATTCCTAAAGTATCTTCACAATTTTGTAAGCAAATTTCAATTTTATTTTTAGTGATTGGGTGTATGAAGGTGGAAGCAATTTCATTTAGAGGCACCATAACAAATTTGCGCAATAACATTTTTGGATGTGGGACTGTGAGTGTTCTAGAGAAAATAATTTCATCGTCAAACAATAAAACATCAATGTCTATGGGTCTGTTTTGATATTCTTTTTGGTCCTTTCTAGTTCTACCTAATTTTTTTTCGATTGCTAGAAGGGTTTGTAATAATTTTTCTGGGGCTAGATAGGTAGAAACCTTTATGCAAGTATTTAAAAATTCATCTCCCTCAAAACCCCATGAAGGTGTTTTGTAGACAGCAGCTATTTTTTGAATAGCACCCACCTCACTGGCAATTAAATGAATTGCTTTTTGGAGGTTTTCAAGTTTGTTTCCTTGATTTGTACCTAAAGAGAGATATGTAATGCGTTGGATTTTCAAGTCGAAATTTTAAGAAATTTCATGTTTTTACATTTGAAAAATCTATTCCTCACAAAGAAACAAAAAACCATCAACTTCTATTGATGATTTTTTTCAATTTTATAAAAAACAATACATTTCTTTTTATTCGCAATGAATAACAAATTGAAATACGGTCTGTTTATATGAAGCTGCGTTTTTGGCAATCAATTTTACAAACACCTATAATTAATTAAATGTCGTTGTTTATTTCAATCCAATAACCATTTGGATCTTGGAAGTAAATCTGGACAATTCCATCTTTTCTTATATAATCTTTATTTGGGGTATTATGCCAATCCGAATATTCGACTTTTAACTCGTCTAGATGCTTTACAAATGTATTCAAACTAGCAGTTGCCAAAGCAAAATGTACTGCTTTGTTGGTTTTTATTTCAGCATTGGGCCGAGGAATCAAGTGTAGTTGTTTTCCTTCGCTAATTGATAGCCATCTTGTTTTTGAGTTGGATGCTGTATTCTTAATTTCTGTTAGTAGAAGTGTTTTTTTATAAAATTCAATAGATTCATTGACATCTTTAACAGAAAGTGCTATATGATTGATTGAAAAAGTATACATATATTTAATTATGATAGGTGTTAGTGGTACTAAAGCTTGAAGTTATGTTAGATGTTTTTTGGATGATTATCAACGAATTTTTAAAAATTAAACATTGGTTTAAGGACTCCAATTTAGTCAATTACGTGGATTCTTGAAATAATCGATACTCATTGGCATAGGGTAACAAATAAATTCCAAAGCTCAGTATGTAATCTTTATCTCAGCCCATTTATGTCATATTGAGAAACAAAATTCCAAACCAATTCAGACGCTTTTTGGTTTTGAAATGTAGCGTCAAACCAAACATGACCTCCACCAATATATTTGTAATGCTCCACAGAAACGGATTGATCTCCTTGATCATAGCGGTAGTGTTCAATGGTTAATCCTCCAGTATTATCCGTAGTTACCGTTGGACTTGTTGTTGTATTATTAAAATCTATCCAATGCGCTAACGTACTTTGGGCTGCTTCCCATTCCGCATCCCCATTATAAGGCAATACGCTGTCGGAAGTTCCATGAAGATGAACTACAGGCATAGGATGACTTGTAGGACCTATACAATCTAACATGACGCCAGAAACAGATGCTACGGCAGCAATCAAATCACTTTTGTAATTTGCAAGGCCATATGCCATCATGCCACCGTTTGAAAATCCAGCAGCATAAATTCGCTCCATATCAACTTGGTATTGAGCAGAAATTGTATTGACCATTGCTTCAACAAATCCAAAATCATCCGCATTACTTTTGTTGTCTCCACCAGTCGGACAAGCATTCCAATGAGAAAAACCATTCAAACAACTGCCTTGAGGATAAACCAGTATAAAATTGTTTGATTCTGCCAATGATCGCATATCAGCATTTCTCATAAAATCGCTCGCACTACCTCCAAATCCATGAAAATTGAGCATTAATGGAACAGTCGTGCTACCGTCATAAGAACTTGGAACATACAACACATATTCTCTGTTTATTTCATCATGAAGTATTGTTTGTGTATTGGTGTTTGAATAACAGAATTCGGTACTGATCTTCTCATCCTCTTTTGTGCAACTACTTAAAAAGGCACCTAGCATAGTTATAATTAAAATTACTTTTTTCATGAGATAAGTTTTAAGTATTCGAGCGTTTCTTTACAAAAATTGTGTACAACAATCTTTTATTTGATATCCATCAAATTTAAACAATATAAATTATATCAAAAAAGAGCTAAAAAACTCGAAGAGCTGATATGTGCGTTTATGCAGAAACTCACTTTGCTATAGTAGGCCGTTCATAAAGGAAAAATAGACTACTTGCTGACGTTGAAAAGCATCAAAAAATTAACAATTAAATTCAATAAACAAACCTTATTGTATAAAAAAACCTGTTACTTTATAAAGTAACAGGTTTGGTATTCTATTTTTAAAAAGAATGAAGATTACTCTTCTTTTTTGGGTGCTCTTGGTTTTCTGTCATCACGTCCGCGATTGTCTCTGCTTCTGTTATCACGTCCGCCAGAACGTTTGTCATCTCTTGGTGGTCTTGCTACATATCCTTCTGGTTTTGGTAACAATGCCTTACGAGAAACTTTTTCTTTACGAGTTCTTGGGTCTAAACCAAAGTATTTCACATCAAAAACGTCTCCCATATTTACAACGTCAGAAACATTTTCTGTACGTTCCCATGCCAATTCACTTACATGTAATAAAACTTCATTTCCTGGAGCTTCTGCATATTCTACAACGGCACCAAAATCTAACATTTTAATTACTTTTACTTCGTAAGCACTTCCTACAACAGGTTTGAAAAGCATAGACTCGATGCGAGTGATTACTTGTTCAATTCCAGCAGGATCAGTTCCTAAAATTTCAATAATTCCTTCTTCAGTAACTGCATCTTCTGTTATTACAATTGTAGTACCAGTTTCTTTTTGCAATTCTTGAATATGTTTACCTCCTGGTCCAATAAATGCACCAATCATATCATTAGGAATTCTTCTATTAATCATTTTTGGAGCATGTTCCTTCACCTCTTCGTTGGCAACAGAAATGGTATCCGTAATTTTTCCTAGAATATGTAAGCGACCTTCACGAGCTTGTTTTAATGCATTCACTAAAATCTCGTAGCTCAATCCTTTTACTTTAATATCCATTTGACAAGCAGTAATACCTTCAGAAGTACCTGTTACTTTAAAGTCCATATCCCCTAAGTGATCTTCATCCCCTAAAATATCAGACAATACAGCATATTTTCCAGATTCAGCGTCAGAGATTAACCCCATTGCAATTCCAGAAACAGGTCTTATCATTTGTACACCTGCATCCATTAATGCCATTGTTCCAGCACAAACGGTTGCCATAGAAGAAGAACCATTTGATTCTAATACTTCTGAAACAACTCTTACTGTATAAGGACAGTCTGCAGGAATCATTCCTTTTAAACCACGTTGTGCCAAATTACCATGTCCTACCTCTCTACGAGATGTTCCACGAATTGGTCTTGCTTCACCGGTACAAAAAGGAGGGAAGTTATAATGTAAATAGAAGTTTTCTTCACCCTCGTAAGACGGCATATCTATTTTATTTGCATCTCTAGAAGTTCCTAAAGTAACGGTCGCTAAAGCTTGAGTTTCTCCACGTGTAAAAATTGAAGAACCATGTACGGATGGCAAATAATCTATTTCCGACCAAATTGGTCTAATTTGATCTGTTTTACGACCATCTAAACGCAACCCTACATTTAAGGTTAAATCTCTAATGGCTGCTTTTTCAGCTTTTCGATAATAATCTGAAACTAAACCACCATAATCTGCTAATTCTTCTTCAGAAAAAGTAGCTTTAATGTCCGCTTTTATTTCTTTAAATGCTGCAGTTCTTTCATGTTTAGATGATCCAGCTTCTGCAATAGCATATACTTTATCGTATGCCATGTCATGTACTTTTTTCTCTAAATCCTTGTCTTCTCTTGCACCTTCATATTCGCGAACTTCTTTCTTTCCCAAATGCTTCTGCCAATCTTAACTGAGCAGCACATTGTACTTTAATTGCTTCGTGTGCAAACTTAATTGCTTCTGCCATTTCTTCTTCAGAAATCTCATCCATTTCACCTTCCACCATCATTACAGAATCAGCTGAAGCTCCAATCATCATGTCGATGTCAGATTCTGCTAATTGTGCTCTTGTTGGGTTGATTACAAATTCGCCATTGATACGACCAACTCTTGCTTCAGAGATTGCACATTCAAATGGGAAATCTGATAATTGAATTGCTGCCGATGCTGCTAAACCAGCCATTGCATCTGGCATTACGTCTTCGTCATGAGACATTAATTGAATCATCACCTGCGTTTCTGCGGTATAATCCTTTGGGAATAATGGACGCAAAACACGGTCTACTAAACGCATTGTCAATACTTCTCCGTCACTTGGTCTTGCTTCTCTTTTGAAGAAACCACCTGGGTAACGCCCAGCAGCTGCAAATTTCTCTCTGTAATCTACTGTTAATGGTAGAAAACCAAGATCTTTTTGTTCATAATTGGAAACTACTGTACACAACATCATACATTTTCCTGATTGCACTACAACACTTCCATGAGCTTGTTTCGCTAACTTTCCGGTTTCGATAGAAATCTCTCTACCATCTCCAAGGTCTATAACCTCTCTAAATACTTTTGGAATCATAAATTTTTAATTCTAAATTTTTAATAACTGTTTGTTGTTGTGTTGTTGTCTGTTGTTGCAATGGAAATTCAAAAATGCTGTTACTATTCTTGATTTTTTATAGTGTTGCTGACTTTGTTAGAGCCAGACTTTAAATTTGTTGTAATAAAAAAGAGGCGCGTTTATAGCCCCTCTTTTTTGTAAGAATTATTTTCTAATTCCTAATTCTTTGATAATTGCACGATATCTGTTGATTTCTGATTTCTTCAGGTAATCTAACAAGCTTCTACGCTTACCAACCATCATTACTAACGAACGCTCTGTATTATAATCTTTACGATTTTTCTTTAAGTGCTCTGTTAAATGGTTAATTCTGTGCGTAAATAACGCGATTTGACCTTCTGAAGAACCGGTATCGTTTTTTCCTTTACCGTGTTTTTCGAAGATGCTTTCTTTTACTTCTTTAGTTAAGTACATGCCAATATTATTTAAATGATTATTATGTATATCAATGGATATATCCGTTGAGTTTGCAAATATAATATTATTTATTGATTTCTTACAGGTATATTCTGTATTAAATCGATGTATAAGTTTACTTGCTTTTTTAAATTTTTTCTTTCGTAGATCCCATCTAAGAAACCGTGTTCCAAGACAAATTCAGAACGTTGAAACCCTTTGGGTAAATCTTTTCCGGTAGTATCTTTCACAACTCTTGGTCCTGCAAATGCAATTAGGGCATTGGGTTCTGCAATATTAATATCTCCTAACATTGCAAAAGAGGCCGTTGTTCCTCCTGTTGTAGGGTCTGTACATAAAGAGATGTACGGAATTTTAGCTTCTGCTAATTGTGCTAGTTTTGCAGAAGTTTTCACCAACTGCATTAAAGAGAGTGATGCTTCCATCATTCGTGCACCACCAGATTTTGAAACCATTAAAAAGGGTACTTTATTTTTTATTGAATAATCAATCGCTCTTGCAATCTTTTCTCCAACAACACTTCCCATAGAACCGCCAATAAAAGCAAAATCCATTGCCGCTATCACGAGTTCTTTTCCAAAAGATTTTCCAACTGCTGTTCTAACAGCATCTTTTAGATTGGTTTTTTCTTGCGCCGCTTTTACGCGTTCTGGATATTTTTTGGTGTCTTCGAAGTTTAAAGGATCTTTAGAAGTCAAATTTTCATCCAATTCCGTAAAGGTATTGTCATCAAAGAACAATTCGAAATACTCTCTACTTCCAATTCTTACATGGTAACCATCTTCTGGACTTACATATAAGTTCTTCTTTAATTCTTCAGTGTCAATAATTTTTCCACTTGGTGTTTTATACCAAAGACCTTTTGGAGTGTCTTTTTTTTCCTCTGTTGGGGTTTGAATCCCTTTATCTGTACGTTTAAACCAAGCCATAGTTCCTTCGATTTATGTTGTTGTTTGTCTAATTGTTTTAACTATTTTAAAAAATAGTGAGCCACAAATGTAAAAGTTTTTTATGAACTATCCTTTTTTCTTTTTAGATATCTATTTTTAATAGAAAAAGCATTTTGAGAACGTATCAAAATGCTTTTTAAAATAAAAGGTCAAATGTAAAACTATACAAGGTGTTTACATTGTTTAAATCTTCAAATGCTTGTTTTAAGCGGGCTTTAAAAGTTTGCTCACCCTCACGCAACCATTTTCTTGGATCGTAATGTTTTTTATTGGGCTGGTCTGCTCCATCAGGATTTCCAATTTGTGAAGAAACATAGGCTTGTTTGCTAATCATGTAATCGCGAATTCCTTCTGTAAATGCGTATTGTAAATCGGTGTCAATATTCATTTTAATAGTACCATAACCAATGGCTTCTCTAATTTCTTCTACTGTAGAACCAGAACCACCATGAAATACAAAATCAATTGTATTGTGAGGAACATTGTATTTTTTTGAAATATATTCTTGAGAATTCTTTAAAATTTTTGGAGTTAGTTTTACATTTCCTGGCTTGTAAACTCCATGAACGTTTCCAAAAGCCGCTGCAATTGTAAATTGAGGAGAAACTTTTAGCAATTCTTCATAGGCATATGCTACTTCTTCGGGTTGTGTGTATAATTTTGAAACATCAACATCAGAATTGTCTACACCGTCTTCTTCACCACCAGTAATTCCTAGCTCAATTTCTAAGGTCATCCCAATTTTACTCATTCGGGCCAAATACTTTTTACAAATCTCAATATTTTCTTCTAAAGATTCTTCAGACAAATCGATCATGTGAGAACTATATAACGATTTACCTGTTTCGGCAAAGTGTTTTTCAGATGCGTCTAACAAACCATCAATCCAAGGTAATAATTTTTTTGCTGCGTGGTCAGTATGTAAAATTACAGGAACTCCATATACTACTGCCAATTCGTGAATGTGCTTTGCACCTGCAACAGCACCAGCAATGGCTGCTTTTTCATTTTCGTTTGATAAACCTTTACCTGCATTAAATTGTGCACCACCATTCGAAAATTGAATAATAACAGGGGCATTTAAATCTTTTGCAGTTTCCAAAACGGCGTTGATTGTACTAGAACCAACTACGTTTACAGCAGGAATTGCAAATGCTTTCTCCTTTGCTAAATTAAATATTTCTTGAACTTCTTTACCTGTGGCAACTCCTGGCTTGATCATAAAAAAATGTTTTTAGTTTTTATTTAAGTACAAAACTACATGTTTTTTTATGTAAAATTCAAAAAAAGTGGGATGTTTACGAATACGTTTTAGTCCCGTAAGAACCGCTTTAAAACGGGTAATTGATTCCTACATTATACACGGCACTTGAAAAATTATAGTTACTAAACCACTTATTTTCTTTCAAATAAGGCTCGTGAGTTTTAAAACCAACATCAAAACGAAGAATTAAAAAGTTGAAATCATATCGAACTCCAAAGCCAGTTCCAATCGCAAAATCACTTAATGAAGAGATCCCATTAAATTTTGCTTCACGGTCTACAAAAGAAGAATTTGTAATGTCCCAAATATTTCCAGCATCCGCAAAAATCGCCCCTTTTAGTTTGGCTACAATATCAAATCGATACTCTAAACTCGTTAAAAACTTTAAACTTCCGATATTATATTCTAAGCCCGTATTTCTTCTTCCTGGACCCAGTTCATAAGTTTGCCATGCTCGAATGTCATTGGATCCTCCAGCAAAATAGCTTTTTGTAAATGGAATTGATGAATTATCATAGGTGATGATTGCGCCTAAAAAACTACGGATTCCGATTACAGAGTTCCCGCTTACATCCCAAAATTTCTTATATTCAATATCTGTCTTAAAATATTGTGCTAATGGAATGTCTAAAAAGGTTTTTTTATTATTGACATTTTTATTCTTAGAAAGTAATCCTAAAATATTTCCTGAATTTGCAATACGAACTTTAAAAAACGAAAAACCATTGTCTTTAAAGTTAGTTTGATTGTTGAAGGTGTATGAATAGGCAATTGTTGGTATTAAGAAATCGGAAGTAATAATATTATAACGGTTTAAAATATTTAAGTTGTTGTTAAATTCCGTTGGATTTGTCACTTGAAGAGATGTATTCTCTGCAATTTCTCGCATTTTGTTCAATGCAACTTGGGGAAATGTCTCATTGTTTGGGAATACAAAGGAAGGGTCTAATTCACTTACAACATTCTTTAAGTTTGTAAACTCAGAACTATATACATTAAAGTATTTGTCAATATTTTGATTTTGAATATACTGTGTGTTAAAAACTTCTAATTGAATGGTTTTTTGAGCATTGTATTGCCATTTATAATCAGATAAAAGCGTAAAAGTTTGCCGATCTAAACCAATGTTTTTTTGTACGCTGGAACCTATAGAAAAAAGGGTTTTTGGAGACATTTCTTTTGGGACTAGTTTACTCAATCCAAAAGGAGCTACAAATCTTGGAATTTCAACTGATACATCCCCTCCAAATTCCCAACCAGGACCATTGTTGGAGTTAAACCAGGAACCCAGTAATGACATTTTTAGTAATTCTGCACCTCTAAAAGCATTTCTATCCGTAATCGAAAATTTTGCAGAAGTACCAACATTTCTAATGTTAGAGTGTGTCAATTCCGTCTCAAAACCCAAAGTATATTTTTCAATAGGCGTTAAAAGAATATTCATTTTTAACTCCTCATCATTTAACTCTTCAAATTTAATACTGGTTGTTTTAAAGTTTTTGAGCGACTTTAAGTGGTTTCTTGTCAGGTTTCTTAAAGTGTCTTTATAGATCCCGCCAGGTTTTAAGAAAATAGATTCAGCAAGGTATTTCGGATTGTATCTTACTTTGTCATAAGCAATAAACTGAATTCCTTTATAAGAGATAGTGTCTTTATAAGTTTCCTCTTTTTTTAAAAAAGAATAATCTGTGATTACTGAAACTTCTTTAATTTTTTGCACCTTAAAAGGTTTGTTAATATACGTACCGTTCTGTTCGATAATTCGGTCTCCAGAAATGATAAAATCTACATTTGTTTTGTGGTCTTTTCTTGTTGAGTCTACATAAAACCCTAGGTAGTTTTCAGCAAAATGATAAATTCCATTATTTCTATAAAGTTTTATAACTTGTTTTGCTTCGTCTATGAAAGTTTGATTTTTATATTGACTGCCTTTTTTTAAAAGCGATGCTTGTAAAGCATTATTATAAATTGAATCTAAAACTGGCGATTCTATTTTTACAGCGATCGTATCTAAAAAAGTTGGTTTCCCTGGTTTTATATAGTAATTAACAGTTGCTTTTTTTGCTTTTAATGAATCATTAACCGTCGTCTTTATAACAGCTTCAAAATACCCTTGGGTTTTGAAGTAGGCCAATAGATTGTTCCCCGTTTTTGATATTTTTCCTTTGTTTAAAATGACAGGTTCATCATAGGCTAAAAACCAATTATTAAGACCTATAAATGTGTTTGCATAAGCAATACTTTGTTTTTCTGAAAATATATTTTTAATAAAATGATAAGAATTCCTATTTTTTTCACCCCAATCTTTGGCTGTTTTTGGTTTTTTGTGATTTCCCATATTATGAAAATACAACCCAAAAGGCAAACCTAAAAAGCGCGGATTCGGTTTTTGAAGAACGTATTTCTGAAGCTCACCACTCGTATTTCTCTCTCCGTCAACGTAAATGTAGTTTTTAGTGAGGAGATATTCTTTTTCGGCAACATGCTTTGTAGAATTGCAAGAAGCAAAAAGAATAAAGAGGAAGAAAAAAAGAGAGAGTTTTTTCATTAAGTTTGCAAAACTATTTGTTTCAAAAATAGTATTTTTCCATGGTATATTTTCAATTAGAATCAATTAATGAGTATTTCTAAAAATCAACTTAAACTGATAACCAGTTTATCGCAAAAAAAGTATCGGATAAAGCATCAATTATTTCTTGCTGAAGGGGTAAAAGTAGTTGAAGAAATTCTAGATGCCAACTATAAAGTTCATTTGCTTTTCTGTACAGATGATTTTATATGTGCCGTTGAAAAGAAGAAAGTGATTGTTGTTTCTGAAAAAGAACTAAAAAAAATTAGCAAGTTAAAAACACCCAATAAGGTCTTTGCAATTTTCGAATTTCCAGCAGCAACAAGTTTAAAAGAAAAGGGACTCATTTTGGCTCTAGATTCGATAAATGACCCAGGAAATTTAGGAACTATTATTCGTTTATGTGATTGGTTTGGAGTAACACATTTGGTCTGTTCTTTAGATACTGTGGATGCTTTTAACCCGAAAGTTGTGCAAGCTTCTATGGGTTCATTAACGAGAGTTTCTATTATTTATACAGATTTACTCCCATTGATTAAAGCGACAAAACTACCCGTATTTATTGCCGATATGGAGGGGCAAAATGTATATACTTCTCCCCTGCCAAAAGAAGCGGTATTGATTATGGGAAATGAAGCAAACGGAATTTCTGATTCCATAAGGGATGTAGTGAAACATAAGGTTTCGATTCCAAGATTTGGAGAACTTCAAGAAACAGAAAGCTTAAATGTAGCGACTGCTTCGGCGATATTGTTAAGTGAATTTAAAAGAAGTAGCGCGGTGTAATTTTCCTTCAAAACATGAACGTATTATTCGAAAGCAAAATTTAAGAAAAGCCCCCGTGTGCCAAGAAAGTTAATGGGATCTGTCCATTGACTGGCACCATTTGCAACGTTGTCGTATTTGAGTTCATTATTGATTGCAAAAACACCTCTTATCGAAGGAGAGAATTTGAAATAATGAAGGTAAATATCAATCCCAATTCCTAATTCATACATGAAGTTATGTGTTTTCATTCTAAATTCTCCTGCAAAATTATCGTCTTGATTCCGTTCATTACTTGATAGATTTAGATCATATGAAACACCAGCTAGAAGATAGGGGCGAATGTTGCGATACTTGTCGGTACTCATTTTAAAAACCAATGGTAGGTGAAGAAAGGTTGAGCTCGCATCTCTAATACTGTCTTTGGGTTCGTCCAAGTAGTTAAAGATAATTTTCTTGGTATTGCTGATTAATCCGGGTTCAAAACGCAGGTTTAAATTTTGATGCAGTCGTAAGTCTACAATCATACCAATATTAAAGCCTGTGGTAGGTTCTACTAAAATATTGCCAGGTGCAGCGTCAAAAGCGTTTTTTTTGATATTTAGTTTAAAGTCATTTTGATTCAACCCTAAATAAAAGCCAAAATGTATTTTTTTTTTATCGAAGGTGGGTAAGTTTTCTACACGTTCATTTTGGGAAAACAGGGAACACGAGAATGCAAAAATTCCAAATAAAATAAAATACTTCAAATTCATTATTTACGAGCGGTATAAATTGTTGCAACCCCAAAAGTTACAGGGTTGGCTTCTGAATTAGTAAACCCATTTTTCCTTAATATATTGTTGAACTTTTCTCCAAAAGGAAAATAATTTGCACTTTCAGACAAATAGGAATAGGCAACTTTGTCTTTAGAGAAAAGTTTGCCAATAATAGGAAGTATCAAGTGAGTATGTAATTTATAGCCTTGTTTAAAAGGGAATTTTGTTGGATTGGAGGTTTCTAAAATAACCAAAACTCCAGTAGGTTTTAATACTCGAGCAATTTCTTTCAATCCTTTATCTAAATTTGCAAAATTACGAACACCAAAAGAAACCGTAATGGCATCAAAAGTGGCGTCATCAAATGGCATGTCTTCAGAATCTCCAACTATCATTTCAATTTTTTCGGACAAGTTTGCTTTGGCAATTTTTTGTTTACCCACTTCGAGCATTCCGGTAGAAATGTCTAAACCTACAATTCTATCTGGGTTTAAATTCGCCATCATTAAAGCCAAATCTCCTGTTCCAGTGGCAATGTCTAAAATTTGTTTTGGATTGTTTTTTCCAACAATTTCAACAACTTTCTTACGCCATTTTACATCAATTCCAAAAGAAATTACACGATTTAAGTCGTCGTAATTGGTAGAAATGTTGTCAAACATTTTTGCAACTTGCTCTTTTTTTCCTAGAGCAGAATCTTTATAGGGCTTTATTATTTTTGACATGATCTTAAATTATCCGTTTATAGCAACCACTTCGTTAATCTTATTGGGGAGCATTTCTTTTAATAAATTCTCGATACCACTTTTTAAAGTAGCCGTAGAAGAAGGGCAGCCACTACAGGCCCCTTGTAATACGACACTCACTACTTTGTGCTCTTCATCATAAGATCTAAAAGCAATGTTTCCTCCATCACTCGCCACAGCTGGTTTTATGTATTCATCTAAGATGTCTACAATTTGAGCAGAAATTCCTTCTAAAGCTACCTTTGGAATTTCGATAACAGCTTCTGGTGATGTTTCTTGTGTTGGCAGTTCTTTAATAATCGTTTTTCCATCCGCTAAATATTCACGAATAAAACTTCTTAGTTCTGGATATACATCGCCCCATTCGACCATTCCGTATTTAGTAACTGAGATATAATTATCAGAAATAAATACCTCTTTTACAAATGGAAAGGTAAATATTGCTTGTGCTAAAGGAGATGATTTACTTGCTTCTTCAATGTTTTTATACTCAACATCTGTTTGTGTTAATGCTTTGTTAGAGCCAAACTTCATTACAGCCGGGTTTGGTGTCACTTCTGCATAAACTTCTATAGCTTCTTTTTTTGATGTTGCAGATGTTTCATCAACAACCGCATTACCATCATTAATAAATGCTTCTATTTGTTCGGCAACTTCTTGCTGAACATCTTGCCATTTAACAATGTCAAAACGTTGAATTGCTATGAAATTGGCCGTAACAAATACCTTTTTTACAAAAGGTAAGTAGAATAATTGTTGTGCTAATGAAGAGTTTTTAGCTTCGTCAATATTGGTAAACTCATAACTTCCACCATTTATTAAAATTTGATTACTCACAAATTTTATAATGCTGTCATTAGAAGTTTCTTGTATGGTAATTTCTGTGTTTTTCATAGTCAAAAAATGAATTGCAAAATTAAGGCAAAAAAGGGAATAAGAATCTCTTTTATTGTAAAAGTTAAAAACACTGCGAGCGACAACTTTTTTAGAGTTTTAGCAAGCAGTGTTTTTGTATTTTTTTTAGTAGTATTTACAGGTTCAGTGTAAGTGTTGCCGTTATCTTACTGTTATTGGTTGTTAAGTTTGCAGCATTTATGTTGCTGAATTGTGAATAAAAGTCATAGGTAGTATTTTGGCTGCTTTTACTGTAGGAAAGATCAAACTTGGTATTTCCAAAGTAATAGCCACCTCCAAAAGAAAAGCCTGTTGTATTTTCTAATTCTGAAGCGTTTTTTAGCGGGCTTTGTTCAAATTGATAACCGCCTCTTAGACTCAGTCGTTTCATGCGCCATTCTGAACCTATCTTCAAATTGTGGGTTGCTCGTAAATCGTTTTGAAAAAATTGATTTTCATTCAGAAAGTATCCTTCTGACAATTTTATATTTTGATAACTTTTGTTTGTGTAGTCGATGCTTAACAATCCGTTTTTTCCAAAAATAATAGCAGCACTTGCTGTTAACTTACGTGGTGTTTTTAATCGGTAGGCAATGTACTGCCATTCATTATCTTCAATGTATGGTGTTTGGTCTTCTGCAAAGTAGGTTGTCTCTCCTTGAAGAAAACCAACGTCTATATTGTTCTCGCTGTCAAATCCATAGTTGGTGTCTTGTAATATTTCTGAAAACCATGTTGGCGTTTGATATGCCAAACCAAATCGAAAGTATTTATGTGCTTTATAAATAAACCCTGCATTTAAAGAAAATCCAGTTCCTATCGTATTATTTAATTGGTACAAATTAACATCCAATTCTTGGTCATCAGCAGTGTTGTTGAATTCTGTTAAAAGGGTTTCTTGATTAAAATTTAAGTCATAAAAATTCAATCCTATACCAGCATATAATTTGTTTTCATGCACCGACGAGATTGCAATGTTTATTTCACTTAACTCCCCATTCATCGTGCTTCTAAAACGTTGTTCTTCGCTAATATTATATTCAAGGAGAGGTGTGTTTTGGTCTATCGGAAAATCTGTAAAAGTTGCAATTCCGCTATTTCCTCCAGCAGAAAATCCATTACTGAAGTCCTTAGTAATTCTGTAATTAAATCCAACAGCAAATTTGGACCACTTAGAATCATTTAGTGCTTCAAAAACGAAAACCGCACCCGCTTGGGAGGCATTAAAAAAGGCTTCTTCTGTTGTTATTTCGTTGTTGTAATAGGTTGAAGTGATCCCTGTATTTCGAGTGCTAATGGTTCCAGAAAACGTACTATTTTTATAAACAGCGATCCCGGCAGGATTGATATTCATTGCAGAAATATCTCCACCTACTGCACCAAAAGCACCGCTCATTCCAACAAATCTTGCAGATCCATTGTTGTCATTTCCTGAGAATAATAACCCCAAATCTTGGTAGCCTAAAGACTGAGACTGGATTGTAATTGTTGCGGAAATAAAAAATATTAGGATAAAAAAATGCTTCATTATATAAATTTAGAACTTAAATCAAATATTATTTAGTTTTTTCTTCTAGACGAGCTTCTCGACGATGATCTTCCTGATGAAGAACTTCCAAAACTTCTACTTGACGAACGAGTGCTTCTTGTATTGCTGCTTGGAAACGTGCTTCTAGTATTTCTTGTTGTTCTGGTATTTCTGTTTGGTCTTACTGTATTTGTTGTTCTTACCGTTCTTGTATTTTTTGCTTTTTTTGTTCTTCTAGTTGGTTTTGGCTTTATGTTACTCGTGGTATTTCTTGTACTTCTAATCGTGTTGGAACTTCTTGTAGATCTTAGCTTTCTTTTGTTTTTTCTAGTAAAATTATTGTACGCAACGCTCCTCGAATTGTTTAATTGCCTTCTTCCATAACTTCCGTAGCGCCCCCTTCTGTGATTTGCGGCACTATAATATCTTCCATTTCTTCGATACCCATTTCTTCGATACCTATTTCCGTAGTATGAATATCCATATATCTGATATCCATAAGGATCGTAATTTGACCACCCATAATAGTTATTCCACCCATTACCATAAAAATAATTATTTCCCCATCCCCAATAGTTAAATCTTCTTCTGTTGAAAGACCAATAATTAAATCGATAAGGATCGAACGCCCAAGCGTCTACCATCCAATAAGGGTTTTGTCTAACGTTAATATTAATAACGACATCGTTGTTTTCTCCGTTGCCCCAAGATTGATTTGGTGAATAGGCTAACGTTTTTTCGGCTTCAGTAGATACATTTACACTGTCTATTGTATTGTATTCGTCTTCCTCTAAGAAAATGTCTTCACTATTTATTTCGTCAACCAAATCTAATTCTTCCGCAAAGTAATCTGCATTGTAGTTAGCATAGGCTTTTTGGTCAACAACAATAACTTTCTTCTTTCTTTTAGTATCGGTTTCATCTGTATAAATACCATCCTCAATCGTTGCTTGTTGATAGGTTCCACATGAAATGAACACAGTGCTAATTGCAAAAAACATTAGAAGTTTACTGAAATTTAATTTTGTATTTTGTGTTTTCATGATTTGTAATATTTGGATGAATTCTTATTTTCTAAATTGTTTGGCAAAAAGTTGAAAACTATAAGGGGTCTCTAACCATTTTATAGTAGTTTTGTATTCCGTTTTGTAAATGTAACTATTTGCAAAACAAAATTTCAAATAATAATAAGCAATATTTGTGCCAAAGTTTTTACTATGAGCAAAAAGTTAACAAAAAGAGCAGACGATTATTCTAAATGGTACAACGAATTAGTTGTAAAAGCGGACCTAGCAGAAAACTCTGCAGTAAGAGGTTGTATGGTTATAAAACCTTACGGTTATGCTATTTGGGAGAAAATGCAAGCAGAATTAGATAGGATGTTTAAAGAGACAGGTCATGAAAATGCCTATTTTCCATTATTTGTCCCAAAAAGTTTGTTTGAAGCTGAAGAAAAAAATGCAGAAGGCTTTGCGAAAGAATGTGCAGTCGTCACTCACTATCGTTTGCAAAACGACCCTGATAAACCTGGGAAATTACGGGTAGATCCAGGTGCCAAATTAGAAGAAGAATTAGTTGTTAGACCTACCTCTGAAGCAATTATATGGAATACTTATAAAGGGTGGATCCAATCTTATCGAAATCTACCTTTGTTGATCAATCAGTGGGCCAATGTAGTTCGTTGGGAAATGCGAACCCGCCTATTTTTAAGAACTGCAGAGTTTTTATGGCAAGAAGGACATACAGCACACGCAACAGAAACAGAAGCAATTATAGAGGCAAAACAAATGCAAGAAGTATATGCAACTTTTGCTGAGAATTTTATGGCAATGCCTGTTATAAAAGGAGCGAAATCTGAAAGTGAGCGTTTTGCAGGTGCAGTTGAAACCTATACAATAGAAGCTTTAATGCAAGATGGGAAAGCGTTACAAGCAGGGACAAGTCACTTTTTAGGTCAGAATTTTGCAAAAGCTTTCGATGTGAAGTTTACTTCTAAAGAAGGAAAGCAAGAATATGTTTGGGCTACTTCTTGGGGGGTTTCTACCCGCTTAATTGGTGGTTTAATCATGACACACTCCGATGATTTTGGATTGGTTTTACCCCCAAAATTAGCACCAATACAAGTTGCAATAGTCCCAATTTATAAAAACGATGCGCAATTGGCTGCAATTTCAGAAAAAGTAGATGTCATTGTAAAAGGATTGCGCGAAAAAGGGATTTCAGTGAAGTTTGATAATAGAGATACTTATCGACCAGGCGCAAAATTCGCAGAATATGAATTAAAAGGAGTTCCGGTTAGAATTGCCATCGGAAATAGAGATCTTGAAAACAATACGGTGGAAGTTGCGAGAAGAGATACATTAGCAAAAGAGACTATTTCCCAAGATGACGTTGTTGTATTTATTGAAAATTTATTAGAAGAAATTCAAGACCACTTATTTACAAAAGCAATCGATTTTAGAAGGGCACATACAACCCATGTTTCAACCTTTGAAGAATTTAAGGAGGCCATTGAAAATAAAGGGGGTTTTGTATCTGCACATTGGGATGGAACCATTGAAACAGAAGATAAAATAAAAGAATTGACAAAAGCAACGATTAGATGTATTCCAAACGATGCAAAAGATGAGGTTGGAACTTGTGTTTTTACAGGGAAACCTTCTCTAAAAAGAGTTCTTTTTGCGAAGGCATATTAAGTTTTTTAAATTTTTTAAAAAAAAGATTGTGAAGTTTGAAAAACGGTGTATATTTGCACCCGCAATTGGAGATAATTTGGTTGTTATGGTCCGTTCGTCTAGGGGTTAGGACGCATGGTTTTCATCCATGTAACACGGGTTCGATTCCCGTACGGACTACAAAGTTTTAATTAAAAACGAATAAAATAAGAATTATGGCAAATCATAAGTCAGCATTAAAGAGAATTAGAAGTAACGACGCTAAGAGATTGCGTAACAAATATCAGCACAAAACTACCCGTAATGCGTTAAGAGATATCCGTGCTACTGAAGATAAAAAAGAAGCTGAAGGAATGTTAGGTAATGTGATTTCTATGTTAGACAAACTAGCAAAGAATAATATTATTCACAAAAACAAAGCTGCAAATTTAAAATCTAAATTAACAAAGCACGTTGCTGCGATGTAAGGTTTTTATATACAGAATATAAAGAAAAACTCTGAATGAAAATTCAGAGTTTTTTTGTGCTTTAATTTTGTGTTTTACCAATCGTAATTCTTGTGGGCATCTAAACGTAGGAAGATGAAAAGCAAGATCGTGAATCCCCACAAAGAGGAGCCTCCGTAGCTAAAAAAAGGAAGAGGTATGCCTACTGTTGGCAATAAACCGATGACCATTCCAATATTTACTATCACATGAAAGAATAGGATGGAGGCGAGACCGTAGCCGTAAACTCGACCAAATTTATTACTGTGTGTTTCTGCTAAATAGATGATTCGGTACATCATGAGCATAAAGGCAATAATGACAAGACTAGCGCCGATAAATCCCCATTCTTCACCAACCGTACTAAAAATATAATCGGTGTGTTGTTCAGGTACAAAATCTCCTTGCGTTAAATCGCCATTTAAAAAACCTTTTCCATTTAATCCTCCCGAACTTATAGTGAGTTCCGATTGATAAGAATTGTACCCAATCCCTTTGTTGTCTGTTTTTATCCCAAGTAAAATATCAAACCGATCTTTTTGGTGTGAAGCTAAAACATGTTTGTAGAAGTAGTTTGTTCCTAAAACAAAAATACCAAGTAATAGATATGCTCCTATTATTTTATACCAATTGAACCGTAAAAAACGTTTCCCAGCTTTCTTAATGTTAAGAATAACAAAAATAGTGATCAGTATAAAAAGGCTCGTGATAATTGATTCTGGTCCAAAATAAATAGTGCCTATGAAAATCAGTAATGTCGAAACTCCTAAAATGATATAATTTAAAGTGAGCCCTTCCCGATTTAAGACGAAAAAAAACGCAAAATAAATGAATGCAGAACCCGCATCAGGTTGAAGTATAATTAAGAAGGCGGGTAAAAAAATGATGATGAATGCTTTTATTTGGTTTTTCACTAAGGTAAAGTTGTATTGCCGATCACTTAATAGTTTTGCGACTGCCAATGCTGTAAATGCCTTTACAAACTCAGAGGGTTGCAATCCTATAACACCAAAATTATACCATGATGTTGCGCCATTAATCCTTTTCCCAAAAACAAACAATCCAAGGAGTGAAAGTATAGAAATAATATAAAAAACGCTCGAAAATTTCTCGTAAAATTTGGAATTAAAAAAAAGAATTACCACAATTAAAGGGAAGGTTAAACAAATAAAAATAAGCTGTTTCCCGTATTTCGTTGAAAAATTTAGTAATTCTACATCCTCCGTTGTTCTAGAAGCTGCATAAATATTGAGCCATCCAAAGCTCATTAAAAAGAGGTACAGGAATACTAAGGTAAAATCAACTCCTGCAAAAATGTTATTTCGTTCCTGGCGCAATTTCTTTTGATTTTTGTTTGTCGTAAACTTCTTGTAAACTGAGTGCAAGCATTCTTTTTTCGACCCACGGTTTAGATATTTTTTCTGTAAGATATTTTTCTATTATTAAACTTGAAATTGGTGCTGCGATAGTAGATCCATAACCGCCATTCTCAACAAAAACAGCAATTGCAATTTTAGGATTCTCTTTTGGGGCAAATGCAACTAAAATAGAATGGTCGGGTGCTTGAGTTTTAATGCCATCTATTATTTTTATGGAATTTTCAACAGTCCCAGTCTTTCCGCAAATTTCAATGCCTTTTATTTGACTCGATTTTCCAGTTCCTGTTTTAAAAACTTCGTGCATCGCTTCAATAATAGGCTCAAAATGTTTTGAAGCTATGGAGGTTTTTTTTGGAACGGTATATTTTTCATTTTTGAGGGCTTCTCCTGCGACCTTTTTTAAAATATGAGGTGTATAGTAAAAACCTTTATTTGCAATTGCTGCTGTAAAATTTGCCAACTGTATTGGAGTTGTTTCAACATCACCTTGTCCGATTGCATTCGAAATAACCGATGACGCGTTCCAGCGATAATTAATTCGATTGTCATAAAACGTTCCTGTCGGAATCCTGCCAGCAGCTCCAGCTGGCAAATCGTATCCTAAATAATCTCCTAATCCAAAACTTTTCACATGTTTGCTCCAGTTATTGAGTCCTTCTGAAGGTTTGTTGTCTTTTTCAATAATCCGTTTAAAAGTATTTGAAAAGTAACTATTGCAAGATCTTGCAATCGCTGTCTTTAAATAAATGGGACTTCCTATAATTCCACAATGACATCCCATGAACTCATTTTTTCTTCTTCCGTATTGATACCCTTCATAACATCTAAAATTCGTATTTATGTCAATCACATTCTCTTGAAGGCCTATTAACGCATTCATCATCTTAAAAGGAGACCCAGGAGCATATTGTGCCATTAAAGATCTGTCATAAGTAGGTTTGTCTGGATTGTTTGGATTCATTAAAAGAACAGAATTCTTTGATCGTTTTCTGCCGACCAACATATTTGGGTCATAGGATGGGGCCGTAACTAATGCTAGTATTTCTCCGCTAGACGGCTCTATCGCTACAATTCCGCCACGTTTCCCTTTCATTAAACTTTCTGCATATTGTTGCAATTCAATATCAATAGTCAAGGTTAAGTCTTTTCCGTTTGAAGGCAGGGTGTCTAAAATGCCATTTTTATAAGAACCAGTTACTTTATTAAATCTGTTTTTATGTGAGTATTTTTTTCCTTTAGTTCCTCTTAAATAGACTTCATATTCTTTTTCAATACCTGCCTTTCCAATTAATTCTCCTTGTTGATAATCGGCATTTTTCTTAGCTTTAGATTCACTAACTTCACTGATGTATCCAAAAATATTAGCAGCTGATTTTATAGGATATTCTCGAATGACTCTTTTTTGAATATAAAACCCTTTATAGTGGTGTAGTTTTTCTTGAAGATATGCGTAGTCTTCTTTTGCTAATTGTTTTAAAAAAACGGAGGGTAAGTAGGAGGCATAATTCTGAGCTCTATTGAATCGTTTTAAGAAACTTGCCTTATCTATTTTCAATAAAGCGCAAAATTCTAAAGTATCTAAAGGGGCTACTTCATTGGGTTGAATCATGACATCATAAGAAAGTTGATTTGCGATGATTAAAGTCCCATTTCTGTCGTACACATAACCTCTTTCTGGATAGTCATATTGTGTTTTTACTGCGGCATTATTTATTGGATCGTATTTTTGCCCTCGTAGTATTTGAAGTTGAAATAATCGACCAATAAAAAGAATTCCTACAAGAGTGATAGAGAAATAGAGTAAAAAACTTCTTTGCATTATTGTTTCTTTATAAAAATAAATCCGCCTAAAAAGAATAAAAGTAATGTAAAAATACTAGAATACAATGTGTTTAGTAGTACACTCGAAAAATTTTGAAAGCTAAAGTTATCTAAAGAAAATAAAATAAAGTGATGTATCACTGTTAAAGTTACTGTGAAGTTAAATATTTTTCCAAAAGGTTCTTTTTGAAGTCTGAAAAAAGGATAATCGACAGGTGTTTTTCTGAAATAAAGTTTGATAAAAAAAAGTCGAATATAGGCAATCGTTAAGGTTGAGAAAGCGTGAATTCCTCCGGAATCACTAAAAACATCAATAAATAAACCCAATAAAAATGCCATTAATAAAAAATAAAAACGCAATTCTCTTACTGGAAATAAAAACACAAAGACAATGTATAAAAATGGATTTATATATTCAAAAAAAAGAATATTGTTGAAAACAAACACTTGTAGAAAGGCTAAAAGTACTCCAATAAATGTATAGTAGATAATGCTATTCATCTTGTAAGGCTTTTAATTCTAATTTATGAAGACTTTTCACAACATATACGTGTCTCAGATTACTCATATCGTTAAAAAGTTGAACATTTATTTTATTTTCACTACTATTTTTGTTTCCAATCGTTAAAACAGTTCCTATTAAAATTCCTTCAGGAAATATTGTTGACATTCCGCTTGTGATTATGGTGTCTCCAATTTTTACATTTGCTTGTCTCGGGATGTCTGTAAGTTGAACCTTTCGGTAATCTTTCCCATCCCATACTAAAGGTCCAAAATAGTTAGCACCCTTTTTTAACCGAGCACTGATCCCACTATTTTTATTTAAGATCGATTGAACTCTTGTGTATTTTTCTGTTGTTTTTTCTGTGACTCCAATAATTCCTTTGCTATTAAAAACAGCCATTTCTTTTTCAATACCATCATTTTCTCCCTTGTTAATGAGTAAAATATTGTTTGATTTGGTGTATTGGTTTTTAATGATTTTAGCTGTAGAATAGCTGTATCTCTGGTTAAAAACAGTAGAATCTATACTTACTGTTTCTAAAGCAGTTTGTTCAATAGAGTTGAGAAAGGCTACTTTATTTTTTAAATGGATGTTTTCTAAAACGAGTTGTTGGTTCTGTTCCTTTAAATGAAGATAATCTCTAATATTTGCAAATTTTTCATATAAATTTCCTGAAATAAAATTGGTAGAATTGAGAAAGGTACTTTTATGAAAACTATGATTGCGAATTGTTAAGTGAATTCCAATTGCTTGTAGCATTATAAAAAAAAGTAAGTATTTATACTTTTGTATAAACGATATAAGTTGCTGCATCTTTCAAATGGATTTACAGATTTATTTCATTAATACATTTTTGTATTTTACGAGTTCCTTTAATGCAATTCCAGTTCCACGAACAACGGCTCTTAGAGGGTCTTCTGCAATATAAACGGGCAAGTCTGTTTTACGAGACAAACGTTTGTCAAGACCTCTTAGCATAGAACCTCCACCTGCTAGATAGATTCCTGTATTGTAAATGTCAGCAGCTAATTCAGGGGGTGTTTTAGACAATGTTTCCATTACTGCATCTTCAATTCTTAAAATAGATTTGTCGAGTGCTTTTGCAATTTCTCGATATGACACTTGCACTTGTTTTGGCTTTCCACTTAATAAATCTCTTCCTTGGACCAACATGTCTTCAGGCGGAGTGTCTAAATCTTCTGTGGCAGCGCCAATTGAAATTTTTATTTTTTCAGCGGTTGTTTCTCCAACATGTAAATTGTGTTGAGTTCTCATGTAATACATAATGTCGTTGGTGAATAAATCTCCAGCGACTTTTACGGATTGATCGCAAACGATACCACCCAAAGCAATTACAGCAATTTCTGTAGTTCCACCTCCAATATCAATAATCATGTTTCCTTTTGGTTCCATGATATCAATTCCTACACCAATTGCAGCTGCCATCGGTTCAAAAATCAGGTAAATTTCTTTGGCATTCATGTGACGCGCAGAATCTTGTACCGCACGTTTTTCTACTTCTGTAATTCCAGAAGGAATGCAGATCACCATTCTTAAAGCTGGGGGAAATAATTTCTTTTTAATAGAAGGAATTTGTTTTACAAATTCTTTTATCATTTCTTCAGAAGCTTGAAAATCTGCAATTACACCATCTTTTAATGGACGTATTGTTTTTATATTTTCATGTGTTTTTCCTTGCATTAAATTGGCTTGTTTGCCAATTGCAATAATTTTACCAGTACTTCTATTCCTTGCTACTATTGAAGGACTGTCAATTACTACTTTTCCATTATGGATAATTAGTGTGTTTGCAGTCCCTAAATCGATCGCAATATCTTCGGTCATAAAATCAAAAAAACCCATAAATGCTACTGTTTTTTTATTTTTTAAAATAATGTATTCTTACAAAGCTACTAAAAAACGCTTTGTAAAATACATATTATTAAAAATTTAATGTTTAAAATGCCTTGTCCCTGTTAATACCATAGAAACATTGTTTGCATTACAATAATCAATACTCAATTGGTCCTTGATAGATCCTCCTGGTTGAATGACACTTTTAATGCCCGCTTTTTCAGCAATTTCTACGCAATCTGGAAATGGGAAAAAAGCATCACTAGCCATTACAGCCCCGTTTAAATCAAATCCAAAATTGTTTGCTTTTTCAATGGCTTGCGTTAAAGCGTCAACTCTACTTGTTTGCCCAGTTCCGCTTGCTAATAATTGATTGTTTTTTGTGAAAACAATGGTGTTTGATTTTGTGTGTTTGCAAATTTTAGAAGCAAAAAGTAAATCTTTTAACTCTGTATCTGATGGCTTTGTATTTGTTGCATAGTTGAAATCTTCTACAGCATCTGTAATACAATCTTTGTCTTGTACTAACAATCCATTTAAAGCTGTTCTTACATTTTGAATTGGTAAAACAGTACTTTTCTGAATCAATAATACCCTATTTTTCTTTCCTTTTAAGATAGAGAGTGCTTCTTCTGAAAATGAAGGAGCAATCACTACTTCACAAAAAAGTGTATGAATTTCTTTTGCAGTTTCAGCATCTATTTCTGTATTTGAAATTAAAACACCACCAAATGCAGAAACAGGATCTCCAGCTAATGCATCTAAATACGCTTGCTTTATCGTTTTTCTTTGCGCAAAACCACATGCATTATTGTGTTTTAAAACAGCAAATGTTGGCGCTTCTCCTAAAAACTCATTCATTAAGTTTACAGCAGCATCTACATCTAACAAATTGTTGTAGCTCAATTCTTTTCCGTGCAGTTTGTCAAACATGGCGTCTAAGTTTCCGAAGAAATATCCTTTTTGATGTGGATTTTCTCCATATCGTAAGGTTTTTGAAACCATTTCACTTGCTTTAAAAACAACTTCATCTTCATTAAAGTAATTAAAAATAGCGGTGTCGTAGTGTGATGAGATATTAAAAGACTTTGCTGCGAATTTTTTTCTTTGTTCCATTGAAGTCGATCCACTGTTTTCAGATAGGATTTCTAAAAAGGTTTCGTACTGATCCATGGAAGAAACCGTGAAGGTGTCTTTAAAGTTTTTCGCTGAAGCTCTAATTAAAGAAATACCACCAATGTCAATTTTTTCCACAATGTCTTGTTCTGAAGCACCAGAAGTAACTGTTTTTTCGAATGGGTATAAGTCTACAATCACCAGGTCGATTTGTGGAATGTTGTATTCTGCCAATTCTGCAACATCACTTTCGTTGTCTTGTCGGTTTAAAATTCCGCCAAAAACTTTAGGGTGCAATGTTTTTACGCGTCCGCCTAAAATAGAAGGATAGGAAGTAACTTCATCTACCGGGATTACCGGGATTCCGAGTTCTTTAATAAATTTCTCGGTGCCTCCTGTGGAGTATATTGTAACGTTTAAATCGTTCAATTTTTGTACAATTGGGGCCAAACCATCTTTGTGAAATACCGAAATTAATGCGGATTTAATTGTTTTTACAGTGCTCATTCTTAGTTGTTTTGTTAAGATTACAAATTTAGGGAAACAGAAGCTCCATCACAATAAAAGATAGTAACAAATAGGGCAAGTAATTAACAACAAACTTAAATTAGACAACACAAAAGGCTATTTTAGATTTGTTAAGTTTAAAAAACCATTGAACAAATTCGTAAAGCCAATTTAATTTAACAGTTGGGCAACTTCTCGACAGACAAACTCCAATAGAAATTCGTCTTCTTGAGTGAATGGGTTTACCGTATGAGAATCAATATCAATTTGACCAATGTTCTCTCCATTTACAAAAATTGGAATCACGATTTCAGATTTTACTTTCCATCCACAAGAAATATAGTTTTCTTGTTCAGAAACATCTTGTACAATGAAATTTTCGTTACTGATTGCAACTTGTCCACAAATACCTTTTCCAAAAGGAATGATTGTATGCTCGGTTTCTTCACCGGTATATTGTGCCAGTTTCAATTCGTTTTTGTCTCCATTTTTAAAATAAAAGCCAACCCAATCATAATAAGAAATGCTCGCTTCCAGAACGTGGGTCACTTCTTGTAATTTTTCTGCAATTTGTTGGTTCGATTTTAAAATCTTTGAAATTGCTGCTTTTAAAACTTTAGTATTCATTAGATGGGGGCTTAAAGAAAAAAAAATAGTATGCGAAAATAACGCATTTTTTTTTGGTTAAAACATAAAAATACTACATTTTATGTAGGGTGATTCTTAAGCGTGTATTCAAGAAGAAACGCGTCAATTTTAAAAACAAAAATTTAACAATTTTTTTAAAGTAAGATGTTGTAAATTTGCGTTTTACAATGAAAAAAACACTTCTCAAAATAACGTCAATTAGTTTAGCCTTTTTAGTGCTTTTCTCTACTTTTTCTTTTACGGTAGAGAAACATTTTTGTGGCGATTTTTTAGTGGACGTAGCTTATGTAGGGCATACCGATGGATGCGGAATGGAGTCGACTACATCGTCGAAAACATCGAAAAAAAATTGTTGCAAAGACGAAATTTATGAAATTGATGGTCAAGACGAGTTGCAGCAAAGTGTAGACGATGCCTCGGTACTAAAAGGACAGCCTGATTTTGTTTTTTCCATTCGGACGACCAAAGGCTTATTTCAAGAAATTTCTACCAGAGAATTCGGTTTTAAAGATGCCTCACCACCAGACCTTCCTTTAAATTATCAGGTTTTATACCAAAGTTTCCTTATTTGATTTTAGATTTAATTTTCAACTTCTTTTTAAGTATTAGTTATCAATTATTAAATCTAAAAATCATGAAAAAATATTTTATAAACAGTATTTTACTCTTATTTCCATTGTTGTTATTTTCTCAACAAAACTATCGAGGAATGATTATGGATAAAAACAATCCAAAAGATAATTTGGGCGTTTACGGTGTAAACGTTCGCTGGTTAAACACCAAAGTAGGGACGACTACTGACGAGCAAGGTTGGTTTTCAATTCCATATAAATCTTCCTATAAGAAACTAATTGTAAGTTATATTGGATACAGAACCGATACGCTTTCAATTACAAATCTAGTGCCAGTTCATCATTTTTTAACAGAAGAAACCGCCACCACAGAAGTTGTGATTCGAAGTAAAAAACGAGCTACTCAGAAATCGTTTTATGCTACGACCAATGTTTTTACGGTGAATTCTGACGAGCTTTTAAAAGCAGCCTGCTGTAATTTGGCAGAAAGTTTTGAGACAAACCCCTCCATAGATGTGAGTTTTTCGGATGCCCTAACAGGAACAAAACAAATCCAAATGTTGGGTTTAACAAGCCCTTATTTGCTAATTTCTCAAGAAAATATCCCATCCATTCGAGGTGCAGCACAAGCTTTTGGGATGACATTTACCCCAGGAACTTGGGTAGAGAGTATTCAAATAACCAAAGGAGCCGGTAGTGTTGTGAATGGCTATGAAAGTATTTCTGGGCAAATAAATGCAGAATTGGTCAAACCTTTTTCGGATAATAAATTCTTTTTAAACGCATACAGTTCTGTGAACGGAAGGTTAGAATTGAACATGCACTTTAATGAACGGATATCTGAGAAATGGCAAAGCGGATTGTATGTTCATGGGAATTACAGAGGACAGAAGTTTGATAAGAATAAAGATAATTTTTTAGATGTGCCTTTGGCAAATCAAATAAATGTAATGAATCGCTGGCAGTACACCGATGTAGAAAAAGGGTGGGTTAGTTTTGTAAACGTTCGTTTTCTAAACGATGAAAAGCAAACGGGTGAAATTAATTTCAATCCAGAAACAGATCAACAAAGTCCAGGTTTCACCGCATTAACGGGTAATGAAGTTTGGGGAAGTGAAATTGATACCAAACGTTTTGAAACCTCGGCAAAATTAGGGTATGTTTTTCCAGAAATGCCTTACCAAAGTTTTGGTTTTCAATTGGCCTACAGCAATCACCAACAAGATTCTTATTTTGGAGTGAATCGATATGACATTCAGCATGAAAGCATGTATTCTAATTTTTTATTCAATTCGATTATTGGAGATACAAGAAGTAAATTCAAAACAGGAATTAATTTCACCTACGACAGCTATGATGAGTTGGTAAATGCTTCCAATTATGATCGGAAAGAAAATTCAATAGGAGCTTTTTTCGAATACGCTTTTGACAATTTAGAAGACTTTAGTATCACCACTGGCTTGAGAGTGGACACACACAATTTATTGGGGACTTTTGTAACACCGCGCTTACATCTACGTTATACTCCATGGGAAAAAGGTGTTTTTAGAGCATCGGCAGGAAGAGGGAAGCGAAGCGCAAATATTTTTGCAGAAAATCAGCAACTGTTTGCAAGTGCACGACAAATTAATATTGACAATACGGGCGGGACTATTTACGGATTGAATCCAGAAATTGCTTGGAATTATGGAATTTCATACCTACAAAAATTCAATCTTTTTGATAAGAAAGGGGATCTTACTTTTGATTTCTATAGAACGGATTTTAGCAACCAGGTAGTGGTAGATTGGGAGCAACCTCAAGCGGTTTCTTTTTATGATTTAGAAGGCAAAAGCATTGCGAATAGTTTTCAGTTAGAATTGAATTATGATTTCGCAGAGAGTTTAACATTAAGAACAGCCTATAAGTATTTCGATATTGCGACGGATTATAAAAAAGGAACTTTGCAGAAACCTGTGCAACCAAAAAATAGATTTTTTGCAAATCTTTCTTATGAAACCCTAGCAAAAGAAAATGGTGCACAGTGGAAAGTAGATCTTACTTTTAATAGTATTGGAAAACAGCGTTTGCCAGATACTAGCTCCAATCCAATTCAATATCAATTACCAGCGTTTTCAAAGCCTTTCCAATTGTTAAACTCACAAATTACCAAAGTGTTTTCAGAAAAATTTGAAATCTATTTCGGAGGTGAAAACATTACAAATGTTCAACAAAAAAATCCTATTTTAGCAAGTGATTCTCCCTTTGGAGAGTACTTTGACACCACCATTGTGTATGCTCCTGTTTTTGGACGTATGCTGTATGCAGGATTGCGATTTAAAATTAAATAATTATAAAAATGAAAAAAATTATCCTATTGTTCAGTTTTATGTTGATTGGAATATCAACACAAGGCCAAGAAGTAAAAAAGAATAAAAATGCAAAAGTTGCTTTTGAGGTAGACGGTATTTGCGGTATGTGTAAAAAGCGAATTGAAACCGCTGCTTTGAAAACCAAAGGAGTAAAATTTGCGCTTTGGGACATCAAAACACACCAATTAAACTTAATTGTTGACGAGCGTAAGACAGCGGTAACAACGATTCAGAAAAATATTTTAAAAGTTGGCCATGATGTAAAAGGAATCAAAGCCACTGATGAGGCTTACAATTCGGTTCATCCATGTTGTAAGTATCGTGATGAAGAAATTGTATTAGACCATGAAGGAAGCCTAAAAAAGCAAGAAAAGAAACAATAAAAGAAGAACAATGAAAAAAGGACTATTCACTTTAGCGATTATTTTTACATTCGGTATTTTAATTACCTCTTGTAAAACCTCAGAAAAAAAAGAGCACGACAAAGTGCATGTTAAAGAACATTTGCATGCAGAGAAAACAGTGTATCAATGTCCCATGAAATGCGAGGAAGAAAAAACCTACGAGAAAGAAGGGACGTGTCCAGTGTGTGAAATGAAACTTCGAAAAAAAGTGGAGCAGCAGCAACATGAAGCGCACCATTAAGTAATAAAAAACCCGTTAGAATTTCTAACGGGTTTTTTGTTCAATAGGAATTTTAATTCCTTTATTTAGGATCTAGTATCATGCCAATTCTATCCGCTACATCTTGATAGTGGTAGCGTGTAATGGTATTTGGAGCTTTGTTAGCTGCAGCTCTTGCATCCCGTCTTAAACGTTTCAGTTCGCCTCTTGCAACAGATTTGATATCTGATTGATTTACATTAATACCACTTTGTTTAAAGTAACCTGCATTTGCACCTCTTTGATTTCTTGCTTTGTTTAGTAAAAAATCTAAGCGATCTAAATGGGCTCTCTGTAGGTTTCTTCTATAAGTATCTGTGCTTCTTCCGTTGTATAACTCTGTCCACACACCGCTACGTAAGTCACGCATCATGCTTACCAATGAATACGCTTTCGAGCCATTCATAGTCTCATTTTCGATCATTCGTGCCATTCTACCTGCATCTAAGATATTGTTCAATGTTCTTGCTTGCAAACCACGTACTCTTTCTACCGAGCCAGAAAATTCAGTTTTGCTGAAAATGTTTTTATCCAACATCCATTTTGGTGTTTTAAACAATTCATCAATCACAAATTTCAATGCTTCTTTCTGAGTTGCTTTGTCTACATGAGCGTATACATCTCCTTCTTGGTCTGTTGTTTTATAGTATTCATAAACACCACCAATGTTTGCGCTTACATGCCCCATGTAACGATTAAACTGACTTAATAGTTGTCCGTACATTGTAGATAATTCACTGTAGTTTTCACCTTTTTCAGAAGTCCATTCTTCTAAGTTTGGTAAAATTCTTTTGAGGTTTTTAATACCGTATGCCGAAGCTTTCATTGCGTTGTCTCCTAAATCCTCTGTTTGAGAACTAGGATCTACAACGCCACCTGCTTGTTGGTGTCCAAATCGATACATTGGGTCTCCAGCATGTGCCATGATCCAACCATCTAAAGTTTCTTTTTCTTCTTTGGCTGCTTTGTCTAAAATAGGTCTGTATCCCCAAGAAATTGCATATTTATCATAGACACCAATGTTAGGCATTAAGGCAACGCCTTTGTCTTCGGGTTGAGCAACATAATTAAAACGCGCATAGTCCATAATAGAAGGTGCGGTTCCGTACTTAGCAGTAAAGGAAGTTGATCGTAAAGAATCTACAGGGTATGCCACAGAACTCCCCATATTATGAGGCAATCCTAAAGTATGTCCAACTTCATGAGAAGAAACAAATTGAATCAAACGCCCCATTGTTTCTGTTTTAAATTCATTGCTACGAGCACCTGTATTGATGGCCGCTGTTTGAATGAAATACCAGTTGTGTAATAAGGTCATTACATTGTGGTACCAGTTGATGTCTGATTCTAATATTTCTCCAGAACGAGGGTCGCTCACATGAGGTCCGTTTGCATTTGGTATTGGAGAAGCTAAGTAACGTACTACTGAATAGCGAACATCTTCTGGAGACCATTCTGGGTCTTCTTCTTTGGTGGGAGGTGTTTTTGCAACAATGGCATTTTTAAATCCTGCCGCTTCAAAAGCAACTTGCCAATCGTTGATCCCTTGTTTAATGTAAGGCACCCATTCTGTTGGCGTAGCTCTATCTATGTAATATACAATCTGTTTTTTTGGTTCTACCAATTCACCGCGATTAAATTTTTCAAGATCTTCATCTTTCACTTCCAATCTCCAACGGTCTAAATAGGTTATTTTTTTACTTTTTTGAGCATCCAACCCATAATCTGTTTGCCCTCTAGCAAACCATCCAACACGTTCGTCAAAATAACGACGTTTCATCGGTACCTTAGGAAGTAATATCATCGAGTTACTCATTTCTAAAGTAATAGATCCTAAAGCACTGTTTGAAGGAGCTTTGTTGGCAAAATACGTTTTTACATGTCTTACTTCGATGTTTTTTGGGTAGCTACTTACTCGCTCTACATAAGAACGGCTTTTGTCCATTCTTGTAATTTGATATGATTTTCTTCTACGAGATGGAAAACCCAAAGGTTTAACATCGGTTGTAAAAAGAGATGTTGCATCAATTACTGAAGCAGTAGAATCTTTACTAAACGCTTTTATTGGAAACGAAAATAAAATAGGTTCCAAATTTGAATTTACGACCGCTTCATGTACTGGTAAGATCGTATCTGCAACTACGTCATAAGAAACGACTCTTAGTAAAATTTGTTTGCTTTTCTTTTCCCAACGCAACACTTGTGTGTTGGTTTTTCCACCACCAAATCCAATTCCAGAAGCTGTTTTGGCAATTCTAGTAACCATTAACATTTCTCTTTTCAATAAAGAATCTGGGATTTCGAATAAATAGGTGTCGTCTTTTGTATGAACTTTAAATAAACCTTCGTCCGTTTTATGTTTTTTTGTGACTACTTTTCCATAGGGTTGAATAGCACCTTTTTTCGGTTTTGGCTTGGGTTTCGGAGTCGTTTTAACAGCGGGTTTTTTCTTTTTCCAGAATTGCGCATCTGCATCAAGAGAGAAACCAAAAACGAATGCAACTAGTACTAGTTGAGATAAGGTTTTTTTAGTCATTTGAAATTTTTTAAAAAGTTTGATTATCCAAATGTAATTACTAAAGTTGGGGATAAAAAATATAAATTAAATATTTAATTTTTTAAATGGATCCAAATAAAAAACCACCTCAAATTTTGAAATGGTTTTTTAGAAAAGTGATTGGACTTATAATTATCCTAAAAAAGCATATTTATAATCTGTTGGAGTTACAAGCGTTTCTTTTATCAATCGAACTGAAGTCCAACGCAATAAGTTTTGTGCAGACCCTGCTTTGTCGTTTGTTCCTGAAGCTCTTCCGCCTCCAAAAGGTTGTTGTCCAACAACAGCTCCTGTTGGTTTGTCATTAATGTAGAAGTTTCCAGCAGCATTTTCCAATGCTTTTGAAGCCTTTTCTACAATGTATCTATCGGTAGAGAAAATAGCACCGGTAAGCGCAAATTCTGTAGACTCATCTACTAATTTTAAAGAAGCTTCCCATTCTGCATCTTCATAAACAAAGATGGTCATTACTGGGCCAAATAGCTCTGTAGTCATGGTTGCATAGGTTGGCGACTTAGCTACGATAACCGTTGGTTCAATAAAGTATCCAACAGATTTGTCGTGTCCACCACCAATAATTACATCGGCATCTTCATCTGCTTTCGCTGCATCAATAAAATGTGCGATTTTATCAAAAGAACCTTCGTGTATTACTGCATTTACAAAATTAGAAGGATCTTCTGGAGAGCCCATTTTAATTTCATTTGCCTGTGTTATCAAATGTTCTTTTACATCCTCCCACATAGAAGCAGGAATGTAAGCACGAGATGCTGCAGAACATTTTTGTCCTTGATATTCAAAAGCCCCTCTTGTAATTGCAGTAGCAACTTGTAAGGGATTTGAAGAATTGTGAACCCAGATAAAATCTTTCCCACCGGTTTCTCCAACAATTCTTGGGTAAGTTTTATAGGTGTGAATATTGTTACCGATTTGTTTCCATAGGTTTTTGAATACATGCGTTGAACCGGTAAAGTGCAATCCTGAAAAATCTGGAGAGGCCAATACGTTATCAGAAATCATTACTGGATCTCCATAAATTACATTGATGACACCATCTGGTAAACCAGCTTCTTTAAATAGATCTACAATTACTTGTGCAGAATAGGCTTGATGATCTGAAGGTTTCCAAACGACAACGTTCCCCATTAAAGCTGCTGCTGCAGGTAAATTTGCTGCAATAGACGTAAAGTTAAAAGGAGAAATTGCGTATACAAATCCTTCTAAAGGACGATATTCTACGCGGTTCCAAATTCCTGGAGCCGAAGCAGGTTGGTCTTTAAAAATGTCTGTCATGTATTGAACATTAAAACGGAAGAAATCAATCATTTCACAAGCGGCATCAATTTCTGCTTGATATACGTTTTTAGATTGTGCAATCATGGTTGCAGCGTTCATTCTTGCTCTGTAAGGTCCCGCCAATAATTCTGCGGCCTTTAAAAAAATCGTAGCACGTTCTGTCCAACTTACGTTAGACCACGCTTCTCTTGCTGCTAAAGCTGTCGAGATCGCAGCGTCTACATGCGATTTGTCTGCGGTGTGATATTGCCCAACAACATGTTGATGGTCATGAGGAGGTGTAATGTTTTTTGTATTTCCTGTTCTCACTTCTTCCCCATTAATATGCATAGGCACATCCATATTGCTGAGAAACATTTCTTTATAAGTAGCCAATACTTCTGCTCTTTCTGGAGATTCTGGAGCGTATTCTTTTACGGGTTCATTGACTGCTTTGGGTACGTTAAAAAATCCTCTTGCCATTTTATGTGTATTTAAATTTTATTCTATTAATTTTGACAACAAAGTTACAATATTTAATCACAAGGTATATTTTTCGGTGCTTTAAAAAAGAAATTTAAAAAAATGTGTACAGTTACCTATCTTCCCATAGGAAAGAATCAATTTATACTAACATCCAACCGCGATGAAAGCCCAATGCGAAGAACGATTCCACCCATAAAATACGATTCGCAAGGAGTCGCATTGGTGTACCCAAAAGACGAATTGGCTGGCGGAACTTGGATCGGTTTAAGTGAGAAAAATAGATTGGTCTGTTTGTTGAATGGTGGTTTTGAAATTCACGAACGAAAAGGACCGTATACAATGAGTAGGGGTTTAGTTGTTAAAAAAATTCTATCAGCTGAAAATTCAGTTGTATGTATAGAAAATTTTATATTTGATAATATAGAGCCGTTTACCTTGGTTTTGGTAGATTGGGCAAAATCTTTAGCAACTTATGAGTTGGTCTGGGATGGTGTCACAAAACATTTTATAAAGCTGACTCAAGAACCGAAAATTTGGTCTTCTTCTACTTTGTACACTGCGGAAATGAAAGCGTCAAGGCGTGCTTGGTTTGCAGATTGGTTATCAGAAAACAAAACGTTTCAACAACAAGAAATTATAAACTTCCAGACATCAACAGACAAAGGAACTCCAGAGACCTCTTTAAAAATGAAGCGTAATTTTGTAGAAACCGTGAGTGTTACTTCTGTAAAAAAAGAGAAGGATATTTGTCTTATTTATAATGATATTTTAAAAGGAGAAATTTCTAAGAAAACGATTGTGTTTTAATACAATACAAACAAAATAAAGAGTTTTATAATTGAGACCTTCAAACCCTTTGAAGCGAACACTCTTTGATTTATTTTCTTAATTTAAGAGTAATGGATTTGTAAGTTGAAACGTGGGAATCATCACTTTAAATTGCTCTAAGGTTTCTTGATTTGTCATGGAGTAAAATCCTCTCATAGCGCCTATATTGGAGGTTAAGAAACAACCCGAACTGTACGTGTATTTTTCACTGGGTTTTAATATTGGACTTTGCCCAACAACGCCTTCTCCAGCTACAACTTCTATTTGATTTAAGCTATCAAAAATTTCCCAATATCGATCTGTAAGTTGCACCGTTTCATTAGACCTGTTTTCGATGGTTATTGCATAGGAGAAAGCAGAATACAAAGTATGATTACTCAAGCTTGTACCTTTAAAAGTGGTTTCAACAGAGATTTTAATGCCTTTTGTGATTTGCGTTTCCATCGAAGTAAATATAGCTTATTTGTTTAAAAATAACAACATTATTTTAACTACCTATTTTGATCAAGAAAACCTGAACCTACACCAATCACTCTTTCATATATGTCACCAAAAGATTGATAGTACACCAGCACGGTATATTGATTTTCTGTTTCATAAAAAGACCCATTAATCGTCCTTAGATTTACTTTCTTATCTTCACCAACTGTGGCAAAACTATAATTGTAAAAACCCTGTTTTAAGAGAAAACTTGCTCTGTAAGTATTATTTTCTGAATCAAAAGACATTTTGTTTTCAGGAGTTAATTCGAAATTATTAAATGCACCATATACATAAACTTCCTTGCCGCTAAAAGGTTGATAGGCATTCAATGAGAAATGCATCATTGCATAATCTGCTTCTGTTTCTGCATCATTTGCTTCTAAGGTTCGTATTACAAATTGGCCATTAATATCTGGGAAATAGGTGTATTTTTTATATTTATTGTAATTCTCTGGGTAGAGGTAGTGATGGTAAACGTCTTTTTTTTCTACTAGTTGAATTCCTAAGCTTCTATTTCTAAGAAACTTGGTGTCGAAATTATAATACTCATTATCTCCCCAGAAATTTGTTTTGTTGGTATAGGTGTATTGTAGTTGATTTGCTTTGAAGAAGGTGGGCTGTAAATTGGTGATCTTTTCATTCCAGTTCTCGTTTTTTAGGATCACAACTTTAATTTCTTGTCTCGGGTTGTTAATTTGTAAAGTTGGGTGATTGACAGAAAACTGAATGGTTTGTTGTGTATTTGAGGTCTTTGTATTTCGACTTCTTTCTACAGATACACCAATAATGACCTCACGTTCATAGAATACAAATCTTCTCGAAAAAATGAGCTCGTCGTAATCATTTAGCACAGAAAGCAAGTAGTTGCCGCTTTTTGTAATGATTGAATTTGTATTGGGAATTTGTACACGATAATGGGTGTAGCTTTGTAAAGTGTTGAAGGAGTTTGTAACCTCTAAAATGGTGTTTTGATCAAAACCATCAATATATTGACTGGTCAGCATCCTGCTTTTCTTCCAGTCACTGGTCATGTGTTCGATTTTATATTGATAGCTTTTGCTATCGGCATCTAGGTCGTCAAAAGACAATTCTAAAACGGTTCCCAAGGGTACAATCGAGGTAAAAACCTTTTCTTGTAAGGGTCTTAATTGAATCGACTTTATTTGTTGTGCATGAAGCGATGTTGCAATCAATAAAAAAAAGGAACTTATTTTTAACTTCATAATTGGGACTGATAATTTTATCAAAAGTAGAAATTTTATTTTCAAAAAAGCGGTACAATTCTTGTTCTCTTTTTAAAAAGAGAACAAGAAACACGTGGTACTTCGTTTAAACGCTATGTCATGGAAAAAAGTTCTTTTTCTTCCGCGTTATTTGGTTATTTAGAACAGATATAAATAATAATATTTAATGAATATATAGGATGAATCATATCAAAAATAAGCCGTAAAACCATTAAATTTGCATGATTTTTTTAGATAACTAAAATTAACAAAAACCTATGTCAAAAGACATCCGTATAAAGAAAGGCTTAAATATTCGTCTTGTAGGCGAAGCAGAACAAACAACCACGCAACTTGCAACAGGTGATTTTTATGCAATAAAGCCATCAGATTTTCACGGAATAACCGTTAAACTTGTTGCCAAAGAAGGAGCAGAGGTAAAGGCTGGAGAACCACTTTTTTATTCTAAGAGTGATGAACGCATTTTATTTCCAAGTCCTGTAAGTGGTAAGGTTACCGAGGTTATTCGTGGAGAAAGAAGAAAAGTTTTAGCAATCAATATTGCCGCAAACGCAACCCAAGAATTTAAAGATTTTGGCACTAAAGATGCAGCGAGTATGTCTGCAGAAGAGGTGAAAAATCATTTATTAGCTTCTGGTTGTTGGCCATTTGTAAAACAACGTCCTTATGATGTTGTTGCCAATCCAAATCAAGCTCCAAAAGCTATTTTTGTATCAGCATATGCAAGTGCACCTTTGGCAGCCGATTTAGATTATACTTTAAAAGGGAAAGAAGCGGAGCTGCAAGCAGCTTTAACAGCAGTGGGTAAATTAACTGAAGGGAAACTTCACGTTTCTGTTGGTAAAAGTGCAAACTCACCGTTTTCGAGCCTAAAAGGAATTGAAATTCATAAAGTTTCTGGACCTCACCCAATTGGGAATGTTGGAACACAAATTGCACACATAGATCCGATTAATAAAGGAGAAGTCGTTTGGGTAATTACACCTCAAGATTTAGTTGTTATTGGTGAGTTGTTGTTAACAGGAAAGTTCAATATTACAAGAACCGTTGCTTTAACAGGTTCTCAGTTTCGCAAGCCACACTATGTGACGGTAACTGCAGGAGCAAAAGTTGCAGCCATTGTTAAAGGAAATTTAGACAACGATAACACGAGAATTATTAGTGGAAATGTATTGTCTGGTAACCATGTAAAAGAAGAAGGTTTTATTGGGTACTACGACAATCAAATAACCGCAATACCAGAAGGAGATGATTATGAATTCTTTGGTTGGAACAAACCGGTATTCAATAAAATATCTACCTCAAGAGCGCTGACTTTTTCTTGGTTAACACCCAACAAGAAGTACGACTTAAATACCAATACGAACGGAGAACACAGAGCATTTGTAGTAACAGGTTCTTATGAAAAAGTGTTTCCTTTAGACTTGTATCCAATGCAGTTGCTAAAAGCGTGTATGTATAAAGATTTAGATGAAATGGAAGCTTTGGGCGCTTACGAAGTAGCACCAGAAGATTTTGCATTAACAGAATTTATATGTGTATCTAAACAACCTCACCAGAAGATAATTCGTGAAGGTTTAGATTTAATGAGAGAAGAATTAGGATAAGATTATGGGCTTAAAACAAAACTTACATACTTTAAAGGAGAAATATAAAGGAACCAAAATGGCGCCTGCGTTTAACGCAATCCATACCTTTTTATATTTACCAAATGAAGTGACTCACGGAGGAACTCATATTAAAGCGGCAGATGATTTAAAACGTACAATGAATATTGTCATCATGGCATTACTTCCTTGTTTGCTTTTTGGAATGTTCAACGCAGGATATCAACATTATGCAGCTATAGACGTAGCTAAAGGAATTACATCAGAATTTACCGTGTTGGGTTCATTTTTAACAATGGACAATTTCTGGATTGGAATTATAAAAGTATTACCCTTAGTAATCGTTTCCTACGGAGTAGGACTTTTAGTGGAATTTATTTTCGCAGTAATAAAAGGACACGAAGTAGAAGAAGGATACTTAGTAACAGGAATGTTAGTACCATTAATTGTACCTGTAGACACCCCATTATGGATGTTGTCTGTAGCCGTTATTTTTGGTGTGGTCATTGGAAAAGAAGTTTTTGGTGGAACAGGAATGAATATTTTAAACCCTGCATTAACCATTAGAGCCTTTTTATTCTTTGCCTATCCAACGTGGATGTCTGGAGATAAAGTTTGGGTATATGATGCCGTAAACAGAACAGGAACTGCAGATGCAATTTCTGGAGAAACGATGCTAGGAACCTATGCACAAAATCAACCAGCAAATTATGATTTATGGGAAGCCTTTTTTGGTTTCATACCAGGATCTGTTGGTGAAACTTCAGCTTTCTTAATATTAGTAGGTGCCGCTATTTTAATTTTCACCAAAATTGGAAGTTGGAGAATTATTGTTTCTACCTTTATAGGAGCTGCAGTAATGGGATTCATTTTCAATCAAATTGTAGCCGCAGATATTATTACATCCTCAAGTAAGTTCTATGGTTTAATGAATACCGTTTGGTATGAACATTTAATCATTGGAGGTTTGGCATTTGGAGCCGTATTTATGGCTACAGACCCGGTAACTGGGTCTCAAACAAACAAAGGAAAATGGATTTACGGTTTCTTAATTGGTTTTATATCCATCATGATCCGTGTCTTTAATCCAGCCTATCCAGAAGGAGTCTTCTTAGCCATCCTATTGATGAATGTCTTCGCTCCAACCATTGACCATTATGTGGTACAAGGAAATGTAAAGAAAAGATTATCACGTACTAAAGTTAAAACTGCCTAATTATGAGTAAGAGAACAGATAGTAATAGTTATACAATGATTTTCGCCATTATTATGGTGTTGGTAGTAGGCTCTTTGTTGGCTTTTATGGCTTCGTCCTTAAAACCAAACATTGACGAGAACAAAAGAATTGAAAAGCAACAGAACATTTTGTATGCATTAGGCATCAACGAAAATGAAGGAACAAGTGCTACATTTGTATCTACAGACGTTGCAGGAACTGCATTTTCAGAATACATCACAAAGCAAATTGAAGTTCAAGGAGGCGATGAGATTGAAAATTCGGATGCCTATCTAATTGATATCAAAAAAGAGCAAACCTTAGCCAAGCAAGGAAAGCAAAGAAGATTGCCTTTGTTTGTTGGTAAAAATAAAGAGGGAGTTACTCTTTATGTAGCACCCATTCGAGGAAAAGGACTTTGGGATGCCATTTGGGGTTATGTTGCTATGGATGAAAACATGATTATACAAGGTGCTTATTTCGATCACAAAGGAGAAACGCCAGGTTTAGGAGCAAATATCAAGCAACGTTATTTTATGGACGACTTTATTGGGGAGCACTTATTAGACGAAGCTGGAGAATTTAAGGGGATTAAAGTTGCCAAAGGGAACAACGATCCAAAGAATTTAGAAAAGACAGATTACGAAGTAGACGCAATAGCAGGGGCTACCATTACAGGAGATGGTGTTTCTGCAATGATTAAGAAAGACTTGGCAATGTATGTGCCTTATTTTAAAACATTAAAAAAATAATTATGGGACTTTTATCAAAAAAAGACGCAGCATTACTTACAGATCCTTTAGCGGATAATAACCCAATTACGATTCAAGTATTAGGTATTTGTTCTGCTTTGGCAATTACAGCAGAGCTTGAAGCCTCCATTGTAATGTCTATTTCCGTTCTATTTGTATTGGGATTAGGAAACGTAGTGATTTCTTTAATGAGAAACATCATTCCATCAAAAATTAGAATTATTGTGCAGCTTATTGTGGTTGCTACACTTGTAATTATTGTGGATTTAGTGTTAAAAGCATTTGCCTATGAACTCAGTAAGACACTTTCTGTTTTTGTTGGTTTAATTATTACCAACTGTATTATTATGGGACGTTTTGAAGCCTTTGCTTTAGGAAACGGACCTTGGAGAGCTTTCTTAGATGGCATTGGAAATTCTGTAGGATATGGTGTAATTTTAATCATCGTTGGTTTCTTTAGAGAATTGTTAGGAGCAGGAACCTTATTAGGATATCCTGTATTAGGAAATCCGATCCCAGGAGAATTGTCAGGCTTATACGCTTATGGATACGAAAACAACGGATTTATGTTATTGTCACCAATGGCTCTAATCGTGGTAGGTCTTATTATTTGGATACAACGTAGCAGAAATACATCATTAATAGAAGAAAATTAAAATTAGTTCCTAGTAAGTAGTTCCAGTTTGCAATCAAATTCGAACTGAAGACTGAGTACTAAGCACTGAAAACTATAAAAAAATGGAACATTTAGAGTTATTTTTCAAATCGATATTTATAGACAACATGGTCTTCGCAACCTTTTTAGGGATGTGTTCATACCTTGCTGTGTCTAAAAAAGTATCAACCGCTGTAGGTTTAGGAGCTGCTGTAATTTTTGTTTTGGCAGTAACCGTACCTTTAAACTGGTTGTTGGATCAATATATTTTACAAGAAGGCGCACTTGTTTGGTTAGATCCAGCCTATGGAGTCGACGGAGCTGATACAATGGATTTAAGTTTCCTTTCTTTCATTATGTTTATCGCAACCATTGCAACCATGGTGCAGTTAGTAGAAATAGTGGTTGAAAAATTTTCACCATCATTGTACAATTCATTAGGTATTTTCTTACCCCTAATTGCAGTAAACTGTGCGATCTTAGGAGGAAGTTTGTTCATGCAATCTCGTGAGATTCCTACCTTAGCATTATCATTAACCTACGGAGTTGGATCTGGAATAGGATGGTTCTTAGCCATTTTAGCCATTGCAGCCATTCGTGAAAAAATCCGTTATTCAAGTGTTCCCCCAGCTTTAAGAGGTTTAGGAATTACCTTTATTATTACAGGATTAATGGCTATTGGTTTTATGAGTTTTGGAGGAATGTTAACCGGAGGAGATGAAGCGCAAAAAGAAACTCCAAAAGTAGCAACGCAACCAGAAAATAAAACAGACAAAAAAGAAGCAGTTACAAAAGTAATCGCCGATAACACAAATACAAACAACCAGTAATATGATATTAGCAGCAGGTACAACAGGAACTGTATTAGCAACCGTAGCAGCTTTTTTAGCTATTGTGTTATTATTAGTAACGTTATTATTATTTGTAAAACAAAAATTATCTCCATCCGGACCCGTAACCCTTACGATTAACGGAGAAAGAAAAATTGAAGTAGCTTCAGGTAGCACACTGTTAACCACTTTAGGAGCAGAAAAAATATTTTTACCATCCGCATGTGGTGGTGGTGGGTCATGTGTACAATGTGAGTGTCACGTAAATTCTGGAGGAGGGGAAGCCTTGCCTACAGAAACACCACACTTTACACGTAAAGAGTTAAAGCATGGAATTCGCTTAGCCTGTCAGGTAAAAGTAAAACAAGACATGGACATTTCCATTCCAGAAGAGATTTTTGGAATTAAGAAATGGGATGCAGTCGTTGTAAGAAATTACAATGTAGCTTCATTCATTAAAGAATTTGTTGTTGAAATTCCAGAAGACATGGGGTACAAAGCAGGAGGATACATTCAAATAGAAATTCCACCTTGTGAAGTGAAGTTTTCCGATATGGACATTACAGCACACCCGGAAGAGCACGATACACCAGAAAAATTTGAAGCAGAATGGGAGAAGTTCAAACTTAGACCATTGGTAATGACAAATAAGGAGGTAATTGAAAGAGCCTACTCAATGGCCTCTTATCCAGCAGAAGGAAGAGAGATTATGTTAAACGTTCGTATTGCTACTCCGCCCTTTGATAGAGCAAAAGGTGGCTGGATGGATGTAAATCCAGGAGTTGCTTCTTCGTATATTTTTGGTTTGAAAAAAGGAGACAAATGTGTTATTTCAGGACCTTATGGTGAATTCTTTATCAACGAATCAGAAGCAGAAATGTTATATGTTGGTGGAGGTGCAGGAATGGCGCCAATGCGTTCTCATTTATACGAATTATTTAGAACCCTTAAGACGGGTAGAAAAGTAACGTATTGGTATGGAGGACGATCAAAAGCAGAATTGTTTTATATCGAACACTTTAGAGCTTTAGAGAAAGATTTTCCAAACTTTAAATTCTTTATTGCTTTATCAGATCCTTTAGAAGTTGATAACTGGAAAGTGAAGAAAGACATTAACGATACAGAAGGAGATGGTTTTGTAGGGTTTATACACAACTGTGTAATTGAAAACTACCTCGATCACCACGAAGCTCCAGAAGATATGGAATTGTATTTCTGTGGACCACCATTGATGAACAAAGCAGTGCAAAAAATGGGAGAAGATTTTGGGATACCAGATGAAAACATCCGTTTTGATGATTTTGGAGGCTAGTCTTTAAATAAAAAATAAGAGTACAGAAACCGATTCAGCAATGAGTCGGTTTTTTGACTTATATTCCTTCATTAATTGTAAATAAAAATTTCAATGCTCTTAAATATCGTCTTTTTCTTAAGTGTTCTTGTGCTTATTGGTTTACTGATTTTTTATTTCTTTCAAGAGAAATTTATTTTTAGAAACGGGCATAGATTGCATAAAAATTTCCCATTTCATTTCTCCAATCCCTTTGATGAGGTTTTTTTAACCACCATTGATCAGCAAGAAATTAATGCAGTTCACTTGCGACTTTCTGCACCAAAAGGAGTGGTTTTATTTTTTCATGGCAATAAAGGAAACCTCACAAAATGGGGAGAAAGAGTCAATTATTTTCTAGAATATAATTACGAAGTATTTGTTCTAGATTACAGAAGCTATGGGAAAAGTACTGGTGATTTCAAAGAAGACCAGATGTATGAAGATGCTTTATTGGCCTATGCCCACCTAAAAAAGAGTTTTTCAGAGGACCAAATAGTGGTATATGGTTTCTCTTTAGGAGGTACATTTGCAACAAAAGTAGCTGCATTAAACAGTCCAAAAGAACTGATTTTAGAAGCGCCTTTCTACAATCTTAAAAAAGCAGTTCGATTTGTGTTCCCGTTTGCTCCTACTTTTTTACTGAAATTCAATTTCAATACAAACAATACAATTGCTTTAGTCACGGCACCCATTACTATTTTTCATGGAACCCTTGATAAAACTACTTCATTTGATGGAGCAAAAGCATTATTGCAATTAAATAGCTCTCCCAAAAATGAATTTATACCAATTCTAGAAGGTACTCATCACAACATCAGAACATTTCCGAGATACAAACAGAAGTTAACCGCTCTTTTAGAAAGGTAAGATTTTAAGAAAGTGTACCTTTGCAAAAAATTAAGAGTATGATTACATTCGAAGAATTAGATTTATCCAACCAACTTCAATATGCAATAGATGATTTAGGTTTTGTAAATCCAACCCCAATTCAAGTGCAATCTTTTCCGGTGGTACGATCTGGTAAAGATGTAGTAGGAATTGCACAAACAGGAACGGGGAAGACATTTGCATATATGTTACCGATTCTTCGAGAGTTGAAGTTTATCAAAACAAGACATCCTCGTGTTTTGGTTTTAGTACCTACAAGAGAATTGGTTCTCCAAGTAGTAGATGAAATTGAAAAACTATCAAAGTATCTTAATTTTCGTGTTTTAGGCGTTTATGGAGGTGCGAACATCAACACGCAAAAACAATCCATAGCACAAGGGCAAGATATTATTGTAGCAACACCAGGACGTTTGTATGATTTGGGTGTGAGCAACGTATTAAAATTAAAAACAATCCAAAAATTAGTCATTGATGAAGTCGATGTTATGCTCGATTTAGGGTTCCGTTTTCAACTTTTAAATATTTTCGATTTGTTGCCCGTAAGAAGACAAAACATCATGTTTTCCGCAACCATGACAAAAGATGTAGATGCATTAATTTTAGACTTCTTTAAGAAACCAGAAAAGATATCGGTGGCCATAAGTGGTACTCCACTAGACAATATTGTACAAGAAAGTTACAATGCACCCAACTTTTTTACCAAAGTGAATTTGCTGAACGACTTCTTGAAAGACAAAGAAACATTTCATAAAGTCCTTATTTTTGTTGCCTTTAAAAGAACTGCAGATTTACTTTTTAAACATTTAGAAGAAGTCTTTGGAAGTGAAACCTGTGTGATCCATTCCAATAAAACTCAAAATTATAGAATCCGTTCTATTCGTCAGTTTGATGAAGGAAACAACCGTATTTTAGTAGCTACAGATGTTATGGCACGTGGATTGGATTTTGACAAAGTATCGCATGTTATCAATTTTGATACACCCGATTTTCCAGAAAATTACATGCATCGAATCGGTAGAACAGGTAGAGCAGAAAAAGAAGGAAAAAGTATCTTATTTTCTACAAAAAAAGAACAAGCATCTAAAGAAGCTATTGAAACTTTAATGGATTTTCAAATTCCGCTTTTACCCTTGCCTGAAACGGTAGAAATTTCGACCTTATTAACAGAAGATGAACGTCCAAAAGAAGACCAAGGAATCTCAAAAAATAGAACGGCATTAGAGCATGTTCCTGGTCCTGCGTTTCACGAAAAAAGTGAAAAAAACAGCAAAACCAATCAAGGAGGCTCTTATCGTAGAGAAATTGCTTTAAAATATAAAAAACCAAAAACGCGTGGTGACAAAAATTATAACATGCGTAATAAAAAGAAGTAATTCATTCAAAAATAGTCTAAATAATTATGAATTGTCGCCCTTTTAAAGGATAATCGGTGTCTTTTGCACATCATTTATTTACCACTTATTACCTTATAGCAACAGTTATTCCATTATACGCCCATTTATTTATTAGCGTATTATAAACTCCTTTTTTTTATTTAATTTTAACATAGTTTAATGTATAGGCAATAAAACGCTTTATAGATTGCTTTTGATTTAAAACTAATATAAATAAAAAGTTAATGATGGTAAAAAAAATAATTTCAAAAACCGTTTGGATTTTATTAATCCTAGGACAAACATTTTTTTCACAAGAAGTAAAAAATGAAGCTCAAAAACCGTATTCAATAGGTTTGCCTTCAAAAGTTGAGCATGTTCAATCAATTTCTTCAAGAAAGAATAATTTAGTAAGGCCAGATTTAAGCTCTACTCAGGTGATGTTAGATGGAAGATCTTCTAAATATGAAGTTGTAATTGGCAAAGGTTCGGTTGGGGATGATGTATTGGCAATAAAATCGAAGCATTTAAGAAATAAAATACCGTCAAAAACCCCTGAATTAGTTTTTGATACTGGAGCATCATCATCTCAACCAACAGATCCATCAGGGGCTGTTGGGCCAAACCATTATATTTCTGTAATTAATACTGCGTTTCAAATTTTTGATAAGAATGGTGTTTCTTTAACAGATGGCTTGTTGTCTCCAAATCCAACAATTTTTCCTACAGGAGGTTGCTGTGATCTAACTGCATCTTATGATAATGTAGCCGATCGATGGGTGCTTTCTTTTCTAGGCGGTGGTGTTCAAGTTGCTGTATCTGACGGTCCCGACCCCATTAATGACGATTGGACAGTTTATACTTTTGCAGATGTAGCTGATTATCAGAAATTATCTGTTTGGCGAGATGGGTATTACATGACTGAAAATACAAACAATAGCAATAAACTACACGTATTTGAAAGAGCAGCTATGATTGATGCGGCCAGTGCAGGAACAACGCCACAAATATTGTCGTTTTCTTTACCAGGATTAGTTACTAGTGGTTTTCATAGTCCACAAGTATTGAACATAAGTAATAATGATTGGCCAACGACGGGAGGCGCCACAGTAGTTTATATGCAAGATGATGCGTGGCCAGGTGTTACTTCAGATCATATAAAACTATGGAATGTTGACATCGATTGGACAAATCCTGATGCTTCTACAGTTTCTGCTGCCTCAGAAATTACAACCACCTCTTTTGTGAGTGTATTTGATGGAGGTAGCTTTACTAATCTTGCACAGCCAAATGGGGGTGGTGACCTAGATGCATTGCAGGCAACGATAATGAATCAAGCACAATACAGAAAATTCCCAAACCATAATTCTGCGGTTTTTAATTTTGTCGTAGATGTCGATGGAAGTTCTGTAAAGCAAGCAGGTATTCGATGGTATGAGTTGCGTCAAACTGCAGATGGGGAGCCCTGGACAATCTTTCAAGAAGGAACTTATACAGCACCAGACAATAGGCATGCTTGGAATGCAAGTTTAATTATGGATGCCTTTGGTAATATAGGAATGGGGTACACAGGAATGGCGAGTTCTAATAGCTCAGATCCCAGTGTCGTATTAGGGTCCTATTATACGGGTCGTTTTTCTGATGACCCATTAAACTCGATGACAATTACTGAAGAAACTATCAAAGCCGGAGACGCTAATATTCCTGGAACACGATATGGGGACTATAGTAAAATAGATATTGATCCAGCGAATGATAAAAAATTCTGGTTTGTTAATGAAGTGATGTCAGGCGGAAGAAAGAATGTAGCAGGTGTTTTTCAAATTGCACCAAACTTTAGTAATGACATTGGTGTTGTTAGCATAGATAATCTTGAAAACGGAGTATTTTCGAGTACAGAAAACATCACAGTTACCATTCATAATTTTGGAGAAAATTCAGCAAGCGGTTTCAATGTTACCTATCAAATAAATGGAGGTTCATTAATTACCGAAGCATATACAGAAACCATTGCATCCAATACATCAAAACAATTTACATTTACAACTACAGCAGATTTGTCAACAGAAGGACAACTATATAGCATCACATCCTCAGTTAATTTCATTGGAGATGAAAATACAAGTAATGATTCAAAGACAATAGAAGTTAGGCATATATCTGCCAAAGATCTTGGAGTTACAGCAATTACTGCTCCCGTTGGCGCAGAAAGTTTAGAAAATGAATCTGTAGTTATTACCATTAAAAATTTTGGATCAGAGACTCAATCAAACTTTGATGTTTCTTATTCGGTTAATGGAGGAAATCCAGTTATCGAAAATGTAGTTGCCTCTTTAGCACCAGAAAATGAAATGTCCTATACCTTTTCTACTCTAGGAAACTTCTCTGAAGAAGGACTCTATGAGATTTTAGGAACAACATTACTTGTAGACGATACAAATGCATCTAACAATTCTTCAAGTGTAGAAATAAGAAATTTAGGATGTAAGACTGAAATGATGGAGACGCAACAACCTTTTGAAAATAGTGGAGCCACAACTTCTGTCATAACCATGACCAAGGATGTTTTAATTACGGATATGACGTTAACGCTAAACATAAGCCACCCATGGATTTCAGATGTAAAAGCGAAGTTGATTGGACCCGGTGGAGCCCCAGAAGTAATTTTATTCGAAAACTTAGGCGCTCCCGGAGATCAAAATTTCACCAATACTACATTCAATCAAACATCTTTAACAAGTATTAGTGATGGCTCTGCCCCTTTTACCGGAAGCTTTAAACCACAACAAAGCTTTGATGCCTTTTATGGTTTAATGTCTGCTGGAGATTGGACCCTATCTATCACCGAAAGTATTAATAGTAATTCAGGAATACTTCAAGATTGGTCTCTTCAAATTTGTTCTAGAACCTCACTTTCTGTATCCACCAATGAATTAGAAGAAGATTTTAAAATCCTAAATAAAGGAAATAATCAGTACGAAATTGTTGTAAAAAATACGCAGATAACAGAAGACCTTGACCTTAGTGTCTATAATATACTTGGGCAAAAATTATTATGGAAAACCTTAAAAAAGTCAGGTGGAGTCTATTCTTATGAATTAGATATGTCTTATGCTTCAAAAGGAGTTTATCTGATTCGATTGGGTCAAAAAAATAAAGCTACTGTCAAAAGAATCATAATCGAATAAAATCATTGAAAAAAGAGAACAGTTAAAAATGTTAGTTGTCAGTTTTTCCGCTGATGAATACTCTACAATACTTAATAAACTGAAAAAACCATTCTTTTGATCAAAAGAATGGTTTTTTAGTGAAATAATCTAAATTTCATTTTTTATGATTTTTTTCATTCAAGTTCTTTTTTAGTCTGTGTAAGGAATAATTTCTAAAAGCTTTATTGGTAATACATTTTCACAACGATTTTTCATTCTTAAGGGTAGGAATTTGAAATATATTTTATTTTTTTTAAAAGCGTAAAGTAGAAATTCATCATCTTTAATATTTATCGGATCATAAATAATATTTTTTGAATCAGAGATTATCCAACTACAATTTCCAGTATCTTTATGCTTTATAATTCCAAAAGTATATCCCTCTTTATGAGGTGGATTTGTAGTCTTTTTTGTAGTTAACTTTGAGCTATTGCAAGAGATTAGAAATAAAATTATTATAAAACTGATTGGTTTTAAATCTGTGTGTATCATCATTTTTAATTTTTAAAGTATAATATAGTAAAATTATGCAAATATTAACGCAACAAGAATTGCACAACCTTGCCATGAATATAGTTGGCAAACGTTTAGAAGAAATGGGATACGAATTTCAGGCGATTAATAGCAAACTGAAAAGACACCCACAATTTGTGTTATTTAAAAAAGGAGAACAAACCGTTTTTGTACTCGTAAAAGTAACCAACAATATTCAAAACCCAGATGTATATGATGTGCTGTGGATGGAGACTTTTAAAGAACATGCTAAAAAACAAAATGCCAAAGTTTGGTTTGCAGGCGTTGGTATTGCCAATGCAGAAAGTGTAGAAAATCCTGTTTTTAAAGACCAACCCTACTATGTGGCTTTTGAAGACTTTATTAAGATCTTAGAATAGTAATTTCAGATCATCCAAGCTGCAACTCAAATAAAAAAACCACCTAAAAGATGGTTTTTTTATGCATAAGAAATAAGAGGATTACTCCGCCTTCTGTTCTAATAAGTCAAAGAACTGTTGTAATCTTGGTAAGATAATAATTTTTGTTCTTCTGTTTTTAGCCTTGTTTGCTGGCGTATCATTTTCAGCAACTGGTACATAGCTACTTCTACCTGTAGCAGACAATCTTTCTGGTTTTACACCATATTTATATTGTAAAATCCGTGTAATTGAGGTAGCTCTTAAAGCAGATAAATCCCAGTTATCTTGAATAATAGTTCTTTTAATAGGCGTTGCGTCGGTATGTCCTTCAACCATTACATCCATTTCTGGTTGCCCGTTGATTACCGTTGCAATTTTTTCCAATACCGTATAAGCCTTTTCGGTTACATTATAACTTCCGCTTTTAAATAATAGTTTATCAGCAATAGAAATAAAAACAACTGTTTTTTCTACATTAATTTCAATATCTTCATCTTGTATCCCGTCGGTTAAGTTCTTCGTTAAATGGTATTTTATCGCCAAATTAATAGAATCTTTTTGCGTCATAGCATCTCTAATTCCATTAATAAACTTATCCTTTTCGCTCAACTGTGAAATTACAGTTTTAATATTGTCAGAAGAAGATTGCGTTAAAACAGTTAAGTTTTCAACTTGTCTTAAAGCTGTTTTTTTATCCTCTTTTAAAGATTTAACTTGTTCTGCTAAAGCTACTGCTTTAGCATCCTCGTTGTTCTTTTCAATAATGCACTTTTGCAAATCGGCTTTGATGTCTACTAGCTGTGTTGCTTTGTTATCATGCTTGGTTTGTAAAGCAACAAAATCTTTTTTAGAAACACATGCGCTTAATACAATTCCTGATAAAAGGAGTAGGGTAATTTTTTTCATTTTCTAAAGATTTAATTTCAGTAGCAAAGCTAACAAAAATCGATTACAATTAGTTCTATAAATTTTATTTTGTGAAAATTTTATGTACTATTTTTGATTGAAAATTATAATGAGATGAAACGTTTTTTTCTAGTCCCCTTTTTACTAATCATTCTTTGTGCATGTGAATCCAAACCAAAAGCAACAAGCCTTACATTAACAGGGAATGTTTTTGGAACTACCTATAAAATTGTATATCAAAATACCACGGTCAACTATCAAAAATCGATTGATAGTTTATTTTATTTGGTCAATAAGTCAATATCTACCTATTTGCCTTCTTCAGATATTTCCTTAATAAACAAAGGAGATACTTCTGTTGTTGTGGATACCATTCTTTTAGAATTGCTAAAAAAATCGAAAGAAATTCACTTAAAAACAGATGGTTATTTTGACCCTACTGTTGGGAATTTGGTCAATGCTTGGGGTTTTGGGCCTAAAAATGAAAAGCGAAACTTAGATACTTTGGAGGTTCAAAAACAAATGGAATTGGTTGGTTTTGATAAAATTCAAGTTATCAATCAAAAAGTCATCAAAAAAGATCCTGAGATTTATCTGGATTTTAATTCTATTGGAAAAGGTTTTGGGATTGATGTTGTTGCCCGCTTTTTAGACCAACAACAGATCGCAAACTATATGATTGAAATTGGCGGAGAGATTCGAGCAAAAGGAGTTAAGAAAAAAGACAAACCATGGCGAATTCAACTTCAAAATCCAGTTATCACCGATGTCAATGATGCCTTTACAATTATTAATTTGTCGAACAATTCGATGGCTACTTCCGGAAATTACAGAAAATTTAGAATCGCTGAGAATGGACAAAAATATGTACATACTATAAACCCTAAAACAGGTTTTGCAACCGAAAGTAATTTGCTAAGTGTTTCTGTAATCGCAGCAATAGACTGTGCAGATGTAGATGCATATGCTACGGCATTTATGGCGATGGGTGTTGAGAAGACAAAAATATTTCTAGAGAAGTATACGGAAATAAAAGCGATTTTAATTTATATAGATGCCCAACAAAATCTTGCCAGTTATTCTAATTACGATGATGGCTTATAGCACACAGGCAAAATCTCACCTTTCATTAAGCAAAACCGTTCTAACTCTTTTTCTTCCATTTTCTTTGTATAGTCGATTTCGTCAACCCTAAAGCCAACAGTTCGCAACTTGTCAAAATAATCCCGACCATAGACTCTTACATGGTCATATTGCCCAAATATTTTTGCACGATCTTTCCGGTCTGTAATGCTATCGTCTTCAAATGTTTTGTCTCTTAAGAGCTCTTGCGGAATTTGGAATATCCCCATTCCTTTGGGTTTCAAAACCCGATACAATTCCTGCATGGCTTTCGTGTCATCTGTAATATGTTCTAAAACATGATTGCAAAAAACAATATCAAACGCATTGTCTTCAAAGGGCAAATCACAAACATCTGCTTTCACATCTGCGATGGGCGATTCCAAATCGGAAGTGGTATAGGCTAAGTTTTCTTGTTTTCTAAAGCGATCTAGAAAACATTGTTCTGGTGCAATGTGTAATACTTTTTGTATTTTTTCACTCGTAAAAAAAGAAGTTTCATTTTTTAAAAATAACCACATCAATCGATGTCTTTCCAAAGATAATGTTGAGGGAGAAAGTGCGTTTTTGCGTTGTTTTCCGTACCCGTAAGGAAGCAGTTTCCGAAAACTTTTTCCATCGATCGGATCGGTATACCGAGTTCCTTTTAAATAAAAACTGAGTATTGGACGTGCCAAATAACTCGCCTTTATTAATAAGGGGCGTGGTATCGTATTTAAGATTATTTTAAATAAAGACATTATGATTACGCTGTAATTTGTTTCAAAAAAAACAATACGCTATTGTTTAAATTCATCCTCCTCATTACTTACAATTCCTAGGGCTTCATTCACAAATTTAAAGGTAGAGAGTAATTCTGGCTTACCCTTTACAATTGCAACATCATGTTCGAAATGTGCAGAAGGTTTGTTGTCTAATGTAGTAATTGTCCAACCATCTGAATGCTGTCTAATCTTATGAGTTCCAAGATTTGTCATTGGTTCAATAGCAACAACCATTCCCTCTATAAATTTCTTGCCTCTTCCTCTTTTTCCATAGTTTGGCATTTCTGGATCTTCGTGCATTGTTCTTCCAAGTCCATGACCTACCAATTCTCTTACCACACCATAACCATGATCTTCGGTATATTTTTGAATAGCATACCCCACATCACCCACGCGATTTCCCACTTTAAAATTACGAATTCCTTCGTACAAACTTTGCTTAGTAACGGCTAATAATTTTTTTACCTCATCGGCAATTTCACCCACAGCAAACGTATATGCATGATCCCCATAAAAACCATTTTTTAAAGCACCACAATCAATAGAGATAATGTCTCCTTCTTTTAAAGGCGTTTTATTTGGGATTCCATGAACAACTTGTGCATTGGGACTCATACAAAGCGTATTTGGAAAGTCATACAAACCTAAAAAACCAGGGATTGCTCCTTCAGCTCTTATGAAATCTTCGGCTAATTTGTCTAAATATAATGTCGTTACACCCGGTTTTACTTCGCTAGCAAGCATTCCTAATGTTTTAGAAACTACTAAAGCACTCTCGCGCATGATTTCTATTTCTTCTCTTGTTTTTACGATAATCATCTTGAAAAAATTATGCCACAAAGTTACTCTAATTTAAAGAAATAAGAGAAAGAAGTTTTCGTTGAAAAACACGAAAAATAATTTCTTTATTGAAGCGTCATTGAGTTAACGAATATCGGCGTCATTCATTAAGAATGACGCCGATATTCAATTTTAAATAAAATGCAAAAACGTGCTATTACTTACTTCGATCGTAAGAATGTTTGTACGGCATGCCTGATACAATTTTTAAAATATCTTTTTCTAAAGAAACTCTTGCATATTCTACATAGCGGCCAATTTCTTTGCCGTCTTTATAAAAGATAAATGTAGGTACTTTAAAAATATTTAAACCTGCTTGTAAGTTATCGGGTGTTTTTTTAGAACGATTTACTGTTATCAATTCAAAATTATTCATTTCAAAATCAGCCAGTTCTAAGATTTTGTAAAAACGAGGTGTTTCTCTTTTACTATCGCCGCACCAGGTTCCCATAAATCCTTTAATGGTAATTCCTTTCCAAGCTGTTTTTAAAGAAGTAATCGTTCCTGCTTCTGGAGTGTAGGTTTTAAATTTCTGATCAAACCAAGCCTTAAAAGGTGCTTGATTGAAAGATTCTTTATCTGCGATACCAATTAAATTACCTGATTGATCTATTACTGCAGTTGCTTTTTGCTGAGCATTACAAGAAGTGAAAATTCCGATAAATGCAATTAAAATTATTTTTTTCATACGTGTTTTTTTAAAATTTATAATAGTGATTTCTGTGTCATTTCTGTAGGTTGTTCAATGCCCATTAAATCTAAAATCGTTGGTGCAATATCGCCTAAGATACCATTTTTAATCGTTTTTAAATCTTCATCAATAAGTACAAAAGGAACTGGGTTTGTGGTGTGTGCTGTGTTTGGACTTCCATCTGGATTTATCATGGTTTCGCAGTTTCCATGATCTGCGATCAATAGGGTGGAGTACCCATTTTTTAATCCTGTTTCGATCACTGTTTTCGCACAAGTGTCAACAGTTTCACAGGCTTTAATAGCAGCTTCCATAATACCAGTATGCCCTACCATATCACCATTGGCAAAATTTAAACAAACAAAATCTGCGGTCGCTTTTTCCAAGTCTTCACACAAAGCCTCCGTCAATTCATAGGCACTCATTTCTGGTTGCAGATCATAGGTTGCTACTTTTGGTGAGTTTTTTAAAATACGAGACTCTCCATTAAAAGGAGCTTCTTGTCCTCCCGAAAAGAAGAACGTTACGTGAGGGTATTTCTCAGTTTCAGCAATTCTAATTTGCTTCTTACCTGCTTTCGAGATAACTTCCCCTAAAGTGTTTTTAATATTATCGCTTTTGTATATTACATTGATGTTTTGAAAACTTTCATCATACAAGGTAATGGTGGTAAAGTACAAATCCAATTTTTTCATTTCCTCTTCAGGAAAATCATTTTGCGAGAGTGCATTTGTTAATTCTCTACCTCTGTCTGTTCTATAATTGAAAAAGAGCACTGCATCGCCTTCTTTAATTTGTGCTTTTGGTTGATTCTCTTCATCCGTAATAAGAATGGGTTTGTGAAATTCATCTGTCAATCCAGCATCATAATTTTGTTGAATTGTGGCAACTGCATCTTTGGTTTTTGTACCCACTCCATTGACCAAACCATCATAGGCTATTTTGATCCGTTCCCATCTGTTGTCTCTATCCATTGCATAATAGCGTCCGGTTACAGAAGCCAATTCGCCAGTAGATTCTTTCATATAATCTTGAAGATCATTGATGAATTTTCCGCCAGACTTTGGATCACAATCACGACCATCAGAAAAAGCATGTACAAATACATTGGCTACTTCTTGCTCTTTTGCAATGTCTAAAATCCCTTTTAAATGATTGATATGAGAGTGAATTCCACCATCAGAAACCAATCCCAACAAATGAACTTTTTTATTATTTTCTTTCGCATACTTAAAAGTGTCTAACAACGCTTTTTCTTTTCCTAATGTATTTTCTTTTACCGCTTTATTAATGCGTGCTAGGTTTTGATAGACGATTCTACCAGCTCCTAGATTCATATGTCCTACTTCGGAGTTTCCCATTTGACCTTCGGGCAGTCCAACATGCTCCCCATCCGTTCTGAGCGATGCATGTGCATACTTATTGTATAGAGAATTGATATAAGGTGTTTTTGCATTGTAAATGGCAGATACTTTTGGGTCTTGTGTGATTCCCCATCCATCCAAAATCATCAAGATTACTTTTTTGTTCATTTTACGAGTTTAAAAGGTAAAAATAGGAAAGATTTTTTATTGATTTTCTATTTTTCTACGAAACCGATAGCGTAAATTAACAATGCGATTATGACCAATAAGAGGATCACCTTTGTAAGTGCTTTTTTTTTAAGATCTCGTTGAATTTTATTTCGTATTATTTCGAGTTCTTTTTGTGTAGCCTCGTTTTCAAAATGTAGCGTGGTCGGAGTGCCCCTTTTTACATGTTTTGTTTTGTCAAACATTGAAACACGACTTCTTTTGTTCGCTTTCATGCTTGCAATCATTGCCGATACAGCCCCTCCAAAACTCATTTTAAATTATCTAGTAGTTATACATAGGTAGAAAACCTTGTAAAAATGTTACAAAAAAGATTTTTAAACCTTTTATTTGTTCCATCTATTTTAATAATTCCTACTGAAATTAAAGTGACAAAATCTATTAAATGTAGAAATAGAGTTTTAAAAAAAGATGTAAATTTACAGAGCCTAAAAAGAATGTTTATGAAGCTTCATTTTGAGTTAAACACCGTTACCCGTAAGTTGCCCAAACATTTGCACAAGTTTGTTGTAAATCAACCTTACGATGAATACACTCCCCAGAATCAGGCAGTTTGGAGGTATGTAATGCGTATAAATATCGATTATTTAAGTAAGGTGGCACATGCGTCTTATGTAAAAGGATTAGAAGCTACTGGTATTTCTGAAGATGAAATCCCAAGAATGGATGGGATGAACCGCATTTTAAAAGAAATTGGTTGGGCAGCGGTTTCAGTAGATGGTTTTATACCTCCCAACGCATTTATGGAATTTCAAGCTTACAATGTGTTGGTAATTGCTTCTGATATGAGAACGATCAATCACATCGCTTATACACCCGCACCCGATATTATTCATGAAGCTGCAGGACATGCGCCAATTATTGCAAATCCAGAATATGCAGAATATTTAAGACGTTTTGGAGAAATTGGGAGTAAAGCAATTTCCTCCGCAAAGGATTACGAAATGTATGAAGCAATTCGACTGTTGTCTATTTTAAAAGAGAACCCCAATACACCAGAAAAAGAAATAGTAGCCGCACAAAAACAGGTTGAATACTTACAAGAAAATATGGGTGAATTGTCTGAGATGGCAAAAATAAGAAACTTACATTGGTGGACGGTAGAATATGGATTGATTGGAACTGTTGACGCGCCTAAAATTTATGGAGCAGGTTTGCTGTCTTCGATTGGTGAAAGTGATTGGTGCATGCAAGATACCGTCGAAAAAAGACCCTATTCAATAGCAGCAGCAACTTTAAATTTTGACATTACAAAACCACAGCCACAATTATTTGTGACTCCAGATTTTGCTTATTTAAGTCTGGTGTTAGAAGAGTTTGCAAATACGATGGCATTAAGAACGGGAGGGCTGAAAGGCGTCCAAGAAGTCATAAATTCTAAAAATTTAGGAACCATTGAATTGAGTACAGGAATTCAAATTTCAGGAATTTTCACAAAGGTCATTAAGCATAGAAATAATGAAGTAGCCTACTTTCAAACATCAGGACCAACCGCACTAGCTTCAAGAGATAAAGAATTAATTGGCCATGGTGTGGCAGATCACAAAAATGGTTTTGGAAGTCCAATAGGAAAACTCAAAGGAATCAATCTACAAATTGAAGACATGAGTCCAAGAGACTTAAAAGCTTATGGAATTTATGAAGGCGAATACATAAATTTAGAATTTGAAAGCGGTGTAAAAATTCAAGGAAAAGCCATTACGGGAACCCGCGATTTAAGGGGTAAAATTTTATTAATTTCCTTTACAGATTGTACGGTCACCTATCAAGATCAAATCCTTTTTGAACCGAGTTGGGGAATTTATGATATGGCGATTGGAAAGGAAGTAGTTTCTGCTTATTCGGGTGCAGCAGATCAGAGTTCTTTTGACGATTTATCGAAAGTCTCTGAAACAAAAACAAAAAAAATAAATTACACAGCACAAGAAGAAGAACTCTATGCCTTGTATGCGAAAGTTCGAGCTATCAGAGCGATTTCTCCAGTCCAATCAAAAGCACTAAAAGATATTTTTGATACGCTAGTCAACGAGCATCCTTCCGATTGGCTTTTGCCATTAGAGATTTATGAATTAGCTGTTGAAAGCAAATGTGATTTTTCAGATAAAGTCTATAAATACTTATGCAAACTACAAAAGGATACCTCTTTTCAAAAATTAATTGAAAATGGGTTGCAATTAATAAAAATTAAAAATAATTAAAGAGATATTATGGGATTATTTGGAATCTTCAGTCAGAAAAAGGAAACAAACGACGTAAAAGAATATTTAGCAAAAGGCGCAGTTATTATAGATGTCAGAACCCTCGAAGAATGGGATGAAGCACATGGAAAACAAGCGAAGCACATTGTATTAACAACGGTGCCTTTAAACTTAGAAGAAATTAGATCTTGGGATAAACCAATCATTGCAGTTTGTAGAAGTGGAGCACGCAGTTCGCAAGCAACACAGTTTTTAGTAAGCAATGGTTTGGATGCAATTAATGGCGGTCCTTGGCAAAATGTAGATCAATACGTAACTGAATAAAGGTTTTTTAGAATTTTATAAAAGGAAACTCCGTTGTTATCTTTGCGATTTTTGAGGTCAAATTTGTTAAGAATTTTTGATGTTGTACACTATTTATATCAAATGGTCTGTGCAACAATCCTTTTTGGATGGAGTTTATTTCTTGCATCATTTCTGAAGCTTTATCATCCATCCAAGTGCTTGTAAAACGTTCCCAGATATACTGAATTGCAGTGGTGTTTGGATGAATTAGATCTTTCGAATAAAAGCGGTAATCACGCAATTCATCCATCATTATTTCATAGCTTGGAAAGTAATGTAGGTTGTTCTTGGGGTTGCGAAGCAACGTTTGTATTCCTGCAATTAAATGCGATTTACTTTGTGTGTTTTCCACAAAACCATCCTTTAAATGACGAACTGGTGAAACCGTAAAAATGATATTTATGGAAGCGTTTACGGATTGGATCAATGTAATAATCTCGGACAATGTTTCAGTAACTTCCTGAACGCTTAGTAACTCTTTCGAAAATTTTTTTTGTGGAATTTTATGGCAATTGGCAACGATTTTATGCGTTGCTGTATCTCGATAGACCCAAGACGTGCCCAGTGTAATGACCAGGTGTGTAGCCTCTTTCAAGGCAGTATTTGTTGAAGCAATAGCTTTGTTTAGTTGAAATAAAACATCTTTTTTTACAAGGGCACTGAGTTTCGAATGCGCATCAAAACAGTGCCATCGCTCATTTTGAAAAACCAAATCAGTTTCAGTATATGTTTTTTCATGAATTGCATTTGCAACTAGTTCTTTGATTGCTTTTGGATGGAATAAAATTCCAAAAGGATTTTGAACTGTTTGAAATTTGAAATGATTTAATTGATCTCCAATGTTTTCCGAAAAACAAGAACCTAAAAGTACGATTTTAGAAGCATAAGAAATGGGGCTTTTAGCTTCTTTTTGTAAAGTTACTTTTGTTTGTAAAATCATTTTTTTTAACTTAGATACTCCTTTGCATTCTCTAATGCTTGCGGAATTCCTCCAGGGTTTTTACCCCCTGCAGTTGCAAAGAAATTTTGTCCACCACCACCTCCGTGAATGAATTTCCCTAATTCTCGGACTACTTTTCCAGCATCGTAACCACGTTCGTTAACTAATTCCTTAGAAATATAACAGGTCAACAGTGCTTTTTCATTCGTTGGCGCATTTGCAAATACTAAAAACAAGTTGGGATGTTTTTTACCCAAATCAAAAGCCAAAGTTTTGATTCCATTTGCATCCAAGTCTACCTTAGTGGCCAAAAATTGTACGCCGTTTATTTCTTGAAGTTGATTTATAATCTCTCCCGTTACATTTTTCGCTTTGTCTCTTAAGAGTTGCTCTATTTGTTTTTGCAAAGCAGTATTTTCATCCTGTAATTTCTGAACCGCTTTTACAGGTGCTTTCACATTGTTTAGTAATTCTTTTATTTGGTTTAAAGCTTGATTGTTATCATCATAAAAATTCTTTACCGCTTCATTTGTAATTGCTTCAATTCGTCGAATTCCAGCAGCAACAGCGCCTTCCGATTTTATTTTAAAATGCCAAATATCTCCTGTGTTTTTCACATGTGTTCCACCACACAATTCAATCGAATTGCCAAATTTTATAGCACGAACCGTATCGCCATATTTTTCTCCAAACAACGCCATAGCTCCATCGGCGATTGCCTTTTCCATAGAAACATTTCTGCTTTCTTCTAACGGAAGTTGCATCGCTATTTTCGCATTTACATATGCCTCAACAGCCTTTAATTCTTCTGCTGTTACTTTTGAAAAGTGAGAAAAGTCAAAACGCAAATAGTTGGCATTTACAGCTGAACCTTTTTGCGCTACGTGAATACCTAAGACCTCTCTTAACGCCTCGTGCAAGAGATGGGTTGCTGTATGGTTACAAGCGGTGTTCTCTCGTATTTTTTCATTCACTGTTGCTTTGAAGATGTCATTGACTTCTTTTGGCAATTTTTTTGTGAAATGAATGATCACATTGTTTTCTTTTTTGGTGTCTAAAATTGCAATTTGGTTTCCTTGGGAATCTTCGAAAAAGCCTTTGTCACCAACTTGTCCACCCCCTTCTGGATAAAAAGGTGTTGCATCGAATACCAATTGAAACATTTCCCCTTCTTTTTTAGAAACGACTTTTCTGTAACGTGTAAGTTTTACGTCGGCACTTAAAGTATCATATCCAATAAATTCTTCAGTACCTTCTTCAGCTAAAAGGGTCCAATCCTCGGTAGACATTTCACTAGCAGCTTTCGATCTATTTTTTTGTTTTTGCAATTCGTCTTTAAATCCTTTTTCATCTAGAGTGAATCCCTTTTCAGAAAGAATTAAAGCCGTTAAATCTACTGGGAAACCAAACGTATCATACAGTTCAAAAACTTTGTCTCCAGAAATTTCTTTAGCGTCGGCATTTTCAATGATTTTGTCCAATAAAATTAATCCTTGATCTAAGGTTCTTAAAAAGGAGTTTTCTTCCTCTTTAATAACGTTTTCTATCAATTTTTTTTGTCCTGAAATCTCAGGAAAAGCAGCCCCCATTTGTTCAGAGAGTATCGCCACTAATTGATATATAAAAGGTTCTTTTTTATCTAGGAAAGTAAATCCATAACGTACCGCTCTTCTTAGAATTCTTCGAATTACATACCCCGCTCCTGTATTGCTTGGCAATTGACCATCTGCAATAGAGAAAGCAACGGCTCTTACATGATCTGCTATGACACGTATAGCAATGTCTTGTTGCTGGTTTGCACCATAGGTTGTGTTTGTAATTTTTTCTATTTGTTTTATAATGGGTTGAAAAACATCGGTATCGTAATTGGATTTCACTCCCTGTAAAGCCATACACAAACGCTCAAATCCCATACCAGTATCAATATGTTTGTGTGGTAAATTTTCTAAACTACCATTTGCTTTTCTGTTGTACTGCATAAAAACAAGGTTCCATATTTCCACCACATGTGGGTGGTCCATATTCACCAATGCGATTCCTGGAGTTTTCGCTTTTTCTTCTTCAGAACGAAGATCAACATGAATTTCAGAGCAGGGTCCGCAAGGCCCTTGCTCGCCCATTTCCCAAAAGTTATCTTTTTTATTTCCTTTTACAATTTTATTTTCTGGAATCAATTCTTTCCACAAGTCATAAGCTTCTTGGTCTAAAGGAAGCTTGTCTGCATCATCACTTCCTTCAAAAACACTGACATATAAAATATCTTTGTCTATTTTATACACTTCCGTTAGCAGTTCCCAAGCCCAAGAAATGGCTTCTTTTTTAAAATAATCGCCAAAAGACCAGTTTCCTAACATTTCAAATAAAGTATGATGATAGGTGTCATAACCAACCTCTTCAAGATCATTGTGTTTTCCAGAAACACGCAAACATTTTTGAGAATCGGCAAGTCGATTGCTTTTTGGTTTTCCGTTGCCTAAGAAAAATTCTTTAAAGGGCGCCATCCCAGAATTCACAAAAAGTAATGTTGGGTCATCTTTCGTAACCATTGGAGCCGAAGGTACAATTGTATGAGATTTTTCTTTGAAAAAATCTAAAAATTGAGCACGGATTTCTTGAGATTTCATAAAAATGGATGGTTTCAGATTGAAAGAATTAGGTTCATTTGTTTTTAAATATAACAACTTAAAAAAGGAGTTGTAAAAATTTTGTAAATTTGAAAAGTTTTCTTTTCGAAAATCAGTTTAAAAAACAAAAATAGTACATTTAAGATTATGGCAAAAGTAAAATATTTTTATGATGCAGACACCTTGTCTTACAGAAAAATAGAGAAGAAAAAAAGGGATTACTTTAAGCGTTCCATTTTTTTTATTCTGGGTGCATCGTTGTTGATGTTTATTGGTTTTGTAGGATTAAGTCAAGTGATTATAACGCCAGCACATCGGGCAGATAAAGATGAGCTTGAGAATTTAAAACTGCATTATACATTAATTAACAAACGGTTAGATGAAAGTGCGACCATTTTAGGGCAACTTCAAGAAAGAGATAATAATATTTATCGTACTTATTTTGAAGCAGACCCAATATCCGACGATGTCCGAAAAGCAGGTTTTGGTGGTGTCAATAGATACAAAGCGCTCGACGGATTTAACAACTCTAAGATGATTAAAGGACTTACGAAAAATGTAGACATCTTATCCAAACAAATCGCCGTTCAGTCACAGTCTTTAGACGAAATCGTCTCATTGGCAAAAGAAAAAGAAAAAATGTTGGCATCAATTCCAGCAGTGTTACCCATAAAAAAAGGTTCATTTTATGTTGCATCTGGCTATAAAATGAGAATGCATCCGATTTTAAAAATCAGGAAACTTCATAAAGGGATGGATTTTACAGCACCAAGAGGAACCCCCATATATGCATCTGGAAATGGAAAAATATATAGAGCCCAAAGAAGTAGTACGTTTGGTAAAGTTGTTTATATAGACCATGGTTACGGGTACAAATCCATTTATGCACACATGAGTAAAATGGTGGTAAGACGCGGGCAGCAAGTTCGAAGAGGAGATATTATTGGGTATGTTGGGAGTACCGGACTGTCTGTTGCACCCCACTTACATTATGAGGTGCATAAAAATGGTAAAGCTTTGAACCCAATCAGTTTCTATTATGGAGATTTAACTCCCGAAGAATTTTTAGCCATTCAACAGTCTTCAGAAGAAGGACAATCATTCGATTAATTAGGTTTCATGCACATAGAATTACCCGAAAAAAGATATTATAAAATTGGAGAAGTTGCAAAAGCATTTGATGTGAACACCTCTTTAATTCGTTTTTGGGAAAAAGAATTTGTAATCATTAAACCCAAAAAAAACGCCAAAGGCAATCGGCTTTTTACTCAAGAAGACATTCAGAATTTCAAGCTAATTTTTAATTTAGTAAAAGAACGCGGTTTCACATTAGAGGGAGCTAAACAAAAGCTAAAGAAAAATCCGCATGAAATTGTCAAAAATCATGAAATTATTAGTAGATTAGAAGCAGTGAAATCAGCACTCAATAAAATTAAAAATCAACTATAAAACTTCAAAAAAATGCCGAAAAAGTATATTGACTTAGACACTTTAAAATATATACTTTATGATGTTCGGAAATTAGAAGACTTACTGACAAGAGAACGATTTGAAGACCATGACATGGAATCTTTAGATTTGTTCATAGAATCTGCCAAAGAATTTTCTGATAGAGAGTTGTATCCATATTTGAAAGAAATGGATGAAACTCCTGCGCACCATAAAGATGGAACTGTTATGGTTCACAAGCAAGTAGATGTCATGATGAAAAAAGGAGGGGAATTAGGAATTATTTCTGCCTCTTTTGATTATGATGCTGGTGGAATGCAAATTCCCTTCATGGCACACCAAGCAGCTGTTTATATTATGGATGCTGCCAACAACCACCTTCCAGGTTATGTAGGTTTAACCCAAGGAGCTGCAGAATTAATTATTGAATTTGGAAACAAAACCCTAAATGAAACCTATGTTCCAAACATGCTTTCTGGAGCTTGGGGAGGAACCATGTGTTTAACAGAACCCCAAGCTGGAAGTTCTTTGTCGGACATTGTAACAAAAGCAACCCCAACTACCGATGGTTTTTATAAAATATCGGGACAGAAGATTTTTATTTCAGGAGGTGACCATCAGTACGCAGATAATATTGTGCATTTGGTGTTGGCAAGAATAGAAGGAGCGCCCCAAGGAACCAAAGGAATTTCGTTATTTGTGGTTCCTAAAAACAGGCCCAAGGCAGATGGGACTTTGGAATACAACGACGTCATGACCGTTGCTGATTTTCAGAAAATGGGACAACGAGGATATTGCACCACGCATTTAGGCTTTGGCGATACAGATGACTGTAGAGGTTGGCTTGTTGGTGATGAAAACAAAGGGTTGGCGCAAATGTTTTTAATGATGAATGCGGCTAGAATTGCAGTAGGTAGAGGTGCTGCAGCTATTACAATGGCCGCTTACAGAACCTCTTTACAGTATGCAAATGAAAGACCACAAGGAAGAAAATTAACAAGCACAGGGAAGAAGAATCTAACAGAAAAACAAAGTTTAATTATCGAACATCCCGATGTAAGAAGAATGTTGTTGTTGCAAAAATCGATTGCAGAAGGATCTTTAAGTTTGGTTTTATTAGCGTCTAAATACCATGATATTATTCACGCTTCTTCAGATAAAGAAGAAAAAGAAAAATATAATTTATTGCTAGAAATGGTCATTCCAATTGTAAAAACTTTTCCATCGGAAGCAGGTTCAGTATCTGTTAATAACGGATTGCAAGTATTAGGAGGCTATGGCTTTTGTACCGATTTTACATTACAACAATATTACAGAGACATTCGAATTTCGGCCTTATATGAAGGAACAACTGGAATTCAGTCGCAAGATTTATTAGGAAGAAAAGTAACCTTACAAAACGGGAAAGCCCTAGAATTGTTAGCCGCAGAAATGATGCAAACAATTACACAGGCTTCTCAACATCCAGAATTAGCGCCCTATGCAAAAGAATTAGCAAGTACGTTGAAATTGTCACAAGAAATACTACAAAAATTAATGCCTTTTGCAATGAAAGGAGATTATGAACGCTATTTATCGGATGCCAATTTATTCATGGAATATATGAGTTTGGTGGTCTTAAGTTGGTTGTGGTTAGAAATGGGAGTGAACGCAAAAGAAACTCTAGCGTCTGGAGATTTAAAGTATGATCTAAATTTCTATGAAAGTAAAATTCATACCATGAAGTTTTATTTCAAATATGAACTTCCAAAAACAAGCTCTTTAGCAACTTCATTAATGAGTGATGAGGTATTAACTATCAAACAAGACAAAGAATACATTCTATAATGACATTAATTTCGAAACAATTTAATTTAGAAGGAAAAGTAGCCATTGTTACAGGGTCTAGTAAAGGAATTGGAAAAGCAATAGCCAAAGGGTTGGCAGAAAATGGCGCGCAAGTAGTCATTTCAAGTAGAAGTCAAGAAGCCTGTGATGCCGTTGCCAATGAATTTCAATTAGCCGGATTAAAAGCCATCGGAATTGCATGCCATATTGGGAAAGCAGACCAACGAGAAAACCTAGTGGCACAAACAATTGGGGCATTTGGCCGCATTGATATTTTAGTAAATAATGCCGCAATCAATCCTGTTTTCGGACCCATAGAAGATGTAGATCCAGCGATTTTTGATAAAATCATGGAGGTCAATGTAAAAGCTCCTTGGAGTTTGTCAAACCTCGTATTGCCGCATTTGAAAGCCCACAAAAATGGAAGCATTATCAATATAGCTTCCGTAGAAGCATTGACCCCAGGATTTGGTTTAGGAATTTACAGTACCAGTAAAGCAGCCATTTTAATGTTGTCAAAAAATCAGGCAAAAGAATGGGGAAAACATGGCATTCGTGTTAATGCTATTTGCCCAGGATTGATTAAAACAAAATTTAGTGCAGCACTTTGGCAAAATGAAAAAATACTTGGAAAAATTCAGAAAACACTCCCAAGTGAACGCATGGGAATGCCAGAAGAAATGGTCGGTTTGGCGTGTTTGTTAGCTTCTGATGCAGGTGGTTATATGACCGGTGGTGTTTACACTGCAGATGGTGGTTATATGATTGCTGGATAACTAAAAAATCAATCTATAAAGAGTGATTTTGGAAACAGAGTTAACACTTTAAAAAACGAAACTGAATTATGAATTTCGAATACTCAGAAAAATCACTTGAATTACAACAAAGGTTAAGCGCTTTTATTGAAGAACATATTGTTCCTGTAGAAAAAGAATACATCGCTTTTCAAAGTGATACAAACAACATGTGGCAACGTTTTCCTAAAATAGAAATGTTGAAAAAGAAAGCCAAAGAAGCTGGTTTGTGGAACTTGTTTTTGCCGAATAATTATGGCGATTTAAGTCCAGGGTTAACCAATTTAGAATACGCACCCTTGGCAGAAATTATGGGAGAGAAAATCTGGATTTCAGAAATTTTCAACTGTTCTGCACCCGATACTGGAAACATGGAAGTTTTAGCAAAATACGGAAATGCAGCGCAAAAAGAAAGATGGTTAACTCCTTTAATGAATGGTGAAATTCGTTCTGCATTTTTAATGACAGAACCAGAAGTTGCTTCTTCCGACGCCACCAATATTGAAACCGCTATTGTTTTAGATGGCGATGAATATGTGATCAATGGAAGAAAATGGTGGTCTTCCGGCGCCATGGATCCCCATTGTAAAGTGGCCATTGTTATGGGAAAAACCGATGTAAATGCGGCAAGACATGAGCAACAAAGTATGGTGTTGGTTCCGATGGATACTCCCGGATTAGAAATTATCAGACCACTTTCGGTTTTAGGATTTTATGATTCACCAGAAGGACACGCAGAAATTCAGCTGACCAATGTACGGGTGCCCAAAGAAAACTTAATTTTAGGAGAAGGCAGAGGTTTTGAAATTGCACAAGGACGCTTAGGACCTGGTCGAATTCACCACTGTATGCGATTGGTGGGTATGGCACAATACGCCTTAGAAACCATGTCCCAGAGAACCTTAGAAAGAGCCACTTTTGGAAAGAAATTTTACGAGTATAGCAGCATCCGACATGAAATTGCATTGTCGCAATGTGACATAGAACAAGCAAGATTGTTAACCCTTTCTGCAGCCGATAAAATGGATAAATTGGGCAATAAAGCCGCAAAAGATATCATTGCAATGATTAAAATTGTAGCCCCAAATATGGCGTTAAAAGTCATTGATCGTGCCATGCAAATTTTGGGTGGAAAAGGCGTAGGACCCGATACCTATTTGCCTCATTATTTTGCCATTGCAAGAATGTTGCGTTTGGCCGACGGACCAGATGAAGTACACCTATATCAATTGGGGAAAAGTTGTATTAAGAAATACGGAAATCAATAAAAATGAAGCACCAAAACGTTCGAAAAGGAGAGGAGCTGAATGTGGTTTTGTTGAAGAAATTCATGCAAGAACAACACCTAATTAATTCGGTTGAAAGTGACTTGTATGTGGAGCAGTTTACCCATGGATTTCTCTAATTTGACCTATTTGTTGCGAATTGAAAATAAAGAATATGTATTAAGGAAACCACCGATTGGCGCTATTAAAAGAGGTCATGATATGGGACGCGAATTTAAAGTGCAAAGTGGTTTGGAAACCGCATTTCCGAAGGTACCAAAAATGCATGCTTTTTCAGAAGATGCAACTATCTTAGGAAGTTCGTTTTATGTAATGGAAAAAATGGAAGGCATCATTTTAAATTTTAAAGAAGCCAAGCGAAGAAAGATTGCCCCCAAAGAGTATAAAACCATCGCAAACTCGTGGTTAGATACTTTAGTTACCTTGCATAGCGTAGACTATAAAGCCATTGGATTGACTGATTTAGGAAGACCAGAAGGCTATGTTGCAAGACAGGTGACCAACTGGGGAAAACAGTATTTAAAAGCAAAGACAGACAACTATCCAGAAGCGGAACTTGTAATGGAATGGATGGAAGAAAACCAGCCTAAAACCTACGATCATTGCTTAATTCACAACGATTATAAGTACGACAATGTTGTTTTTAAAGACGATTCGTGGCAAGAGGTTACTGCGATTTTAGATTGGGAAATGGCAACGTTAGGAGATCCTTTAATGGATTTAGGGACCTCTCTAGGGTATTGGACTGTGGCTACCGATCACGATTTTGTGAAACAAGGAATTCCTTCACCTACTATTTTTGAAGGGAATCCAATACGAAGCGAAATTGCAAAAATGTACGCGGAGAAATCTGGAAGATCCATTGATAATTTAGTTTTTTATTATGTGTACGGGTTGTTTAAAATAGCCGTCATTGCCCAACAAATTTATTATCGATATCAACAAGGTTGGACCACAGATCCACGTTTTGCTAATTTGAACAAAGCAGCCGAATTATGCTGTAAATTAGCCATAAAATCGATAAAAACGAATAAAATTGATTAAAAATGGACAATAATCATCAAGAAGTGAATACTGAAGAATTGCAAATTTTATCAAATTTTGATGAAAATAGCCCGGTGTTCATGATGAATTATTTACAGTATAAGGACCAAGTTTCAGAAACAGGAAAATCAGGAAAAGAAACTTATAAAGCCTACATGGAAGCAGCAACTCCCTTTTTTATGAAGGTAGCAGCAACCATCGTTTTTAAAGGAATGCCGATGGCTACAATTTTAGGAGACAAAGAAGTGCAATTATGGGACGAGGTTTTAATTGTGAAGTATGCCAATAAAAATGAATTTTTTAAATTGCTACAAATGAAGGAGTACCCAAGGGCATTAAGAGCCGCTGCATTGTCAAATTCAAAACTAATATTTTGTAAATAAATATGGAAGTAAAAAATAAAATAGTCATCGTTACCGGTGCAGGATCTGGAATCGGAAAAGCAACAGCAATTCACTTTGCGAAATTTGGTGCAACCGTAGTTGTTTCAGATCGGCAAGAAGCCGCTGCGAAAGAAGTGGTTAAAATCATCCTAGAAAAGGGCGGGAAAGCAATTTCAATTCCTGCAGATGTTACCAGTTTTGAAGCCGTAGAAAACTTAGTTGCGCAAACGGTGAAAGAATTTGGAAGATTGGACGTCATTGTAAACAATGCTGGAATTGGACCTAACTTACTAAGAACACACCAGTCAACCTTAAAAGATTGGGACAAGGTCATTGCCGTAAATCAAACCGGTGTCTTTTATTGTATGAAAGTTGCTTTAGTACAATTTTTAAAACAAGGAGGCGGTAACATTGTAAACATTGCCTCTTTGGCGGGTTTAAAAGCCTCCCCAAACAATATCAGTTACAGTGCCAGTAAATTTGCCGTTGTAGGAATGACCAAATCGGTAGCGATGGAATATGCGACTAAAAATATCCGTATAAATGCAGTTTGCCCCGGATATACAGAATCTGCTTTATTAACGCAGCTCATCAATGCGAAGCCAGAAATGGATGCAGTTTTAAAGAGTGTAATTCCAATGAAACGGTATGGAAGAGCTGAAGAAATTGCAGATGCTGTAGTGTGGTTGGCTTCAGACAACACCCAATTCATGACCGGTCAAACCATTACTTTAGACGGAGGAACCTCTCTTTAAAACAAGAGTTTAATAGCACTTTTTGGGAAGGTTAAAGCGCTGAAAGAAACAGGTACATCAGTAATCCCCATCCCAACACTAATAACAATCCGCCAAAAGGGGTCAATGGCCCTAGGAAGCGGATTTTTTTATTGCTTGCGCTGGAAAGTACCAGTCCATAAATTGAAAAGGAAAATAAAACAATTCCCACAATCAGTAAAAGAAAGATACTGTTTTTTAAGGTCGAGTCGAATTCTAATTGGAATCCCAAAACAAGGAGTACAAGGGCATGGTACATTTGATATTTTACACCCGTTTCAAAGCTTTGTAACTGTTCGGTTGTCAGTTTTTTCTTTAAGAAATGTGCACCAAAAGCACCAAAAATAATTCCTGTTGCTCCTAAAAAGGCTGCAAATACCAAGACAATTTCATTCATGATTTAAAGTTTTTTTAAAGCGTATTTATATAGTTTTTATACTCTTCGGGCGTGTCAATATCCAATAAATTAACAGTTACTTCTGGGGAAACAATCTCTTTTCTGTTTTCTTGAAGAAATTCTTTTGCCCCTTTGTCTCCTGTTATTTTTAGTAAATCGTTGATAAATGCCTTTGGAAAAATAGCAGGAACTCCATATTTGTTTCCATAATTTGCTGCGATTATTTTTGTTTTTTCTTTTGAAAATAACGCGATCATTTCCTGGTAATAAGCAAGCTCAATTGCGGGTTGATCTGCCAATTGAATGAAAATTCCATCAAATTGAATGTTTTGTTCCAGTAGGTATTTAATGCCTGCAATAATACTAGAACTTAACCCTTGGGCATAGTCTTTATTGATTGTAAAAGCCACAGATTTTAGAGCGATGGTTTTTTTTATTTCGGCAGCATGTGCGCCTAAAACACAAACAACAGTATTGTTTTCTAGTTTTTTTGAATTGGAGATTGCGTTTTCTAAAAGCGAAACTCCATTCACTTTTAACAATTGCTTTACGGCTCCCATACGAGATGCTTTGCCAGCTGCTAAAATGAGAATTGCCAATTGCATGGTTACGTTGTGTGAATGTTTCCGGTAATTTCCTTTAAGGAATTGGGGGTTTTATTTTTTATAGTTGCTAAAATTTCTGCCAAGATAGAAAGGGCAATTTCTTCTGGTGTTTGAGCACCTATATTCAATCCGGCAGGAGTGAAAATGCTTTCTAAAAAAGTTTCTGAGATTTCAGCATTGTATTCAAAAAGTTCGTTAAACATTTTGTCGCGTCTTTTTGCTGCGCCTAAGATCCCTAAATAAGCGGGTTTTTTATCCACTAATCGTAGTACATATTTTAAATCCTGTGCGTAACTATGATTCATAATGACGATTCCCGTATTTGCATCAATTTTAGAAAAATCGAACATTTCAGCGGTACTGCCAATTACTGAATTGGCTCCTGGGAAATTAAGGTCACTTTTAGGGTCTTTGATGGAGGTAACAATGTCTACTTGCCAACCTAATAATGCGGACATTTCACACAGTTTTAGTGCATCGTGTTCTGCACCAATAATTAATAAACGAAAAGCAGGTGTTAGGTTTTGTTGAAAGGAAACCAAGTCAGGTGTTGCTGTTGTAGCGGTTTTTTTGACGTAGGAAAAGGGTGCTGAATTCTCAAAAGTAAACACAGAACCAAAATCTCCGATCGCTTCATTTTCTTTGGTGAAGAAGGTTTCAATTTTTAAAGATTCTCGATGTAAAATGGCATCAGTAAATCTTTTATAAAATGCATCAGTAATAAAAAAAGGTTCGATTAAAATGTACAAAATCCCTTCACAACCTAACCGATAGCGTCCGTCATAGGTGATTACTTTTGCTTTTCCGTTTCGAAAAACGGACTTGCTTCTGTGAAGAATTTCTTTTTCTACACAGCCTCCGCTCACGGCTCCAATCATTTTCTCATCCTCAGAAATTAGCATACGAACACCGGGTTTTCTATAGGAAGAACCCTCCAAGGCCACCACAGTAACCAACACGTTTTTCAACGGTTTGTCTTGGTTTCTTTTCGCTTGTAAAATAATTTCTTTGAGTTCGTGAATCATTGATAGTGTCAAAAGAGATGCTACTAAAATACTACTTTTTTTAATGTTAAGAGCTACAGGACAACATGGAGCAACCTATTTTGTTCTTTGCCCAATCGGGTCTTTTTGCAAACCATTTTTCTTTTTCAGGTTGTTCTGAATAGGGTTTTTTTAGCAGTTCAAACAGTTCGTTTATGAGTGTGTAGTCTTTTTTGTCTGCTGCGTCAATTGCCAACTGTGCCATGTAATTTCGCAGCACATATTTCGGATTTATGGCATCCATTTTGTTTTTTCGCTGTTGCTGAGATTGTGTTTCTTTTTGCAGTCGAGCCCTGTATTTATCAAACCAATGGTTCCAGCGACTCTTTGTTGTGCCTGTAAGATCCTTTAAGTTGTAAAAAGCTTGTTCAACCATTTTCAACCCTACAGTATCCGCTGAAAAATTACTCAACAATCGAAAGAAAATTGTCATGTCAGTAGGGGTCAATTGCAGAACTTCTTCCAAATCTTGTATTAAACTTAGATCGTTTTCCTCTTCAAGCTGCAACCCTAATTTCGATTGCATCATTTGAAGTGATTTATGCTCAAAGTCAATTTTATATTGATTTAAAACGGTTTCTAAGGGTTTTGCATCTTCAATGATGGGATACAATGCATTTGCCAACTGATACAAATTCCACAAGCCCATGTTTGGCTGATTGCCATATCGGTAGCGTTTGTTTTGATGGTCTGTTGTGTTGGGGGTCCAGCCAAAATCGAAATCTTCCAACCATCCATAAGGTCCATAATCGATGGTAAGTCCTAGGATAGACATGTTATCTGTATTCATCACTCCATGAACAAAACCCACACGTTGCCAATGCACAATCATGTCTAAGGTGTTTTCAGAAACGGCTTTAAATAATTGAATATAGCTTTCTTTTGACGGACTTCCTATTTGTGGAAAATGTTGTTTTAAAGTGTAATCTAATAAGATTTGCAGATTTTTGAGATCTTTTCTTGCTGCAAAAATTTCATAATTTCCAAAGCGAAGAAAGGAGGGGGCTGTTCTAGCAACAATGGCTCCTTTTTCATAAGCTGGATTTCCGTCATACAAAACATCGCGCAATACTTGATCTCCAGAAAGGCTCAGCGACAATGCTCGAGTTGTTGGAACCCCTAAGTGAAACATGGCCTCGCTACATAAATATTCTCTGATAGAAGATCTTAAAACGGCCAGTCCATCGGCGGTTCTTGAGTAGGGAGTTTCGCCAGCACCTTTTAATTGTACTTTCCAGTTTTTGTTTTGGTGCTCGATTTCAAAAAGGTTAATGGCACGTCCGTCTCCCAATTGTCCAGCCCAATTTCCAAATTGATGACCTGCATAACACATTGCAAAGGGTTTTGTTTTTGGATATACTTCATTTCCAGTAACAATGTTTTTAAAGAATTCGGTGCCTGTCTCTTCTTCTAAAATCCCTAATTCTGCGGCCATTTCTTGTGAAACATGGAGCACTTTTGGATTGGTTGTTTTCTTTGGTGTAACAAAAGAATACACTGCGTTTTCTACTTGCCTTCGGGTGTTTTCGAGGTTTGCATCTGCTGGCAATTTGTTGATAAAGGTATTTTTTAGCTGTAGTTTCATAGGGCTCTCAAAAGAACGATTATAGGGATGCTATGGGTTCGTTTACTTTAATAAATCGGCGTGCAGTTTTCTTAGCTTCGCTAGTTTTGGTTCAATCACATAAGTGCAATATCCTTGTCCATTGTTGTTTTTGTAAAAATCTTGGTGTTCTTTTTCTGCCTCATAAAAAACAGGAGCAACGCTAATTTCGGTGACAATTGGAGCTTCAAAATAAGCTTGTAATTCTGTGACTACTTGCTTTGCAATTTTTTGCTGTACGGCATCCTGATGAAAAATTACAGACCGGTATTGGGTTCCTCTGTCTGCTCCTTGTCTGTTTAGGGTGGTTGGGTCGTGTGTGGTCATAAAAATCACCAAAAGGGCTTCATAGGATAGTAGAGAAGCATCAAAGGTTATTTGAACGACTTCAGCTGCTCCGGTGAGTCCTGAGCAAATTTCTCGATAGGTGGGTCTTCCGGGAACGTTTCCGCCAGCATAGCCAGAAACAACTTTTTCAACCCCTTTTACTTCTTGAAAGACAGCTTCGGTACACCAAAAACAACCGCCTCCAACGGTTGCGATTTGTAAGTTTTTAGACATGGTTATTTTTGTTCTAAAATTAAGGCTTCTGAATTGATGCAATAGCGCAATCCACTGGGTTGAGGTCCGTCTGGGAAAATATGCCCCAAATGTCCGTCGCAGGTATTGCACATGACTTCTACACGGATCATTCCAAAAGAAACATCTTTGTGATATTTGATGGCGTTTTCTTTGATGGGTTGTGTAAAACTTGGCCACCCAGAACTCGAGTCAAATTTTATACTCGCGTCAAAAAGAGGGGTGTTGCAACAAACACAATGGTATTTTCCTGCCTCAAAAATACTGCAGAGTGCTCCAGAATTGGGCCTTTCTGTTCCTTTCTGTCGGGTAATTCTGTATTGCTCCGGGGTGAGTTGGGCTTTCCATTCCGATTCCGTTTTTTCAACGCGCTTATCGGGTGTCGGATTTCCTTTTGTTGTGAAGTTGATCACTTCTTTCCATTGTAGCATTTTTGTTGAATTTTAGGGGTGTATATTTGATTGCAAAAATAAACAGGAGTTTTCAATAAATAATTTTTTACTTTACAAAACGAAAAAATTAAATTTAAAAAGCTAATTTAGTCTTTTATTATCTAAAATTTCATTGCCAAGATACAGTTATTTTACAAAGAAATTTTTGAAATTTTTCAATGAAACACCGCCCGTTTTTTGATGTCTTGTCATCTAAAATAGCGCAAATAAAAAAACAGCAATTCTCCTGAATCAGCAAAAAATCTCCTTCGAAAAAGTAGCCAATAGCATCCAGGCTTTTAAAAGCATTTCTCTTGAAGAGATGAATGCGGTTTCTTTAATGAAAAGAAGAGACACAAAGTATACGATTCCGATAAAATCCTTAGTTCCAGTTTTAATGGAACTACAAAAAGAGTATCAAGTATTGGAAATAAAGCATCGAAGATTGATGCATTATACTTCGGTTTATTTTGATACTCCTGCTTTTAAATTTTATTTCGACCATCACAATGGCCGCGTTCGAAGGACTAAAATAAGGCAGCGTAAATATGTAGATTCTGAATTGACTTTTTTGGAAATAAAGCAAAAAAATGGTAAAGGAGAAACAAAGAAATCGAGGATTGAACTATCCGATTTTGAATTGGACCTGTCAGAAAAATCTAAGGAATTTATTTTGAAAACAACTCAGAAAAGTATGGAGTTGAAACCTGTTTTATGGAATCATTTTAATCGAATCACACTTGTGAATCTGAAGGATAATGAGCGAGTAACTATCGATTTAGGATTGGCTTATTCGATGAATGAGATCGAAAAAAAATATGAAAATTTGGTAATTGTTGAAGTGAAACAGCCGCGATTTAATAGAAATTCGAGGATTGTACAAATATTAAAAAAATACAGATACAATCCTTTTAGTATCAGTAAATACTGTATTGGAATCGTGCATTTGTATCAAGATTTAAAATACAATTTGTTTAAAAGTAAAGTACTAAAAATTAATAAAATATCTTTCTAGTTATGGAATACATGAACATACCCCTATTTGACGAGGACTTTTATAAAATGGCCTTCCTCTTTTTTATCAACCTCTTTTTTCTGACCATTATCATTCGCTGGTTTTATTATGGGAGTACCCGCAAAAAGCATTATTTATTTACTTATTATTTAATCGGTCTTGTTGTGTTTTTTCTTTGCTTTACGCTCAAAAAATATAAGCTAGATATCGGTCTTGCCATAGGTCTTTTTGCCATCTTTGGAATTATTAGATATCGAACAGAGTCCATTCCAATTAAAGAAATGACTTATCTATTTATTGTCATCGGCGTTTCTTTGATGAATGCTTTTGTGAATAAAAAGATGAGTTATGCAGAAGTTATTTTCGCGAATTCAGCCATTGTATTTACAATAGGTATTATCGAGCGAGGATGGAATTTAAACTACGAAGTGACCAAGGAGATTGTCTATGAAAATATTGAAAATATCAAACCCGAAAATTACCAATTATTGAAGTCGGATATCGAATTAAGAACGGGAATAACAGTCAACAAAGTAACTGTTGAAAGTATCGACTTTTTAAAGGATACAGCAATTGTAATTATGTATTATAATATTAAAAACTAAAAACTAAAAACTAAAAACTAAAAACTAAAAAATGAAAAACTATAAATTTCAAATCTCCCTCTTTTTAATGTGCTTTTTTTTAGGATCAAATACCTTGTATTCTCAAGAAGCCGCAACCAAAGATTTTGAGTTGTGGAATGCTGTGGGTATTGAGTATTCTGTAAGTAAAAAGTTTAAAATCGCGCTGAGTGAGCATTTGCGATTGAAGGAAAACGCTCAAACAACCGATGCTTATTTTACAGAATTGTCTTTGGAGTACGAATTGTTTAAAGATTTTGAAATTGGTGTTGGTTTTCGACACATTACAAAGAATGACAATCAAGGAGCTAAGCAAGGTTTCGAAAATCATTTTAGATACAATATCGATCTTTCCTATAAATATGATATGAATAGATTCACAGCATCGCATCGCATCCGCTATCAAAATAAAAATCAGTTAGGAGTAGATGAAGCGGGCGGAGATTTAACTTCTCAGAGTGTAAGGATAAAGTCGGGCATAAAATATGATTTTAAAAAATCGCCTTTTACACCGTCTTTTTCATTAGAAATCTTCAACAAGTTTACCAATACCGATTCTTTCAATATAAGTAAATACAAAACGAGTAAGTACAGGCTAACCTTTGGTTTAAGCTACAAATGGGATGAGGTTGGAAAATTTCGACTGTTCTATCGACGCGAAAATAATATCATCGAAAAACAACCCAAAAATGTGAACATCCTTGGGTTGAATTATGTGTACTCAATAAATTAAATAGTTACACCTATTTCTGTCTGAAATAAATGGTGATGGGTACTCCTGAGAAATCATAGATTTCACGCAGTTTGTTTTCTACAAATCGTCTGTATGGATCTCTTACATATTGCGGTAAATTACAGAAAAAGACAAACTGAGGGGTTTGTGTTGGCAATTGCATGCAATACTTAATTTTCACATACTTTCCTTTGATTGCGGGCGGTGGAAAGTTTTTAACGATTTCCAACATGGTGTCGTTAAACTTACTGGTCTGTATTTTTGTTTTTCTTTTTTGAAAAACTTCAACAGCCGTTTCTATGGCTTTAAAAAGACGTTGTTTTGTGAGGGCAGAGATAAATACAATAGGCACATCTGAAAAGGGTGCTGTTTGCTCTCTAATGTTTGCTTCGTAATCTCTTAGGGTATTGGTCTCTTTGTCCATTAAATCCCATTTGTTGACCAAAATAATCACTCCTTTTCGGTTTTTTTCTGCCAACCAAAAAATATTTTGATCTTGACTTTCAAAGCCACGCGTGGCATCTATCAATAAAATAACCACATCTGAGTGTTCAATGGTTCTTACGGCACGCATTACCGAGTAGAATTCTAAATCTTCTTTGACTCTCGATTTTTTTCGAATTCCTGCAGTATCTACCAAGTTAAAATCGAAACCAAATCGATTGTACTTGGTATCAATAGCATCTCTGGTTGTTCCTGCGATGTCGGTAACAATATTTCTTTCTATGCCAATTAAAGCGTTTATAAAGGATGATTTTCCTGCGTTGGGTCTTCCTACAACTGCAAATCTTGGCAATTCTTCTTGCTCCGTATCGATTTCTTCTGGTTCAGGAATTTCTTCAACAATGGCATCTAATAGCTCTCCGGTTCCACTTCCGTTGATCGATGAAATGGTGTGATAGTCTCCCAAACCTAAGTTGTAAAACTCAACAGCATCTGCATCTCGCATGGCATTGTCTACTTTGTTGACGGCAGTAAAAATTGGTTTTTTTACTTTTCGAAGCAATTTGGCAACCTCTGCATCCATCGGGGTAATCCCTTCTTCAACATCTACAACAAGCACAATAATATCTGCTTCTTCGATGGCTAAGTTTACTTGTTTTCTAATCTCTGCTTCAAAAATATCATCGGAACCAATGATGTATCCACCAGTATCTATTACAGAAAATTCTTTTCCATTCCAATCAGATTTTCCATAATGTCTGTCACGAGTAACACCACTAACGGAATCTACAATTGCGTCTCTTCTTTGTGTTAAACGATTAAATAAAGTAGATTTCCCCACATTAGGTCTTCCTACAATTGCTATGATACTATTATTCATCTTGGTTGAAAATTTTTGCAAAGATACAATATCCCGATGAGAACCAATTGTAAATCCAATTAGTTATTTAGGGCTTTTTTGGTGGGTGAAAAGGGGGTAAAAGCGGCTTGTTATTTTTGGTTGTACCCAAATCTTTTAAGCTGTGTATTGTCGCTTCTCCAGTTTTTATTCACTTTTACATAGAGTTCGATGTATACTTTTTTCTCAAAGAATTTTTCCAAATCTTTTCTAGCTTCTGCACCTACTCTTTTAATGGCACTCCCTTTATGTCCAATAATGATTCCTTTTTGCGTATCGCGTTCTACCATAATTACAGAACGAATTCGAACAATGTGCTCTTCTTCGGTAAATTCTTCGGTTTCTACTTCTACAGAATAAGGAATTTCTTTTTTGTAGTGAATTAATATTTTTTCACGTATTTTTTCGTTCACAAAAAAGCGTTCTGGCTTATCTGTTAATTGATCTTTCGGATAATAGGCAGGTCCTTCTGGAAGTAATTCGATGATTTTCTCGAACAGACTGTCTACATTAAAACGTTCCAATGCAGAAATCACAAAAACCAAGGCATTGGGCACTTTTGCTTTCCAATACTCCACTTTTTCTTCGACTTCTTCTTGGCTAGAGGTATCTATTTTATTCAGTAATAAGATGACTGGAATGCTACTATTGATGATTTTGTTAAAAAAGCCTTCATTTTTAAGTTCTTTCTCGCCAACTTCGACCATATAGATGAGAATATCTGCATCATCGAGTGCCGATTTTACAAAATCCATCATCGAAGATTGCAATTCGTAGGCTGGTTTTAGGATTCCAGGGGTGTCTGAAAGGACAATTTGGTAATCGTCATGATTGACAATTCCTAAAATACGGTGTCTTGTGGTTTGTGCTTTGGGGGTGATGATCGATAATTTCTCACCGACTAAGGCATTCATTAAGGTTGATTTACCCACATTTGGATTCCCAATAATATTTACAAAACCTGATTTGTGTACCATTATGCAAAGATAGTTTCTTTTTCATTTTCAGGAAGTTTTTTTAAATGAATTAAATAAAATTTGACTCCCTGCCTCCAAAAAAAACACCCTTAAGTCATTTTGTGACTTAAAGGTGTTTTTAACATTTATTACCTTCGAAATAAAACCAAAAAAAATTTATTTCCGAGCTGTTTTATTGATCAATCTAGGTTCTTAAAATCCAGATCCTGGAGCTTCTGGACTTGATGCTTGTGCCTTTTGAGGACTTAATAAAACAGATGTTCCAATGGCAGTTAAGGCGGCATATTTCCCAAAAGATCCAATCTTTTTTATAGCTTCTTTGCGTGAAATATTTTGTGGGGTAGTTTTCATGATTTCTGTAGTTTTCAATTATTCTATAAATATTTTTTTATTCAGGATACCAATTTCTGTTTCTAATTGAATTAGATACATGCCTTTGGCGACTTTGGGTAAGTCCACATCATTCATTCCATTTCCTTGGAAAGAGCTTGCATGTACTTGCTTTCCTTGCACACTATAGACCCTTACTTTTGCCGCTCCACTTTGAAGACCAACAATTCTTATTGAATTTTCGTTAACGGTATAAATACTGATATTTTCAAGCTTCAAATTGTCAATTCCAAGTACTTGAGCACTTGTATGAAGATAATAACGTCCAATACCGTTTAATGCTTCTGAAAGCGTCGTATTATAGTTCTCGCCTGTTGCTAAACGCGTAAAAGAACCCGCTACTTTGTCTTCTAAATAAACGTCAATACCTTCTGGCAAGTTTTGTGTTGCTGCAACAATCGTAATGGTTGTTCCTGAAGCAGCATTGATTCCTACTGGTATGATCCAATTTTCAAAATTGGTTTCTGGAAGCGATTGAATACCTAAATTTTGTCCTTCACTATCACTAATCAAATGGGTATAGATTGCAAAACTATTGGCGGTTCCTCCAAAAATACTACTGTCATAACCATTGTCCCAACCTGTGGTAGTTCCTTCAATAAAGAAAATATCAGTGCTTCTTGTTTCTGTATCGTCGCTAAGCATCAAGTTGATCTCCGGTCTGGTAGCAGTACTTCTTTGAAAACCATCAGATTGATGTGATTGCATTGCTTCGGTAAATTGAAAGCTATTGGTACCGTTTGAGTTTACAAAAAATCCTTGTGCTGGTGAAACAAATTTAGAAGAAGAAGCTTGGTTATAGGTAACATATGAGCCTGATCCAGAATTCCAAAACCAAAGTGTTTCTTCGGAAAGAATTGTAGAATTGATTGTTAATACATTATTTACTGCATCTGCATTTGAATTTGCAGCAATATAAGATGGATATGGGTTTCCTATTAGATTTAAACCATTGGCATCTTCGGTGATACCGATACTTAGATCTGAAGCAGGAAATGTTCCATTAAAAGAGACAGTTCCTGCTGCGGCTAACTTTACAGAGTATCCTGAACCTGAAACCAAATCCCCTGTAGCTGTAATTGTTTGATAATCCCATCCAGAACCATTATTTAAATAGGGAGCAATACCAATGTTTGAGCCCGATCCTGTTGCAAAAGTGTGATTCGAAATTAAGCCTTCCAAGGTTTCTCCAACAACGGGACTAGAGACTAGATACCAGTTATTCGAAGAAAGTGCTCTATTATATATTAAATTTCCTGTAAATGAACTCTGTGCAATAAAAGAGGCTCCAGATTCCAGTGTCATCGAATTAACGACAACTGCTGATGAAGCGGTTGGATAGTTTGAAAGGCCTGATGGGATTTCTACATCATAACTTAAATTAGGAACTCCATTGGACCAATTTTCAATATCAGACCAATCTCCATTCACTGATCCTTGCCAAGTAGTTTCCGGAACATCATTTTCATCTAAAGGATCTGAACCTGCAGCTATTTCATTTAAATTTCCGATACCATCTCCGTCTGTGTCATTCTCCGTATTTAAATGATCATTCGCTGTATTGTCTTCTAAATAATCAGGAACACCATCTGAATCTGTATCTGTTGGTGGATTTTCATACGACCCTTCTTCACTATCAATAATACCATCATTATCTGAATCAAAAAGAGCAATGGTCTTGCTAAATGTACAGTCATTATTATCAGTTATGATTACCGTATATTCTCCTGAAGCTAATCCTGTTAATGTGGCTAAAGATGCTCCATTATCCCAATCGAAATTATATGGGGATGTACCTCCTGAAACATTTAAACTAATTGCTCCATTCGATAGATTATCAGAAGCTAACGTATAGGTTACTGAAGCTGATAATTCCGAAGGCTCAGTAATTGAAACTAGTTCTTGCAATGAATTATTTTCGCTATCTGTAACAGTTATTGTATAATCACCTACAGATAAAGAAGTTGCTATTGAAGAGGTTGATACAATACTTGTTCCATCACTCCAGCTATATGAGTATAAGTTTATTGACCCATTATTGACAGAAACAGTTGCAGAGCCGTCACTTGCTCCGTGACAACTACAATTCGTTGTTTGATTAACACTTATTCCATCATTATCTTCATTTGTAAATGCTAAGTTTGAAATATCCGAGGCCAGCAAATCATTATAATTTGTATCATTTGACACAGGATCACCAGTTTCTATTGTCAATGAAATATCTCCATCAAAAAGTTCATCATTTGCACCAGTGATTGTTACTGTTTGAGGAATATTCCAGTTTGATGGAGTAAAGACCAATTGATCATGAGAAGAAGTTGCCTCAGATAAATCTGAGGAATTTATTGGTAGCGTAACATCATCTGTTGGGTTTATATCGAGAACTACTGTAAATGAAGCTTCAGAACCACTTTCTGAAGTGGACGTTTCAGTAGACTGAATTGATATGTTTTGTGGGACCTGAGTCAATATGATTTCAGCTTTTTGAGTTGAATAAAAGGTCAAATCCATCGCGTCGGTCCATGTGCCGTATTCAACAACATAGCCATCAACACGGGTATCTCCATCATTAACATCATTCCATTCCACGTTTCCTTCAAACTTAGCTACTGCATAATCTTGACCTGTTCCGAAGTTAAATGTGGCATTATTAGGGTCGTTAGTGACCCAATTACACCACTGGCCATTAATTATTCCTGTGAAACCGGTTTGATTACTGTTATTGGCGCTCCAAACCAAAGTTCCAGCCTCAGGTCCTGTTTTCCAGTACCACTCGCCCTCTTGATCAGCATCAGAAAGTCCTATCCAAAAATCTTGAGCTTGTACATAATTACTCACAAAATTATCTTCATTTTCAGAAGTTAACGTTGTAATATATCCTGGTTCATTTTCATAGGCCATTGATATTGAAGCAGAATTAGCATTCATCCAAGTAATTTGTCCAGGAATAAACTGATACATATGCCCATTCATTGGATTTAAAAATGTATTGTTTATTTGGGAGGTTATGAAAACTCTTAACTTTAATTCTACGACATTTTGAGTGGTATTTACTTGAATTGAGTTTAAAGCAGATTCTATCTCTGATGCAGTTCCAGTAAAGTTAATATTCGTTACATCTGTCCAGTCACTAAATCCATAATCAAAGGATATTGCAGAGTTTTCAGTTATGGTTATGGTTGCGTTCGGGTCTCCTAGGATTAATACTGCAGCTTTATATGTTTTGGTTACGTCATAGCCTGCTAAGTTAAATTGTTCTGTTAATTCCCAATTTTGAGTATTCAATGGAACATTCTGATTGCTGGGAGCTGTAAATACAACTATTTCGAAAGTAGATGAAATGGTTCCTACATAATCTCCAATTCCAGTAATTTCTACAGTAGCAGTCCCTGCTTGCACATTGTCTGAGTAAACAGCGTTATAATCAACACCTGCTGTCAAAGAGTTGCCAAAATAATCTACTTCTAGATCAGGTTCAACAGCTGAGCCCGATGCTGTGTATGCGCCAATAGTTTCTATTGTTGCATCTGAAAGGTATCTTTTCTGAGTAATCACAATTTCTGAGGTTTGTACATTGGAAAGACTGGTGTTCATCCCGCTAGACGATGTCCCGTATTCAATTGCATATCCATATATTTCTCCCGAAGTACTCAAATAATCTCGCCAACCATAATATTGGCCAGATGTGCGGTAAAAACCAACATAATCCTCGTTACCAGAGTTATTCGGCTGACCATCAGCCCACAATTCAAAAACATCGGATTCGTTGCCAGAAGGTGTGCGTATCACTGTACCTACCTCTGGCCCAGTAACCCATTTAAATGTTCCCTCAGATTCGACATCCGATAACCCAATCCATATACTTTTATCTAGGCGGTAAGTAAAATTTTGCTCCACTTGGCTAGTAATGGTGATTAAATACCCTTGTTCTCCACCAAAAGACGCTGCAGCAGCAGCTGTCTTTGCATCAGTCCAAGAGATACTTGCGTCGTGTACGGCCTTGTACATGTGCCCATTCCAATGATTGAAAAATGTATTGGATACATCTGGATAAATATAGACCTGAATCTTGATATCTTCATTCGGAGTATTCGAAGTTGTAACCGTTATGGAATTCAATACGGTTTCAATTTCCGACGGTGTGCCACTGAAGTACATTTTTTCAACATCCGTAAAGTCATTTTCAAAAGCCAAACCTGGATTATTAATACCTGTAGTTGTACCTAGAGAAATCGTTGCGCCACTATTTCCTTGAACCGCTAAAACAACCTTGTAATCCTTAGATGCATCGTAACCACTCAACGAATAGGTTGCGCCAAGCGGTTCATCCGTAAGATTTGCAGAAATTTCAGTGGCATTTAAAGAAGCTGCGAGCGAAACTATTTCAAATTGGGCACTAAGGGTACCGGTGTATTGACCTATACCGGTAATCTCAACAGTCGCTGTTCCTGTAGTTATATTATCTGAATAACTTGCAGTGTAATCGGTTCCTTCCACTAAAGATGTGCCGGAATAATTCACTTCAAGGGAAGGTTCAATAGCTGAGCCCGTTGCTGTGTATGCGCCAATAGTTTCTATTGTTGCATCTGAAAGATATCTTTTCTGAGTAATCACAATTTCTGAGGTTTGTACATTGGAAAGACTGGTGTTCATCCCGCTAGACGATGTCCCGTATTCAATTGCATATCCATATATTTCTCCCGAAGTACTCAAATAATCTCGCCAACCATAATATTGGCCAGATGGGCGGTAAAAACCAACATAATGCTCATTCCCCCCGTAGTTGTTCGGCTGACCATCAGCCCACAATTCAAAAACATCGGATTCGTTGCCAGAAGGTGTGCGTATCACTGTACCTACCTCTGGCCCAGTAACCCATTTAAATGTTCCCTCAGATTCGACATCCGATAACCCAATCCATATACTTTTATTTAGGCGGTAAGTAAAATTTTGCTCCACTTGGCTAGTAATGGTGATTAAATACCCTTGTTCTCCACCAAAAGACGCTGCAGCAGCAGCTGTCTTTGCATCAGTCCAAGAGATACTTGCGTCGTGTACGACCTTGTACATGTGCCCATTCCAATGATTGAAAAATGTATTGGATACGTCTGGATAAATATAGACCTGAATCTTGATATCTTCATTCGGAGTATTCGAAGTTGTAACCGTTATGGAATTCAATACGGTTTCAATTTCCGACGGTGTGCCACTGAAGTACATTTTTTCAACATCCGTAAAGTCATTCTCAAAAGCCAAACCTGGATTATTAATACCTGTAGTTGTACCTAGAGAAATCGTTGCGCCACTATTTCCTTGAACCGCTAAAACAACCTTGTAATCCTTAGATGCATCGTAACCACTCAACGAATAGGTTGCGCCAAGCGGTTCATCCGTAAGATTTGTAGAAATTTCAGTGGCATTTAAAGAAACTGCGAGCGAAACTATTTCAAATTGGGCACTAAGGGTACCGGTGTATTGACCTATACCGGTAATCTCTACAGTTGCTGTTCCTGCAGTTATATTATCTGAATAACTTGCAGTGTAATCGGTTCCTTCCACTAAAGATGTGCCGGAATAATCCACTTCAAGGGAAGGTTCAATAGCTGAGCCCGTTGCTGTGTATATGCCAATAGGTTGTATTGTTGCATCTGCCAAATCTTTTTCTTGCGTGTAAACTACTTCACTTTTTTGTGTAGAATAAAAGGTTAGTAATTGTGGATCCGTCCACGAACCGTACTCCGCAATATAACCAGAAATACCATTAAAATTATTAGCAAAATCATTCCATCTAGTTCCTCCATTATACTTAGTCACCACATATTCTTCAGTTCCACCGTTAGCGTTATTGGGTTCACCCGATTTCCAATAATTGTACTGACCAGAAACTGCTGCGCCTTGACTGAAGACTAATGTGTTCGCTTCAGGACCTTGTTTCCATCTAAAATCTCCTTCAATGTCCTGGTCTGTAAGACCAATCCAAACATTAGCTCCACTAATATTGTTATTTATATAGATTTGCTCCTGTTCGGAAGTAATTGTTACTAAATAGCCGGGTTCATCTTCGTATGTCGTTTGCAAAACATTCGAAGCGGCATCAGTCCACGAAATAACACCTGGTGTATATCTGTAGATGTGACCATTTACAGGATTAAAGAAAGTATTCGTAACCTGTGATGTGATGTACACCTGAAGTTTTATCTCGACATTACCTAATGAGGATGTGTTGAGTTTTATAGAGTTTAATGCAGCTTCTATGTTTGCCGGTTTGCCATAAAAGTTCACTTCAGTAATATCGGACCAACCCGAATACCCCACATCTCTTGTAAGTCCTGAGTTAGTCGCTACATCAAAAGTAGCACCATCATCTACAGCAGTACCAAGAACTATAACGGATGCCTTGTAGTCTGTTGCCGCATCGTAACCAACCATTGAAAATGTGCCAATCGCTGAATAATTATCGGTATTGGCAGGAACATTTTCCGCTGAGGGAGGCGTAAGCTCTACGACTTGGAAGGTAGTAGAATTTGTACCAATGTATTGACCTATACCGGTAATCTCTACAGTTGCTGTTCCTGCAGTTATATTATCTGAATAACTTGCAGTGTAATCGGTTCCTTCCACTAAAGAAGTGCCAAAATAATCCACTTCAAGGGAAGGTTCAATAGCTGATCCTGTCGCTGTGTATGCCGGAATCAAAGCAATGGTAGCATCTGCCAAATCTCTTTGTTGTGTATAAACTACTTCACTTTTTTGTACTGAATAAAAGGTTAGTGCTTGTGGATCCGTCCATGTACCGTACTCTACAATGTAACCATTTGTACCATAAGTGTTTTGGGCATCAACCCAGTTTCTTTCTGTATAATATACGCCATAGTTCTGATCTTGATTCCCTTGTGGCCGGCTTTCTCTCCAATTGTTGTATTCACCAGAATTACTGATACCTTGAAGTCCTCTAGCATCAGTACTACTCTGCCAAACTAAGGTGTTTACTTCTGGCCCTTGGTCGTATTTCCACTCACCATCTACAGCGATATCTGATAAGCCCATCCACAAATTTGAAGTTGGAATCTTATCAATGAAAGTGGCCTCCGTTGAGGAAGTAATCGTAAATAGATAACCAGCTTCACCTGAATATATGGAGTTTTGAGCAGCAGTTGATGCATTCGTTCTACTTATATTAGCCTGTACTAATTGATAAACATGACCATTTACAGGATTAAAGAAAGTATTCGTAACCTGTGATGTGATGTACACCTGAAGTTTTATCTCGACATTACCTAATGAGGATGTGTTGAGTTTTATAGAGTTTAATGCAGCTTCTATGTTTGCCGGTTTGCCATAAAAGTTCACTTCAGTAATATCGGACCAACCCGAATACCCCACATCTCTTGTAAGTCCTGAGTTAGTCGCTACATCAAAAGTAGCACCATCATCTACAGCAGTACCAAGAACTATAACGGATGCCTTGTAGTCTGTTGCCGCATCGTAACCAACCATTGAAAATGTGCCAATCGCTGAATAATTATCGGTATTGGCAGGAACATTTTCCGCTGAGGGAGGCGTAAGCTCTACGACTTGGAAGGTAGTAGAATTTGTACCAATGTATTGACCTATACCGGTAATCTCTGCAGTTGCTGTTCCTGCAGTTATATTATCTGAGTAACTTGCAGTGTAATCGGTTCCTTCCACTAAAGAAGTGCCAAAATAATCCACTTCAAGGGAAGGTTCAATAGCTGATCCTGTCGCTGTGTATGCCGGAATCAAAGCAATGGTAGCATCTGCCAAATCTCTTTGTTGTGTATAAACTACTTCACTTTTTTGTACTGAATAAAAGGTTAGTGCTTGTGGATCCGTCCATGTACCGTACTCTACAATGTAACCATTTGTACCATAAGTGTTTTGGGCATCAACCCAGTTTCTTTCTGTATAATATACGCCATAGTTCTGATCTTGATTCCCTTGTGGCCGGCTTTCTCTCCAATTGTTGTATTCACCAGAATTACTGATACCTTGAAGTCCTCTAGCATCAGTACCACTCTGCCAAACTAAGGTGTTTACTTCTGGCCCTTGGTCGTATTTCCACTCACCATCTACAGCGATATCTGATAAGCCCATCCACAAATTTGAAGTTGGAATCTTATCAATGAAAGTGGCCTCCGTTGAGGAAGTAATCGTAAATAGATAACCAGCTTCACCTGAATATATGGAGTTTTGAGCAGCAGTTGATGCATTCGTTCTACTTATATTAGCCTGTACTAATTGATAAACATGACCATTTATAGGATTAAAGAAAGTATTCGTAACCTGTGATGTGATGTACACCTGAAGTTTTATCTCGACATTACCTAATGAGGATGTGTTGAGTTTTATAGAGTTTAATGCAGCTTCTATGTTTGCCGGTTTGCCATAAAAGTTCACTTCAGTAATATCGGACCAACCCGAATACCCCACATCTCTTGTAAGTCCTGAGTTAGTCGCTACATCAAAAGTAGCACCATCATCTACAGCAGTACCAAGAACTATAACGGATGCCTTGTAGTCTGTTGCCGCATCGTAACCAACCATTGAAAATGTGCCAATCGCTGAATAATTATCGGTATTGGCAGGAACATTTTCCGCTGAGGGAGGCGTAAGCTCTACGACTTGGAAGGTAGTAGAATTTGTACCAATGTATTGACCTATACCGGCAATCTCTACAGTTGCTGTTCCTGCAGTTATATTATCTGAATAACTTGCAGTGTAATCGGTTCCTTCCACTAAAGAAGTGCCAAAATAATCCACTTCAAGGGAAGGTTCAATAGCTGAGCCCGTTGCTGTGTAAAGTCCAATAGGATCTATTGTTGCGTCTGCTAAATCTTGCGCAAAAGATTCAGAAAACATAAATATAGATACAATAAGAAGAATTTTATTCATTTAGATTTTGTGTTATTAACGTTTTTGTAATTACCATATGCAATTCTTACAGTTTTGCTTATAGAGGGGTTTGTTGATGTATAAAAATATTGAGTAAAAGAATAGTTAGGAGAAAAATATATATCATATAATTTAAACAACAGAAATGTTTTAAAAAGTAATATTAATAAAGAATCTATGAAGAGATAATACTTTTACTTATATTTGCAATTATTATATATGTATTTAAATAATAACTTAATTATAAAACCTTATAAAACAGCATATTAATTTGTATTTTTCTTTTTATTTAAAAAAAATTATTACGATATTTTTATTATTATTTTTATCAATCAAATCTACAGCTCAAGAGTATTATTTAACTTCTGTTTATACTGATAAGTATTACTACAATGCAACATTAAAAGAAGACATAATTTTACTTGGCACATCCGAAGGAGTTTTCAAATATAATAAAGAAGAAATCACCTTTGTAACTCAAGAAATAAGAGGTGGAATTATCTATAATGATAATCAAATAAAAAAATTCATTCCCATAAAAAATAACCAATTTAATTACTTGTTACCAGATGAATTAGTTTCAAAAAATGTAGTTACTTTCAAAAATAAAAACCTGCTTTTTTTATTCTCAAAAGGGAAGTTAATTGTATATCATTTATCTCATTATCAATTTGAAGCTATAGGAAGTACCAGATCTTTTAGCGACAACTTTATTGGAACCTACAACGGAATTTTTTTTAAAAATAAAAAACTTAAAAACCCAATATATACTTCAGGTTATATTAGAGAATATGACTCCGAAACCTTTATTTGTTATGACGGATTATATAGAATAAACAAAAAAGATTCTGTGATAACGGATTTTATAAGTTATAGCTCTCTATCAACAGCAATATTTGACAAAGAACTTGGAAGAACAGAAGATATTTTAAGAATAAAACCTAATGAATTTTTATTAACTTCTTCACTTGGATTATACCTTATTAACTTTAAAAAAAAAGAAAGTAAACTTCTTTTAAAAAATTCAGGATCTAATTATCGTTTTCTTCGTTATGACTCAAATGGAGTTAACGGGAGGGTTGTTTTTTTTAATAATAACAAAGAATACACATACAACACAGAAACAAAAATTGTTCAAGAAATTAATACCTTTAGTGAACCTGTAGAAGATGTTTTTTCAATTTCTGATAATCAAAAATTAATTTTAACAAAAAATAAACTTTTCTCTAAAAATAGTTTTAACAACTCAAAAGACTACATTTTATTCGATAATCTAATCCAGCCACACAATGTCGGTCTCTTTAAAAACATAGTCTATGTAACATCTAATTCAGGTTTAAATTGTTACGATTTAACGAATAGCAAAGTTTATCATAATGTAATTATTGATGAGTTTAATAAAAGAGCTCATTACATAAAAAATGATACACTAATGCTTGGATCTATTAATGGGTATTATAAACTATCCATAGAAGACTTACAATCACAAATAGAAACATCTACTAGTCGTTTAAGAAAAACAACTAAAACAGCATCCAATGCTAATCTAATTTTTTACCTAACATTTGCTATCGTTTTAATGATCCTTAATTATATTTACATTAATTTTCTTAAAAAAAGAATTAGTAAACCAAATAAAATCATCAGTCCATCCTTAAAAAAAGAAATTGAAAACTATATTGTTGGGAACCTTAACATCGTAAGTCTAGAATTAATTTGTGACGAATTCAATTTAAGCCATACTAAATTGTATCAAATAATGGAAACCGAAAAGCCAGGTAATTTTATACGATTAAAAAGAATGCAAACTTTAAGGGCTATGAGAAAAAAAGGATTAAGTGATGGTTTAATCTCAAAAAAAACAGGATTCTCTATTTCTTATTTAAAAAAAATATAAAAACAACCAAATCATTCCGATGCATCTTAGCTATGAAGGCACCAAGTTTAACTAAAAGTGGTTCGACTTCACTCCCTTTCCCGATATGGTAAGACTCAGGAATTTGCGTTGAGATATAATTTTTGAAAACAATAATAATATTAAACAAAAGAGTGACTTTCGAATTACAATAAAGTATAATAGTGATGTCATAAATGGATTATTCATCTCAAAAAATGAAATAACTGTAGTAACATATGACTCGATAAAACCTCGATAAAAGGTAAACAATAAACCTTCTCACAAAATGAAATTCAAATAAACGTCGTTCAATCATTCTCGCATTTGTCAATATAAAATCCCTTACTTTAAAATATTTATCTTTTGATAATTTCATTCTGTTTTTAAAGTAACTAATTTCATGTTTTGTCATTTTTATATCTAAAATACTTAATAATCATTACTACAATAATAAAAAGTGAAACAAATGCAAAAAACCACTTTAGATTTGTAGCCATTCCACTTATTAGAACCGCAATTTTTGAAATATTACTTATGTCAGATAAAACAATCACAACATGCAAAATGTTTTCAAGCAAATCTAATATTCCGGCTATAAAAGGTAATAATATTAAATAATTATATTTTTCCCCAACAAGGTTTAAATGGAATAATTTGGACATAAATGAACCAAAGAATATACTATACCAAATTGGGTGTGGAAAATCAAAAATAAAGTGTTTTTTGTAAAATCCCAATATTCCATTATTCTTCCATGAATTTATTATTTCATGGAAAGTGTCAGAAGAGAAGGTTGTTTGTAATTCAAAAACCTGTTTCGTGTCCAAATTATGTAATATAGAAACAATAATCAACTGTGAAATGATATACAGTATTCCAAAAATTATTACAATTTTCCAATTACCTATTTTTTGTCTAATTTTATTTAAAGATATTATCACTGAAGTTAGTTTTATAATACCACACAACGGTTTGTATATGAAACGTAGCATCCCGTAGGGTGCTATGATTTTATATACAGTGTTATCTCCTATTTATTTTTAGTATTGATTGAAGGTTTCTTGAAAATTCAAAGCTGTTTTTCCAAGCCATTCAAAATATTCGTTCCATTTATCTTCTTTTGTGAAATCACCCTTTGTTTTCTTTTTTATTCTACTCGCTTTTTTAGTTGGTAATTCCATCCATTCCAATCCGCCAGTCTTAGCATCTATTTCTTTACAGTTGGCAAAAAATGTTTCGAAAGTTTCTTTAGAGTTTGGTATATAGATTTCACAAGCCAATTCTTTTTTTTGTGAGTTTATTGTCAAAGCTATATGGCAATCGTTTCTCCCAAAACTCAAATCATACCAATGTTGAGGATATGTTTTTCGTAATCTTAAATTCAAACTTTGATTTTGAGCAAATTCCTTGAAAGCATTCCAAAATTTTAACTGCAATATTTTTGTTTCAGTCAATGCAGATTGCTGAGCAGATTTTTTTACAGACTTTGTCCAATTATTTGGCTTAGAGATTATATGAAACTTCGGAGCAGGTTCTGAATTGCCAATTTTCCAAACTTCCATTCGTATTGCAAAGAAGTTTATTTTTTCATCAGTATTTTCATTTAGCCAATTAATAGCTTGTTGGTGTTCCTCTAAAACATCTTTTACAATCCAAATTATTATTTCAGCATCTAGTCCTGAAGCATAAGTGATTAATTTTCCTAAGTGATCGTGGTCAGTTCTTTCTAGTTGGTTTTCAATTATCACTTTCCTGTCAGCACTTGCCTCTTCTGCATAAATATCAACATTAAACCTTCCAACATTATATTCTGTGTCGATTAGAGATAATTCAATGTCAATTTCTTCGCTCAGCAAATCCAAATTTTCAGGTATAGCTAACCAGTTTGTGAAATTTGTTGCTTCGTGCTTCCAAATCTCTCTTAATTCAACTTGCTTTATTCTTCCTAATTTCATTTTCCATTGGTCGTTTTAATTGGAGATAACGGTCTAGTGTATGGTTAGTTGCGTGTTTTAGGCACTAAAGTTAGTAAATAAAACACAGATTTATTCTCTTCGAGAACCTTCTTAAATGAGCTAAAACCAGCAATTAATTTTATACGGTGTTAGCCACAGTTATTGTTTCAATCCTTTAAATATTTCAGCTAATACATTAACATCTGAGGAATTCTCAATTAATCTATATTTATTCGCCTCATCAAGTTTTTCCCATCCTGCATCTATTTCGATTCCTTTAAATTTCATTAGTTCTTCAGGTGTTCTTGTTATGAAATTGAATTTTAAGTTTTCAATTTGTGAATTAACATTTATTTTATAATCCATAATCATTGAAGGTTCTAAAATTTTCAAAATTATTCCACTAATAATGCTTGAAATATGTTGATATAGAATTAAGCAAGTTTCATTCTCTGTAAAAGGAAAAGTTACTTTGTTTCCAATAATTTCCAAATCATATTTCGATAAATTTGCGTGTGCTAAAATGTTCCTTATTTTTCTAATACCAACTTTTTTGTCGTTTAAGAATTTGAGCTCTAATTCGTTTATAAGTTTTTTTTCTTTTAGTCTTAAATTTAAATTGTAAAAAGTATCATCAAAATCATTTAATGTTGATTTCATTATATTCTAAAATAGAGCCAAAAGATTAAATAAAGCTAAATGTCCTTTTTGATTTTCAAATAATTCTTCACACGATATATATTGTCTGCAGTAATATTTGGAATAGTAATTTAATAAACGAATTGTTTTATTCTTAAAATCTTCGTTCTTTATTTCCATAATTTTGGTTAATGGCATACAACTAGTTATATCGTTATACTTTATGTGCTTATCCCTATTCCATTTTTGGGATAACGTTCCTTATTTGTAAATCGTATCAATTTGGAAGTTGAATAGATTTAGTTATTGTTTTCATGATGTTTATAAACAATACTTATATATAAACGTACATTAATTTTAATTGCAATTCAAACATACATAAAAAATAACATATATTTATATTTCAATTGCTTTATTCCAATTCAATAAAAGCATTCAGCGATAAAACACCTTTTAAAATTCAATAGAAAGCAAAAAAAACTCCAACGAAATTCGTTGGAGTTGTAAGATGTAGTAAAAAGAAATAGTATCCTTTTACTTTGTTTTTGAAGTTTTTAAATTTCGTTGCTTCCTTTTTAGGCCAGCTGTTGTTTGAAGTATCTACATCCGCAGTTTCTTCATCTGGATCTAGTTTAAAGCTTACAATTTCTTGAGTAGCAGAGAACACTCTTTTTACAGAAGTGTCGTTCTGTATCCATATCTGAGCAGGAAAGGTTTGTCTTTCCGTGGTTCCATCTGCATGGGTCAATTCTATGATGATTGGTATTACTAATGGTTTTGTGTATGATTAGTGGCGTGTTTTAAGCACTAAAGTATATAAACAAATTCATAGATAGAAAATCCGTGAGGACTTTCGTAAATTGGCTAAAACCAAGCAATTAATTATACGCAGTGTTAGGCAAAGTTTATTATTTAAACTCCTTTGGGTTCTTCTTATATTTCTTTTTTTCCCTTCTTGAAAATTCTTGTAATTTAATTTTCTCACTAAATGATACATTGTAAGTTTCTCTAGACTCAATTTTTTTTACTTCGTTATCCATTAAGAAGAATGGGTTTAGATATTTAGTTTTTTGATTTCTTTTTTTCACTGTACTTTTTTTATCATCTAACAAATTTTTTAGATAATGAAAAGCACTAAAATCTAAACGATAATTTGTTTTATTAAATTTTTCTAATTTTCCCAATGGAGTATGAGGATAAACTTTTTGTTAGCACTTTGTAGCCATTAACTATACAGATTGTTGTCTGCAGTCTATTACCAATATAGATATATAATAATTAATGTTCAATACTGTGAATGCCCCTTACTTTACTGAATGTCAAATCCAATAATTTCCACCCTTCCTCTCTTTTTTGATAAACTTCTGTAACCGTGAATTCATTTGATACATCGCTACCACGTACGTGTGCAGTTAACGTAATTCTATTCCAAAGTAAAACAGTATTTCCAAAAACTTCAACTACAACATCGTGAACGTCTGCTTGCTTATACCAGATACTTCCGGTTTTTATTATTTCAAGTTCTCTGTCTTTATTCCAAGTTCCGCTCATATGAACAAACTTTGATTTATCATCAAAAAGAATTTCAAGTTTGTCTACATTCTTGTCAGCCATCCATTGCCATTTATCTTTTGATAAGTTTTTAATTTCTTGCGCTGTTCTTGAGATTTGCCCAAATGAAGAATTCACACTTGCGAGCAAAATAAGTCCTAAAAGTAATCGTTTCATATTAGTTTAATTATTAATATTTTTTCTAAAGTTCTGAAATTTAAGATAGGTTAATGAGCGCCATAACCATTCTAGAGGTCCGTATAGATAGTATTTAAGCCAATATGCACTTATCACAGCTTGTACGATATAAATAATTATTCCTAAAAAGAACAGTGAAGCATTACCTAAACCATTGAAGTAACTTCCTAAAGCCCATGAAGAAAATAGAATGCAACCAAGCATTCCTTGAATTATATAATTTGATAGACCTGTTCGTCCATATGGTGATAAAGCTTCAAGATATTTTCTAATATGCTTTGATTGGTATAGCAAAATAAAGCCCATTGTTAATGCAGCTGATGAGACTACAAGGCTGATATCAGCAAGTGCTTTTGCGAAAAGTAAAATAGGTAAAATGACGACTCCCTCTGTTCTAAAAAATATACGGAAATTTTGAGGGGGTAGTATGTTTTCAAGAGTAATTAAAATAATGGTCGCTAACAACAACCTACTGAAAATTTTCAGATTTCTCTTTCTATCGATATCAATGTTTTCAAAGAAGCGAATCTTTCCAAGTAAAAGTCCGAATAAAAAAAGTGCAAAGGTGATATAACCTCTTCCGAAATAACTGAATTGATATCTTAGCTTTCCCAAAAACCGTTCTTTGTAATTGTGTTTTGCAGAGTTTAAGAAAGAAGGGTTGGCAATGTGTGCAGGTATTTCTATAGACCTTTCAAAGTTGTTTGCTTCTTCTGAGTTTACATGTTCTGTTTTAATATTGTGATTATGGTAGGTAGATTGAATAATTCTAGGTCCTCCTAATAGGAAAAATGAAGCCAAAACTAATAGAATCCAACTTTTTGTTTTGTAAAGCGGAATCATTAATAATCCGAATAAGGCATATACTGAAATGATTTCTACATTGTAAAATGAATGACTCACCACTCCCATGATCAAAAGAATTATCATTCTCCAAGCAAAACGTCCTCTAAAATCGATTCCTTTTTTTGAAGCCCGATCCATTTGAATAAAGAAACTTAAACCGAAAAGTAAGGCGAAAATGTTAATGAATCTACCCATAACAATGTTGTATCCGATCCACCTCATTACTTCATCCAGCAAGGGAAATTGGAGAATTTCTTCTTTTGGAGCTCCTGCCTCAACCCCGAAGTGCTGTAACATGTGGATGATTATTACTCCAAGTAAAGCAAATCCTCTAAGTGAGTCTAATATTGTAATGCGTTTTAGGGGTGATGATAAAATATTTTTTGTCATATTTATGTTAGGTTTTTTTTGTAAAATACAAGAATAATAATTTTCAGGAATAACTTTAAAAATATTTAAGAACTCACGTTGAGTGTTGTTGAAATTGTTTCTTAATTTATGTAATTGCAGACAACGTTTTGTATATGCTTTGTTGCGTGGTTTAAGCACTAAAGTTAGCAAATAAATCACAGATAGAAAGTCCGCGAGGATTTTCAGAAGTAGACGAGAACTAGCTATTAATTATACACGGTGTTGGCAGTAGTAATTTATGCTATTGCTAAATCGTCTTCACTTAATTTCAGTTTTGGATTATCTAATTTTTTAATCGTTGTTCTAATTTTTATTCTATCAGATTGTGGCAAAAAAGTCGGAACCAAATCAGTTAAATCAATTTTCAAAATTCGATGAATAACAATTAAATCTTTTAAGGAAAAAGGACTTACACCGTTTATCAGTTCAGACATATAGGATTTGCTTTGGTGTCCCAAAACTTTCCCAAAGTCTTGTTGTGTTAGGTTTAAGTTTTTTAATTTCTTTCTTATAAGCTCTTTTCTTCGCTGGATAAATAAACGTTCCTTTTCGGCAATCAATTCCGCAACATCGCTTTCTCGAAGTTTTTTGTCAGATATTTTAGATTCCGCACTCCAATTCTCATTTTCGTACTGCTCAATTAAATCTCTTAATTTTTCTCGAACGGATTTGAATTTCGGGTTTTCTTTTGAAAGAACACGTAGTTTTCTGTCCGCAATCAATGCTCTTTCAAAATCCAGTTCATTCTGAATTTTTCCAGCTTCTATTAGTTGAGATATGTCAAATTGTGTTTTCATAATATTATTTTAAATCCAATCGTTAGACTTTAACCACTTTTTTATCGTGTTTCTGTTGTTCCTAAAAGTCGTTTCGTATTGTTGGTGTGTTCCCGCCCAAACTACTGTTGCTTCATTATCGTAAAACTCAATCAGAATCATTGTTCTGTGAACATTGATGTTAAAAAAATAAAATCCGTCATTATGAACATTATCAGCATCCTGTCTCGTTTTGTTTAATTCAGTTTGGTCTTTCCAATCATTCTCATCAACATCTTTAATTAGCTGGTCGATAGCTTTAGTTAAAGGAACATTTCCTTTGTTCTTTCTTTTTAGCTTTTCTAATATTTTCTTATTGGTCAGTCTCATTTACTATTGCAAACATACAAAGAAGTTCGGATTAATACCGAACTTTACAAGTTTTCTTTTATTGCTGCTTCGTGATTGTGTAAGATTTGTTGCGTGTTTTAAGCAATTAATTTAGTAAATAATTATCGACCAAGAAAGTCCGCGAGGACTTTCGCAAGTAGGCAAGAAGCCAGCAATAAATTATATACGGCTTTAGTTTTTTGCAAATTTAATTAATGGTGCAACGTTTCCATTATCAGCTTTTTTTAAAGCTTTCATATACTCCTTTCTTGTTTCGTTAGCTTTAACCATATTTGATTGCTGCCACGAGAATATTTCTTTCCCATATATTGATTCCATAATTATGTCCGCCATCATTCTTGAATGCCTTCCATTTCCATTTGGGAAACAATGAATAGATACTATTCTATGTTTGAATCTAATAGCTATTTCTTCAGGTTGAAAAGTTTTGTTTTCAATCCAAAATTTAGTGTCGTCCAGTAAATTCTTTAATTCAATTCCAACTTGTGTCCAGCTTATTCCAATGTTTTTATCAGTTTTTCTAAATTCACCTGCCCATTTCCAGACATCATCGAACATTTTTTTGTGTAAATCTTTTATGAACTTTTCGGTCAATATTTTTTCAAGTTTTAAATTAGCTCTAATTGTCCATTCTACAGCTTTTTCAATATTTAACTGTTCAAATTCATCGAGCTCTCCTTGTGTTGTTATTGACTTTATTTTTAGACCTTCTTTTTCTTCTTCATTCAAAGGTGTTTGACCATCTTTATAATCGAATTTTAATCCCATAATGACTTTCTCATCTCTCGTTTTATTTCGTTAGCAAGCTCCTTAATGGTTTTAGATATCTTTTCATCTCCAATTCCTTGGTCCTCCAATTTCATATTTTGATTGGTCCTCAATACTATTTTTTGGGCCAGTTTTTCAGCTTTTATTTGTATTAAGTCGTCGATGGTCCCATCTTTTGGGACCAGTGCATAGACCAATTTTAATTCTATAGCTGTGGCAACTTCCTTTAAGGTGTTTAGTGTTATGGTCCCATTTGCTTCGCTTTCTTCAATCTTTCGAACTCCTTGACGAGTTATATTCAGTTTGGTGCCGAGTTGGGCCATTGTCATATTTAGAGTATTACGAATAGTTTTTATCCACCCTCTTTCTGGGGCCAGGACCATTTTTGTTTTAAGAAATGGCTTTAGTTTTTGGTCCAATTGTTCAATCATTAATTGTTGTTTATTTCTCACTTTTTAAAATGGTTTAAGTTTAAAACTTACTATATATGTAAACTATTAGGTTTACAAATATATAAAAAAGTAAACTATTAGGTTTACAAAATCTACGACAAAATATTACACTCTTTGTTTAATATAGTGTTTGGTGAGTTCCGCAGCTACAGTTCTACACCAAATCTCCTGCGGGTGGTTCTCATATCCGTACTCTTTAAGTTGTTTGTCATACCATTGATCCTTTGAATGAGAGGTTATCTCCCTCCAGTGGACAAGTTCATGTAGAGTTATCTCCACAATACCTTCATAGTCACTTACATTCTGAGTAAATAAGGTAATCTTGTTGTTATAAAAAGTGTAAGTACCAGCATAATCGGAAGATTCATCACTAATCACAATTTTGGGGGATTTCTTTCTAATAGGATACATTTCAATAAACCACTCCTTTACATGATTTGATAATTCTTCAATAGTAATAGTATTAGAAGGTAAAAATAGGTTTACAATAAATCCAAGAATGTATAAAATTATTATTCCGATAATAATGTATCCAAATATTTCCATAACTGGAATTTACCGCGAGAATTTTATTCTGCCTAAAATAGATTTGAAAAGTTGTCTGCTTATACATTTGTTCTAAGTATAAGTTCATCAAAACACTCTTATCCCTTTACCAGCAGTATGTTGCAGTGATTAGAACCTATTTAAAAACGAATCCATCTTATACTTTCATTAAAAAATGCGGCATAATCAAAGTTTTGCGCTTATGTTAGCCGGGTTAATTTCTAAAAATATAAAAATGTCATTACAGGGTCAACGAACAACAACCGGTGCAATTCCGTGGGAAGATTTTAAATCACTAATTGGAAAATTAGAACGAGATGGGAATTATAAATACTGTTTACTGATTTCAATTGGTGTTTTTACAGGTTTACGAATAGGAGATATACTCAAATTAAGGTACACCGACTTTTCGGGGGGAGATATATTAGTCATAGTGGAACAAAAGACAAAAAAGACCCGAAGAATTAAATTAAATCAGGATTTACTCGAAATAATATATCGTGTTAAAAGGAAACAACTGATAGATGATGACAATCAATTCATTTTCATAAATAAATACGGAACCAAACCCATTGATAAATCGTGGGTGAACGTTTCCCTAAAAAAAATATTTAAAAAATATAAAGTACATGTAGATGGAAATGTATCCACACACATGTTTAGAAAAACACTCGGAAATAGAGTTCTAAAATTGAACAACTACAGCAACCAGTCTATTGTTCTGTTAATGGAACTCTTTGGTCACTCATCTATGGGGATAACAAAAAGATATCTTGGTATCAGAGAAAAAGAAGTAATGGGTGTATACGAAAGTTTGAGTTTGTGATTCTTTTGAATTCCTTTAGGTTGCGTGCGGATAATATTTCGTGAAGGATCACCGTCACGGGTTGATGATAATTATTGTTAGTCGCACATTGGTATAGAATGTGGGGGGTACTCCCTGGGGGGAGTCCTGAGAGAAGCCCCCGCTTAATTAAGGGTAAAATCGACTTCTCCAGAGGGGAGACGGTGATCAAATTCATATTTTTCTGGATTTTTCACCTAAAATCGACTTTTTTAAAAATAAATTTTTTTCAATTTTCTCTAAAAAAATCAGTTTTACACCTGCAGTAGTTTCTCCAGTATTTTAACCATAGCGTAAGTATCCAACTTACAGTACTCTAATAATTGTCTTCTTGTTTCTTCTACGTCACCCTTAAATGAACCATTTACCATTGAAAGAAAAGTATTGGATGCAGTACCACCTTCTTTAATCTCAAGATTATTATATGAAAGTTCAGGAACCAGTGCAGGTAAAACGTACTTTATTGAATAACTACCCTTCATATCGGGGGTTATAGTACCACTTCTGTTGGAAAGGGATTATAAGGTCCTTTAAACGATTTATGATCCCTTTCGGGAATAGAAGTAGACATCCTAATTAAAAAAGAATCAAATCGTTAATCCTTGTTCTACTTCGTTCAAAACATTCTGTTCGTTAGTTGCTTAATAATGTAGTGAAAATTGTATTTTTAAGCTTTAATGAAGTTAATGCGACAGAACCGTTTTTATTAATTTTAACCTTTTAAATTTAATAAAAACTATATTTTAGATTATAATTCCCAAATAACAGGTAAAAAATAATAAACAATTAAGGTTAAAAGAATGATGGATAAAATATTCATCCATAACCCTTTTTTAATCATATCTTCAATTTTAAGATAACCTGACCCGAAAACAACCGCATTTGGTGGAGTTGCAACAGGTAACATAAAAGCGCACGAAGCTGCTACTGTTGCTCCTACTAATAATAAGTAAGGATTTACTCCAATGGCATTGGCTAATGAAACAAGCACAGGAAGTAACATTGCTGTAGTTGCTAAATTTGAAGTAATTTCCGTTAAAAAATTAACTGATGCAATTAAAATTAATAATAATAGAATTAAAGGGAACGTTTCTAATGCGATTAACTGATTTCCAATCCATAAAGCTAATCCACTCGACTCAAAACCTAATGCTAAAGCCATTCCACCTCCAAATAGTAGGAGTATATCCCAAGGTAATTTTACGGCATCTTTCCAATTCATAAGGCTATTTTCTTTTTCTTTACTTGGTAATAAGAACAAGAGAAATGCAGAACACATTGCTATAATAGTATCGTCAATTTCTGGAATAAATTTTTGCAGTAAAAAGGATCTACTTATCCATGCAAAAGCAGTTAAAATGAATACCACTAAAATCATTTTTTCTTCAAAAGAAACTTTGCCTAGTTTTTTTAATTGTTTATTTATTTCATCTTTCCCGCCAGGAAATTCTTTCTGCTTAAACTCAAAGGCAACCTTTGTAAGATATAACCACGATAAAAACAGAAATAAAAGACTGATAGGAAATCCAAACATAAACCATTGAGAAAACGTTATTTCTACACTATAACTTTCCTGTACAATACCTGCTAAAACTAGATTTGGTGGTGTGCCAATTAGAGTAGCCATTCCTCCAATTGATGCGCTGTATGCTATTGCTAGCATTAATGCTTTTCCAAAAATTTGGTTTTCGTCTTCAATAGTATCAGGATTATCTTTTAGTTGCAAAACAATGGCAATTCCTATAGGTAAAATCATAACCGCAGTTGCGGTATTAGAAATCCACATAGACAAAAATGCGGTAGCAATCATAAAACCTAAAATAATGTGAACTAGATTAGTGCCAACAATTCTAATAATTGTTAATGCAATACGCTTGTGAAGATTCCATTTTTCAATGGCAAGCGCTAATACAAAACCGCCAAAAAAGAGAAAAATATATTTATGCCCATATGAAGCAGTTGTTGCTTTTAAAGCTAAACCACCGCTTAATGGAAATAGTATTATAGGTAATAAAGCTGTAATTGCAATATGTAAAGCTTCAGTAATCCACCAAATAGCTACCCAAGCTGCTGAAGCTAAAACCGCATTTGCAGGTTTACTTAGTCCTTCAGGGTGAAAGAAAATTAATATAATAATAAACATAATTGGACCAAGAAATAGCCCAATATTTTGTTTGGTTAATTTCATATTTGAATTAATTAAAAATTAAGTTTGCCGCACTTTCTGAAGCGGTTAAATAATTATGAGTTCCTTCTTCATTAATATGCAAATCCCAATTAAATTCTAAATTATTTTCTTGAGATAATTGCAAAGCTTTATCAAAAAAATAATTTGCTCTTTCCAATCTATCTAAACCTTGAGCATCTGCAAATTGATTATGTCTTAACCCAGTTGAATTTGGGTCGTTATCAATTTCTCCTATTTGTATTATTAATTTCTTTTCAAATAAGTATTCTAATGAAATACCTTCTAATGGACTGTTGTTAAAACCATATGGAAAATTAATATCCAAATCAGGCACTGTGTACCATCCTGAACCTGAAGATACGACTTTGTTGAATCTAGCATTTGGTTTAAACATCATAAATCGATGCGCAAATTGTCCTCCTGCTGAGTGTCCAAAGACATGATATTTAGATGAGGAATTATTCAAGCTCTGCTTTATAAGGTCGAATAAAGGTTCTATTGCAGAAAAGGCCCACTCTCCTTCAGGATTCAGTGTGCCTATTGAAGGGTTGTCACCATCTACAAAAACATTTCCAAGATTATAACCATCACCACCAGGAAAATTTGCTATTGAAAACTCTGGTGCTATAACAATAAAACTAAATTGATTCGCTTTTGTTATCATGGCATCTCGATAATCTTTAGCATTTCTTCCTGCACCATGAAAAACAAATACAATTGGCGAGTCATTTGTTACAGATATGGGGATATGATAATATGTTTTAATAGTTGAAAATTGAAAATCTGAAAATTCAAAAAATCCACTTCCTGTAACAAACTCATTCAGTATCGTTGGTTCATTAATTGTAGCTTCTGAATTATCAGAGCATGACATTATAGAATATAAAGTGCTTAAAATGAAAAACACTCTTGTTGTGTGATTATATATGTTCATGTTGTAAATTAAGATTTGTTTTAGTTATTTTTGTAATACCAATCATTATAAATAATGAATACCAATTATAAATTTGCCATAAATAGAATACAAAAAGAGTATCTTAATCAAGAAAAAATTAAACCCTTCAATAAATATGTTGTACTCTATCGTTCTATTAAGCAATGTATTTTAACCAATGAGTTACCTCATGATTGGTTATTACCATCGACACGAATTTTGGCTCAAGAATTAGAAATATCTCGGACAACAACAAATAAAGCATATGAATTATTACAATTAGAAAAATTAATTTTGTCTAAAGCTGGTTCGGGAAATAGAGTTAACCATAATAGTTCAAGAAATAGTGAAATAGAAATCAATAAAAAAAAATATATAAATAAAAGTTTATATCCATCTATTTCACAAAAAGGTGTTTCATATTTGAATAATTTTTCACTACTTAACAGGCCACATGATAGCAATTTAGCTTTTCGTCCTGGGTTACCACCAATAGATGTCTTTCCTGTAAATCAATGGAAAAAACTTCTGGATGCTTATTGGCGTCATATTAAATCTTCAGGTTTATCGTATTCAAACTCTACAGGTATTGAAGAATTAAAAAAAAGTATTCGAAATTATTTAAATGTAAGTAGAAACATTAAATGTGACTATGAACAAATAATTATTGTTTCTGGTTCTTTACAATCTTTATACCTTATCACTAATACTTTAATTGATAAAGATGATTCGGTAGTAATTGAAAACCCTCTTTTTCCGAATGTACATTCGGTTTTTAAAAGTTCTGAAGCTAATTTAATTCCTATAGATTTAGATAATGAGGGGATTGATATTGCTCAAATGAATACTATAAAAAAACAGGTTAAAGTTGCACATATTACACCATCAAATCATTACCCTTTAGGGACAAAAATGAGTTTAAAAAGAAGGCATGAAGTATTGAATTGGGCAGCAAAAAATAAATCCTTAATTATTGAAAACGACTATGAGAATGAAATTGCTAATGCTGTTGAAAGTATTCCAACTATTTTTAGTTTAGATGCTGAAGATAGAACTATTTATATGGGAACATTTAATAGGTTATTGCATCCCTCTATACGTCTAGGGTACATGATTGTTCCAAAATATTTAGTGAATACAGTTGCTGCAATCCAAGAGCATTCACACAGATTTGTTACACCTTCAATTCAGGTAGTTATGAATCAATTTATTGAAAAGAATTATTTATTTCAACACATAAATAATAGTATTGATGTTGCTAAAAAACGGCATGATTTATTTATTTCATTATTCAATGAAAAAAGTAAAAACATGTACATACAAAACAAGTCTTTTTCTAGTTTTCATGTTTTAGCATTATTTAAAAATTATGTTTCTGTGGAAGACGAAAAAAAAATTATTGAAGCATTAAAAAAACAAAATATAACCGTGTTTTCACTAAGTAAATGTTATGTTGGCAAACCTAAACTTAAAGGTTTAATTATAGGTTATTCGTCTGTAAAACCAAATATTATAAAAGAAAAAGTAAACAAGATGGTCAAATTATTATAATTCACAATGCTAATTGGTATTTTTTTTTTTAGTCAACTGGTATCTTATTTCTTTTTAATCTAGTTTTACTTTTGTGTCTAATTAAACAAAAACTAATTATTATGAAAAAAATTTACATTTTGTTTTTATTAATTTCATTTGGTGGGTTTGCCCAAAATGTGACAATCACCAAAATTATCGAGACTGGTTGTGCTGCCCCTTTCGTTAAAACCGTTGAGCTGTATGTTGATGGCACGGTCAATTTTGCCAATTTTGGAGCTGATACCACACAAAATACAGCTGATGATGAAGTTATATTAAACTACATGTCCAATGGTGCACCTTGGGCAGCTAATCAAATAGATATTTCTGCTTTAGGTACCGTTACAGACTCTTTTGTTTATATCGTGCGAGATATTGCATTGATGGAAGCTGAATTTCCATCAACAACATTTAACGCTTCCAATACCGTTGGAACTACCACCTCTACAAATGGTGATGATGGTTATCAAATTGTGTTAAACGGCGTTGTTGTAAGTCAATTTGGAAAAACTGAAACAGATGCTGATAACGATACAGATTCTAACTGGAATCATAGTGACGCTGTTGCGACTAGATTATCAAATCCTGATTTAGGTACTTGGAATCCTTCAGATTGGGTAATAACTGCAGAAAATGATTTAGATGATAATACTTCTTGCCAAACGGCTGGAGCTACAAGTCTAGAAGCCTATTTTAATACTTTAGGAGGAAATTACCCTTTAGGTTCTGGTTCTGGATGGACACCTACTGGAGCAACTTGCACCACTGTTTTAGTAGCAACCTCTGTTAGTTGTAACACTACTTTATCTGGAGCTACAGATGATACCTATACAGCCTCAATAGATTTTTCAGGAGGTGATAATGGTAATACATTTGTAATTGCCTCAACAGCAGGGTCTGTTGGTGGTGATGACCCAAGTTTGGTTGCTTCAGGTACTATTACGATTACAGGGATAACTGAAGGAACAGATATAACAGTTTCAGTGAGTGATACTGGAGATGGCGGTGTTTGTGATTTATCTGTAGATATTGAAAGTCCAGGTTGTATACCATTAATTATTAATGAAGTACATTATGATCCTGCTACTGACATAACAGGTGATGCAAATGGCGATGGTGTTAGAGATGCATTACAAGATGAGTTTATAGAGTTTTATAATAATTCTAATGCAACTCTTGATATAAGTGGTTACACAGTTTCTGATGGAGCTGCCTTAAGACATACATTTCCTGCTTCAACTATAATTCCAGCAAACAATATGTTAGTAGTTTTTGGAGGAGGATCACCAACTGGAAGTTTTGGAGGTTCAATAGTTCAAACAGCATCGGAAGGAGAATTGAATTTAACTAATGGCGGAGATGTAATCACTATTGAAAACCCAAGTGGAGATGTTGTTTTACTATATGATAGTACTGTTACAGGAATAAATCATGGTTTAAATCAATCAGTTACAAGATCACCAGACTTTACAGGTAGTTTTACATTACATACTGATGCCAATGCTAGTTTGCTCTTTTCACCAGGAGAATTAGTAGATGGTTCAACATTATCAGTTGATCAATTTATCGCAAATAGTTTTAATATTTATCCTAACCCGATAACAAACGGTTATGTAAATATCGTAAGTAAAAATTCTGGAACTATTAAAGTTGTTGTATTTGATGTTTTAGGACAACTAATTAGTAATTCAACACTGATTAATAATAAACTAAATGTTTCTGCATTAAATGTTGGAATATACTTTTTAGAAGTTTCTCAAAACAATTATACAAGCACTAAAAAAATAATAATTAGGTAAATAACATAAAAACAATAGAGCATTTTATATTTTCTTAAAATGCTCTATTGTTTAATCTTAATACTTCTCATACATGAAATCTTATCACTTCTTTAAAAAAGCAATTTTTGTTTTTGGTATAGTATTTTGTTTTGCTTCTTGCGATACGGAAGATATCTTACCTGCATTAGAATTATCTGCTAGCGATACAAATCTTAGTGAAGCTAGTGGAACAATTACTCTTTCTGCAATTCTTAATTCTGCTGCAACGCAACAATTGGTAATTCCACTTTCAATCTCAGGTACTGCAACACAATCAAGTGATTATTCAGTAAGTGCTTCTGAAATTACAATTAGTGCTGGTACTACTTTGGGAAGCGTAACCCTCACAGGGTTGCAAGATAACACAGTTGAAGGTGCAGAAACACTTATTGTAAGTGTTGGAAATGTGCAAAATGTAATTCTGCTTTCAGAGACAGAAATTACAATTTCTGTTTTAGACGATGACTCTGATAGTGATGGTGATGGTGTATTAGATGCAAACGATTTATGTCCAAATGAAGCTGGTGAAGTAGATAACAATGGTTGCCCATGGTTAGGGTTTATGATTAATGAAGTGCTTTACGATCCAGCTGGAGACTTAGCAGGTGATGCTAATGCAGATGGAACTCGTGATCCTAATGAAGACGAATTTATAGAATTTTACAACTCTGGTCCAGAATTAGACTTAAGCGGTTATACTGTGTCTGATGCTTCTAGTTTAAGACATACATTTCCATCAGGAACAATATTAGCACCAAATGGAGTTTTAGTTCTTTTTGGAGGAGGAACACCAACAGGAAGTTTTGGAGGCGCATTAGTGCAAATAGCTTCTGAAGGGTTATTAAACATAACCAATTCAGGTGATGTGATGACGCTTGCTGATATTTCAGGAAATGTAGTGCTCACTTTTGATAATTCTGCATTATCTGGAAATCCAGATGAATCTTATACAAGAAATCCAGACCTTACAGGAGATTTTGTACAACATGCAGGAATTCCAGAAGCTAATGGTGATTTATTTTCACCAGGAACCAAATTAGATGGAACTTCATTTTAAAACCAGTTAATGAGTTATTTAGGAGCCATAATATCACTATTATTTATAATAGTTGCTGGAAGACTTTTACTTAAAAAGTACAATCCACATGCTGTATTGTTAGTGTCTGGGTTGTTAATGCTGATCATTGCTCAAGTTTTAAATTATAATTTACCAACGCTTAAAGATCCAACTGGTTTCTCAGGCTTTGATTTGTTTAGATATATAAAAGAGTCTTTTAGCAAAACCAATGCTGGCGTAGGCTTAATGATTATGGCAATTGGTGGCTTTGTAGCCTATATAGATAAAATAGGTGCTTCTAATGCTTTAGTATATGTTGCGATGAAACCGCTCAAATTTTTTAAAAAGAAACCTTACTTAGCAGCATCATTAGTCATTCCAATAGGGCAATTGTTATTTGCAGCCATACCATCTGCAGCAGGATTAGGATTGCTTTTGATGGCATCCATGTTTCCAATTTTAGTAAATTTAGGTGTTAGCAGATTATCTGCCGTTTCAGTAATTACAGCAACCACAGCCTTTGGCATTGGTCCAGCATCAGCTATTACCGCAAGTGCAACAAATATAGCAAGTGTTGATACAATCCTCTTCTTCTTAAATTATCAAATTCCTCTCGTTTGGCCATTAAGTATTGTAATGATGATTACCTATTACTTTGTAAATCGTTATTATGATAAAAAAAATGGTTTTGAAAAAGAAATAGAAGAAACCAAAGAAATTGAATTAAATGCACCATTAATTTATGCACTAATTCCTGTTCTGCCTATTATTTTATTAATTGTTTTTTCAAAAATCTTCAGCATTTTTAGTGTACCGATTTCATTAGATACCACAACAGCAATGTTCATCAGTTTGTTTGTCGCATTGATATACGAACTGGTTAGAACCAAAAATATAAAAACAGTTTTCTATTCACTTAAAACATTTTGGAACGGAATGGGAAACATTTTTAAAACCGTTGTGACCTTAATTATAAGTGCTGATATTTTTGCAAAAGGCTTAATAAGTCTTGGTTTTATAAATGGTTTGTTAGATCTCGCTCAAAATCTTGGTCTTGGTGCAATTGGTATTGGTGTTGTAATGACGGTCATGATTTTTCTCGCGTCAATGCTTATGGGAAGTGGTAATGCCTCATTCTTTGCATTTGGCCCATTAGTCCCAAAAATTGCTAACAAATTGGGTGTAGAGAGCACATCTATTATATTACCAATGCAACTTTCAGCTTCAATGGGACGAACGGTTTCACCAATAGCTGGAGTTATTATCGCAACTGCAGAAATTGCTAAAGTATCAACAATAGCTATTGTAAAGCGCAACATCATTCCATTAGTAGTAGCATTAGTGGTAATGTTAATCTATCATTTTATATAACTATATGATTAAATTAATACAAAATACAGAACTATATACACCTAAATATTTAGGTAAAAAAGACATTTTAATTGCTGGTAATAAAATTGTTGCTATTGCAGATAATTTAGATGTTTATAAAAATGAAGCGGAAGTTTTTAATGCCGAAGGAAAAATAGTCACACCAGGTTTAATAGACCAACATATTCATATTACAGGAGCAGGCGGAAAGGATGGATTTTCATCTATGACACCCGAAATTAATTTAAGTGAACTCATTACTTGTGGTACAACTACAGTTATGGGTTTGTTAGGAACCGATGGAACTGTTAGAAATATCAGAGCACTTTATAGCAAAGCCAAAGCCTTGGAGGATGAAGGTATTTCTGCATATATGCTTTGTGGTTATTACGGATTAGATTCTGTAACCATTACAGATTCTATTCAAAGTGATATGATATTTATAGACAACGTTTTGGGGTGCAAAATCGCCATTAGCGATATCCGCTCCTCTTACCCAACAGCATTAGAATTAGTTAGAAAATTGCGCGATGTAAGAGTTGGTGGTTTTATAGGAAACAAAAAAGGAATTCTTCATGTACATTTAGGAAATCTAGACACCAAAATGGATGTGCTTTTCGAGTTGGTAAACGATTATAAATTCCCAATAAAACATATATCTCCAACACACGTTGGTCGTACGAAAGAACTTTTTGACCAAGCTATAGAATTTGCCAAACTAGGCGGTATGATTGATATTACTACAGGGGCATCTAAATATACAGACCCCTATAAATCGGTTTTATACGCACTAGAAAACGGAGTTAGTATAGATAATATGACTTTCAGTACAGATGGAAACGCAGGCCTAACAAAGTTTGATGATACAGGAAATGCTATTGGAGTTCGGAAAGCACCAATTCATAAAAATCTTGAAGAAGTGGTTTTGTTAATTAAAGATGGTGGCGTTTCAATTTCAGAGGCATTCAAACTAATTACTACAAATCCAGCTCGAAATCTAGGACTTAAACATAAAGGTAAAATAGAAGTTGGTTACGATGCAGATTTGTGCTGTTTTACTCAAGATTTAAAACTCACAGATGTATTTGCAAAAGGACAACAAATGATGAAAAATGGAAACATTGTTGTAAAAGGAAATTTTGAATAATAGTATTAATTATAGAAGTATGAAAGGATTTAAGATAACGAGTCTTTGTGTATTTGTTTTTCTAAGCATAACTGCTAAAGGGCAAGAGGTAAAATTAGAAACCTATAAATTTGGTGAAGGACTAAATTTTAGTACTGATGACGGTTATACAATGAGAATAACTGGTTATTTACAACCTTATATCGAGACAAAAACGTATACAGATGTTGATGAAAACAGTACTCAAAACCGTTTTAGAATGCGTAGAATTAGGTTACGTTTTGACGGTAAATTAAAGAATGATCGATTTAAATACAGATTTGCCTTTGACTTAAGTGGAACTTCTGAAGCTGGAGATGCCTCAACCAATAATTTCCTGTTAGATGCTTTTGTTTCTTATGACATAACTAATCGGATTAAAGCAACATTTGGACAGCGCTCAACATTTACAGATAACCGTGAGTTATTCATGCTTTCAAATACACTTCAATTAGTTGAACGAAGTCGCGTAACGTCTGCTTTTGCAAGTATACGAGAGTTTGGTTTGTTTTTAGAAGGACGTTTCAAAACTGGTAAAGGGTCTTATCTAAAGCCTTATTTTGTTTTAACAAATGGAGATGGCGGTAATGTGCTTCAAAGAGATTTTGGCGGACTAAAAATTGGTGGTAGAATAGATTATTTACCATTTGGTTTATTTACAAACTTTGGTCAATTTAGACAGGCAGATATAGTTAGAGAGCGCACACCAAAATTAGTTGTTGGAGCTAATTTTAGCCATAATAATGGTATGAGTAGTAGACGTGGTCGCGATAGTGGTACTATTCTTTATTTAAATGATAATGACGAAGAATCATTACCAGACTACACAAAATATGGTGTTGATTTTCTTTTTAAATATCAAGGATTTTCCGCACTTGGTGAATATGTTAAAACCACAGCTAGTGTCCCAGGTGATATAACACAACGTGTTAGAAATGATGGTTCTACATCAACAACGTTTGATGTAAATGGTATACAAGATGTAGAGAATTATGTAAAAGGGAGAATGATGTTAGGAGAAGCCTACAATATACAAGCTGGTTATTTATTTAAAAATGGTATATCGCTCGATGCTCGTTACACACACTTAAAAGCAGATGACCATTCATTTCTAAATAATGCTACGTTTTATAATAGACCTAATTATTATACCATAGGAATCAGTAAGTATTTATCACGGAGTTACGGAGCTAAAATTCAAGCCGATTGGACTTACATTGATGGTAGTGATGGTATAAACAATAACGAGGGAATTGCAATTCCTGGAAACGAACATTTAGCCAGAATCATGCTAACATTTGCTTTTTAAAGATGAAATATATAGTGATTTTAATAATCGTTCTTTATTGTTCAGTAAATACGTTTGCGCAGTTAAATCCGCAATCTAAACAAATTACACAAAAGTTTTTTCCAGAAATTGAAACCTTGGAAAATACAACACCAGCGTTACAAAAGAACAAAGGATTTACGGATTATGATGAGTTGATGTTGTTCCTAAATAATTTAGTAGAACAACATCCTGAAACTATTAAATTAAATTTTATTGGAAAAAGTCAAAAAGGATATCAAATTCCGTTAGTTCTATTGGCAACACAAAATACTAAAGAGAAAATAAAAGTTTGGATGCAAGGTGGATTACATGGTAATGAGCCAGCAAGTACTGAAGGCATGTTATATCTGTTAGACAAGCTTTTAAATGATTCAAAATACATTTATTTATTAGATGATATCGATTTGGCTATTGTGCCAATGGCAAACATTGATGGCTATTTAAAACAAGACAGATATGCTGCAAACGGTTTAGATTTAAATAGAGACCAAACCAAATTAATGGCACCAGAAAGTGTGTCTTTAAAGCAAGCATTTTCAGATTTTAATCCAGAAATAGGATTGGATTTTCATGAATACAGACCATATCGAAAAGATTTTACTCAATTAAGTGATTTCGGAATTACGTCACTGTTTGATGCCATGTTTTTATATAGTGGAAATTTGAATGTACCTGAAAATATTCGAACATTAACAGATACATTATTTGTTGAAAATGCCAGACGAATACTAGACAAGAATGAGTTAAAACACCATGACTATATTTCTACTGGAAAATATGGTGGCGAAATTCATTTTAATCAAGGGTCAACCAATGCACGCTCAAGTGCAACAAACTATGCCCTAACCAACACAATTTCGACTTTGTTTGAGATTAGAGGTGTTGGTATTGGCAGAACGTCTTTTAAAAGACGAATACATACCACGTTTTTACTAGCAATATCTTATTTAGAGACGGCGAGTATTAATAGTATGTTAGTGAAAAAGGAAATAAAAAAAGCTACGGAACAGCAAAATGATATCGTTGTTACAAGTAAAAAAACAATTGAAAAGGGAACGATAGAAACTATAGATTTGGATACTAATGAGATTATAGAATTAGATGTTACGATAAGAGATGGTTTAAGATCGCAAGCAAATTTAATAAGAGAAAGACCATTAGCTTACTTAGTTGATGCAAATCAAACAGAGATTATAGAAAAATTAAAAACATTAGGTGTAACCATTGAAACACTAACCGAAGACCAAGAAGTTGAAGTAGAAACCTATAAGATTTCAGAATATAAAAGAGATTCAAAAAAATATGAAAAAATGAATCTCCAAACAGTAAAAACAGAAATTGAAACCAAGAATATACAATTCCCAAAAGGAACTTATAAAATAAATTTAAACCAGAGAAGGTCCAACATTATTCTCGAAGTTTTAGAACCCGAAGCACCAAACAGTTTTGTGTCTTTTGGCGTACTTGAAACAGAAAAAGAAGCGTATTTACCAATTTATAGAATAACAAAATAATGAAGCAAATTTATAGAGACATGAAAAAAGTAGCATTACTAATTGTATTTTCCTGTATATCCATACTGGTAAATGCGCAAGAAAGCGATGACAAGAATAACGCTAGCTTTAATCTTGGAAGTGGATTAAACTTTTCTTTTAATGAAGGGAATTATCAGTTTAATTTAGGTGGGTTTATAACACCTACTTACAGCTATCGTAAGGTTTCGGGTTCTGATGCTGAAAACACATTTAATGCTCGTAATGCATTCTTGGTGTTAAGCGGAAAAGCGGTTAAAGAAAAAGTGAGCTTTTTGGTGCAAACTGATTACAGCCAATCACAGCCATTATTAGATGCTTGGGTAGCATATCATCCAACAGATAGAATTACTATTTCTGTTGGTCAAAAACAAACGTTTTTAAACAACCGCGAGATGATGTTTAGAGAAGATAAACTTCAATTTACTGACCGTAGTTTACTTAGTCAGACAGTAAGCAGAACAGGAAGAGAATTTGGGGTATTCGTTGAAAGTAAGTTTGGAAACAAGTTTGGAATTGTTCCAATGTTTGCTTTAACATCAGGTGATGGAAGAAATTCATTCGGGTCTGATTCTAGAGATACCGATTTAGGTGGTTTAAAAATAGGTGCCAGATTAGACCTTTATCCGTTGGGGTACTTTTCTGATGGCAATAGCGGGTTTAGTGCCGATTTAGCTCATGAAGAGCATTTAAAATTTGTTTTAGGGGCTGCTTTAAGTAATAATAAAGGCGTGAGTAACTCGGTAGGTGAAGGTCATGGGGATTTTTTATTATATAACAATAATGGGATAACTAAACTGCCAGAGTATTCAAAAGCTTATGTAGACTTATTGTTAAAATACAAAGGATTCTCTTTTTTAGGGGAATATGCAAATACAAGTGCTGGCGGGTTAAACATCGTATATGTTGATGCAGCTGCAACACAAATTTTGGCACCACAACAAATAAGTGAGTATTTGGTTATTGGAGATAGTTATAATTTTCAAGCAGGTTATGTGACTTCTAAAGGGTTAAGTCTTGATTTTAGATATGAAAGTTCAAAACCAGAATTTGATACCAATTTAAATTCATTATTACCAGACGCGAGTAGTTTTACGTTTGGTCTAACTAAATATTTCAATAATAATAATAATTTGAAAATGCAAGCTTCAATAACAAGTATTGATAATTCGAATGCTAATAACCAAACCGTTGGAGAATTTCTTGTTCAAATCGTTTTTTAGACACAGAAAAAAGATAATCATCTTTGTTTTTTTATTTAACAATGTTTTTAGCATTGCACAAATATTGAGCCCAAATACAACGGGATCATTTACTTATATTCCAACAGCCCCTTTGAATACAAAGCCTGTTGAAGTATTTTATCATATTCCAACAGGAGATATAAATACTATGCCTATTTTATTTTCCTTTCATGGCGCTAGTAGAAATGGAGCCGATTATAGAGATTTTTGGATTTCTATGGCAGATGCTAATGGGTTTATGGTATTTGCTCCTGAATTTTCAGATACATATTATCCAACAGGAGATCAATACCAGTCAGGAAACATTTTTGATGATGGAGATAATCCAAGTTTAGCCACTTATAATCCTATAAATGAATGGACTTTTTCTATAATTGACCCTCTTTTTGAATATATTAAAGCTGATGTCTCAAGCATTCAAGAAGTATATAATGCATGGGGGCATTCTGGTGGCGCTCAATTTTTACATCGATTTGTTGAATATATGCCTAATTCTAAATTGGATATTGCTGTTTGTTCAAATTCTGGATGGTACACGGTTCCAGAATACACATATAATTTCCCTTATGGGTTAAACGAAGGACAATTAAGTAATGAAACTTTAACAGATGCATTTTCCAAAAAGCTTATTGTTCACTTAGGGTTAGATGACATCGATCCTAATTCAGCAGGATTAAGGCACAATATTGTTGTTGATACTCAGCAGGGATTGTATCGTTTGGCTAGGGGAAGATATTTTTTTAACACAAGTCAAACAACGTCATTAAGTATGAGTGTCCCTTTTAATTGGGAAAAACATGAAATTACTGGTATTGGTCATGACGCACAGTTAATGGCAAATGATGCCTTGCAATTTATTTTAAACAGCATACTTTCTAATCAAGATTATCTAACATCAAAATCATTTAATATTTATCCAAATCCAACATCTTCAAATTCTGTGAAATTTAGCACAAACCTAAATACTCCAATTTCTGTTTCTGTTTTCAATATATTAGGAGAGGAGATAGTCAAAAAAATAATAGAAGACCGCATTTTAAATATCTCTGATCTTATTCCTGGGATTTATTTAATAAAGATACAGTCAGATACATTCTCGACTACAAAAAAATTAATCAAAAAATAAAAATTAAATTTTTAGTTCAATGCATAACACAAAAGTTACAACTATCGCTTTAGATTATTTGGGTATTAAAAACTCAAAAATTAACTACCAACTATCAGCAGAACAATTACATAATGAAACTATTGCAAGATATCAAGGAAAAGCATCTCATTTAGGAGCAATTGCTGTGAATACAGGAGAGTTTACAGGTCGTTCTCCAAAAGACCGTTTTATTGTAAAAGACAACCTTACAAAGGATGAAGTTTGGTGGAGTAATATCAATATCCCTTTTGATACAGAAAAATTTGATGCTTTGTATAATAGAGTAACAGATTATTTATCGAAAAAAGAAATTTTTGTAAGAGATAGTTATGCTTGTGCAGATGAACATTACAAACTAAATATTAGAGTTGTCAATGAATATCCTTGGAGCAACATGTTTGCTTATAATATGTTTTTACGTCCAACAGAAAAAGAATTGGAGACTTTTTATCCAGAATGGACTGTAATTAATGCACCTGGCTTTATTGCAAATCCAGAAATGGATGGTACTCGTAAACATAATTTTACAATCTTAAATTTTAGTAAAAAAATAGCTTTAATAGGTGGTACAGGATATACAGGAGAAATTAAAAAAGGAATTTTTTCGGTCTTAAACTTTATACTGCCAGTATTTAAAAATACCTTACCAATGCACTGTTCTGCAAACGTTGGTAAAGATGGAGATACAGCTATTTTCTTTGGATTATCTGGTACAGGAAAAACAACACTTTCTGCAGATCCAGATAGAAGTTTAATTGGCGATGACGAACATGGTTGGACAGCAGAAAATACCGTTTTTAACTTTGAAGGTGGTTGTTACGCAAAAGTGATTAATTTATCAAAAGAGCAAGAACCAGGAATTTTTGGAGCCATTAAAAAAGGAGCAATTCTAGAAAACGTTATTATGGATGAAAATGGAGTTGTCGATTTTGCGGATATTTCAATTACACAAAATACAAGAGTTAGTTATCCAATTCATCACATCGAAAATATTAAAGAACCTTCTATTGGTAAAAACCCAAAAAATATTTTCTTTTTAACTGCTGATGCTTTTGGAGTTTTACCTCCAATTTCTAAGCTAACACCAAACCAAGCAGCATATCACTTTATTTCGGGTTATACTGCAAAAGTTGCTGGAACAGAAGCAGGAGTAAAAGAACCAACACCAAGTTTTTCAGCTTGTTTTGGTGCACCTTTTATGCCTTTACATCCAACAAAATATGCAGAAATGTTAAGTAAAAAGATGAAAGAATCAGGTGTAAATGTTTGGTTGATAAACACAGGTTGGTCTGGTGGTTCTTATGGAGTTGGTAGAAGAATGCCTTTGAAATATACAAGAGCAATGATTTCTGCTGTTTTAATCGGCGATTTAGGAAGTTATAAATATGAAGATTATCACATTCATTCTGTATTTGGAGTTGCACAGCCAAGAAGCTGCCCAGGAGTTCCAACAGAATTATTAAGTCCAAGAGCAACTTGGAATAATGATGAAGAATATTATAAAACAGCCTTTAAATTATCAAATGCATTTAGAGAAAACTTTAAGCAGTTTGAAGAATTTGCAAACGAAGATATACTTAGAGGAGGCCCACAGCGTTATGATATTTAATTATTGTCATCCCACACTTCAATAAAGGTATTAGAAAACCACTAAATCAATCCACCTTTCTGTCGCATTAACTCTGGGTACTTAATAAATGTTTAGATTTGACCTCATTTAATACTGAAATTGTGTTTGATCGTCATCGTTATCCAAGAGTAGTTCTATTACAAGCGATTTACTTCAAATTAAGATTTACATTGAGTTATAGAGATGTGGAAGAATTAATGTCAATAAAAAATTGGTTTAAAATATAAAATATTTCAGAAACAAATGAAATAAAAATTATGGAGAATATAAATAAATTTATAAGCAGTATAGATAATTCTACTTGTAATAAAATTAGACAAAGTAAAAGTGATGCTGAATGCAGAAAATACTTAAGAGAGATCTACTCTAAGCAATTAAATTTAACCATAGTTAACCAACAACGTGAACTGTTAGAGGCTTTCGCTGATGAATTTAATGACAGTGCAGATACTTATATTTTAAAAGGAAGGATTGTTACATTTTTAAAAGCCTTTAATTGTGGCTAATTATTTATATCACTATCAGTATTCCCTTGTGCTCCATTTTATAGTTTGGTTTTTTGTCTTTTTAGTGAATTGTAGATTTTACAATTGGATTTTTCAAAGGCGTTAGACTTAATTCTTAAAGGGTTCAAGTTAGATTGAAATTCACAAAAATAGATGTCAATTTTGTGCTAGATCTTTGTGTTAGAGAATCCTATGAATTACCATCAAATGCAGGTTTTGTGTTAGAACTAAAAACACCTCCCTCTTTCTAAATTATATTCAAATAAACCTTGTAGAACTTAAAAACTATCTTATATTTGCAGTCTAAATCGCGGGATAGAGCAGTAGGTAGCTCGTCGGGCTCATAACCCGAAGGTCATTGGTTCGAGTCCAATTCCCGCTACTACAAGAGTAATCAAAAATGGTTACTCTTTTTTTTTGCTTTAAACTCAAGTATACAAAGGGTTTAAGAGTTTCTGCTAATGTAATTCACTTGTCAAAACAGTCACTAAATGTAGTTTCTCTCTGTCAAGGTTAAGTATCAAATATACGGAAAACTGGCAGTAAATAGCTTAAAACTGGCAGTAAAACTGGCAGACAATTTACATTTAATGAAAAATAGACTGGAGAATTATCTAATGTCCGATTAAACGTAAAACAAGTAAAAAAAACTCTTAGTATTCTATTTCGATAAATTCATTGATTAACCCAATCTTTAGAAACTAAATATTTTTAACTTCTTCAAAGTATTTCAATAATTTTTCTTCATCATGATAGTCTATTTTTTTTCAAATACACTTCTAAATTCATAAAGCCAAAATCCTTTATTATCTTTTGTTTAAAGTTATAAGCAGTCTTATATGTCAAGTTGTATCTTCTTGCTAATTCAGATGCTTTTGGTTGAGGTTCTCGATAAACAACTTCAATGTAAATATGAAATGCTTTTAATAGACCAAATCGAACATTATGAAATAATGTATTATAGGTAGTTTTATATCTTGTTTTACATTTTTTACAAGTCTTTTCAAAATTTTTAATGTAGTATAGAATTCTCATTATCCACACTTTAACACAAGTTTTTACTTCATAATTTAATAAAGGAATATAGCATTTTTCAATACTACTAAATGATTTCTTTAGTTGCTTTGATTGATTCATTGGTGTAAATAAGTATATAAATATAGTGTTTCTATTTTTAACTACAACCTTTATGAATATTGACTTAAATCTATAATGTATTTTCGATTAAAAAACAACTGTCTGTTTAGTGATTATCTCCATAGAGGTTAATCATAGTGATTGACTATTTAATTCATCATAATTATGAATATAGGAGATAGTTTATTTGTAGAAACAGAATCAAGTTTAATTAGAAAGCATAAGCAGTTATTGTGGGATAATAAAAATGAGTTTATAATGTTAGATTTAGGAAGAGATATACCCATATTCAAATGGTTTATATCTAACAAATCTACTTGGGAGAGTTATGCGGTAATGCATAAAACGGAATGGCTCTTAAACCAAATAGCTGCAGCTCATAAACAGTTCCCAGAAGATTTAATAAAAGATATGTTAACTGATGCTGCAAAACGGATGCGTAATATATCCAAAGGAGGTATGATTTCTAATGCTGGTTATGAGTATATAATAGATAAGGCAATAGAATTAAAAGAGTGTTACAGACGTTATGCCTAACGCTACAATTAGGTATCTAAAGAATCCATATTTTATTTGGGAGAAAAGAGATTTAGTAAACAGAAAAGAGATTTATAGAACTCATCTAAACGGTGTCATCAATAGAGGGATTTCAGAGGTAAATTATGAGTTGATAAGAACAACACTTAATTGACTATGATTTGAGTCAAAAGAAGATGACTAAAACTATCTTAAAGGATGCTACCAGATTATCGCTTTCAACTATTAAAAACTATTTAAATAATTATCCAGAACTAAAGGAAATTTATCAAAGTATTAAAGAAAACTCTGGGACAGTAAAACAAAGAAAGCAAAAGGAGTATAATACAAACAAAATGAAGGTAGTTTAAATATTAGTAAAATGGGTAAGTGCTTTTTTAAGGTAAAAACACCTCTTCTAAACCCAACACCAGTAAGGGTTTATAAATTAGTAAAATGGTTAATCCCTAATAATTATATATAGTTATACTATTACAATTATTGCGTAAGTGTTTGACGTAGAAAGAATATAGTTGAGGTGTTGGAACTGGTGTTCAATGAAATCATAATCTACGCGATTCTTTAGTGTTTTTTTTATTTATCAGTACAATTATAACAATTTATTTTACGATTTGATTTCTTAGGATTTATTTTTCTTATTTTTGGATAATAAGCTATAATAAAGAAGATAAATGTCAGAATCCCACAAACAACAACTTGAACAACAACTATGGAACATCGCTAATACCTTAAGAGGTAAAATGGATGCCGATGAATTCCGTGACTATATACTTGGTTTTATTTTCTTTAAATACCTATCTGAGCGTATGCATTTATATGCAGATAAGCTTTTAGAGGAAGATGGTATTAAGTATGATAGTATTGATGAGAATACTCCAATGGCAAGGAATACTTAGAAGCTATTCAAGAAGAGGCATTAGGAAAGTTAGGATACTATTTAAAACCCTCAGAGCTATTTACCAATATAGCAGCTAAAGGAAACTCTTTAGAAGGTGGTGATACTTTTATCTTAGAAGATTTAACAACCATTCTAAGAAACATTGAATCAAGTACTATGGGTACTGAGAGTGAAGATGACTTTGGGAACTATTTGAAGACTTAGACCTAACCTCAACCAAGTTAGGTAAAACAGACGAACAGCGAAATACCATTATATCAAAGTATTATCTCATTTAGATAAAATTGACTTTCAGTTAGAGAATACAGAGCTTGATGTTTTAGGTGATGCATACGAATACCTTATCTCACAGTTTGCAAGTGGTGCAGGTAAAAAGGCAGGTGAGTTTTATACTCCTCAAGAAGTATCTAAAATATTAGCCAAGATAGTTACAACAGGTAAGGACAAATTGAAAAGTGTTTATGACCCTACTTGTGGCTCAGGTTCATTGCTTCTTAAGGGTTGCTAAGGAAGTAAAAGAAGTAAGTGCTTTCTATGGGCAGGAGATGAATAGAACGACCTACAACTTGGCACGAATGAATATGATTTTGCACGATGTGCATTATAAGAAGTTTGATATAAAACAAGAGGACACCTTAGAGCATCCTCAGCATATAGATGAGCGTTTTGAAGCTATTGTAGCCAACCCTCCTTTTAGTACTAAGTGGAGTGCTAATTCACTTTTTATGAGTGATGAACGCTTTAGCCAATATGGTAAGTTAGCACCTAAGAGTAAGGCTGATTATGCCTTTGTACAGCATATGATACATCAATTAGCAGAGAACGGTACAATGGCTTTGGTATTGCCACACGGAGCTTTGTTTAGAGGAGCTGCTGAAGGACATATACGAAAGTATTTAATAGAAGATAGAAACTACTTAGATGCAGTTATTGGCTTGCCTGCTAACATCTTTTATGGTACAAGTATTCCTACCTGTATTTTGGTATTTAAAAAGTGTAGAGAGCATAGTGAGAATATTTTATTCATTGATGCTTCAGAGCATTATGAAAAGGTGAAAACTCAAAATGTATTAAGAGAAGAGCATATTGAAAAGATTGTAAGTACCTATCGAAATAGAACTACTGAGGATAAGTATAGCTATGTAGCTACTATGGATGAGGTGATAGAGAATGATTACAACCTTAACATCCCAAGATATGTAGATACTTTTGAAGAGGAAGAACCTGTGGATTTGGAAGCAGTGAGTAATGAGTTACAATCTTTGGAAAGTGATATGGCTGATACAGATAAAACCATTTCAGATTTTTGTAATGAACTAAATATTAAAGCTCCTTTTTAGTATGGATGTGATGACAGAAAATAAAGTAATCCCAAAGTTAAGGTTTAGTGAGTTTAATGAGGAGTGGGAAATTATAAAATTACAAGATTTAGCAATTAGAATTACAGAGAAGAATAGAGATAATAAAATTCAAACAGTACTTACAAACTCAGCTACGAAAGGTATAGTCAGTCAAGCTGACTATTTTGACAGAGATATTGCTAATAAAAATAACTTGGATGGTTATTATATTGTTAACATTGGTGACTATGTATATAATCCAAGAATTTCAAAATATGCTCCTGTAGGACCTATAAAAAAGAATAATTTAGTTTTAGGATTAATGTCTCCACTATATAGTGTGTTTAGATTTAATACTAATGAAGATGAGTTCTTTGAAAATTATTTTGAAACTACGGCTTGGCATAAATATATGAAGAGTGTTGCAAATTACGGAGCAAGACACGATAGAATGAACATTAGTAATAGTGATTTCTTTAAAATGTCAATACCAATACCGTCTCTTTCTGAACAACAAAAAATAGTTTCCTTTTTAAGTGCAGTAGATGATAAGTTGCAACAATTAACTAAAAAGAAAGAATTATTAGAAGAGTATAAGAAAGGATTAATGCAGAAAATCTTCTCACAAGAGTTACGCTTTAAAGACGAGTTTGGCAATAACTACCCTGATTGGGAGGAGAAGAAGTTAAGGGATGTCTTGTTTGAACACAAATTAAAGAGTACAGGAAAAGAAGAAGTATATTCTGTTTCAGTGCATAAAGGATTAATTAATCAGATACAACATTTAGGCAGGAGTTTTTCTGCTAAAAATACTGACCATTATTACATCGTAAAACCAAATGATATTGTATACACCAAAAGTCCTACAGGTCAATTCCCTTATGGAATAATAAAGCAATCAAAAATCAAAAAAGATGTTATAGTGTCTCCGTTATATGGAGTTTTCACCCCTAAATCCAAACATCTTGGGTATATGTTAGATATATACTTTGAGTCAAAACAAAATGTTCATAATTACCTCCACTCTATAATTCAAAAAGGTGCAAAGAATACAATTAATATTACCAATTCAACTTTTCTTTCAAAATCACTAAAACTCCCTGTTAATTTCGATGAACAAAGAAAAATAGGAAATTTTCTTAAATCAATTGATGGTAAAATAGAGTTAGTTAGCACTCAAATAGAAAATACAAAAGCCTTTAAAAAAGGGCTTTTACAACAAATGTTTGTATAATATGGTTAGACCTCAAAGCGAACAACAATTAGAAAATGCCTTACTAAAGCAATTAGCAACTTTAGGGCATACACCTGTTAATATTCCTGATGAAAATACATTACTGTCTAACCTTAAAACACAGTTAGAAAAACACAATAAGGTTACTTTTTCAGACAATGAGTTTAAGAAGGTAGTTAATATCCTCAATGCAGGTAGTGTATTTGAGCGTGCTAAAACGTTAAGAGGCATTAAGCACCACATCACTAAAGATGATGGAGAGACATTATATTTTGAGTTTTTGAATCAAACAGAGTGGTGTAAAAATCAGTTTCAAGTAACTAATCAAGTCACTGTAGATGGTAAATATCAAAACCGTTATGATGTAACCATTCTTATCAATGGATTGCCCTTAGTTCAGATAGAACTAAAGCGAAGGGGTTGTGAAATGGGAGAGGCTCACAGGCAGATTCTTCGATATAAATCACATTCATTTAGAAGTGGTTCAGCTTTATTTCAATATGTACAGCTATTTATCATCAGTAATGGGGTTAATACTAAGTATTTTGCAAATAACCGTAACCAAGCACTAAACTTCAAACAAACCTTTTATTGGGCAGACGAAAAGAATGATAAAATTACTAACCTTTCTGACTTTGCAGAAACCTTTTTAGAGCCTTGTCACCTGTCTAAGATGATTTGTAAGTACATTGTTTTAGCAGAGACAGACAAGCTATTAATGGTGTTAAGACCTTATCAGTATTATGCTACAGAAAAGCTAATAGAACGAGTTAAAAACACCAACAAGAACGGTTATATATGGCATACCACAGGGAGTGGTAAAACACTAACTTCTTTTAAGGCAAGTCAGATACTAATGCATATGCCGCAGGTACATAAAGTGGTGTTTGTGGTAGATAGAAGAGATTTAGATTATCAAACCACCAAAGAATTCAATAACTTCTCAGGAGGTAGTGTCGATGGAACAGACAATACTAAAGCATTGGTAAAGCAGTTTGGAGATGATACAAAGCTGTTGGTTACTACTATACAGAAACTAAATAATGCTATTGGCAGCGAACGTTATGCTTCTGTAATGGAGCCTCTGAAGGATAAGAAAATAGTTTTCATTTTTGATGAATGTCATCGTTCACAGTTTGGTGAAACACACAAGCGGATTGTACAGTATTTCAATAATTATCAGATGTTTGGTTTTACAGGAACACCAATATTTGCTGATAATGCTGTAAAGAATGAATTAGGAAAGCGAACTACGTTTGAGCTATTTGGAGACTGCCTGCATAAGTATGTAATTACAGATGCAATTAGAGATGAAAACGTACTACGGTTCTCTATTGAGTATGTTGGAAAGTATAAGCAGCGAAACACAAGTAGTGTTAACTTTAGAGATATTGAAGTAGAAGCCATAGACAAGAAAGAGCTTTATGATAATGAAGACCGATTAGGGAAAATAACTGACTATATTCTTGACTACCATAACATAAAGACACACAATAAACAGTTTACTGCAATGTTTGCAGTAAGCAGCGTAGATACACTAACGAAGTATTATGACCTTTTTAAATCGAAAGAGCACAAACTTAAAATTGCAACTATCTTTCTCGTACGGTGCCAACGAGGGAGATGATTCTGCTGATGGTATTACTACATTTGATTATGATAATGATAGAAGAGCCTGCTGAGGTATATGGTAAGCACACACGTGAAAAATTAGAGGACTTACATCAAGGATTATAATAAGATGTTTGGCACAAAGTTCTCTACTAAGGACAGTCAGTCTTATTACAATTATTACAATGATATTGCTAAAAGAGTTAAGAATAGAGAGATTGATATATTAATTGTGGTAAATATGTTTTTAACAGGGTTTGATAGTAAACCTTTAAACACATTGTATGTAGATAAAAACTTAAAACATCACGGACTTATACAAGCTTTTTCACGTACTAACAGAATACTCAATAAGAACAAGTCACACGGAAATATTGTTTCATTTAGAAACCTTAAAAAAGCTACAGATGATGCTATAGCATTGTTTTCTAACAAGGATGCTAAGGAGATTATTTTATTACAACCATATAACGATTACATAGATGACTTTAATGAAGCATTACAGAGCGGTTAAAGATATTGCACCTACAGTTGATAGTGTAAATAGTTTACCTTCTGAAATTGAAGAATTAAGATTTGTAAGAGCTATTTAGACAAGTGATGCGTGTGCAAAATACACTCAGTTGTTTTGCTGATTTTTCTTTTGAAGACTTAGGAATCTCAGAACAGGAATACTTAGATTATCGAAGTAAGTATTTGGACTTGTATGAAAAGGCAAATAGTAGCGATAAGGAAAAAGCTTCTGCCTTAGAAGATGTAGATTTTGAATTAGAATTAATGCACAGAGATGTTATCAATGTGGCATATATTTTAAACCTTCTTTCGATGTTAGTTGATGCTAAGGGTAAAAATTACGAGAGCAAAAAGAAGCAAATTTCAGATATGCTATCCAATGATATTCATCTAAGAAGCAAAAAGGAACTCATAGAACAGTTTATTGAAGATAATTTAGTACATATAGAAAATTCTGAAGATGTTGCAGATGCTTTTGATGCATATTGGAGTGAACAGCAGCTCAGAGCTTTTGCAAAATTATGTGAAGAGGAAAATTTAGATTCTAAAAAAATTGAAGCTATTATAGAGGAACATTTATTTGCAAATCAAGTTCCTGCTATGAGAGATAAGGTGATGAAGGCAATGCTTAAGAAAGAGAGATTGTTAGTTCGTAAAAAGACCATTCCAAGAGTCATCGATAAGATTATGAGACTTTATTAATACTTTTATTGATGGGATTGCTGCTTGATTTGATATGTATTAATGAACACATTAAAATTGATAATTATACTACAAATAATATTTAAACTTTCTATAGATGTCGCAAATAGAAATATTAAAAAACTTTATTTTAAAAGAAAACCTTATCAAAGATATATCCGATATTGATTTTCTATTTCCGTCATTTGAATATGATAGTTCAAAATCTTTAGAGGAAATTACTAATAGTGTTATTGAATGGGGATTTAATAACGACGAACTTGAAGATTTTTACTCTGAACATTGGGATGAATTATTACATACTGATAATTTATTCCTTATTCAAGGATGTAAAATTAAAGAATCACCTTATGTAACAACATTTGACCTTTACAGATATAACTCGAAGAATAAGTATTACTACAGGGTTGAGTCCTCTGGTATTTACGAGGATAGTTTTGAAACTAGTGGTTGTTATACTATCTTAGGTAATCAAGACGATGATTTGGTTATCAAAAACTTCAGAAATGATTGTATTGATATTCATAACTGCAGTGGAGAGGTAGCTGAGGAGTTTTTAGACAATATAGAGTTTTACAATTAAATTAAACCATAGGCATATCTTCTTCCTTTAATTCAGTTATTTCTAAACCTCTTAAAATAGGTTAAACTAAAATTTTTTATATTTGAGTATGAAAAAACTACTCTACCTTTTTTTAGCAATAACTGTTGCTTGTTCAGATGATGATGGAAATCCTTGTACTTATGACTCAACTCTAATAACAAGTGAAGCCACGAATATCACTGATACTTCGGCAACATTAAATGGTACACTAAATGTAGTTTCTCAAAACTGTGATGACCCAAATAATACGGAGCAAGGTTTTGTGATTTCTACAGAAATACAACCCACCATCAATGATATACAAATTAATGTCAACGGAACAGATATTTCAACAACAATAGAGGGTCTTGAGCCAAACACAACCTATTATGTACGGTCATTTCTTACCAATTCTTTAGGTGAGTTTTATGGTAATGAAGTTAGTTTTACAACTGGTGAGCAAAGATTAAATATTGGAGATTTAGCTTTTGGAGGCATCGTTTTTTGGATTGACCCCGACGATTATACAAAGGGTTTAGTTAGCGCATTGGTAGACCAAGCAATTACTCAATGGGGTTGTTATGGAGAATATATTAATAACGCATCAGACACGGCAATTGGCTCGGGATTTTCAAATACAATTGCAATTGTTAATAATTGTAGTGAAATGAATATGGCGGCCAGAGTTTGTGATGATTTAAGTTTAAATGGCTTTGATGATTGGTTCTTGCCAAGCAAAGATGAACTCAACTTAATGTATGAAAATCTTCATCTTAATGGTTTAGGGGGGTTTGAAAATGGAGAAGGAAATTGTTGTAATGGATGGTATTGGAGTTCATCAGAGGGAGAGTTAAATGGAAATGCCGCTTGGGTTCAGTCTTTTCGTGATGGACAGAATGGGTTCCAAGCCACTTATGATATTGGAATAAAGAATTTTGAAAATCACGTTAGAGCAATAAGGAGATTTTAAGGGCTGACACTTTCAAAACCTAACTTCGCAAGCTGTAACCATAGGCTTCCGTTCCATCATTCATTTTCATTAGAGGCGCTTTTTCGCACCCTTTTTTATTAAACCATAGGCATACCTTCTTCCTTAAATTCAGGGAGTTCTAAACCTCTTAAATAGGAGTTAATTACATTTATAGAGGGACAATTATCTGCTAAATATTTTAATTGTATTTTGCAATTAAACGTAAGCTAAAATATTATGAAAAAATTTCTTATTCTTTCAGTTTTCTTTTTTGGATATAGCTGTTCGCCAACTCATTTTATTTCGCCAAAAACTATCAACTTGCCTTTGTATTCTAAAAGTAATAATTCTAAGGAATTAATTCGGTTAAAATATGGCAACCCTTCAAAGATTGAAATTCAAGTAAAACAAGAAATATGGATTTATAATTATAGTAGTTCAAAAAAAAGTAATAGAACTGTCACTTTTGATAAAAAAGGCAAAATTATTGAGAATAAGAAACACTACAAGAGGTATCATATGAAAACAGGTTTAAATAGATATGCTTATATTACTTATAGCTTTGCAACTGTTCTGGCTTTAATTGCTGGAGCTTTTCCTGCACTACTTTAAATAGCTATTTAACCATATATTCGTATTAAACCATAGGCATATCCTCCTCCTTCAGTTCAGCTATTTCTAACCTCGCAAGTAGGTTAAACTTACATTGATTATATTTGAATTATGAAAAAAATTCTTTACTTATTAGTCTGTATATCCTTCACTTCCTTCTCTCAAAGTATAAGTGAAATAGGAAAAAGTACTGTTGTTGCAAAAAAGTTATTAATTCAAGACAACGTAGAACGTGTCATATATGATTATACTCAATCGGATGAGATGGGGTTAATAAAAATGCACGCACCATTTGGATGGACAGAACCAATTATTAAAGCACAGTTTGAAATTAGGGGAATTGTATTAAAGGGAATGCTTGGTTTACAATATGACGATAGCGAACAGAAGATAATTAGTGGGGATGGCTTTGTTGTTCCCAAAAATACTCGTGTTAGAATCTTTAATGCAGGTCAAGAAGAATTAATTTTAATAGAGGTTTTAAGGCCTGCTTATAAAAAAGAATTAGTTCAGGAGTTTAAAAATTTTAACTAAACCATAGGCATATCGTCTTCCTTCAATTCTGCTATTTCAAGACCTCTTAAATAGGTTAAACTTACATTTATAGATGAATGTCCCATAGCTTTCTGTAGCTTGGTTATAGAGCCCGTTCTCTTAAAGATTTCTATAGTTAATATTCCTTTAATTATAAAGTCAGTTGTTAGAAATTAATTATATTTGAGCCTTGAAATTTACAAAAATCATATTATTAACTTACTTTATTTTATTGAACTTGCTACCAGCAGCAAAATTCATTAAGATGGAAATAATGGAATCTTGTGAAAATAAATGTATACAACATTGTAACAAACAAAAAAGCAAAGATGACAATAATCCTTTTAACAAAGAAAATTGCATTTTAAAAATTAATCTATCTTCAATATTCGTTTTCTTACCAAATAATTTTACTGTTACAAATGTTTATTTTAAATCAATAACTGAAAAACAAAAGTTTTATTTCAAAGAAATTATTCTTAATGATTATATTTCTAAAATTTGGCAACCTCCAAGAATTAATTGCTAAAATTTAGATTTTAAAAATAAATAATCATTTAAAAATAATACAATGAAAAATATAATTTCAATTGTAACGCTTTTACTATTTGTAAATTTAAGCGTTAACGCTCAAGATAATAAAGAAGGTTGTGAGCAAACAAAAACTTGTAAAATGGACAAGAAAGCTTGTTCTGAAGAACAAATGAAAACTTGTAAAATGGACAAGAAAGCTTGTTCTGAAGAACAAATGAAAACTTGTAAAATGGACAAGAAAGCTTGTTCTGAAGAACAAATGAAAACTTGTAAAATGGACAAGAAAGCTTGTTCTGAAGAACAAATGAAAACTTGTAAAATGGACAAGAAAGCTTGTTCTGAAGAACAAATGAAAACTTGTTCAGAGGAAGAAAGAAAAAACTGTACAAAAGATAAAAAAGAAGGTTGTTTAGTTGGTAAAGATGAAAAATAAATTTTAATATCTAAAAATCAATTTTTTGGGAGTTTGGTTTATTCAAACTCCCATTTTTTTAATTCAAATTTTTAATTAATGATTGTGAATCTTTTAATGTTATAAGCTTATTCAAACAAGAATAAAACACCATTCACATTAAACATAGAACCTCCCTTTAAGGACTTTTTTTCTTTTACTAAATAATTTCAATAAGTAAGTAATTCTTTCAAAGTAAATCCGATAAGGTCAAAAGTTAGGAATTAATAATAAGATTGACTTTATTAATAACTAAACCATAGGCATATCCTCCTTCTTTAATTCAGCTATTTCTAAACCTCTTAAATAGGTTAAACTTACATTTATAGACGAATGCCCCATAGCTTTCTGTAGCTTGGTTATAGAGCCTGTTCTCTTAAAGATTTCTATAGCTCCAGAGTGCCTAAAAGAGTACAATGTTTGTCCTTGTTCAAGTGTATTGATTGTTTCTTAAAACGACTCCAAAGGGTCTTAAAGTAATCTTGATTTAATGCTTGTTGTCTTCCAGAAAAGATATTATGATGAGGTTCTCCTTTTACAAGAATTCTCTAACATAAGTTGGAACTGGAACTATTCTATTTCTTCCAGATTTATTTCTATTACCAGACAAATGAATGTATTTAAGGTCATCTGAAAAGTCAGACCAAGTAAGTTCTCTTATCTCACGATGAGGTCTTAAAAGACATCCATAGGTCATTAAACAGCATAGATATAACTGTTTGTTATATGCTTTAATATCTTCAAGTATTTCATTGATATTATCAAAGGGTTTGTGAAGTGTAGAGGTTGGTTTCTTTAGTTTTACACTTTGAACTAAATGAGGTTTAAATTCAGCTAATAACGGACTCAAAGTAGATTTTACGGTACGTTGTGTCTTTGCACTCCAATTAGGTCTTACAAGGAAATTTCTAATGTGTGAGGGTTGTAATTTATCAAGTGTAAGGCTCTTTATTTGTTGCTCACTCTCATAACGTTGCCATAGGACTATAATGCGTTTAGCATCCTTTATAAAGCGTTCAGAACACCCTTGTTTTATCTTTACCTCAACACCTTGTTTAAGTGCTTTAATAACTGTGATAGGAACTTCTTTAACTATCTTTTTCTTTGGTTGAGGTCTCCAACCTTCTCTCAACTTTAATTCAAATGCAGCTTTGAGTAGGGTAGGATTGTCCTTAGATTTTATATTAACATTAATAGCTTTTCCATTCCAATAACGATGGCGCATTTCGTTGTAATAAATGATAATAATTGGTTGTGATTTTGATTGACCAATAGTTGTTTTATAGGCTTCCATTCTGGCAGTGTTTACTGGCAGAGATAAATCACTATTAAGTAGTTGGTTGTTTTTTAGTGATTTACAGTAGGTAGCTCGTCGGGCTCATAACCCGAAGGTCATTGGTTCGAGTCCAATTCCCGCTACTAAAACAAT
>CALSME010000003.1 GCA_943787375.1 uncultured Polaribacter sp.
ATCAGAAGTATTAAAATGGGATGCTGCATACCTTCTTTCTTCAATACCTGTAATCATTTTAAACTTCTCGATAATGACTTGATTTCCATTGGAAAAATCACTGCCATCTGGATGTAAGAAATGGGTATCTATAAAATTACGATTCTCTTTTTTTATGGTTGGAATGTAGGAACCTGTTCCTGTAATCTTAGAAAAAATCATGCATTGGATGTTTGTTCATCAAAAATACAGAAAATAGATTTACGAAATTGGCTTTCTAATTATTAATGTTAAGTTCAAACTAACGAATTGAATTACAGCAACTACCAAAAACAAAAACTACTTTTTATACAGATTCATCTTAACCTTCATGACCATTGCTATAGAAGCTGTTTTACTTTTCAACTTAGACGCAATTAAACCTTTAAATTAGCTGTCAACTACCTCAAATAAATACGATATCCAACAGGCAAGATGTACTTCTTTAAAGTTGATAAAAGTGTGTTTTCTGTATGAATCTGCATTACATTTTTTTGATACAGCATGGTTTCAAATAAAATATTTTGCCAAAAATTTTGAATAGAGCTAAATTTAGGAGAATACCGCTGACTACTACTTTAATCTCCTATTTTTTTTTAAAGATAGGAATTATCAAAAGAGAAAGGTAATAAAGAAAGTAACGAACTCGTTTTTACAACCTCTCCAAATTCTCCCATAAAAAGGACACTCATGGGCTCTTTTTGGTTGATCTCATATTCAGACAATGTTTGCCTACAAGCTCCACAAGGACCTATTGGTTTATCGACTCTTGAAATGGATGAACTTGCAGAAATTGCTAATTTCTTGATTCTAACTCCAGGAAAATCAGAACCTGCTTTCCAAATAGCCACTCTTTCTGCACACATTCCGGAAGGATATGCTGCATTTTCTTGATTATTACCTAAAACGATTTGATTGTTTTCTAACAATAGTGCAGCGCCAACACTAAACTTTGAATAGGGTGCATAGGCTGTTTTTCTTGCTTCAATTGCTTTATGCATTAGCATCTTATCCTCTGAAGAAAGTTCTGAGATGTCGTTATATAGTAGGGCCGATGTTGTAATTTCTATTTCTTTCATACAGAATAAATTGGTCAAAAAAAGCAGCCTTTTCTGACTGCTTTTGTGTGGTACGAACTTACTAAAAAAAAAGCACTTTCTTAATAATCATCATAAATCTCTCCCAAATCAAATGAAACAGAAAAACGTAAAGAGTTTTCTAAGGGATTATTTACGTCAGAAGCATTGGCTAAATAAGATAAATCTACATTTAATGCATTGGTCTTAAAACCTGCTCCCATTGTAAAAAACTGTCTATTTCCTTTATTTTCGTTTTCATGAAAGTAACCTGCTCTTAGCGCGAATGCATTGTTATACAAATATTCTGTTCCAAATGCATAGGTAAACTCTTGTAGCTCTTCACTAAATCCGTCTTCTGCATCTCCAAAAGAGGAGAAAATACCAGAAACCCAAGAAACATCTTCGTCTGAACCGTCTGTTTGTGGTGAAGGAACTAATAATTTTGTGAATTCTATGGTAGTAGATATGGTATTATAATCGTCTAAAATAAAATCGAACCCTCCTCCTATTTTCAAATTTGTTGGAATGAAATCTTCTTCCCCTGGAACATAAGAAACTTTAGGTCCAATATTGGCAACATTAAAACCGAATCGATATTTACCATTAAAAGTACCATAGTTTTCTTCTTCTGATTGATAATATCCTGAAACATCAACACCAAAAGAGTTAATAGGTTGTAAGGTGGATGTAGTTCCTGTAAACGCTAGGTTAGATCGAAGGTATTTTAAGGAAACTCCCATTGAGAAAGTTTCACTCAATTTTAATGCATACGACCCTGTGAAAACAAATTCATTTGGATTTATAATTCCTGTAGGATTCCCGCCACTGTCTGTTAAATCTATTTGTCCTAAAGAAAAATATTTAAAATCCGCTCCCCAAGCTGCATTTTCGCTAAAACGATTCATGTAGGAAACACTTCCTGTAAAAATATCATCTGTTAGATTTCTAAGCCAAGGAGAATAGGTAATCCCAGCGCTGACCTGTCGATTGCTAAACGCCATTTTTGCGGGATTGTGAAACAAAGAAAAAGCATCTGCACTCGTAGCAACCCCAATATCTCCCATAGCGCCCGATCTTGCATCGGGTATAATTAATAAAAAAGGTGCTGCTGTTGTAATTCCTCCGATTTCACTAGTATCTATATCGGTTTGTGCATTTGCATTGAATACAAATGAAAAACAAACAAGAAGGCACAATACAATTTTTCTCATATGGGATCTATTTTTTTGATAATTTTACAAATATCTGCTTTTTATTGAAGTATAACTAATTTTTCATACTTCTCTGAAACTAGGTTACTCAATGTTGACTTTACTTTTAGTTTGTATACATAAACTCCTTTACCAATTCGGTTTCCAAAATCGTCCAAACCGTTCCAAGAAATACTTCTTGACAAACTGCCTGAAGTTTGCACATTTTGGTGGAGAGTTTTGATCAATTTTCCTGAAATTGTAAAAATTTGAACTTGAACCTCTAAAGGCTCATTTGGCTTATTGTGATTGAACCAAAACTCTGTATAATTAACAAAAGGATTCGGGTAATTTAATACATTCTCTAAATTTAAAGTAGTATCACTGAGAACCACAAAGTTTAACGTTGCTTCTGATGAATTATTATACGTATCCCAAGCTTTTATTTTTATGGTGTGTGGTCCTACTTCTAAATTTCTTAATTTATAATTTACTTTTCCATTGGTAAAATCATCCAATGCTGTTTGATAAAAATCGTTTAAAATAATTGGATTCGAATCGTCACCATCTAGCACTCCTACAATATCATGATCGACGGCTGTTATTGAGGTATTAATACCACTAAGGTCTGATAACAGTACAATAAGATTTGGCGATGCATTTGTATTTCCGCCATCAATAAAGGATTCATCGTTCATAAAGAGTTGAATTTCTGGACCTACTGTATCTTCTGGAGCGTTTTCATTAATTCCACCTACGACTACATCAAAATTATATCCTGCTTTGTCTTCCAAACCATTTTGTGCATAGAAGCTCATCTTTCCTTTTCCGTAAGAAATTTTAATATCTTTTGGCACTATAAACTCGAAATTAAAGGCACCATTTTGAACGGTAGAATTCCCTCTAAAAAGTTTACTGTCTTGTGTATCAAAGCTTAAAACTACTCCAAAACCATCATTGTCTAAGGTGTTTTTATCAATGGTTTTATCGAAGATCGTAGTCGACAAGGCCCCATTAAAATCAGCCAGGGTGGTGTTTAAATTATCGGTTACAACACCTTCAAAACTAACTCTAGAAAGGGCTTTTAATGTATCCATCGATTGTGTAATATCGATACCGTTCATTTTTGTAATCCGCACATTTGGTTTTGGGACTGCTAATTTCATGGCAGGGTCTCCAAAGAAATAAATAAAGAATTTTTGTGCATTAGAGAACTCGTTTTTTGTTTCTGCCAATGCTTCAGAAATGGTAAAGTCTTCTTGATTGTACTCGAGAATAAAACGCATTAATTTTTGGTTGAAACTCTGTCCTTCAGAAATATATACTTCACGAGTTGTAGTTACCATCGCTGCAGCGCCTCCGATTGGATTGAGAAATGTAAGTTCTCCTGCTGTGAGTCTATTTGGATTGTCAAATCTAGAGAAATCACAGGTAACAGTAATTAACAATGGTAAGGTATTCGGGTTATTGAAATCCTGAATTTGAGGTTTTTCTAAAATTCTTTCGGAAGCAAAACCGTCTTCACCTCCATGTCCAAAATAATTGAAAACTAACGTTCCTTTTTCAATAGCATTTGTAATGGTTGTTTTTATTTGTGGATAGCGTTCTCCTCCAGATGAATTTTCTTGGACATAAGAATCAACATATATTTTATTGATATTAAAAATTGGTTTGTTATTTTTTATATCATCGGCAATAGTCTCTACGCCACTTTGTATTTGGATATCTGCGGTTTGATCAATATCATCGGCTAAAAGCGTAATGGTGTTTCGCCAATCACCAATGGCTTCTTTATCATAATAACTTAAAATTTTGTCGACAGCTATTGTCGCTTCAGCAATTGTTGAAACAGGAATTCTTCCGGTGGCAACATCAACAGTATGTGTTCTAACCATAGCTCCTTCGTGAGGCTCTAACATCACAAAAAAATCGTCAGTAACATAAGATTGCGCTAAATTAAAACTGTTGTCCGATAATTTCACTGGGACGATATTGTTATTTCCAGCAATTCGATCTTTATAATCGTAGGAAGCATCTCCAAAGAAAGTCACGTATTTCAATTTCTTCTCTGCAGCAGAATTGTTGTCATAAAGATGTTTTATAAAGTCTCGAATTCCAGTTATATCTTTAGACCCTGAAGAGAATTCATTATAAATCTGTTCTAAAACCACAACTTTTGTAGTAAGATTTGAATTGTTTTGATGATAGTCAGCTAATCTTTGTGCCTGATTTACTAATTCATTATTGGTAATAATGAGATAATTAATATCTGCTAATGCATGTAAATTCTGGTTTTCTACTTTGGAGTTTTCGATAGTTTTTGGAATGTAAAAATCGGTTTGTCCTAAGACAACATATTCTGTTAAAGAGCCGTTTTCTGCCTTAAAGCTGAACGTATCTCCAGTACTTTCGTTAAGGATAAATTGGGGTTCTAATGGATTGGAAACGTCCCATAATTGAGAACTATTTGCTGCATTTGATATTCGAAACTCAACATTGCCAGTAGCATTTGCTTGCTCAAAACTTCTAAATGAAAATTGATTCCCATCTGCTATCAATTGTTTTTTTCCAACAACTTCAATGTAGTCTAAGAAACCTCTTGCTGAAGGGTTTCCATTGTTATTAAAAGTAACAGTCACTTCTAAAGAAGTTGCTGAGTTTACAAATACTTGTGATCGTTGATTTGCATATCCTTTGGTTAACGAATTTAAATTTATAGCTGCGAAATTAATCGTAAAAGGGTCTTGTGTATTTAATTGCACTTCTATACTTGACGGTGATGTAGAGACTGTTGCTCCCCCAACTTTAAGAGACAAAGGACTGTCGGGAAGCGCTTTTGAAAAAGGAAGTACGACTTTGGTTGTGTTCTCGAAACTCAAATCTTCTCCAAACCACTGGTTTCCTACTGCATAAATGTTTGTCAATTCTTTTTCATAGAAAACAAACTCATCAAAAGTGGTGATCTGTTGTGTGACTGCTGAGGTAACAGGAGGTTTCTGTTGCACTCTTTTTCCATCTGTATCTGTTATTGTTATAAAATAATAGGCTTCATCAGAAAAAATATTTTGATGGTGCGTTGCTGTTTGCGTGTCTGTGTCTGCGGTCCAACTATGGGGTCCTTGACCATAAAATAAAATATAGTCATTGTCATTAAAAACACCATCATTCTCTCCTGCTACATAAATGGCATTTTCTTGTAGGTCAATATTTCTGAAATCCGAATTTAGAACTGGTAATGCGTTACCTCCATTTCCATAAATATGTATTTTCTTGGGGTTTAAGTTGCTGGTAGAAATTCCAATTTTTTGCAACAAACGTTTATCAATTTTAAAAACACCTGTAGTGTCGATTGAAAACTTATACCAATCTCCTTGAGACAAGACTGAATTTGTGGTTTGCGCAGCAATTATATTGGCAAAAAAAACAAGAAAAATGAATGCAAATATTTTTTTCATAAATTGTATTCAAATAACGCAAATATTTTAAATATATTTCAATAGAATCAAAGATAAATTATACTAAAATAAAAAAGGAATCGTTTTGGTTCTGTGTACAATAGTTTGAAGCGTTATATTTATTATTTTTCTTGTATGAAAGTATAATTATTGTAAATTAGCACACGAAATAAAAACCCCATCAATTTTAATTAGGAAATGAAAAACTTTTTAAAAATAACTTTTGTTGTAGCAGCAACACTATTCTTTGTTAGTTGTAACAGATCTTCCTCAGGAAAATCTTCACTAACAGGTTTAAGCTTTAATGATCCAAAAAACGGAAACTATGTTCGTGGAGAATCTTATAAAGGTCAGACACCCCCTTCAGGGATGGTAGCTGTTGAAGGTGGTTCTTTTACAATGGGACAAGTTCAAGATGATGTAATGTTTGATTGGAATACAACTCCAAAGAAAATACATGTTCGTTCATTTTTTATGGATGAAGCAGAGGTTTCAAATTCTGAATATTTTTTATACGCACAGTATACAAAAGATGTTTTTCCACCATCGGAAGAAAAATACAAGCACATATATAACTCTGTATTACCAGATACCTTAGTTTGGAGAAAAAGCTTGGGAAATACAGAATTATTAACTGAAAACTACTTTCGCCATCCTGCTTATGCAGATTATCCAGTGGTTGGGGTGAGTTGGTTGCAAGCTACTGAATATTGTAAATGGAGAACCAATGCTGTTAATTTAAAAACATTAATAGATAAAGGCCACATTAAAAATATTTTTGAGGCAGATACTACTAGAAACTTTTTTGATACGGATGTCTTTTTAACAGATGCAAACCAAATGTTTGCAGGCGATACCACAATCTACAAGAGAGGTGTAAAACAACGAAGAGCAAAAGGACAAACTAGGCCTGGAAAAGACGCTTTTCAAGGTAGAAAAATTACAAAAGCAGACGGTATTTTACAAACTAAATTTAGACTACCTACCGAAGCTGAGTGGGAATTTGCTGCAAAAGCGAATGTTGAAAATCGCGAATACAATACCATAAGAGGTAGAAAAAAATATGCTTGGAATGGGAAATACTCCCGATCTAAGTCTAAAAGATATAAAGGAGATCAACTTGCCAATTTCAAACAAGGTAAAGGAAATTATAGCGGTTTATCTGGATGGAGCTCAGATGGTTCTGACATTCCAATCAAAATAAAATCGTATCCACCAAATGCTTTTGGAATTTATGACATGTCTGGAAACGTTGCTGAATGGGTTTCAGATGTTTATAGACCAATTATCGATTCAGATGCAAATGACTTTAATTACTATAGAGGAAACGTTTTCAATAAAAAAAGAATTAATGAAGAAGGAAAAGTGGTCATCGTTGGTACAGAAGGAGCAGCAATTAAGTATGATACTTTAGAAAATGGAAAAATTATTCCATTAGATTTACCAGGAACTATAAAATACGATCCAATAGCATCGGATGACGTAGCACTTAGAAGAAATTTCACAAAATCAAAGAATGCAGATATTAATGATGGAGATATCAATTCATCACGAGATTTTGGTAAGGACAAAATGGAGCAAAGTATGTACAACTCTCCAAATAGACCTGAATTTATTAAAGACCCTTTAACTGGTATCACGAAGAGTGGAATATGATACAGAAAAAAGAACAACTTTAATTAGTGACAATACAAGAGTCTATAAAGGAGGTGCTTGGTCCGACAGAGAATATTGGTTAGATCCAGCACAGAGAAGGTATTTACCTGAATACATGGCAACAAATTATATCGGATTCAGATGTGTATCAGATAAATTAGGTCCAATGAGTTCAGAAAAAAGAAAAGCAAGAAACCCAGCGAGGTAATCCTTTTCAAATTAAAACAATATTGAACCTCATTGCTTAAAATCAATGAGGTTTTTTTTATCTTTAAAAAATGAAAATCGAGGAACTTTATAAATATTATAAACAGCATTTCTTAGTAGATACCGATACAAGAAGTATTCGAAAAAACACTATTTTCTTTGCTTTAAAAGGCCCTAATTTTAACGGAAACGCTTTTGCTGAAAAGGCGCTTGATGCGGGAGCTATTTATAGTATTGTGGAAGAACCTATCTATGTAACAAAACCAAATATTTTACTGGTTGAAAATGTATTAGAGACCTTACAAAAACTAGCAAACTATCACCGAAAGCAATTAAACATTCCAATTATTGGCTTAACGGGTAGTAATGGAAAGACAACAACGAAAGAGTTGCTGCATGCTGTTTTATCAAAGAAGTATAAAACGGTGGCAACAGTAGGAAATTTAAACAATCACATTGGAGTTCCGCTAACTCTTTTGTCTATGAATGCCAAAACTGAAATTGGCATTGTTGAAATGGGTGCAAATCATCAAAAAGAAATTAAATTGCTGTCTCACTTATGTGCACCTAACTTTGGATACATAACAAACTTTGGAAAAGCACATCTAGAGGGTTTTGGAGGTGTTGAAGGCGTTATCAAAGGAAAATCAGAGTTGTACACGTATCTTAAGAACGAAGGCGGCATCGCTATTGTAAATCCAAATGATAAAATTCAACTTGAAAAGACAAATGAAATTAAGCGTATCTTTTTTGAAGAAAAACTAATTCTTAAGAAAGCGACTCCTTTTGTAGCAGTAGACTATAAAAAT